>NZ_CP071640.1:0-647500 GCF_051131945.1 Pseudomonas sp. Z5-35
ATCCGAGTAATCAGCCAGCGATCTGACCAACGAACGGGTTCGCAAAGGTGAAGAACAGAGCGATACCAACACCGATCATGGTTACGGCGTCGAGCAGACCGGCAACGATGAACATTTTCACTTGCAGCATTGGAACCATTTCTGGCTGACGCGCGGCGCCTTCCAGGAATTTTCCGCCCAACAGGCCGAAACCAATTGCGGTACCCAGTGCGCCCAGGCCGATCAACAGTGCAACAGCGATAGCGGTTAGACCAACTACAGTTTCCATCTTTCCTCCCGACTTTTACGTCGTATGGTTTAGGTTTTTTAGATTAAAGCGGTAAAACAAATCGTTTCATCGAGCCCGGTACGGGCCCCTTCCCGTTTGACCGGGAAGGACATCAGACTAGTCGAGACTGGCCTTAATGGTTTTCTTCGTGCGCCATCGACAGGTAGACGATGGTCAGCATCATGAAGATGAACGCCTGCAAGGTGATGATCAGGATGTGGAACACAGCCCACGCCCATTGCAGCACCACGCCCAGGCCGCTGAGCCAGAGCAGGCCGCTGCCGAACATCACAGCGATCAGGATGAACACCAGTTCGCCGGCGTACATGTTGCCGAACAGACGCAGGGCCAGAGAGATAGGCTTGGCGATCAGGGTCACGAATTCCAGCAGGAAGTTCACCGGGATCAGCAGGGCTTGAACGAGGATGTTCTTGCTGCCGAACGGGTGCAGGGTCAGTTCGCCGATGAAGCCGCCGATGCCCTTGACCTTGATGCTATAGAAAATGATCAGTGCGAAAACCGACAACGCCATGCCCAGGGTCGCGTTCGGGTCGGTGGTCGACACGGCGCGGAACGGGATGTGCGCATCGCCGGAGATCAGGATGGCCAGCTGAGGAATCCAGTCGACCGGTATCAGGTCGACGGCGTTCATCAGGAACACCCAGACGAAGATGGTCAGTGCCAGCGGCGCAATCACCGGGCTACGGCCATGGAAGCTGTCTTTCACGCTGCCATCGACGAATTCGACCAATACTTCAACGAAGTTCTGCAGTGCACCAGGCTGACCGGAAGTCGCTTTCTTTGCCGCCATGCGGAAAAGGAAAACGAAGATCAGACCCAACGCGACCGACCAGCCGAGGGTATCGACGTGGAAAGCCCAGAAGCCCATTTCTTTGGCTTCTGCTGCGGTGTGAGCAAAGCCCCAGCCGCCATTGGGTAGCTGACCGAAGGTCAGGTTCTGCAAGTGGTGCTGGATATAGCCCGAAGCGGTTGTCTCTGCCATGGTTGCCTCAAACGCCCTAAGGTCTCGAAAGTCTTGTTCTCATTAGCAGGGGAGCGAACCAGTTGACCATCTGGGTCAATAGGAACACGCCGAATACAGCCAGCGGCGCCAAAGGCTTCACACCTGCAAACGTCAGTGCAAACAGCACTGCCGTCAAAATCAGTTTCCCTGCCTCGCCGGCATAAAAAGACCGGACGATGGCTTGGGCTGCTCGGGCGCCGGAAAACCGAAATGCCCTGTGAGCGAAGTAAATATTGGGAAGCAAGGCTATCAGGCCTCCGCAAAGACCTGAGTATCCGGCGACGACTCCCTTCCATTGCCAAAGCGCCAACGCGGCGATCAGTACAACGACAAGCTGGGCCATCAATACCGGGAAAACTGCCAGACGATGGAACGGCAAGCGGTTTGGCGTGCGTGTTTCCATCGCTTTTGCTCTCCAAGGGTCGGCTGCCGAAATTCAATAACTTGGCATAATTTGTGCCGACAAAATGCGCGCAGAGTATAGGGGCGGTTCTGCCCCTATTCAACCTTCAGGTAGTGATTTCCGACTGCGCGCTACAAGAGCAATTGTTTCAGCGAATGTGCGCAAGCACGCCCTGCAACTCGTCGAGAGAGTTATATCCGATCACCAGCTGACCTTTGCCCTTCTTTCCGTGGCGAATCTGCACCGCAGAGCCCAGGCGCTCGGCCAGCCGCTGTTCGAGGCGAGCGATGTCCGGATCGGTCTTTGGCGCTTCGACAGGGGCCGGTTTACCGCTCAGCCATTGGCGAACCAGTGCCTCGGTTTGGCGCACGGTCAGACCGCGTGCGACAACATGTCGCGCCCCTTCGACTTGTTGATTCTCCGGCAAACCGAGCAATGCCCGGGCATGCCCCATCTCCAGGTCACCGTGGGACAGCATGGTCTTGATGACTTCCGGCAACGCAATCAACCGAAGCAGGTTGGCCACGGTCACCCGGGATTTACCCACTGCTTCGGCGACTTGTTGCTGGGTCAGTTGGAATTCCTGCTGCAAGCGTTGCAGGGCCACGGCTTCCTCAATCGGGTTGAGGTCTTCGCGCTGGATGTTTTCGATCAATGCCATGGCGATGGCGGTCTCATCCGGTACATCGCGGACCATCGCCGGAATGGTCTCTTGGCCAGCCTGCTGGCTGGCGCGCCAGCGACGTTCGCCAGCGATGATCTCGAAACGCCCATTGGCGATCGGCCGGACCACGATCGGTTGCATCACGCCCTGGCTCTTGATCGATTGCGCCAGCTCTTCCAGTGCCTGCGGGTCCATGTCCCGGCGCGGCTGGTATTTGCCACGCTGGATCAGGTCCAGGGGCAAGTGCTGCAATTCGCGCTGGTCAGCCTGCACGGCTTGCTCTTCCAGCGAGCTGACTGTGGGGCCGCTGAGCAGCGCATCCAGTCCACGTCCGAGACCTCGTTTCTTGACGGCCATGGGGTTTCCTTAAGTTGGCTGGGCTGCAGCGATGCGTGGCTGACGACGCTGACGGCGAACCATCTCGCCCGCCAGGGCCAGGTAAGCCAGCGCACCACGGGATTGTTTGTCATAGGCCAGGGCCGGCATGCCGTAGCTCGGTGCTTCGGCCAGGCGGATGTTGCGCGGAATGACGGTGTCGTAGAGCTGCTCGCCGAAGTGCTCCTTGAGCTGGGCCGATACGTCGTTCATCAGGCTCAAGCGCGGGTCATACATCGTGCGCAGTAGGCCTTCGACTTTCAGCTCTGGATTCAGCAACTCGGCGATGCGCTTGATGTTATCCACAAGGTCGCTCAACCCTTCGAGGGCGAAGTATTCGCACTGCATGGGAATAATGACCCCATCGGCAGCCACCAAGGCGTTGAGGGTCAGCATCGACAGCGACGGAGGGCAGTCGATCAGAATGTAGTCGTAGTTCTCGCGGACCGGCGCCAGTGCGCTGCGCAGGCGGCTTTCCTTCATCTGCATTTCCAGCAGCACCACTTCCGCCGCCGTGAGGTCACGGTTGGCCGGCAGCAGCTGATAACCACCGTGTTCGGAAAAATGCATGGCCTGGCCCAAATCGCATTCGCCGATCAGGACGTCGTAGATGGAGTTTTCCAAGCCATGTTTATCCACACCGCTACCCATGGTGGCGTTGCCCTGTGGATCGAGATCGATCAACAGCACCCGTCGCTTGGTAGCGACCAGGGAAGCTGCGAGGTTGATGCAGGTGGTGGTCTTGCCCACACCACCTTTCTGGTTCGCTATCGCGAATACCTTAGCCATTGTTGCTTGTATTCCCAATCATGCCGTGCGGCGCAGTATCAGCAGATGGCGTTGGCCTTGGCAACCGGGTACGGCCAGGGCGTGTTCGCTATCGAGGTGGAAGTCTGCCGGCAATGCTACCAGCTCATCGGCCGGATGAACGCCCTTCATTGCCAGCCAGCGCGTATCGGCATCGCCCAGGTGGCGAGTCCAGTTGCTGAAGTTCTCCATGCTGCTGAAAGCTCGGGAGATGATCCCGTTGAACGGCTCGGCAGGCTGGAACGCTTCGACGCGACTGTGGATAACTTGCAGGTTATCCAGTTTGAGTTCGAGTTTGACCTGGGTCAGAAAGCGGGTTTTCTTGCCGTTGCTGTCGAGGCAGGTCACTTGTGAGTCAGGAAAAAGGATCGCCAGCGGGATGCCCGGCATGCCTCCGCCGCTGCCGACATCCAGCCAGCGCCCTTTTTCGATGAAGGACATGATGCTGAGGCTGTCGAGCAAATGCCGCGAAACCATTTCATCCGGATCGCGCACGGCGGTCAGGTTGTAGGCCTTGTTCCACTTGATCAACAACGCCAGATAAGCCAGCAACTGCGCATGCTGGGCTTCGGTCAGGCTGACGCCGAGCTGACGGGCACCTGTGGATAACTCTTCGGCATGTTGCGAGGTAACCATCGAACTCAAGCGCTTTGCTCCAACTGGCGGCCCGCGCCGCGTTTTTTCAGATGTATCATCAACAGCGAAATCGCCGCCGGGGTGACGCCGGGAATGCGCGAAGCCTGGCCCAAGGTCTCTGGACGGGTCGCACCGAGCTTGCTCTGGATTTCTTTCGACAATCCGGAAATGCCGGTGTAATCGATATCCACAGGCAGCTTGGTGTCTTCGCTGGCGCGCAAACGGGCGATTTCGTCCTGCTGGCGGTCGATATAGCCGGCGTACTTGGTCTTGATTTCGACTTGTTCGGCCACCTGCGGATCCTCGGCACCGTGGCCGGTGACTTCCACCAGCCCGACGTAATCGATTTCCGGGCGGCTCAAGAGATTGAGCAAGTTGTATTCGTGGGCCAACGGCGTGCCGAATTTCACCGCGATAGCATCGCCCTGCTCGGTACCAGGACGAACCCAGGTGCTTTTCAGGCGCTGCTCTTCCAGCTCGATGCTCTCGCGTTTTTTACAGAACGCGGCCCAGCGCACGTCATCCACCAAGCCTAGCTCACGACCTTTCTCGGTCAGGCGAAGGTCGGCGTTGTCTTCACGCAGGATCAGGCGATATTCGGCGCGAGAGGTGAACATCCGATACGGTTCCTGGGTGCCCAGGGTAATCAGGTCATCTACCAGCACACCGATGTACGCCTCATCGCGGCGCGGGCACCAGGCTTCTTTGCCCTTGGAGCGCAGGGCGGCGTTGGCACCTGCCAACAGTCCTTGGGCACCGGCTTCTTCGTAACCGGTGGTGCCGTTGATCTGTCCGGCAAAGAACAGACCGCCGATCGCTTTGGTTTCCAGGCTGTACTTCAGGTCTCGCGGGTCGAAATAGTCGTATTCGATGGCGTAGCCCGGGCGAACGATGTGGGCATTTTCCATGCCGCGAATCGATTGCACGATTTGCAATTGCACATCGAACGGCAGCGAGGTGGATATCCCGTTCGGATAAAGCTCATGGGTCGTCAGGCCTTCCGGCTCGATGAAGACCTGGTGGCTTTCCTTGTCGGCAAAGCGATGGATCTTGTCTTCGATCGACGGGCAGTAACGTGGGCCGACACCTTCAATTTCACCGGCGGCGGAATACATCGGCGAACGATCGAGGTTCGCCGCGATGATTTCGTGGGTGCGTGCGTTGGTATGGGTGATCCAGCAACTGACTTGCCGTGGATGCTGTTCCTTGTTGCCCATGAACGACATCACCGGGATCGGCGTATCGCCAGGCTGCTCGGTCATCACCGAGAAATCCACCGACTTGCCGTCGATGCGAGGTGGCGTACCGGTTTTCAGGCGCCCGACACGCAATGGCAACTCACGCAGACGGTGAGCCAGGGCAATCGACGGCGGATCACCGGCGCGACCGCCGGAAAAATTCTGCAAACCGATGTGGATAAGTCCGCCAAGGAACGTACCGGTGGTCAACACGACGGAATCGGCGAAGAAACGCAGGCCCATTTGCGTGACGACACCGCGCACCTGGTCTTGCTCGACGATCAGGTCATCGGCCGCTTGTTGAAATATCCACAGGTTCGGCTGGTTTTCCAGGATTTCACGGACAGCGGCCTTGTACAAAACTCGGTCGGCCTGGGCGCGAGTAGCGCGCACCGCTGGGCCTTTGCGGCTGTTCAAAACGCGAAACTGGATGCCGCCTTTATCGGTGGCCATCGCCATCGCACCGCCAAGGGCATCGATTTCCTTGACCAGATGGCTCTTGCCGATCCCACCGATAGCGGGGTTGCAACTCATGGCACCGAGGGTTTCCACGTTATGCGTCAACAGCAGGGTTTTTGCGCCCATGCGTGCTGATGCAAGTGCTGCCTCGGTACCGGCATGACCGCCGCCGATGACGATCACTTCAAAACGGGAAGGGAAATCCACCACGCACCTCGTGCCTGTTTTATTCAGGTAATTCGGAAATAGATTTGGGTCGAGTCCTGGGCGGTTTTCGAACCAGGTCGGCAAGTATAGGGACTTAGCACTTCCTAAAGAACCCTTTGCACAAAATTTAACCAGCTGTGGAGAACTGGCGATTAAATAAATAAAAAAGAGAGAAATTTATAAAACCTTTGTTTTTATGTTTATTCTTACTGAGCCACAAATCTGTGGATAAAGTTTTGTAAGCCTTTATTTACGCTGTGTACAGCGATTCAAAACCCTGTGGTCATGTGGCCAGGAGAGGCTTGGATAACCGGTGTAAGCCTGTGGATTAAAGGGATTGTTATCCACAGACACGGTTATCTTCAGCTTTTGAGGCGGTTTATCAACCGGCCTCAATGGCAGTTATTCACAGGCCTTAATCCACAGAAAACGGCCGCTACGGAGCCGCGGTAGCGTCCACAGGCAAGCCGCCATCAAGGGCAATCGGTTTAAAAAAAGACAGGGAGGACCGGGTTTGCGTTGCGCTCGATAGGTTTCGAGGGCAAACCCGGTGTTAAGGCGGGCTATTTACCGATGCAGAAGCTGGAAAAGATCCGGCCCAGCAAGTCATCGGAGCTGAAAGCCCCGGTAATTTCCCCTAGGGAATGTTGTGCCTGACGCAGGTCTTCGGCCAACAACTCGCCAGCCCCCGCCAAGGTCAGCTGCGCGCGACCGTGTTCCAAGGCAGCGCTGGCATGGCGCAACGCTTCCAAGTGTCGCCGGCGAGCGCTGAAGCTGCTTTCCGAGGTCTGCTCATAGCCCATGCAAGCCTTGAGGTGCTCGCGCAGCAGTTCCAGTCCTTCACCCGCCGACTTTGCGCTCAGGCTGATGATCACATGACCGTCCTCGCTGACTTCGAGGGCAATCGCCTCCCCGGTCAGGTCGGCCTTGTTGCGAATCAAGGTGACTTTCGCTGGGTCTGGGCGGACTTCGAGGAATTCGGGCCACAGCGCGAATGGGTCGTCTGCTTCTGGCGCGGTGGCATCCACCACCAACAATACCCGGTCAGCTTCCCCGATGGCCTTGAGCGCACGTTCAACGCCGATTTTTTCCACCTGGTCATCGGTGTCGCGCAGACCTGCGGTATCAACCACGTGGAGCGGCATGCCGTCGATGTGGATATGTTCACGGAGAATGTCCCGGGTAGTGCCGGCAATTTCCGTCACAATGGCTGCCTCGCGACCAGCAAGCGCATTCAACAAGCTGGATTTGCCCGCGTTTGGCCTTCCAGCGATCACCACGGTCATCCCATCACGTAACAGAGCACCTTGCCCTGCCTCACGCAGTACTGTGGATAACTCTTCGCGAACCTTGTCGAGCATGCCCAGCACGTGGCCATCGGCGAGGAAGTCGATTTCTTCCTCCGGAAAGTCGATTGCAGCTTCGACGTAGATGCGCAGGCCAATCAATTGTTCGGTGAGGTTATGCACGCGCAGGGAAAAAGCGCCCTGCAACGAACGCAATGCGTTGCGTGCGGCCTGTGCAGAACTGGCTTCGATCAGATCGGCGATGGCTTCGGCTTGGGCCAGGTCGAGTTTGTCATTGAGAAACGCTCGCTCACTAAATTCTCCTGGCCGTGCCAGTCGGCAACCCAGTTCCAGGCAGCGCTTGAGCAGCATGTCCAGAACCACGGGACCGCCGTGGCCTTGCAGCTCCAGCACATCTTCGCCGGTGAATGAATTCGGCCCAGGGAAATACAAGGCCAGGCCTTCGTCGAGCACTTGCTGCTCGGCATCGAGAAACGGGCCGTAGTGAGCGAACCTCGGCTTGAGTTCGCGACCGCTGATGGCCTTGGCCGCTACACTGGCCAAGGGACCGGAGATACGAACAATGCCAACGCCGCCGCGACCTTGGGCGGTGGCGACAGCAGCGATGGTTTCACGCGGAGCACTCATAAACCGGTATCCAGACAAAAGTGACAGATAGCAAAACGCCCCACTAGGGGGCGTTTTGTGTGGTTATCCACAGAGCAAGTTACGCCTCGGCTTTTTTCGCAGCCGCTTCGATCTTACGCGTGATGTACCACTGCTGGGTGATGGACAACACGTTGTTCACAACCCAGTACAGCACAAGACCCGCTGGGAACCAGAGGAAGAAGAAGGTGAAGATAATCGGCATCATCTTCATGACCTTCGCCTGCATCGGATCCGGAGGTGTCGGGTTCAACTGTTGCTGGATGAACATGGTCGCGCCCATGATGATCGGCAGGATGAAGAACGGATCCTTGATCGACAGGTCGGTAATCCACAGCATGAACGGTGCCTGACGCATCTCCACGCTTTCCAGCAGAACCCAGTAAAGCGCGAGGAATACCGGCATCTGTACAAGAATCGGCAAGCAACCACCCAGCGGGTTGATCTTCTCTTTCTTGTACAGCTCCATCATGGCCTGGGACATTTTCTGCCGATCATCGCCATGTTGCTCTTTCAGCGCTGCCAGTTTCGGCGCCACGGCACGCATGCGCGCCATGGATTTATAGCTGGCCGCCGACAGTGGGAAAAAGATCCCCTTGATCAGCATGGTCAGGAAAATAATCGACCAGCCCCAGTTACCGACGATGCTGTGGATATGTTGCAGCAGCCAGAAGATTGGCTGGGCAATGAACCACAGGAAACCGTAATCCACAGTCAGTTCCAGGCCTGGGGACAACTCCTTGAGCACAGCCTGGCTTTTTGGCCCGGCGTACAGGATGGCGCTGGTTTCGACTTTCGCACCTGGCGCGGCGGTCAGCGCCGGGCCGGTGTAACCGACGATGTAGTTGCCTTTGCTGTCTTTACGCGTCTGGACGAGGTTGTTTTCGCCTTTCTGCGGAATCCACGCGGTTACAAAATAATGCTGCAACCAGGCAACCCAGCCACCTTGGACGGTTTCCTTGAGCTGCGCCTTGTCCATGTCTTTCATGGACACTTTCTTGTACGGCTCCGAACTTGTCCACAGGGCCGCGCCCAGGTAAGTCGCGGTGCCGGTGGCGGTGCTGGAAGAAGGATCATCACTGGCGTCACGCTTGAGCTGCGCAAACATCGCGCCAGACCACGGTTGGGCGCTCTGGTTGTCGACCAGGTAAGTCACAGTCACGTCATACATGCCGCGCTTCAGGGTGAAACGCTTGATGTAATTGACGCCATCCTTGCTGAACTTCAGGTCGGCGACCAGTTGGTCCTGACCGTCAGCCAGTTGATAAACCTTCTTCTCCGCCGAATAAACCGGACGACCGGCCGGGTTGGCATCGGGACCGTTGGCGCCGATCAGGCCGCTTTGGGCCAGATAGGTGCGCTCGTTACCGTTGTCGAACAACTGGAACGGGATTTCCGGATGGTCCTGGCGACGCGGATACAAAGGCAGCTTCAACTGGGCGACATCGCCACCTTGTGGATCGATTGCCAGCTCGAGCACGTCGGTCTTGATCTGAATCAGGTCCTTGCTGGCCGCCACGGGGGCTTCGGCTGGAGCACTGGTGTCGCTTGCCGCGCGCGGGACATCGTCATTGCTGGCGGTGCTACTGCCAGTTGCTGTATCCGGCAGGCTCGGTGCGGTATTGCTGGCTGCAACATTCTGAGTCGGCAGGGCAGCCTGACCGTAGTCCTGGTTCCATTTAAGGACCATGACATAGGACACGATTGCCAGGGCGACGATCAGGATCGTGCGTTTGATATCCATGATTACTCGGCCATCGAAGAAGAACGGGAGGTAGGGATAGGCGGAACCGGGTCATAACCGCCGGGATTCCACGGATGACAGCGACCTAAACGACGAAAGGTCAGCCAGCCACCGCGCAGAAGGCCATGATTTTCTATGGCTTCATACGCGTAGCAGGAACAACTGGGGTAGAAACGACAGTGGCTGGCCATCAGAGGACTAATGGCGTAGCGGTAAAACTGGATCGGAACGAGTGCCAGTTTACGCATCGGTACTGTCTACCCCTACAGTTTCGGTGTTGACTGCCGGTGCTGGCTTGTTACGAGCCAGGCGTTTCCAGAGCTTGCCGAAATGCTGAATCAATTCGGGGTTTTCTACATCACCCAAACCTTTGCGCGCGACGATAACAATGTCCCAGCCGACCAGTGAATCCTGGTTCAGGCGAAACGATTCGCGCATCAGACGTTTGAGGCGATTGCGCTGAACGGAGAGCTTTACGCTCTTTTTCCCGATAACCAGCCCGAGTCGGGGGTGATCGAGATCGTTACTGCGCGCAAGGAGCAGGAGATTTTTCCCCGGAACCTTGCCGGTAGGGGAGTCAAAGACTGCCTTGAAATGCCGGGGGGTAAGCAGACGCTTTTCCCGACTGAAGTCCTGACTCACCTCCAGTGCCGGATTATCAAACTGCCAGACGCGCACGACCTTTGGCGCGACGACGCGACAGGACGGCACGACCGTTCTTGGTAGCCATGCGAGCACGGAAACCGTGGGTACGAGCGCGTTTGATAGTGCTTGGTTGGAAAGTACGTTTCATGTCGTGTTACCTGGTTCGTCCACAACGGGCCGGAATGGCCCCCGTTTTAAGAGACCGGGGATTCTAGAGAAAGCAAGCCTCTAGGTCAATTTCCAACCAGCGTTTCCTTTAAATAGATATCCAGGCGCTTTGGGAGGATTCATCACGCTGCGCTAGATATAGAAATAAAGAAGGGAATTATTTAAAGCTTTTCTGTAAAGCTTATAAAAGCAAGGCCGGCCTTCGTCTGTGGATAACTTAGCTCAGCCCTTGTTTTATGGGGCGTACAGAGAATGACAACTACAGGGGAAAGCGGTGGCATCCCTGTGCTGCACTGTCGGATAAGCTGTGGGTGGAATAGGTATTTATCCACAGGGCGCTTATCCACTGACTTTAACCCCCAGTTGTGCAACGGCCTTAGGGCGGCTTATCCACAGGGCTTAGCTGCCGACCGCCCGTCGCCTTTCTCATGGGTAAGGCGTTGATAAATCATGGTCGTTGAGCAACCTCTATGTGGATAAGTGAACGACTGATCGCTACAATGTCCGCTTGTTTTTGCCTCACCGGCTTTCGACTTAGGGGATATCCGTGTCAGTGGAACTTTGGCAGCAGTGCGTGGAGCTTTTGCGCGATGAGCTGCCTGCCCAACAATTCAACACTTGGATCCGTCCACTACAGGTCGAAGCCGAAGGCGACGAGTTGCGTGTCTATGCACCGAACCGTTTCGTTCTCGACTGGGTCAACGAAAAGTACCTGGGCCGGGTCATGGAACTGCTCGACGAGCATGGCAACGGCATGGCGCCCGCGCTGTCGTTATTAATAGGCAGCAAACGCAGCTCGGCGCCGCGGGCGGCTCCCAATGCGCCACTGGCCGCCTCTGCGTCCCAAGCCCAGGCTGCCGCCGCGCCAGTCAACAACCATGCCGCGCCGGCACCCACGCCTACTTCAAGCAAACGCAACGCACAAAAAACCGCCGAGGTCAGCGAAGAACCCTCAAGGGACAGCTTCGACCCCATGGCGGGTGCAAGCTCCCAGCAGGCCCCGGTACGGGCAGAACAACGCACCGTTCAGGTAGAAGGTGCGCTCAAGCACACCAGCTATCTGAACCGCACCTTTACCTTCGAAAACTTCGTCGAGGGTAAGTCCAACCAGCTGGCCCGAGCGGCGGCCTGGCAAGTGGCGGATAACCCCAAGCATGGCTATAACCCGCTCTTCCTTTATGGCGGCGTAGGCTTGGGTAAAACCCACTTGATGCACGCTGTGGGCAACCATCTCCTGAAGAAGAACCCGAATGCCAAGGTCGTCTACCTGCATTCGGAGCGTTTCGTGGCCGACATGGTCAAGGCGCTGCAACTGAACGCCATCAACGAGTTCAAGCGTTTCTACCGTTCGGTGGATGCTTTGCTGATCGACGATATTCAGTTCTTCGCTCGCAAGGAACGTTCACAGGAAGAGTTTTTCCACACCTTCAATGCATTGCTTGAAGGTGGCCAGCAGGTCATTCTCACCAGCGACCGCTACCCGAAAGAGATCGAAGGCCTGGAAGAACGTTTGAAGTCGCGTTTCGGCTGGGGCCTGACGGTAGCCGTCGAGCCACCGGAGCTGGAAACCCGGGTCGCGATCTTGATGAAGAAGGCCGACCAGGCCAAGGTCGAGTTGCCTCATGACGCGGCTTTCTTCATCGCCCAGCGTATTCGCTCAAACGTGCGTGAGCTTGAAGGCGCACTTAAACGCGTTATCGCCCACTCGCACTTCATGGGCCGCGATATCACCATCGAGCTGATTCGCGAATCGCTGAAGGATCTGTTGGCGCTTCAGGACAAGCTGGTATCTGTGGATAACATTCAGCGCACCGTTGCTGAATACTACAAGATCAAGATTTCCGATCTGCTATCGAAGCGCCGTTCGCGATCGGTGGCGCGTCCACGACAGGTGGCCATGGCCTTGTCCAAGGAACTGACCAACCACAGCCTGCCGGAAATCGGCGATGTGTTTGGCGGCCGCGACCATACGACGGTGCTGCACGCCTGCCGCAAGATCAATGAACTTAAGGAATCCGACGCGGACATCCGCGAGGACTACAAGAACCTGCTGCGTACACTGACCACTTGATGACCACCAGCGCAGCTTATTAAGGCAAGGGACTAGACCATGCATTTCACCATTCAACGCGAAGCCCTGTTGAAACCCCTGCAACTGGTCGCGGGCGTTGTCGAACGCCGCCAGACCTTGCCGGTACTTTCCAACGTGCTGCTGGTTGTCGAAGGCCAGCAATTATCGCTGACCGGTACCGACCTGGAAGTCGAACTGGTTGGTCGTGTCCAACTCGAAGAGCCGGCCGATCCAGGCGCCATCACGGTGCCGGCGCGCAAGCTGATGGACATCTGCAAGAGCCTGCCGAACGACGCGCTGATCGATATCAAGGTCGACGAGCAGAAGCTGGTGGTCAAGGCGGGGCGTAGCCGCTTTACTTTGTCGACCCTGCCGGCGAATGATTTCCCGACCGTTGAAGAAGGCCCAGGCTCGCTGACTTGCAGCCTTGAGCAAAGCAAACTGCGTCGCCTGATTGAGCGCACCAGTTTCGCCATGGCGCAGCAGGACGTGCGTTATTACCTCAACGGCATGCTGTTGGAGGTTTCCGCCGGTATCATCCGCGCCGTGGCCACCGATGGTCACCGCCTGGCGATGTGCTCGATGCAGGCCGATATCGGTCAGCCGGACCGTCATCAGGTGATCGTACCGCGCAAAGGCATCCTTGAACTGGCGCGCCTGCTGACTGAGCCCGACGGCAACGTCAGCATCGTGCTGGGCCAGCATCACATCCGTGCGACCACGGGTGAATTTACTTTCACTTCGAAGCTGGTAGACGGCAAGTTCCCGGATTATGAACGTGTGCTGCCCAAAGGTGGCGACAAACTGGTGCTGGGTGACCGGCAGGCACTGCGCGAAGCCTTCAGCCGAACGGCGATTCTGTCCAACGAGAAGTACCGTGGCATTCGCCTGCAATTGGCCAATGGTCAGCTGAAGATCCAGGCGAACAACCCGGAGCAGGAAGAAGCGGAAGAAGAAGTAGGTGTGGACTACAACGGTGGCTCTCTGGAAATCGGCTTCAACGTTAGCTATTTGCTCGACGTGCTGGGCGTAATGACCACTGAGCAGGTACGACTGATCCTGTCTGACTCCAACAGCAGTGCGCTGGTGCAAGAGTCCGATAACGACGATTCGGCCTACGTTGTCATGCCGATGCGTCTGTAATCAGAATCAGCTAGATGTCCTTAAGTCGCGTCTCGGTCACCGCGGTGCGCAATCTGCACCCGGTGACCTTCTCCCCTTCCCCCCGCATCAATATCCTTTACGGCGCCAACGGCAGCGGCAAAACCAGCGTCCTGGAAGCCGTGCACCTGCTCGGGCTTGCCCGTTCGTTTCGAAGCAGCCGTCTGTTACCGGTCATCCAGTACGATCAAGTTGCGTGCACGGTGTTCGGACAGGTGGAACTGGCGGAAGGTGGCCACAGTGCCCTGGGGATCTCGCGGGACCGGCAAGGCGAGTTCCAGATCCGCATCGATGGGCAGAATGCCCGTAGCGCCGCGCAACTGGCAGAGATCCTGCCGCTGCAGCTGATCAACCCGGATAGCTTCCGACTGCTGGAAGGCGCGCCGAAAATTCGTCGGCAGTTTCTCGATTGGGGCGTGTTCCACGTGGAACCACGCTTCATGGCGACTTGGCAGCGCTTGCAGAAGGCGCTGCGCCAGCGAAACTCTTGGCTACGACATGGTACACTTGACGCCGTTTCACAGGCGGTTTGGGACAGGGAACTGTGCCAGGCCAGCGCTGAAATTGATGAATACCGCCGTGCTTACATCAAAGCCTTGAAACCGGTCTTTGAACAGACCTTGAGCGAACTGGTTGAGCTTGAGGGCCTGACGCTCAGCTATTACCGAGGTTGGGACAAGGACCGGGAGTTGAGTGCCGTATTGGCTGGCTCGCTTCAGCGTGATCAGCAGATGGGCCATACCCAGGCCGGACCACAACGTGCAGACTTGCGTCTCAGATTCGGCGCACACAATGCCGCGGACATTTTGTCCCGAGGCCAGCAGAAACTGGTGGTGTGTGCCTTGCGTATTGCCCAGGGACATCTGGTCAGCCAGGCCCGTCGCGGTCAGTGTATTTATCTGGTGGATGACTTGCCGTCCGAACTGGACGAAGCCCACCGCCGCGCGCTGTGCCGCTTGCTGGAAGACTTACGCTGCCAAGTGTTCATCACTTGTGTAGACCACGAATTATTGAGGGAAGGCTGGCAGACGGAAACGCCAGTCGCTCTGTTCCACGTGGAACAGGGCCGTATCACCCAGACCCACGACCATCGGGAGTGAAGGCATTGAGCGAAGAAAATACGTACGACTCAACAAGCATTAAAGTGCTTAAAGGCCTGGATGCCGTACGCAAACGTCCCGGTATGTACATTGGCGACACCGACGATGGTAGCGGTCTGCACCACATGGTGTTCGAGGTGGTCGACAACTCCATCGACGAAGCCCTCGCCGGCCATTGCGACGACATCAGCATCATTATCCACCCGGATGAATCCATCACCGTTCGCGACAACGGCCGTGGCATCCCGGTAGACGTGCACAAAGAAGAAGGCGTATCCGCGGCCGAGGTCATCATGACCGTGCTGCACGCCGGCGGTAAATTCGACGACAACTCCTACAAAGTATCCGGCGGTCTTCACGGTGTAGGTGTTTCCGTTGTGAACGCCCTGTCCGAAAAGCTTGTTCTTACCGTTCGCCGAAGCGGCAAGATCTGGGAACAAACCTACGTTCACGGTGTGCCTCAGGCTCCGATGGCGATCGTGGGCGACAGCGAAAGCACCGGCACCCAGATCCACTTCAAGGCTTCGAGCGAAACCTTCAAGAACATCCATTTCAGCTGGGACATCCTGGCCAAGCGGATTCGTGAACTGTCCTTCCTCAACTCTGGTGTCGGCATCGTCCTCAAGGACGAGCGCAGCGGCAAGGAAGAACTGTTCAAGTATGAAGGCGGCTTGCGTGCGTTCGTTGAATACCTGAACACCAACAAGACCCCGGTCAACCAGGTGTTCCACTTCAACGTCCAGCGTGAAGACGGCATCGGCGTGGAAATCGCCCTGCAGTGGAACGACAGCTTCAACGAGAACCTGTTGTGCTTCACCAATAACATTCCGCAGCGCGACGGCGGTACTCACCTGGTGGGCTTCCGTTCGGCGCTGACGCGTAACCTGAACAACTACATCGAACAGGAAGGTCTGGCGAAAAAGCACAAAGTTGCCACCACCGGCGATGACGCCCGTGAAGGCCTGACCGCGATCATCTCGGTGAAGGTGCCGGATCCGAAGTTCAGTTCCCAGACCAAGGACAAGCTGGTGTCTTCCGAAGTGAAGACCGCAGTGGAACAGGAAATGGGCAAGTACTTCTCCGACTTCCTGTTGGAGAACCCGAACGAAGCCAAGCTGGTGGTCGGCAAGATGATCGACGCCGCCCGTGCCCGTGAAGCCGCGCGCAAGGCCCGTGAGATGACCCGCCGCAAAGGCGCGCTGGACATCGCCGGCCTGCCGGGCAAGTTGGCTGACTGCCAGGAAAAGGACCCTGCCCTGTCCGAGCTGTACCTCGTGGAAGGTGACTCTGCTGGCGGTTCCGCCAAGCAGGGCCGCAACCGTCGCACCCAGGCCATCCTGCCGCTCAAGGGCAAGATCCTGAACGTCGAGAAGGCGCGCTTCGACAAGATGATCTCTTCCCAGGAGGTGGGCACGCTCATCACCGCGCTGGGCTGTGGCATCGGTCGTGAAGAGTACAACATCGACAAGCTGCGTTATCACAACATCATTATCATGACCGACGCCGACGTCGACGGTTCGCACATCCGCACCCTGTTGCTGACGTTCTTCTTCCGTCAACTGCCGGAGCTGATCGAGCGCGGCTACATCTACATCGCCCAGCCGCCGCTGTACAAGGTCAAGAAAGGCAAGCAAGAGCAATACATCAAGGACGACGACGCCATGGAAGAGTACATGACGCAGTCGGCCCTGGAAGACGCGAGCCTGCACCTGAACGAAGATGCCCCGGGCATTTCCGGTGAAGCCCTTGAGCGTCTGGTGAATGACTTCCGCCTGGTGATGAAAACCCTCAAGCGCCTGTCACGCCTGTACCCACAGGAACTGACCGAGCACTTCATCTACCTGCCGGCCGTTAGCCTGGAGCAGCTGTCCGATCACGCAGCGATGCAGGATTGGCTGGCCCAGTACGAAGTACGCCTGCGTACCGTGGAAAAATCCGGCCTGGTCTACAAAGCCAGCCTGCGTGAAGACCGTGAACGTAACGTCTGGCTGCCGGAGGTTGAACTGATCTCCCACGGTCTGTCGAACTACGTCACCTTCAACCGCGACTTCTTCGGCAGCAACGACTACAAGACTGTGGTATCCCTCGGCGCGCAACTGAGCACGCTGCTGGACGATGGGGCGTACATCCAGCGTGGCGAACGCAAGAAAGCCGTGACCGAGTTCAAGGAAGCCCTTGAATGGCTGATGGCCGAAAGCACCAAGCGCCACACTATCCAGCGATACAAAGGGTTGGGTGAGATGAACCCGGATCAATTGTGGGAAACCACCATGGACCCGAGTTCGCGCCGAATGCTGAAAGTCACCATCGAAGACGCCATTGGCGCGGACCAGATCTTCAACACCTTGATGGGTGATGCGGTCGAGCCTCGTCGTGATTTCATCGAGAGCAATGCGTTGGCGGTGTCTAACCTGGACTTCTGATCCAGCGTGCCCCGCTCAACTAAAAAGGCCAACGCTTATGCGTTGGCCTTTTTTTTAGGCACTCGCCACCGAGGCCTCACTGCCCGCCGCCACACTCTCCAACCGATATCCATAACCGTAAATGGTCAGCAGCTGCCAACCCCGATCCGCCGTCAGCCCGAGTTTGTTGCGCAGGCGATAGATGTGAGTGTCGAGCGGGCGCGACGAGGTCATTTCTTCATGGGTCCAGAAGCGCTCGTAGAAATACTCCCGGGACAACGGCCGGCCCAGGTTGGCGAACAGGCAGCGAGCCAAGCGGTACTCTCGTTCGGTGAGGCTAATGGGAATACCGGCGCGAGTGACGGTCAGCTCAGCGTCGTCGAACTCCAAATCGTTAAACACCAACACGTCACTGGCCGGGGCGCGTTGCAGGTTGTGGCGCCGCAGCACCGCAGTGACTCGTGCCTTGAGTTCGTTGGGCCTGAAGGGTTTGCTCACATAGTCGTCGGCGCCGGCGTTGAGGGCCTGGACGATGTCGTGCTCGCCGTCGCGGCTGGTCAGCATGATGGCGGCCGGTGGCGAATCCATGTGCTCGCGGGTCCAGCGCAGCAGCGAAAGCCCACTTATGTCCGGCAATTGCCAGTCAAGAATCAACAAGTCGAAGGTTTCCCGGCGCAATTGCCGCAGCAGGTCTTCGCCTCTTTCAAAGCGGTGCAGGGTCCAGGTTTGTTCTCCCCTGCCCGGTATTTGTTGAAGCGTGTGTTCTACCCGGCGCAGTTCGGCCGGTTCATCATCCAGAATGGCGACTCGCATGGAATGCGATTTCCTTGATCTCGAAAATAACGGACATCTCAGGAGGTAACGCAACCTTCCTCCTGTCGCTGCTGCGACAATACCGGCTCGTGGCCCAGAGGGAAAGGCAGCAGCGCACCACCCATCGAGTCGGCTATAGTCTTGGGCTTCCTGCCTGTCGGTACGCCGCATGATGCATCACGCAATCTACCTCCTTGTGTTCAGCCAAGGTGCCTATGACTAATCCACGTCGTCGTGAAAGCCGTGAACCCACCCAAGTGCAACGATTGTTTCGACAATTGGTGCGTGAGTGGTTGTGGATAAGTGTGATTTTGTTGCCCCTGACAGCGCTGCTTTCGTTTTCTATGCAACCCACTCGCAGTGGGCCAGTCGGCGCCTTGCTGTCAGCCTGTCTGGTTGGCGTTGTATTGGGCCTGCTGTTGTGGCGCCCTCGCCTTGCCATGGGAACGACGCTAGCGGGGATGGGCGTAGCCCTGTTGATCGGCGCGCTGGTGGATGCGTGGGATTGGTGGTGGTCACCGGTGTCCAGTTTATTGGGAATGCTGTTTGGCTATCTGATCTGGAACTGGCGACGTCTGAGTGTAGTGCTGGCTTATTTTGGCTGGGAACTGGCGCGCCTGGATGCGGAGCCGAAGGTATTTCCGGAGCGTCGTCGGGCCTCTTACACCGGCACTGATCGTTTGCAGGGACAAATCATGGCATTGGAACAGGCCATGAGCCGGACGCGGGATACGCGTCGCTTTATTGCGGATGGCCTGGAATATTTGCCCGTGGCCACCATGATCAGCGATCCGCAGGGCAAGATATTGCTCGGCAACCGCAAGGCTCGCGAGTTGTTCGGTCATGCTTTGGCGGGCGGCGACGTGCTGGAGGAATTGGCTCGGCTGGGCTATCCGGCATTGGCGCACTCCCCTGTCCACCGTTTGTCCACGTTGCCGCTGGTAGAATTTCGCGACACTCGCGAGCGCAGCCTACGCCTTGAGAGGGCCGCGCTGTTACCGGCTGACAATGACGTTCCCGTGGGCTGGTTGCTGAGCCTGACCGACTTGAGTGCCGAGCGTGAAGCCGAAGAGCAGCGCAGCGTGATGCTCCGGTTCCTGTCACATGACCTGCGCGCGCCTCACTCGGCCATCCTGGCATTGCTCGATGTGCAGCGGCATGAGGCCGACTTGGAGAATCCATTATTCGACCAGATCGAACGCCAGGTGCGCCGCGCCTTGGACCTGACGGACGGTTTTGTGCAGTTGGCCAAGGCTGAATCCGAGACCTACCAATTTCGGCCTACGCTGTTCGCCATGCTGATTCTGGATGTGATTGACCAGGCGTTGCCGATCGCACAGGCAAAAAATATCCAGTTGGAGCACGAGCTGGACGATGAAGAAGCCATGGTCAGTGCCGATCAACCCTTGCTCACCCGGGCACTGTTCAATTTGCTCGAAAACGCCATCAAGTACAGCCCGACACAAACGCGCATTTCCCTACAGGTTCGTTGCATGCAGGGTTGGTTGGCGTGTCACGTCGTTGACCAAGGAAAGGGCATTGGCGGCGAAGAGCTGCCGGATTTGTTCATCCAGTACCGGCGCTTCTCTTCCGCCCATGGAGTGGATGGCATCGGTTTGGGTTTATCGATGGTGAAGGCGGTAGTGGACCGTCATGGTGGGAATATAGAGTGTCGCAGCGTAGTAGGCGAAGGGACCACCTTCAGTTTGCGGTTTCCGCTGTTGAACGACTGACTGGAAATCCCAGTCTGCGGCGATACCGCAGACCGCGCTCCTTTACGAGGCTGTAAAAACTTATGCACCTTTACGGCTGTTTTATATCTTTAGTAAATATGTAATAAAAACAAGATGTTATGGAACAAAAGTAACGGAATCAGACGAAACGGTACACAGGTTATCCACAATTTTCAGACGGCAACCTTGTCCGTCGTTGCGGGCGCAGCAGGCGCTGGAGGCAGTGAACCGAGCTCCCGTTGGGTCTGTTCATTCCACGCCTGTACACGGTCGTTCAGTTCGGCTACGGCGCGAGGCCCGCTGCCCTCGGCATACATCGGCGGGCCAATCACTACGGTGATAATCCCCGGCGTCCTGAGCCAGCCCGTCTTGGGCCAGAATTTTCCCGCATTGTGTGCAATTGGCAGCACCGGCAGGCTTGCGTTCACCGCCAATGCGGAACCGCTACGGGAAAACTTGCCAATCGTGCCATAAGGCACACGCGTGCCCTCCGGGAAGATCAACACCCAGACGTGATCCTTGAGCAATTCATCGCCTTTTTGCGCGACCTGCTTGAGTGCAACCTTGGGGTTGTCACGATTAATGGCGATCGGGCGCAGCATCGCCATTGCCCAGCCAAAAAACGGCACGAACAACAACTCACGCTTGAGCACTTGGCTCAAAGGTTCAAAGTAGGCCGAGAGAAAGAAGGTCTCCCAGGTGCTTTGGTGGTTGGACTGGATGACGCACGGCCGGTCAGGCACGTTCTCGGCGCCTTTGACTTCATAGCTGATGCCCAGGAACACCTTGCTCAGCCATAGTGCGCAACGACACCAGTACACATTGATGAAACGGTAGCGCGCCTTGAACGGCAAGAAAGGCGCGATAAAAAAACTCAGGGAGCACCACAGCAAGGAACTGGTGCCCAACAGCAGGTAAAAGAGAAAGGCTCTGATGGCCTGCAATATCGACATAGCGGCGTTTACCGTTGCGGGCAATGCCCGCCTGTTCAAGCGCTTCCCGAACAATCCTTGATCAGGTTGTCTTGGGAGCTCTAATTGTGGATAAGTTCAGCGGCAATCGCCGCCAAGTCGTCAAAAATCAAGGTGCCCACCGGCAGGGTCTTGCCCAGAGTCTTTTCGCCTTTCCCGGTCTTTACTAAAACTGGCTGACAATCGACGGCCTTGGCTGCCTCCAGGTCACCGAGGCTGTCGCCGACGAACCACACACCTGCCAACGCCACATCGTAATGAGCGGCAATGGTGTTCAACATGCCTGGCTTGGGCTTGCGGCAATCGCAGCCGTCGTCTGGCCCGTGCGGGCAATAGACGATCAATCCGACTTCACCGCCCTGCTCCGCCACCAAGTCGCGCAAGCGATCATGCATGGCCTGAAGGACGGTGAGGTCATAGTAACCGCGAGCAATGCCCGACTGGTTGGTGGCAACCGCCACGGTCCAGCCGGCCTTGCTCAGCTGCGCGATGGCTTCGATCGAACCGGGGAGCGGCAGCCACTCCTCTACCGATTTGATGTAAGCGTCGGAGTCGTGATTGATCACTCCGTCCCGATCGAGAATCAGCAGCTTCAAGATTTACCCCAGCAGCGAAATATCGGCAACACCGAGGAACAAGCCACGCAGCCGCGCCAGCAGCGCATAGCGGTTGGCCCGCACATTGGCGTCTTCGGCATTGACCATCACCGCTTCGAAAAACGCATCAACTGGTTCGCGCAATGCCGCCAGGCGCGCCAGGGTTTCGCTGTACTGACGCGCCGCTGCCATCGGCTGAACCGCCTGGTCTGCCTGCTGGATCGCTGAGTACAGGGAGAACTCGTTGGCGTTATCGAAATACTTGGCTTCAACCGTGGCCGCGATCTTGCCTTCGGCCTTGCCCAGCAGATTTGATACCCGCTTGTTCACCGCAGCCAGCGCGGCGGCTTCCGGCAACTTACGGAACGCCTGCACTGCTTGTACGCGCTGGTCAAAGTCCAAGGCCGAGCCTGGCTTCAAGGCACGCACCGACAGGTAGGTTGCGACATCGACGCCTTCGTCTTCATAGCGCGCTCGCAGGCGGTCGAAGACGAACTCCAGCACCGCATCGGCCAGGCCTGCGGCCTTGACCTTGCTACCGAACGCATTGACGGCGAACGCCACGGCGTCGTTCAAGTCCAGGTCCAGTTGTTTGTCGATCAGGATCCGCAGCACGCCCAGCGCCGCGCGACGCAAGGCATAAGGGTCTTTGCTGCCGGTGGGCAACATGCCGATGCCGAAAATCCCCACCAGGGTGTCGAGCTTGTCGGCGATCGCCACGGCCGCCCCGGTCAGGGTGGTCGGCAATTCAGCGCCGGCACCGCGTGGCATGTATTGCTCGTTCAGCGCCAGCGCTACGTCTTGCGGCTCGCCGTCGTTGAGGGCGTAGTAGTAGCCGGCGATGCCTTGCATCTCCGGGAACTCGCCGACCATTTCGGTGGACAGGTCGCACTTGGACAGGATGCCGGCACGGGCCGCGCGCTGGGCGTCACCGCCGATACGCGGGGCGATGAATGCCGCCAGCTTGGAAACGCGCTCGGCCTTGTCGTAGACGCTGCCGAGTTTTTCCTGGAAGACCACGTTCTGCAGACGCAGATTGAAGCTTTCCAGGGATTGTTTCTTGTCCTGCTTGAAGAAGAATTCGGCGTCGGTCAGGCGCGGGCGAACGACTTTTTCGTTACCGGCGATGATCTGCTGCGGATCCTTGCTTTCGATATTAGCGACCGTGATGAAGCGCGGCAGCAACTTGCCGTCGGCGTCCAGCAGGCAGAAGTATTTCTGATTGTCCTGCATGGTGGTGATCAGCGCTTCCTGAGGCACTTCAAGGAAACGTTCTTCGAACGAGCACACCAGCGGCACCGGCCATTCCACCAACGCGGTCACCTCGTCCAGCAAGTTGGCCGGCACGATGGCGGTGCCTTCCTGCAGGGTGGCCAGCTCTTCGGTGCGCTTGCTGATCAGCTCGCGGCGTTCGTTGGCGTCGGCCAGCACGTAGGCGGCACGCAGGTCGGCCAGGTAATTGGCCGGCGAGGTGATGCGCACGCTCTGCGGATGATGGAAGCGATGGCCGCGGGAATCACGACCGGCCTTCTGGGCCAGGATCGTGCAGTCGATGACCTGGTCGCCGAGCAGCATCACCAGCCACTGAGTCGGACGCACGAACTCTTCCTTGCGCGCCGCCCAGCGCATGCGCTTGGGAATCGGCAGGTCGTTCAGCGAATCTTCTACGATGGTCGGCAACAGGCTGGCGGTCGGCTTGCCCTTGATGCTCTGGCTGTAACGCAGCTTCGGGCCGCTCTGGTCGATTTCGCTCAGGTCCACGCCACACTTCTTGGCGAAGCCCAGCGCGGCTTGGGTCGGATTGCCATCGGCATCGAACGCGGCCTGGCGTGGCGGGCCGTCGAGGTTGATGCTGCGGTCCGGCTGCTGGGTTTCCAGGGCGGTGATCAGCACGGCCAGGCGACGCGGTGCGGCATAGACGTGTTTGGTTTCGAAGTTCAGGCCAGCGCCTTGCAGGCCTTTTTCAATACCGGCCAGGAACGCATCGGCCAAGGTGTTCAGGGCTTTGGGTGGCAATTCTTCGGTGCCCAGTTCAACCAGAAAATCTTGAGCACTCATTGTGCAGCCTCCAGCTTAGCCAACACTTCATCACGCAGGTCCGGGGTCGCCATCGGGAAGCCCAGCTTGGCACGGGCCAGCAGATAGGCTTGCGCGACGGAACGCGCCAGGGTGCGTACACGCAGGATGTATTGCTGGCGCGCGGTCACGGAAATCGCCCGGCGTGCGTCCAGCAGGTTGAAGGTATGGGACGCCTTCAACACCATTTCATAGCTCGGCAACGGCAGCGGCTGGTCCAGTTCGAGCAGACGCTTGGCTTCGCTTTCATAGAAGTCGAACAGTTCGAACAGTTTCTCGACGTTGGCGTGTTCGAAGTTATAGGTCGACTGCTCCACTTCGTTCTGGTGGAACACATCGCCATAGGTCACTTTGCCGAACGGGCCGTCGGCCCACACCAGGTCGTAGACCGAATCCACGCCTTGCAGGTACATGGCCAGACGTTCCAGGCCGTAGGTGATCTCGCCGGTGACCGGGTAGCACTCGATGCCGCCCGCTTGCTGGAAGTAGGTGAACTGGGTCACTTCCATGCCGTTGAGCCAGACTTCCCAGCCCAGGCCCCAGGCGCCCAGCGTTGGCGACTCCCAGTTGTCTTCGACGAAACGAATGTCGTGCACCAGCGGATCAAGGCCGACGTGCTTGAGGGAGCCCAGGTAGAGTTCCTGGAAGTTTTCCGGGTTCGGCTTCAGCACGACCTGGAACTGGTAGTAATGCTGCAGGCGGTTCGGGTTTTCGCCGTAGCGGCCGTCAGTCGGCCGGCGGCTCGGCTGCACGTAGGCGGCGTTCCAGGTTTCCGGGCCGATGGCACGCAGAAACGTGGCAGTGTGGAAAGTGCCGGCACCTACTTCCATATCGTAGGGCTGAAGTACCACGCAACCTTGCTCGGCCCAGTATTGCTGGAGGGCGAGGATCAAGTCTTGGAAGGTACGCACGGCTGGCGTAGGCTGGCTCACGAAATTCACCTGTTTCTTGGGCTGCGATTTAAAGAGCGGGAGTATACCCGATTCGTCCGTGCGCACGCCCCCTGGAGCCTTATGCCACGCTGCTTTTGGTGTTCTGACGATCCGTTGTACATGGCTTATCACGATCAGGAGTGGGGCACGCCGCTGCGCGATGCGCAGGGTTTGTTCGAGTTGCTTTTGCTCGAAGGGTTCCAGGCCGGGTTGTCCTGGATCACCGTTTTGCGCAAACGTGAGCGCTACCGGGAAGTGTTGTACGGCTTCGATGTGCAGCGAGTGGCGCAAATGAGCGACGCCGAAATCGACGAGCTGATGCTCGATCCCGGCATCATCCGCAACCGCCTCAAGCTCAAGGCCGCCCGCCGCAATGCCCAGGCCTGGCTGGCGCTGGAAGACCCGGTGGCGTTGCTCTGGTCGTTCGTGGGCGGCAAGCCCATCATCAATCATTTCAAGGACCGCACCGAAGTGCCGGCCATCACGCCTGAAGCGCTGGCAATGAGCAAAGGCCTGAAAAAGGTCGGATTTACTTTCGTCGGACCCACTATCTGTTATGCGCTGATGCAGGCATCGGGCATGGTCATGGACCACACCCAGGACTGCGACCGCTACGCCGAGCTGGCAAACGGTGGTTAGAATAGCCGGCTCGCGACACGCCCATGAATTCAGGAGTGACCTGTGGATAAGTTGAAAGGCGCCTTGCTGGTTGGCGCTCTGCGGTTGTTTGCGCTGCTGCCTTGGCGGGCGGTGCAGGCGGTGGGCTCGGCCATTGGCTGGCTGATGTGGAAATGTCCCAACCGTTCTCGCGACGTAGTGCGAATCAACCTCGCCAAGTGTTTCCCGGAAATGGACCCGGCCGAGCGCGAGCGCCTGGTGGGCCAAAGTCTCAAGGACATCGGCAAATCCCTGACCGAAAGCGCCTGCGCCTGGATCTGGCCGGCCCAGCGCTCCATCGAACTGGTGCGCGAAGTCGAAGGTCTGGACGTGTTGAAAGAAGCACTGGCCTCGGGCAAAGGCGTAGTGGGCATCACCAGCCACCTGGGCAACTGGGAAGTGCTCAATCACTTCTATTGCAGCCAATGTAAACCGATCATTTTCTACCGTCCGCCCAAGCTCAAGGCGGTGGATGAATTGCTGCAAAAGCAGCGCGTCCAACTGGGCAATAAAGTCGCGGCCTCGACCAAGGAAGGCATCCTCAGCGTCATCAAGGAAGTGCGCAAAGGCGGCCAGGTCGGTATCCCCGCCGACCCGGAACCGTCCGAATCCGCCGGTATCTTCGTGCCCTTCTTCGCCACCCAGGCCTTGACCAGCAAATTCGTGCCAAACATGCTCGCTGGCGGCAAGGCCGTCGGCGTCTTCCTCCACGCCCTGCGCTTGCCGGACGGTTCGGGCTACAAAGTCATCCTCGAAGCTGCCCCGGACGCGATGTACAGCACCGACACGGAAACCGCCTGCGCGGCCATGAGCAAGGTGGTAGAGCGCTACGTGCGGGCATATCCGAGCCAGTACATGTGGAGCATGAAACGCTTCAAGAAACGCCCGCCGGGTGAGGCGCGGTGGTACTGAAGGCTGGGAATCAATCCTGGCACTGGCCTTACTTGTGGCAAGGATCCTAATTGTGGCGGGGGGATTTATCCCCGCTCGAGTGCGAAGCGCTCGCCTGTGGATTGTGGCGCTGCGAGTAGTTTGGGGCTGCTGCGCAACCCAGCGGGGATAAATCCCCAGCAACGAGCCGGGCTGCAAGGCATTGATCGCCAAGCATCCAAGTTTTGATATCGTCATCAACAACCTGGGCATTTTCAAGCAGGAAGACTTCTTCGAGACGCCGGACAGCGAATGGCAGCGTTTCTTCGAAACCAACGTGATGTCGGGCGTGCGTGTTTCCAGGGCCTACGCGCAGGGCATGGTCGAGCGTGGTTGGGGGCGGATCGTGTTTGTCTCATCGGAGTCGGGCGTGAACATTCCCGCCGACATGATCCACTACGGCTTCACCAAGACCGCCCAGCTTTCAATTGCTCGCGGCCTGGCCAAACGCCTCGCCGGCACGGGCGTAACGGTGAACTCGGTATTGCCTGGGCCGACACTTTCCGAAGGCGTTGCCAAGATGCTCCAGGCGGACGTCGAGCGCAGCGGGGAAAGCCTGGAAAAGGTCGCGGCAGATTTAGTCAACGAGCACCGCAGCACCTCGATCATCCAGCGCGCGGCACGGGTAGGGGAAGTCGCCAACATGATCATCTACGCCAGCTCGGAACAGGCCTCGGCCACCACCGGAGCGGCGCTGCGAGTTGATGGCGGTGTGGTGGACAGCATCGTTTAGCTGCATCGCCAAAAGCATGAGCAGAGTGCCCTTGCACGGACCCGATGACACAGTGCAAAAGAACGCCGCTTCCTCATCCGAGAGAAGCGGCGTTTTTTCTTTTGGAAGCAACATTGGTTGATCTGACCAAGTTTCGTAGCGTTGAAGGGATTCAGCCCACCCTGTGTGCAGGCGATCCGGGCCCCTTTAGCTAGCCGTTCTCGTTCACGGGATCCGAGCCAACTTGGGCTACCCGTAACTCGATCAGGCGATCGGAACCACCTTCGGCTACGCGTTTCTCGATCAGCCGATCCGAGCCGCCTTCGGCTACCCGGTTTTCGATCAGGCGATCCGAGCCGCCTTCGGCTATGCGTTTCTCGATCAGCCGATCGGAGCCACCTTCGGCTATTCGTTTTTCGATCAGGCGATCCGAACCGCCCTCAGCGAATGTAGGTTGAACAAAAGAATTCGCGAACGCATTGCCGAGCGACAGTGCCAGAAGCGAGCCAACGAGTGTTTTGCTGAAAATGTCCATATCCTGATCCTTTTATTCGTAGATGAAGTGAAGTGAGTTAGACGGCGACGTGCAAACGGACGTCGACGTTGCCGCGGGTTGCGTTGGAGTACGGGCAAACCTGGTGAGCCGCGTCGACCAGCGCTTGAGCATCGGCTTGATCGAGACCTGGCAGGCTGATGTGCAGGTCGATGTCCAGGCCGAAACCGCCAGGGATCTGGCCGATGCCGACGTGTGCCGTGATCGAGGCGTCAGCCGGAATGCTGCGTTTGCTTTGGCTGGCGACAAACTTCAATGCGCCGATGAAGCAGGCCGAGTAGCCGGCAGCGAACAACTGCTCAGGGTTGGTGGCCTCACCACCGGCACCGCCCAAGGCTTTTGGCGTGGCCAGTTTCACGTCGAGAATCTTGTCGCTTGAAACAGCACGGCCATCACGGCCACCGGTGGAGGTTGCGACTGCGGTGTAGAGAACGTTCATGGTGATTCCTCTTTTGCTGATGGGTTTGATCGTTTTGGTCTGCACTAAATGTTTGTGCGCTAACCAGTTGCGATAAAGTTAACGGATCAATAATTAGCGCGCAAGATAAATTTCGAAAAATTTACCTGCTTTGAATTAACCAATTGATCTAGAAAGAAATTTATTTTTAGGTGTCGCCAGCTTGTGTGGGCCGCGAGGCGAGCCAAGGGGAAGGAGATTCTAGGGTGTATCAGCAGGGCCAGCGCAATTGCAGGCCTTCGGAGACAGGGAGTTCAAAGCAGAATATAGGCCTCTCGATCGTTCCCACGCTCCTGCGTGGGAATGCCGTCAGGGACGCTCCGCTCCCGCTTCTGGAAGGTGACGCAGAGCATGGACACGATCAAATTCCGACTGATGATACAAAGCCAAACCGACTAAGCAACAGCCACTCGATTGCGCCCCAGCGCCTTCGCTCGATACAGGGCCTTATCCGCATCGTTCATCAAGCTGTGAAGGTCCTTATTACAGGCCCCCGTCGACGCCACGCCAAGGCTGGCGGATATGCCGTGAACAGGCTCGATCATCAACCCCGCAATCGTATCGATGAGCTGTTCTGCAATCTGGGTTGCAACCTCAATAGACGTGTCCGGGAGCAGAATGGCGAACTCTTCCCCACCGAGCCGGCCATGGATATCCGTCGCCCGAAACGACGAACTGATGACCCCCCCCATCTCGCGCAAAACCTGATCGCCCACTTGATGGCCGTAGGTGTCGTTGATGTGCTTGAAGTGATCCATGTCCAACATGACCGCGCACAACCCCCGCCGGTTGGTCTTACATTCGTCATAAAGCTGCTGGGCATGCTCGAAAAAAGCCCGTCGACTCTTCAGGCCGGTCAGTTCATCGGTTTGGGCGGCACGGGTTGAAATACTGTTCGCCTGCTCCATTTCACGGGTGAGCCGAAAGGCGATTTCCAGGGACTGGGACATTTTGTGCGTGGCGCGGGCCGCAAATGCCGCAAATACCAGGATTGAAAGGGCCATGCCGACCTGGATCGGGGACGGCTGAAACAGCAGCCAAGCGGTGCACGGAAACAGCACCAGGCCAATGGAGACCAGTGTCATATTTCGGTAGGCCGAGTAGCAGGACACCGCGCTGACGGACATGCCGACGGTAAAGAGCATGACCAACGCCTGGGACAACAGATCGTCCGCCGGCATGAGCACAAACGCCCCGCCGCCCCAGATACCGGCGGATAACACCAGCGTGACCCAGTACCTGCGCTCCCAGCGTTGAGGTGTGCGCTCACTTTCGTCGCTGCGGAAATAGGCGACGAACATCGCGATACGCAACAGCGTCGATGCGGTCAGGATGACAATCCACGAAAGAATGACGCTGTGCTCAAACCGATCCCAACACAGCCAACTCAGCATGATGGCCGCGAGATAACTGCCGAACACCGCAGAAACAGATTGGCGAAACAGTTGTTGCAACCGATCAGTTCGTACCTGCTCGGCTATGAAGGAATCCTGACCATTACGAGATCCTGGGCCATCCATGTGATCCACCTGATCGTGATGCAACGAAAACGGAGATTGTGGCACCCTGCCACCAATGCAAACAACTGAATTACTGTGGCGAGGGGAATTAACCCCAAACGCTATGGAGGACCACAAACCGTCCGTGGCGAGGGAGCTTGCTCCCGCTGGTCTGCGAAGCAGCCCCCACCAAAAACCCGACGCTTTACGTCGGGTTTTTCGTGGGATACGACTGCAAGCCCAACGTGCTCATTGGCTACGGCCTACTCGACTTGCGACAGCTTGGCGTCGTCGCAACCGGCAGCACGGCACTCGCGCTCGACAGCTTTGAGTATGACGATACGCGCCTCGGTCTTCTCATTGGCACAATCCAGGTAGAGCAGGCCATCGTTGGAACAAGCGCTGTCACGAATCTTGATCCACTGGATTTGAGCGGCTTTCACCTTTTTCTTTTGATCCGGGTTCAGGGCACTCATCGTCTTCTTGTATTGATCGTTGATGTCCTGATCCGACTGAACCATTTTCAGCGACGCGCAATAGGTTCTGTCATAGGCGTTTCTAGGGTTATCGCAACTCATCGCGGATGCCGATGCGGATGCCATTGCCAGCAATGCCCCAACCAACAAAGACTTGATCACTTACTTCTCTCCCTGAATGCCCTCTATTGATTAGAGGTCGCGGCGGGAATTTATCATGAGGGTTGTAGAACAATGAAGCAGATCCTAGGGTTCATTCGACCCGAACAATGGACAAATGCGGATAGAGGTTCGGGAAGTGATTGCTGATAAAGCCTGCATCGTTCCCGCCGCCCTCGCCGAATCCCCAACCGGTCAAACGTGGCGAGGGAGCTTGCTCCCGCTGGGCTGCAAAGCAGCCCCCACCCACCCAGAAAAATCCCTACAGACAAAACCGTATCACCCACTTCAAACCCCAATCGTAAACCCGACTAGCTCCAATTTTCGGGTCAAAACCGAGCCCTGTTTACCTCCCACCGCCAATCCTTCCACTAGGCTACTCATCCTTGCGCCTTTGCCTACAACTACGCCGGAATCCGCCGGCTTGTGCGCCTTGCCTATGGTTTCTATTGTTTACCTGCACTTAATGGTGACTTGAATGTTGGATCGTTGCAATCTTCGCGAAGCAAAGAGCTATGTCATGGTGCATTCTGGAGAAGTGGAAAATAAGCATGGATTACATGCTTTAGCCGCAGCGCAAGCTTTCGGTCGTCTTGTCGACCTGAGGCTTGATATTGATCAGCTCAAGGTCGTTATGCTTGATTACAATCAGCGTGTCGGAAGAGCTTTCCATGCCCTGTATGAAGCGCTGCTGTAATTGAAATTAGTAATGGATGATTTTTATGCAAATTGAATACGCCATGGTTGCGTTGGGGTTTTTTGCTTTTTGCGGGGGGATGATCGATGCTGCCGTGGGGGGAGGTGGGCTGGTTCAAGTACCAGCGCTACTGCATGCATTGCCTCAGCACTCGCTGAGCACAGTTTTTGGCACGAATAAGCTGGCTGTACTTGCAGGAAATCTTTCTTCTATATTTAGTTACGTTAAACGGATAAAAATTGTGTGGAAGCTGATGCTTCCAACGATGCTCTCGGCTTTTGTATTTTCGTTTGTGGGTGCTTTTTCCGTCTCGCTCGTTCCCAAGACGATAATGGAGTATTTTGTATTTTTTGTATTGGTGGTAATGGCTGTTTATACATTCGCAAAAAAGGATCTAGGGCTTGTTCACTCGGACGCTCAGTGCGGATCCAGAGAAGTGCTACTTGGGGTTTTTTTTGGAGCCTTAATAGGATTTTATGACGGAGTTTTTGGACCCGGCAGTGGTAGTTTTTTGTTATTTGTTTTCGTTAAATATTTTGGCTACGATTTTCTGAATGCATCCGCTTCAGCAAAACTGGTTAACCTGGGAACGTTTAGCGCGGCGCTGCTATTTTTCATACCTTCAGGTCATGTGCTGTGGGTAATTGGTGGACTGGTCGCGGTGTGTAATATGGTGGGTGCGCTGGCAGGCACTTTTTTGGCTTTGCGCTATGGGAGTGGATTAATTCGTATCTTGTTTCTCTTTTTATTGGTGTTCCTTATTGGCCGAATGGGATTGTCCATATGGCTGTGACAGGTTGCGCGCAACGCCGTTAGATAAAAAAACGGGACCTCGTTTTCACGCAGTCCCGTCTTTCACACCCGATCAGCTCAAAACGCCGGTAAAACCGCGCCTTTGTACTTCTCGAGAATAAACGCTTTCACTTCCGGCGTATGCAGCGCTGCAACCAGTTTCTTCATCGCCTCACTGTCCTTATCATCCTCACGAGCCACCAGGATGTTCACATAAGGCGAATCGTTACCTTCGATAACCAGCGCATCCTTGGAAGGATCAAGTTTGGCCTCCAACGCATAGTTGGTATTGATCAACGCCAGATCCACCTGGGTCAGCACTCGCGGAATAGTCGCCGCTTCCAGCTCACGGAACTTCAAATCCTTCGAGTTCTCGGTAATGTCCTTGGTCGTCGACAGGATGTTGTTCGAATCCTTGAGCTTGATCAACCCGGCTTTGGCCAGCAACAACAGCGCACGGCCGCCGTTGGTAGCGTCGTTCGGGATCACCACGTTAGCGCCGCCCGGCAGTTCTGTCAGCGCCTTGTACTTGCTGGAATACGCGCCCAGTGGTTCCAGATGCACACCCGCCACGCTCATCAGGTGCGTGCCCTTGGCCTTGTTGAACTCATCCAGGTACGGCTGGTGTTGGAAGAAGTTGGCGTCCAGGCGCTTTTCCGCAACCTGTACGTTCGGCTGGATGTAGTCGGTGAAGACTTTGACCTTGAGGTCCACGCCTTGTTTGGCCAATGCCGGTTTGACGAACTCGAGGATTTCCGCGTGCGGCACCGGCGTGGCCGCGACGGTCAGGGTGTCGGCGGCGTGGGCGGAAAACGCTGCGGCGGCAGCGAAGGCAACCAGTAGTTTTTTCATTCAGCTAACTCCTTGAGGGGCGCCTGCTCTCGGCGCCTGCCAGCGAATGGCCGGCTCATGTTTATTGGCGCGAGGCCTTATTTTCTAGAGAAATGCACAACCAACTTGTCGCCCACGGTTTGCAGGACTTGCACCAGCACCAGCAGCAACACCACCGTGACCACCATGACGTCGGTCTGGAAACGCTGGTAGCCGAAGCGGATCGCCAGGTCACCCAAACCTCCGGCGCCGACCACACCGGCCATGGCCGTGTAGGACACCAGCGTAATCGCTGTCACCGTAATCGCTGCAAAAATGCCTGGGCGGGCTTCCGGCAGCAAGGCGTTGACGATGATCTGCCGCGTGGTGGCGCCCATGGCCTGGGTCGCTTCGATGATGCCGCGGTCGACTTCTCGCAGTGCGGTTTCCACCAGGCGGGCGAAGAACGGTGTCGCGCCGACCACCAGCGGTGGGATCGCGCCGGCTACGCCCAGGGAGGTGCCGGTGATCAACACCGTGAACGGGATCATCACGATCAATAGGATGATGAACGGCAACGAACGCAGGATGTTGACGATCAGCGACAGCAGCGCATAAAGACCCCGTGCTTCGAGCAGTTGGCGCGGGCTGCACAAGAACAACAACACCCCCAGCGGCAAGCCGAGCAGCACGGTGAACAGCAGCGAGCCGAACAGCATCAGGAAAGTGTCGCCGGTCGCCAGCCAGATTTCCAGCCAGTCGATGTTGGAGAAAAACGAATTCAACAGTTCCATCAGCGCAGCACCTCCATGTGGACATCGGCCGCGGTGAAGCGGGCAAACGCCGCCTCCATGTCACCGCCGGTAATGGCGAGGGTCAGTTGCCCGTAGGGGGTGTCTTTGATGCGGTCGATACGACCGGCCAGGATGCTGTAGTCCACGCCGGTTTCCCGGGCGACTGTGCCGAGCAGCGGCGCGTAGGTCGCTTCGCCCTGGAACGTCAGACGCACGATGCGCCCTGGCACGTGGGCGAAGTCGTCGCGCTGTTCGCTTTCGTCTATTTGCTCGTCTTCCTGGACGAAACGCTTGGTGGTCGGGTGCTTCGGATGTAGGAACACCTCGGCCACCGGGCCTTGCTCGACGATCACGCCGGCGTCCATCACCGCCACCTGATCGCAAACGCGGCGAATCACGTCCATTTCATGGGTGATCAGCACGATGGTCAGCTTCAGCTCACGGTTGATCTCCGCCAGCAATTGCAACACCGAGGCGGTGGTCTGCGGGTCTAGGGCGCTGGTGGCTTCGTCGCACAATAGTATTTTTGGCTTGGTCGCCAGGGCGCGGGCGATGCCGACGCGCTGCTTCTGGCCGCCGGACAATTGTGCCGGGTATTTGCGGGCGTGGTCAGACAAGCCCACCCGTGCCAGCAGCTCGGCGACGCGGCGGTCGATTTCGCTGCGGGACAATTCACCGGCCAACGTCAGCGGTAGCGCGACGTTATCGGCCACGGTCTTGGACGCCAGCAAGTTGAAGTGCTGGAAGATCATCCCGACTTGCTGACGGAAGCGGCGCAGGCTGCTGGCGTCCAGGGCAGTGACTTCTTCACCGTCGACGATGATCTTGCCGCCCGTGGAATCTTCCAGGCGATTGATCAGACGCAGCAGGGTACTTTTTCCCGCACCGGAGTGGCCAATCAGGCCGAAGACCTGGCCGTTCTCAATCGTCAGATTGGTTGGGTGCAGGGCGGGGATATCCTTACCGGAAACCCGGTAGGTTTTATGGACGTTTTGAAACTCGATCACGTAGCGAACCTTGTGGGGCGCGTTGGAAAAGGATCAGCGGTAAGCCGGGCGCGCATTTTAGCCTGTCCGTATAGAGGTTCTTAGCATTTATTTGAGATAGGACCAGTCATTTGGCAATAAGGCGATCAAAGGACATAAAAAAGGAACACAGCGAAACGGCATCGGTCACTCATTAAGCAACTCCACATATGCCCGGGTACCGTGCCTGGCGCATCGAACTCACGGGTCCTGGCCACGGCGGGGATCGCAACGAGGAGTCATGCCTGATGAGCACTAAAAAACCTGCCGCCCCCAGCCAAATGGCCGGGACTGACACGCTGGATCGCAGCAATACCAACGCCAAGCTCGAGAGTCTTGAGCAGTTTCGCTCCGACGCCACCGAACAGGCCTTGCGTACCAACCAAGGCGTGAAAATCGCCGACAACCAGAACACCCTCCACGTCGGACCGCGTGGGCCGTCCCTGCTTGAAGACTTCATCATGCGTGAAAAAATCACGCATTTTGACCATGAGCGTATTCCCGAGCGCATCGTTCACGCCCGTGGCACCGGCGCCCATGGTTATTTTCAGACCTATGAAGCGCATTCAGCACTGACCAAGGCCGGTTTCCTACAAGACCCGAGCAAGAAAACCCCGGTGTTCGTGCGCTTTTCCACCGTGCAAGGTCCACGGGGTTCCGGCGACACCGTGCGGGACGTGCGTGGCTTTGCTGTGAAGTTTTTCACCGACGAAGGCAACTTCGATTTGGTCGGCAACAACATGCCGGTATTTTTCATACAGGATGCGGTGAAGTTTCCAGACTTCGTCCACGCGGTGAAACCCGAGCCCCATAACGAAATTCCTACCGGCGGTTCGGCCCATGACACGTTCTGGGATTTTGTGTCACTGGTGCCTGAATCCGCTCATATGGTGATCTGGGCGATGTCCGACCGGGCAATCCCGAAAAGCCTGCGCGCCATGCAGGGTTTCGGCGTGCACACCTTCCGCATGATCAACGCCGAAGGCCGCAGCAGCTTCGTCAAGTTCCATTGGCGGCCCAAGGCCGGGACCTGTTCCCTGGTATGGGACGAAGCCCAGAAGCTCGCGGGCAAGGACACTGACTACCACCGTCGCGATCTGTGGGAATCGATCGAGATGGGCGACTACCCCGAGTGGGAATTTGGCGTACAGATTGTCGCCGAGGAAGACGAGCACAAGTTCGACTTCGACCTGCTCGACCCGACCAAGATCATTCCCGAAGAGCTGGTGCCCATCACGCCCCTGGGCAAGATGGTGCTGAACCGCAACCCGGACAACTTTTTCGCCGAAGTCGAGCAGGTTGCGTTCTGCCCCGGGCATATCGTGCCGGGCATCGATTTCAGCAACGACCCATTGCTGCAAGGCCGGCTGTTTTCCTACACCGATACGCAGATCAGCCGACTCGGTGGGCCGAATTTTCATGAGCTGCCGATCAACCGGGCAATCACCCCGGTGCACAACGGCCAGCGGGATGCCATGCACCGCACCACTATCGACAAGGGGCGCGCTTCCTACGAGCCGAACTCCATTGACGGCGGCTGGCCGAAGGAAACTCCGCCCGGCCCGCAGGATGGCGGTTTCGAAAGTTATCCGGAGCGCATCGACGCCCACAAGATCCGCCAACGCAGTGATTCGTTCGGTGATCATTTCTCCCAGGCGCGGCTGTTCTACAAGAGCATGAGCCCCCACGAGCAAGAGCACATCATCGCGGCCTACAGTTTCGAGCTGGGGAAGGTGGAGCGGGAGTTCATCCGGGCGCGGCAGGTGAATGAAATCCTCGCCAACATTGACTTGAAACTGGCCGGGCGGGTCGCGAAAAACCTCGGCTTGCCGGCACCGACCGCCGGTACTGTCGATGTTCCGACGCCTTCGCTGGAGCAATCCCCCGCCTTAAGCCAGGCGAACCTGCTGTCCGGCGACATCAAGACGCGCAAAGTGGCGGTGTTGGTGGCTAACGGTGTCGATGGGGCGATCATCGATGCGCTCAAGCAGGCCCTGAAGGCTGAGGGCGCCCACGCCAAAGTGCTGGGGCCAACTTCGGCGCCGGTCACCACCGCCGATGGGCAGACGTTGGCGGTAGATGCGTCCATGGAAGGGTTGCCGTCGATTGCCTTCGACGCGGTGTTCGTGCCCGGTGGCGCGGAGTCGATCAAGGCCTTGAGTCGCGACGGCGTGGCGTTGCACTACGTGCTGGAGGCCTACAAGCATCTGAAAGCCATTGGGCTTCATGGTGAGGCCCGGCAGTTGTTGGTGGAGTTGAAGCTGGAGGTGGACGCGGGGTTGATCGAAGATGCGGATGCGAGCGGTTTTTCGCGGTTTTTTGCGGCGATTGCTCAGCATCGGGTCTGGACGCGGGAGCCGAAGGCGAAGGCAGTTCCAGCTTAAGGAGATTTGCTGTCTGGTAGGGCGCTATCGCGAGCGAGCCCGCTCGCGATGCTTTTACTGCTTACGCGGCGTTAGAACAACCTGCGCCGGCACACTGCGCAAAATCTGCTTCTGCAGTTTCAAATCAAATCCCGGATCAAGTTTCTTGACCCGCTTGGTCAGCAAGGTGGCCAGCCAAGGGTAATCATCGGTGCGCGGCGCCTGGATGCTGACATCACATTGATAATTCACTACATCTGCCGCAATGGCGTCCAGTTGATGACGCATCTTCTGGATATCGCCGATGTTCAATGCAACCGTGGTGCTTTGCGCACTCGGATCGATCACCTTGGCGACTGGTTTTGCTTCGGCGGCCTGCAGCGCGGCTTCGGCTTTTTCCAGTTCGGCCTTACGGGCTTCGGCGATTGCGCTGTTGACTTCGCCGGTGAGCGCTGGCGCTTTTGGCATCAGCGCACGTGCCCGGCTCAGCGCCGTGGCGGCGGCGTTCACGTCGCCTTTTTGCAGGTCGATCTGGCTGCGGCGCAAATACGCCTCGGCCAATTGGCGCTGATAGGGTTCCAGCGAGGGATCTTCGGGCGATTGAGCCTGTAACGCGGTCAATTGATTTTCGGCGGTGGCCAGTTCATTGGCAGCCAGGCTTTGTTCAAGCTGCGCGATGGCCGGGCCCCGTGTATCGGGAGCCTGGGTGACCGGCGGCGTGCTCTGACAGGCGCCCAGCAACAGGGAAAACGCGACAAGGAGCAGATAACGGGAGGCGAACGGGTTCATTCCTGCGACTCTCTATTTGCGCAAAAAGCGAGCAAGTCTACACCCCTCGACGAGGCAGGACAAAACTCAGCAGAAACAACGCCGCGGCGCTGACCACGATCGACGGGCCGGCCGGGGTGTCCTTGAACCACGACAACGCCAGCCCGCCGCACACGGCGAGCATGCCCAGCAGGCTCGCGCCCAGGGCCATCTGTTCAGGCGAGCGGGCGTGACGCTGCGCGGCAGCTGCCGGGATGATCAGCAATGAAGTAATCAGCAACACACCGACGATCTTCATCGCCACGGCGATCACCACCGCGATCAACAACATCAGCGCCAGCCGCAAGCCCACCACGGGCAAGCCTTCGACCCGTGCCAACTCTTCATGGACGGTGACCGCCAGCAACGGACGCCACAGCGCGACCAGCAACAGCAGCACTGCTGCGCTGCCGCCGAGGATCCATGAAAGATCCGTCGGGCTGATCGCCAAGAGATCGCCGAACAGATAGGCCATCAAGTCGATCCGCACGTCACGCATGAAGCTGAGCACCACCAGCCCGAGGGACAGCGTGCTCGGTGCCAGGATGCCCAGCAGTGTGTCGGACGCCAGCGGCTGGCGCTGTTGCAGGGTGACCAGCACCACCGCCAGTAACAGGCAGCCAACGGTCACGGCGATAGCCGGGCTGACATCCAGCAAAAACCCCAGCGCCACGCCGAGCAGCGCTGCGTGGGACAAGGTGTCGCCAAAATAGGCCATGCGCCGCCAGACCACGAATGAACCCAGGGGGCCCGCCACCAGTGCGAGGGCCAGGCCTGCGAGCAGGGCATACAACAGAAAATCAGCCATGCTTGCAGCCATCTCCGTGAGCGTGGGTAGAAACAGGTGAGGCACTGACCACCGAGCCATGCAGATCATGGGCGTGGTCATGGTGATGATGATAAATCGCCAGGCTTTGTGCGTTCTTTCCGAAAAGCTCGACAAACGCCGGATCACTGCTGACTTGCTCGGGATGCCCGGAACAGCAGACGTGACGGTTGAGGCAAACCACCTGGTCGGTGGTGCTCATGACCAAGTGAAGATCGTGGGAGACCATCAGCACGCCGCAGCGGTGGCGGTCGCGCAAACGGGTAATCAAGCTGTACAACTCGGCTTGGCCGGCCACGTCAACGCCTTGTACGGGCTCGTCGAGCACCAGCAATTCGGGCTCGCGCAACAGGGCGCGGGCCAGCAATACGCGCTGCATTTCGCCACCGGAAACGCTTTGCACCGGGCTGTCGATGACCTGCTCGGCACCGACTTCCTTTAAGGCCGCCAAGGCTCGTTCGCGATCCACCCCAGGCACCAGGCGCAAGAAGCGCAGCACCGACAGTGGCAAGGTCGCATCGACATGAAGCTTTTGCGGCATGTAGCCGACACGCAACTTGGGCTTGCGCCAGACGCTGCCGCTGTCGGGCTTGAGCAGACCCAGCACGGCCCGCACCAGGGTGGTCTTGCCGGCACCGTTGGGGCCGATCAACGTCACGATCTGCCCCGGTTCGACGCTCAGGTGAATGTTGTCCAGCACGTTCTGCCCGGCGAACGTCACGGCCACCTGTTCGAGGTGGATCAACGCATTGCTCATCAGGCCCCCTGGCAGCCGGAGCAGAGGCCAACCACTTCGACGGTCTGGGTATCGACCACAAAGCCGACGTCCTTGGCACTGGCGATGATGGCATCGCTGATGGACTTCTGTTCCAGCTCGATGGCGGCGTGGCATTCACGGCAGATCAGGAACTGGCCTTGGTGGGCGTGCTCCGGATGGTTGCAGCCAACGAAGGCGTTCAGGGACGAAATGCGATGCACCAGGCCGTTTTCCAAGAGGAAATCCAGCGCCCGATAGACGGTTGGCGGCGCGGCGCGGCGACCGTCCTGCTCGCTGAGCACGGCAAGAATGTCGTAGGCGCCCAGCGGCTTGTGGCTCTGCCAGACCAATTCCAGCACGCGCCGCCGCAGGGCGGTCAGGCGCAACCCTTGGCGCGCGCAGATGGCGTCGGCCTCGGACAAGGCGCTGTGCACGCAGTGGGAGTGATCATGTGGACGACTGGCAAGGGGCGTAATGGGCATGGGCAGCGACGAGTTTAGTGAGAGACGTTATTATGTTACCCGTTCTCGTCTCTCCGAGTGGTCATCGTGTCCCGAATTTTTTCGCTGTTTGTCGCTTTTGTCGTAAATTTTCTACTGATTGGCTCGGTTCAGGCCGACGTCAAGGTCCTCACCAGTATCAAGCCGCTGCAACTGATTGCCGCCGCCGTGCAGGACGGCGTGGCCGTTCCGCAAGTATTGCTGCCGCCAGGGGCTTCGCCGCACCACTATGCGTTGCGGCCATCGGATGTACGCAAGGTGCAGTCGGTGGACCTGTTGTACTGGATCGGCCCTGACATGGAAGGTTTCCTGCCGCGTGTGTTGAACGGTCGTACGCTGCCTTCCGTTGCAGTGCAGGACCTGCCAGGGCTCAAGTTGCGTCATTTCGCCGACGACAGCGCCTCCCACGAAGATGAGGATCACGGCAGCGATGAGCATGATCACGACCATCGCCCCGGCACGGTGGACGCTCATCTTTGGCTCTCTCCGCTTAATGCGCGGGTGATCGCTGCCAAGATGGCAGCTGACCTGAGCGCAGCGGATCCGGCAAACGCGGCCCGCTATCAGAGCAACCTCAAGGGCTTCAATCAGCGCCTCGATGCCATGGATGCGCGTCTCAAGGCACGTCTGGTTGGGGTCGCGGGCAAACCGTATTTTGTCTTCCATGAAGCGTTCGATTATTTCGAAGACAACTACGGCCTCAAGCACGCCGGGGTTTTCGCCGTGGCCGCCGAAGTCCAGCCTGGTGCCCAGCACGTGGCGGCGATGCGTACGCGCTTGCAAGCCGTGGGCAAGACCTGTGTCTTCAGCGAACCGCCCCTGCGCCCGCGCCTGGCCGAGACCCTGGTGGCCGGCCTGCCGGTGAAACTGGCGGAGCTGGATGCACTTGGGGGTTACACCCCGGCGACGGCGCAGGGGTATGAGCAGTTGTTGGAGAAGTTGGGGAATGATTTGGCGGGGTGCCTGGAGTCGCTATAGTCTGCTAATGCCGAACCTGTGGCGAGGGAGCTTGCTCCCGCTCGGTTGCGCAGCGACCGCAAAATCTTGGGGCTGCTGCGCAGCCCAGCGGGAGCAAGCTCCCTCGGCACGAAGGCATTCAGGTCCGCTGGTTGTTATAGGGCGAACGGCAACACCGTATGAACCGTCTGCCGCTGCGCCAACCGCTGCTGGAATTCCATCGGATCGTGAATCAGCACATCCTGCCCGGCAAACGATTCGGCGGCGATCAACCGTGACAGCCAGAACCGCACGCACGCCACGCGCAGCATGGTGGGCCACAGCTCGGCCTCGGCGGCGGTGAACGGCCGTAGCGCCGCATAAGCGCCCAGCAACGCTCGCGCCCGGGGGCCATCGAGCCCACCGTCGTCATCCGAGCACCAATCGTTCAAGGCGATGGCGACGTCATACAGCATCGGCCCGGAGCAGGCGTTGTAGAAGTCGATCAAGCCGGTAAGGTGCGTGCCTTCGAACATCGCATTGTCGCGGAACAGATCGGCATGGATGTTGGCGCGCGGCAACGCCAGGATGCCGACCTTTTTCAGCGTGATTTCATCAAGCGCCGCCTCAAGCAGCCGACGGGGCTCGGCATCGAGGTGCGAGAGCAGCTTGGCGCCCTCCTCCTGCATCCAGTCCAGGCCGCGGTCGGTCTTGCGCTTGATCATGTTGTCGCGGGTGGCCAGGTGCAGGTGCGCGAGCAATTCGCCGACCTGGGCGCAGTGCTGGGCGTTGGCCTGCTTGATGTGTTTGCCCGCCAGGCGCGGTTGCAGCAGCGCCGGCTTCCCCGCCAGTTCCCGCAGCGCGACGCCGTCGGTGGTGCGCAAGGCGTAAGGCACCGGCAGGTCGGCGTCGTGCAGGACGTCCAGCAGCTCGATAAAGAACGGCATCTCCTGCACAGGGCCGCGCTCGACCAGGGTCAGGACAAATTCGCCCCGTTCCAGGCTGATAAAGAAGTTGGTGTTTTCGCTGCCAGCGGCAATCCCCTGGAAATCAAGCAGGCGGCCGAGCCCATAAGGGGCGAGAAAGGTTTCCAGCTCGGGCCGAGCCAGGGGCGTGAACACAGACATGGTTAAAACTGCCAGTACGGGCGCTCTTCATCGAGCGCCGGTTGAAGTCGAGAGCGGTATTACCACTCAAAGATTTTCCACGAAGGGATCAGCATATCCGGCTGGTCCGATCGGATGAAGTTTGCATCGGTGCCGTCAGCGCGCACGAGGAAGTAAGGCTTGCCGTTTTTGGGCGTGACCTTGATCGCGTACAAAAAGCCGTTTTGCCGATATTCCTGAATGGTTCTGTCGCCTTCGGTGCGGATGGTGACATCCGGGTCCGCCGAAGGTGCTTCGTCCGCGGCCATGACGGCCAGCGGGGTGAATGCAAACAAGCCAGCCAGTAACAGGCGATTTAGTGTACGCATGATAACCTTGTCCCTTTGTCGTCAACGGTCCCGCTATTCTAGCCCCGGACCCGCCGAAAAGGTTGATCCTGCTCATGAGCCAAGCCCCCCTCGTCCTGGTGGACGGTTCTTCTTATCTGTATCGCGCCTTTCACGCGCTGCCACCGCTGACCACTTCCAAAGGCCTGCCGACCGGCGCGGTCAAGGGCGTGTTGAACATGCTCAAGAGCCTGCGCAAGCAGTATCCGGACAGCCCGTTCGCGGTGGTATTCGACGCCAAGGGTGGGACATTTCGCGATGCGCTGTACGCTGAGTACAAGGCGAATCGTCCGAGCATGCCCGACGACATGCGCGTGCAGATCGAGCCGCTGCACGCCAGTGTGAAAGCCTTGGGCTTCCCGCTGCTGTGCGTGGACAACGTCGAAGCCGACGACGTGATCGGCACCCTGGCCCGCAGTAGCGCCGCCGCCGACCGTCCAGTGGTGATCTCCACTGGCGACAAGGACATGGCGCAGTTGGTCGATGGCCACATTACCTTGGTCAACACGATGACCGGTAGCTCACTGGACGTGGCTGGCGTGAAGGAGAAGTTTGGCGTCGCTCCGGAGCAGATCATCGACTATCTGGCATTAATGGGCGATTCGTCCGACAACATTCCGGGTGTGCCGGGCATCGGGCCAAAAACCGCTTCCGGCCTGTTGGTGGGAGTCAACGGTGGCCTGGCCGAGTTGTATGCGCAACTGGATATCGTTGCGACGCTGCCGATTCGGGGCGCCAAGACGTTGGCCGCCAAGCTGGAAGAGCATAAGGAAATGGCGCTTCTTTCCTACGAGTTGGCGACTATCAAGACCGACGTTCCCTTGGACATCGGACTCGACGACTTGCAGATGGGCGCGCCGGATCACGAGAAGCTTGCCGAGTTGTACACGCTGCTGGAGTTCAAGAGCTGGTTCGAAGATAACCAGCGTGACGCCAAGCGTGCCGGGCAGGAAATCATTGAAGTTGCCGACGAGCTCCCGGGGGGCGCTGAGGCGAAGTACGAGGTCATTCTCGATCAGCCGAGCTTCGATGCCTGGTTGGCCAAGCTTGAACAGGCGCCGCTGTTTTCCCTGGTCACGCAAACCAACGGTGGCGATGCCCAGCATTCGCAGCTCGTTGGCTTGTCGTTCGCCGTGGCCCCTTTTGAGGCGGCTTATATCCCGCTGACCCATTCCTACATGGGCGTGCCGGAGCAGCTGGACCGCGACACGGTGCTCAACGCTCTCAAGCCGTTGCTGGAAAACCCGAACAAGCTCAAGGTCGGCCAGCATGCCAAGTTCGAAACCAACATCCTGGCCAATTGCGCCATTGGCGGTGATCAGAGCAATGGCGTTTTCATGCAAGGTATCGTTTTCGACACCATGCTTGAATCCTATGTGCTGGACTCCACCGCGACTCGCCACGACATGGACAGCCTGGCGCTGAAATACCTGGGCCAAAGCAAGACGGATTTCCAGGACATCGCCGGCAAAGGGGTCAAGCAGTTGACCTTCGATCAGATCTCCCTGGAACTGGCCGGGCCCTACGCCGCTGAAGACGCCGACGTGACCTTCCGCTTGCACCAGGCCCTACAGGAAAAATTGGCCGCCACGCCGAGCCTGGACAAAGTCCTCAACGAAATCGAAATGCCGTTGATGCCGGTCCTGGCGCGCATCGAGCGCCAGGGCGCGTTGGTCGATGCCAACCTCCTGGGCGTGCAAAGCGTCGAGTTGGGCGAAAAACTGGTGGCGCTGGAGCGTGAGGCGTTTGCCATCGCCGGCGAGGAATTCAACCTGGGCTCGCCGAAGCAGTTGGGCGTGATCCTGTACGAAAAGCTCGGTTTACCGGTGCTCAGCAAAACCGCCAAGGGCCAGGCCTCCACTGCCGAAGCGGTACTCGCCGAACTGGCGGAGCAGGATTACCCGCTGCCCAAGGTGTTGATGCAGTACCGCTCCCTGAGCAAGCTCAAGAGCACCTACACCGATCGCCTTCCCGAGCAGATCAACAGCCGCACCGGCCGCGTCCATACCAATTACCAGCAAGCGGTCGCCGCGACCGGGCGGCTGTCGTCCATCGACCCGAACCTGCAGAACATTCCGATTCGCACTGCCGAAGGCCGGCGCATCCGCCAGGCGTTCGTCGCGCCGAAAGGCTACCAGCTGCTGGCGGCGGACTATTCGCAGATCGAACTGCGGATCATGGCCCACCTCGCCAAGGACGAAGGGTTGCTCCACGCGTTTCGCAACGACCTTGACGTACACCGAGCCACCGCTGCCGAAGTCTTTGGGGTCGAGCTGGACGCCGTCACCCATGATCAGCGTCGTAGTGCCAAAGCGATCAACTTCGGTTTGATCTATGGCATGAGCGCCTTCGGCCTGGCCAAGCAGATCGGTGTCGATCGCAAGCAGTCCCAGGCTTACATCGACCGCTACTTCGCCCGCTACCCTGGTGTGCTGGAATACATGGAGCGCACCCGTGCCCAGGCAGCCGAGCAAGGATTCGTCGAAACCATCTTCGGCCGTCGGCTGTACTTGCCGGACATCAACGCGAAGAACCCGGCGCTGCGCAAAGGTGCTGAACGCACGGCGATCAACGCACCGATGCAAGGTACCGCCGCCGACATCATCAAGAAGGCCATGGTGGCTGTGGATCGCTGGCTGACGGCGTCAGGTCTGGATGCGAAAGTCATCCTGCAGGTACACGACGAATTGGTGCTGGAAGTGCGCGAAGACTTGGTCGATCAGGTGCGCGAGGAGGTTCGCCTGCACATGAGCGCCGCGGCCACGTTGGATGTACCGCTGCTGGTGGAAGTAGGGGTGGGAAATAATTGGGACGAGGCGCACTGAGTCTCGGGTTTCTTGTGGTGAGAGAACGAGCCTCCTTGCCACTTGGAATCCCTGCAAAGCCAGGGATTCCTTCGTTAGGTCGGAAAATTCCTAGGGATATTTCCAAAAATAATCTGAACTAAAACCGTGAAATCCTACTCAGAGGTTCTGAATGGCTGGTGAAGCCCTTCAATGCTCCTATGTTGTGTTAAGTGTTGGCAGATATCTGGACCCCGCCCTAGCGGTCCGGAACTTGGACCCCGAACTTCCCCCTCCCCATAAGAAGTCCGGGGTTTTTTTTGCCTGCGATTTGGCTTATTCAGCTTCGTCGCTGCCTTTGTCGGCCAGTTCCATCCAATCGGCCAGCACCGTATAGGCTTCTTCCAGGCCCATACGCTTGGGCGCCGAAAACAGCTGGATGGTGATCGCGTCGCCCCATCCCTTGCGGATTTCCGATTGCACTTTGAGCAGCGTGTTCTTGGCTGCGCCGTAAGTAAGCTTGTCGGCCTTGGTCAACAAAATGTGCATCGGCATGCCGCTGGCGACTGCCCAATCGAGCATCAACAGGTCAAAGTCGGTCATCGGATGGCGGATGTCCATCATCAGGATGAGCCCTTTCAAACTCTCGCGACTGCCCAAGTAGGCTTCCAAGTGGCGCTGCCAATGCTGCTTGAGCGGAATCGGCACTTTGGCATAACCGTAACCGGGCAGGTCGACCAAACGCCGTTCATCGTCTAGCTTGAAGAAGTTCAAGAGCTGTGTGCGGCCTGGGGTTTTCGAGGTGCGTGCCAGGCTGGCATGGGTCAGGGTGTTTAGCGCGCTGGACTTGCCGGCGTTGGAACGCCCGGCAAAGGCCACTTCGAAACCTTCGTCGTCGGGGCACTGGTCGACTTTGGCGGCGCTGAGCATGAAGGTGGACTGTTGGCACAGGCCAAGGATGGGGTTCTTCAGTTGCATGGGATTTCCGATGTGGGCGGCGTCGGGAATGGACGCGGCAAGCTGTGTCGTTTCCGTTTCAGTGACGCCAGTATATAATGCCGCAGATTTTGTGTGCGCTTTGTCCCAGCGTAGGATGAAGCTCACGGGAGCGACCGACCGAAATTGCGCACTAGAACGCAGCTCGCTCTCAACCCTGAAAAGGTCGTTTTATGACGAAATGGCTGCTAGCTGCCGGTGTCTTGATGCCGCTTTACAGCGCTCAGGCTACACAGGATCCGGAAGCTGTGTACAACCGTGTTTGTGGTGCCTGTCATTCCGGCCAACTACCCATGGCGCCCCGCAAGGGTGATCAGGCAGCTTGGACGCCGAGGCTGGCGAAAGGTATGGAGACGCTGGTGCAACACGTGACCCAGGGTTTCAAGGCGATGCCGCCGCGTGGTTTGTGCATGGACTGCAGTGCCGAGGATTACCGAGCCATCATCCAGTGGATGAGCGAGTAAACCCGGCCCATAACTCTTTAACCCTTAGCCGTAGTTGGATTAGCTGATGAACAAACTGATCGTGAGTCTGCTGTTGACCTTGGGGATATCCGGCGTAGCCCACGCCGCTGGCGATGCCGCTGCCGGTCAGGCGAAAGCGGCCGTATGCGGGGCCTGCCACGGCCCGGATGGCAATAGCATGGCGCCCAACTTTCCGAAACTGGCGGGCCAGGGCGAGCGTTACTTGACCAAGCAGCTTAAGGAAATCAAGGACGGCAAGCGTGTCGTGCTGGAAATGACGGGCCTGCTGAACAATCTGAACGATCAGGACCTGGCGGACATGGCGGCTTATTTCGCCAGTCAGAAGGGTAGCGTAGGTGCTGCCGATCCAAAACTCGTTGCGCGCGGCGAAGCACTGTTCCGGGGTGGCAATCTGGAAAAAGGCCTGCCAGCCTGCACGGGCTGCCACTCCCCAGATGGCAAAGGCAACGCTGCCGCCGGCTTCCCGCACCTGGGCGGCCAGCATGCCCAATACATCACCAAGCAGCTGACCGATTTCCGTAAGGAAGAAGGCGGTCGTGCCAATGATGGCGATGCGATGACCATGCGCACCATCGCTCGCAAGCTGAGCGACGAAGATATCGCGGCCGTCTCCAGCTACATCCAGGGCCTGCACTAAGGCCGTTGCGAGGGATGCCCCTTGCAACGTTAACGCTCGATTAATCTGTCGATGCAAACATCAAAAGGGTGGCTTTGGCCGCCCTTTTTTGTGGCCGCTGCCGTTACACTAGCGAAACTGAACCCGCGGCGGCCTGTCTGAAAAACACGCCCCGCGAGGCCACCTCATTGTCCAGGAGTAAAGCATGCGTAATCTGATCATCAGCGCCGCGCTCGTCGCCGCCAGCCTGTTTGGCGTGACTGCCCAAGCGGCTGAAGCCCCCGCCGCGCCGTATGTAGAATTGGCCAACCCCGTACCGGTTGCCGTGCCTGGCAAAATCGAGGTGGTGGAGCTGTTCTGGTACGGTTGCCCGCATTGCTATGCCTTCGAGCCGGTCATCAACCCATGGGTTGAAAAGCTTCCTTCGGACGTCAACTTCGTGCGCATCCCGGCCATGTTCGGTGGCCCATGGGATGCCCACGGCCAGATGTTCCTGACCCTTGAAGCGATGGGTGTCGAGCATCAAGTCCACGCAGCAGTGTTCAATGCCATCCAGAACGAAAAGAAGCGCCTGACCGATCCTGAGGACATGGCCGAGTTCCTCGCCACCCAAGGCGTCGAAAAGGACAAATTCCTGGCAACCTTCAACTCCTTCGCTATCAAGGGCCAGATCAACAAGGCCAAAGAGCTGGCGAAGAAATACGAAATCACCGGCGTACCGACCATGGTCGTCAATGGCAAATACCGCTTTGACATCGGCTCTGCTGGCGGTGCGAATGAAGCGCTGCAACTGGCCGACAAGCTGATCGCCAAAGAGCGAGCGGCCCCCAAGGCTGCCGCCAACTAAGCGCGGCCCTCGCCCATGGCCCGCTGGAGTACCGAACGCATCGTTGGCCTACATGAACCACGGGTCAACGAGCATCATGTCGCATCCACGGGCCTGCCGGCTGACAGCCGCCTGCGGTTGCTCAGTTTCAATATTCAGGTCGGCATCAGTACCGAGCGCTACCGGCATTACCTTACCCGCGGCTGGCAACATTTGCTGCCGCACACCGGACGTGCCGGCAATCTGCAGAAAATCGGCGACCTGTTGAAGGACTTCGACTTGGTCGCGCTGCAAGAGGCCGACGGCGGAAGCCTGCGGTCCGGCTACGTCAATCAGGTCGAACACCTCGCCCAACTGGGCGCCTTTCCTTATTGGTACCAACAACTCAATCGTAACCTCGGCCGGCTCGGGCAGCACAGTAACGGCGTGCTGAGTCGCCTGCGGCCGTGGGCGATCGAAGACCATCCGTTGCCGGGCCCCAAGGGGCGCGGAGCGATCCTGGCGCGTTTTGGCGAAGGGCCGGAGGCGTTGGTCGTGGTGATGATGCACCTGGCCCTCGGTGCTCGTACCCGAACGATGCAACTGGCCTATATTCGTGAGCTGATTGGTGGCTACAAGCACCAGGTATTGATGGGCGACATGAATACCCATGCCAACGATTTGCTGCAGACCTCTCCTCTGCGCGACCTTGGGCTGCTTGCCCCGCAACTGGAAGCGACATTTCCCAGCTGGCGCCCCCAGCGTTGCCTGGACCATATCCTGCTGAGCCCGACCCTGACCCTCGAACGTTTCGAGGTATTGGCCCAGCCGATTTCCGATCACCTGCCAGTCGCGGTTGAAATACGTTTGCCGGGTTCGCTCACGGCTGACGCGTTTCCCGCCCTGAGTCCTGCCCCTCGCGGATCCGATGAATGAGCGACGACGCCGAACGCTGGAGAGAGAAATACCTCAAGAGCATCGAACAGCAGGAAAAGCTTGAGCGCCGTTGGGACGCTCGGCTCGACTTGCTGCGTCGCGGCCTGGTGCGCAGTACGTTGGCCGCCGAGGGCACTGACCGGGTTGTAGACCAGTGTATGAAAGAGATGCGCGAAGTGGTGCGCACCGACGATATGGACGCGGCCCTCGCCGCCCTGTTGCCGCGGCTGGAGAAAGCCGTACTCGATTCCGAGCAGCGCCGCGAGACTAGGGTCGAACAAATGAGCGCCGCCCTGACCGCCTTGGTCGCCCAGCTGCAAACGTTGCCGCTGCCGAAGGACGTCAGCCGGCCCTTGAAGAAATTTTCCAAGCAGTTGGAGGCGCGGGTCGGCCAGGCTCGGGAAATCCCCCTGTTGCTCAGCGAATTGAGTAGCTTGCAGGGCAAGGCCTTGAGCGTGCTGGATACGCCTGATGAGCCGAGCCGCCCGGGCCTGCTGCAACGATTGTTCGGTGGCCATGGCCATGAAGAGGTGCCGCCCCAGCCGCCCGCGCCTGTGCAGACGAGCGCAGCGTCCGCAATAGAAACAGCGTTGCCGGCCCCCGCACCGCTCGCCCCTCCACAGCCGGAAGCCAGCGCAATCTCCGAGACCCCTGCGCCCGCTCCCTCACCGATAGCGGAGCCAGTCCACGCGCCCGATACGCCGCCCGAGCCGGTCATATCCACCGCGCCCGTCGAGGAGCCCGCCCCTGCGCCGGTATCGGCCAAGCCAGTGGAGCCGCCGAGCTTGGAGCCGGCGCTAACCGGCAGTGAACACGTCGAACCAGCGCCGACACCGGAAGAAAATCCCGACGAGTTGACGCCAGAGGCGCCTGCGCTCGACGAGACACCGGTTGCGCCCGCAGAACCGACCGAGCTTCCCGCAACGGTTGATTCCGAAGAGGCTCACTATGCCCTGCCCGACTCCCCCGAGCCCTCCTACAGCTCGGTCGCCAGGCATATCGAAGACACCCTGCTGGGCCTGCTGGGTGACCTGACGCTGCCCGAGCGTCACCGACCCCAAGCGGAAGCCATGCGTGAGCGCCTGCAAAACGGCTTGAACTGGTATGAACTGCTGCCGATCCTCGATGATCTTGCGGTCTTGATGCTGGCGATCACCGACAGCGGCCAGCATGAATTCGAAGCCTATCTGCAGCGACTCAATGATCGGTTGGAGTCATTCCAGAGCACCTTGCAGGCCGCCAGCGAAGATCATGCCGACAATCTGTCCGCCTCCATGGAAATGGACACGCAGATCCGCGAGCAGGTCGATGGCTTGCAGAGCAGTATGCAGCAAGCCGACGATCTGGAAGGCCTCAAGCAAGTTTTGGAAAATCACCTCGAAGGCCTGCTCGGCACGATGGACCAGCATCAGAAGCAGCGTGCCCAGCGTGAGCATGAGGTCTCGGCTCGCCTGAAAAGCCTTGCCGAGCGGGTTGCGCTGATGGAGCAGGACGCGCTGATCGTCCGGGAAAACCTGGAAGAGCAGCGGCAAAAGGCGCTGGTCGATCCGCTGACCGGTTTACCTAACCGGGCGGCCTGGACCGAGCGCCTCGAACGGGAAGTTGGCGAGTGGCAGCAACACGGCAACAGCTTGTTGATTGCCATGCTCGACCTCGATCACTTCAAGCGGATCAACGACAACTATGGCCATCTGGCCGGCGATCGTGTGCTGAAACTCATCGCCTCGGTGTTGCGCAAGCGTGTGCGCGGCGGGGACTTCATCGCCCGCTTTGGCGGCGAGGAGTTTGTCTTGCTGGTACCGGATACGCCGCTGGCGGCGGGGGCGAAACTGGCCGAAGCCTTGCGTGCGGCCATCGAAGCCTGTCCGTTCCATTTCAAGGGCGAACCGGTAACGGTCACGGTGTCCATGGGCATGACGGCGTTCAAGCCGGGAGAGCACAGCGATACGGTGCTTAAAAGAGCCGATCAAGCGCTTTATCGTGCCAAAAATGCCGGGCGTAACCGAGTGGAGCTAGGCTGAGGCCATTGTTCCATTTTGTTTAATATCTGGGCTTCGGTCGGTCATCCACGAGGCTATACGTTACACTGTTGCATTATTTCCCTGCGTGTACGCCTTCGCCATGAAACTTCTCCCGCTCCTCGTTGCGTTGCTTGTCCTGGCCGGTTGCGCGAGCGGTCCCCAGCTCGACACCAGCCATCCGTCCGTCAATCATGACAGCCGCATCCAGTTTGTCGTGGTGCACTACACCTCGGCTTCCCTTGAGCGTTCCCTGTCGCTGCTGACCCACGGCGAAGTCAGTGCCCATTACCTCATCGGCGACGATAAGGACGCGACCATCTACAAGCTGGTCGATGAAAGCCGGCGCGCATGGCATGCCGGCGAAAGCGAATGGCAGGGCCGGACATGGCTCAATTCCAGCTCCATCGGGATTGAAATCGTCAATCCGGGCTATATCGACACGCCGACCGGGCGTCTCTGGTTCCCCTACAGCGAGGCCCAAGTGCAATCCTTGATTGCCTTGCTCAAGGACATCACCCGACGTAACGCGATCAACCCCGTCAATATCATTGGGCACAGCGACATTGCGCCCATGCGCAAGCTGGATCCGGGGCCGTTGTTTCCGTGGAAGCGCCTGGCACAGTCCGGCCTGGGCGTCTGGCCAGACGAGCTGGCTGTGGCACGGCAGCAAGCCGCTTACGCCGAGCAGCCACCGAGCGCCAGCTGGTTCCAGGCCGAGCTGGCCCGCCTCGGCTACCCCACTCCACGCACTGGCGAATGGGACGTTGCCACTCATCAGGTCCTGGCGGCCTTCCAGATGCGCTACCGCCCGGCCCGGTTCGACGGCGTGCCAGACGCGCAAAGCGCGGCGATTTTGCAGGTGCTCAACCAGACAAAATAATGACGCCCGTCTGACTGGCCGGGCTAAATTCAAAACAGAAGCTATAACTCATTGGTAACTTTCGGATTACCAATAATGACGGCTGCCCGCGAGACTCTGCAAAGCTGGCTCCATCGCCCTATCTTACTGGCGATGATAGCGGCTGCCCTGAGTACGGTACTGTTGCTGGCGGGAAGCCTGTTCGTGGTAGTACAGCAGATCCAGCAGCGTGAAAGCGAACAGATGAATGCCCAGGGCGAACGCTTCCTGCAACGCTTGGAACAGCTTTTCGGGCAACTGCGCGAAAGCCTCGACGACTTGCAGGCTCAACCCTTGCGCGGCTGCAACGATGACATGATCGCCACCCTGCAACAGGTGAGCTTCAACTATCGTTTTGTCTACGAGGCGGCTTATATCGACAGCAGCGGCGTATGCTCCAATCGCCCGCGCCAGAGCGGTTTGTCGTGGGTTCGCCCACCTGACTTGCGGGGTCCGGCCTACAGTTACTGGCTCAACACCACCACGGAGCCTGACGAAAATCGCGCGGCGTTGATGTTGGGGCGCGGCAATTTCCGGGTCGCGACGTCTCGCGGACACCTGACCGACGTTGTCGATCTGCCCCCGGGCAGCAGTCTGCTGGTGGTTCTTGATCAAGGTGAGCGAGCCATTCCGGTATTGGGCACCCCGCAGCGTTGGCCGCCGACGGAACCTTGGCCACCCAAAAGCCAAAGCGCCTTGCAAGTCACGCAGACCCGGCTGATCTACAGAATGTCGACCGACAATCCGGAATATCAACTGGTGTTGATAGCGCCGCGCAGCAGCCTGCAGATTCCGACCAAAGCCTGGTGGATGCTGCCCATCAGCCTGATGCTGGGGCTGGGCATTGGCTTCCAGGTCCTGTTGCTGGCTCGTCAGCGCCAATCCATGGACGCGGAACTGCACGGGGCCATCCGGCGCGGTGAAATGCAGGTGCTTTACCAACCGATTTTCGACCTGCACAGCCGCAACTGCGTAGGCGCCGAAGCCCTGCTGCGCTGGCGTCGGCCCGACGGGACCCTCACCAGTCCAGACTTGTTCATACCGATGGCTGAAGACACCGGGCAGATCCGCCAGATAACCGATTTTGTTCTCCAGCGGTTATTCGATCAGTTGGGCCAGCTATTGCGGGCCAATCCCCACTTGTACATCTCGGTGAACCTGGCGGCATGTGACGTGATGGTGCCGCGCATCGGCGAAGTGATCGCCCGTTTGCTGGCGCTGCATCGCGTGTCGGCGCACCAGATTGCCTTTGAAGTGACCGAGCGCGGGCTGGTCGATGCGCTGGTCGCCCGGGACAACCTGCAGTCGTTGCGTGATGTAGGGCATCAGGTACTGATCGATGATTTCGGCACGGGTTATTGCAGCCTGGCTTACCTGCAAACACTGCCGGTCGATTGCCTGAAGATCGACAAGGCGTTCATCGACGCCCTGGGTCATGATGCCGCCAGCAGTGGCGTGGCCCCGCACATCATTCGCATGGCCCATGCATTGCAGCTCAAGGTGATTGCAGAGGGCATCGAACATGAGGCCCAGGCGTCGTATTTGAGCAGCGAAGGCGTGAAGTTTGGTCAGGGGTGGTTGTTCGCCCATGCGCTCAGCGCGGTGCAACTGATCGAATTGATTACCCGCGGGCGGCGTCGGCTTGTACGACGCCTGGACGACGAAGCCTGACGCCTGCTCAGACTGTCAGGGCCATATAAAACTGGGTGCCCTGCCCTGGCCGGGAATAGACGCCCATGCGTCCACCGTGGAGCTGGACGATCTCCTTGCACAGCGCCAACCCGAGCCCGGCACCGCCCTTCTTGCGTCCGACCTGGACGAAAGGTTCGAAGATTCGTCCTTGCTGGCCGTAGGCAATCCCCTCGCCGTTATCTTCAACACTGATAATCACCCGCTCGCCATGGCGTCGGGCCTGCAAACGAATCTGGCCGTCGTCGTTGGTGTGGCGCATTGCGTTATCGATCAGGTTGTCCAGGACCCGGTCCAACTGCGCGGCGTCAGCGTGCAGGCGCGGCAAAGGACCCTGGATTTCCACAAGCAACTCGATGCCCTTGCCCTCGGCCTGCGCTGCAAACCGCATCCTCGCCGCCTCCAACAGTTCCTCGATGGAGCAAGGCGCCAGGGTGAGCTTTTGCAAGCCGTTCTGGTAGCGGGAGAAATTAAGCAGGTCATTGATCAGCTGCATCAGCCGCTGCATTTCTTCATTGACCGTGTTGAGCAGGTCCGCCTCGCGGGAGTCCTCGGCGAAATGCATGCGCTCCTGCAGCAACCCGAACGCCATGTGCATGCCTGTCACCGGGGTGCGCAGCTCATGGGACGCCCGCAGGACGAACTCGCTGCGCACGCGTTCGAAGGCCCGTTGCTCGGTGACGTCATGCAAGATCATTACTGCCCCGAGGATTTGGCCTTGGGTGTGGATCACCGGTGTCAGGCTATAGGTCAGCACTCGCGATTCGCCATCCACCTCAATGCCCAAGTCATCAGGCGCGCGTTCTTGTGTGCCTCCGCGTAACACCAGTTGCAGCTCTTCATCCAATTCCACACGTCCAAGCGCCTCGCCCAGGCCTTGGCCCAGGCGCTCCTCGTCCCAGCCCAGCTGACGTTGGGCCACCGGGTTCAAATGCTCCAGCCGGCCTTGGCGATCAATCATCAGCAAGCCGTCGTCAATGCTGTCGAGCACCGCTTGCAGGCGCTGCTGCCCGGCGAGCAATTCATCGATATTGGTCGCCTGATGTTCGCGCAGCGCCTGGGCCATGATGCCGAAGCGGCGCGTCAGCAGATTCAGTTCCGCCGCTGACGAGATCGGCAGGGTCACCTCGAAATTGCCTTGGCCGATGTCGTCGGCCGCAGCAGCCAAGGCTTCGATCGGTGCGCCGAAACGTCGGGCGATGCCATGGGCGGTCACGAAGCCGATAATCAGCACTGCCAATCCCACCAGCCCCAGCAAGGCGGAAATCAGTAGCGCGCGTTCGCGGGCGCGGTCCTGGGTATCGCCGATTTTATTAAGGGCATGTCGGTACCCCTCGATCAGGCCTCCACGCAATACGTTGAATTTTTCAGTGAGGTCCTGGATGCCGGTCAGCTGTGTCGGTTGCTGGCGAGAGGCATCGAAGGCCTGGAGGAAACTGACGTAGTCGGCTTTGGCGCGGGTGAAGCTGGTTGCGGGGTCATCCAGTTCCCGCTCATGGGCGATACCTTCGTCCAACAACTCGAAATACTCGCGTTTGGACTCTTCCAGCGCCGCCAGGTCGGGCTTTTCCTCAAGCATGATCATCAGTTGATCGCCCAGCGTCTGGCGCAACTTGAGGCCCAGGTCCAGCAATACGAAGTTGTCGCGTACCGATTGTTCCTGGGTATTGGCCATTTGCAACACACTGACCAGGCCAAGCAACAATCCCAGCAATGCCACGGTGATCAGCGCCGAAATGCTGAGAAACAGCCGGGTACGGAGCTTCATCGCCAGTTTCATAAGGTGCCGCTCACAGGTTGTATTGCTTGCGTTTACGGTACAGCGTAGAGGCGTCGATACCCAGGGTCTTGGCCGCTTGGTCGAGTGTGTCGGCGGTGGCCAATACTGCGCCAATGTGGGCCTTTTCCAGTTCGTCCAGGCTCAGCGCGGCGCCAATGCGCGGCGCGTTGTTGGTCGGTTGCTCGGCCATGCCCAAATGACTGATTTCGACTTTTTCCTGCGGGCAGATGATGCTGGCGCGCTCCACCACGTTGCGCAGCTCGCGAATATTGCCTGGCCAGCGATAGCCTAGCAGGGCTTCGCGAGCCTCATCGCTGAATCCTCTCGCAGGGCGCGCGTACTCCTTGACGAAGCGCGCCAGGAAGCGGTCGGCGAGGGTCAGGATGTCCTCGGTCCGCTCGCGCAGTGGCGGCAGGTGCAAGGTAATGACGTTCAGGCGATACAGCAGGTCTTCCCTGAAGCGCCCGTCGCGCACCATGTCCTCAAGATTGAGGTTGGTGGCCGCGAGAATACGTACATCGGCACGACGGGTTACCGGGTCACCGACCCGCTCGTACTCTTTGTCCTGGATGAAACGCAACAACTTTGGTTGTAAAACGAGGGGAAAATCGCCGATCTCGTCAAGAAACAGCGTGCCACCATCGGCCTGGTTGACCCGACCCAACGTGCTTTCGCTGGCTCCGGTGAACGCGCCGCGGCTGTGACCGAACAGTTCGCTTTCCATCAGTTCGGTGGTCAGCGACGGGCAGTTGATGGTGACGCAGGATTTTTTCGCGCGTTTGCTCCAGCCATGAATGGCCCGTGCGAGTTCGCCCTTACCGGTGCCGGACTCGCCGAGAATCAGAATGTTCGCGTCGGTGCTGGCAACCTGACGGGCAGTCTCAAGGACCACTTTCATCGCCGGGCTGTGGGAATCGAGGCCGTCCTTTGGCTTGCGCACTTCGCCTTCCAATGCTTCGAGCCTGGCGGACAGCTGGCGTACTTCCAGTTGCTTGGCGGTTGCCAGGCGCAATTGGTCCGGGCTGCAGGGCTTGACCAGGTAATCGGCGGCCCCGGCCTGGATCGCATCGACGGCAGTGTCCACAGCCGAGTGGGCGGTGACGATGACGACGCGCATCCAGGGCGCCTGGATACGCATCTGTCCCAATACGTCGAGGCCGTTGTCCTCACCCAGGCGTAAATCAAGGAAGCACAGGTCAAACACCTGGCGTTGCAGCAAGGCATCGGCCTGCGCGGCACTGTTGGCGGTGGCGACGCTGTAGCCTTCGTCTTCCAGGCAATAACGGAAGGTACGCAGGATGGCGGACTCATCGTCTACCAGCAGAATGCGGCCTTGATGCTCAGTGGCGGATTCCATTTTTCCTACGCTCCTTTAGCTAATGATGATGGTTAGTGTCAGAAAAATCGGGCAAGTTGCATGGTCGATTCTGACCGAATAATACCCATCGAAGGCTTCATTGTGGACGTCCTGCACCTAAAAGCCTGATTTGCATCCAGTTTTTAGTTCTTCTTCGCTTCCTACGGTTCGGCTCGCTCATTCCGACATCCATTTCCGATTGGCAATTCAAAAAGAATCTTACACCGAGTATCTGAAGGGTCGTGCAGAACGCACGACCTACGCCCGGCCCATCGTGCAGGATGCGCCCCTGGCTCTTTTGACGTAATCAATAACCTATTGATTTTTAAGTGATTTATCGAGATCAAATTTCTGGCATGCCGACTGCAATGATCTGATCAACGTGGCGTTTCAAAGCGCCTCAACCAGATCACCGCTAGGGTGCGGAGGAATTTCAGGATGAATCGTCAACGTGCCGCCCAGTTTCGCATGACCTCCCTGCCTATCCAGCAGAGTCTGTGGGCCGTCCTCGCATTGCTGATTACGCTTGTGGCAGGTCAGCAGTTGCTGCTCTGGCAGGAAAGCCAGCAGCCGGAAGCGCCACTGGTATCGATTCATCGTGCCCCGCAAACCCATTTCAGCTCCGTCAGCAATCTCGCCGAAGCCTCCGCTTCGATGCGAATGATGGAAGTCGACGAGCCGCAGCCATTTGTCGAGATGCCTCGTGAAGAGCGGTGGGTTTTCTAATTTGATAAACCGGTCGTCCGTTACGCCGGAACCATCGTCGCCAGACCAAAACTAAATAGAAAAGCGTAAGGAGAATCACCATGTTGAGCTGGGCAATTACTTTCCTGATCATTGCCATCATCGCCGCCGTACTGGGCTTCGGTGGTATCGCAGGCACCGCCACGGGCATCGCCAAGATTCTCTTTGTCGTGTTCCTGGTCATGTTCATCGCCTCCTTCTTTTTTGGTCGTCGCGGCCGAGGCTGAATATGAGCGTGTCATTCAAAGGACTGGCGGCCGCCCTGCTACTGGGCGGCAGTGCCATGGCTCTGGCTGCCAACGACGGACAGATGCGGGTCAATCAACTGCTTCAGGCAGACCCGCAGTACCGTGAGACCTGGCAGGGGGTGGTCAAGAAGGAGGAACGTCTGCCGGAGTGGGTCATGAACCTGACCGGTGCCTCGGAGCAAATGAATGCGGTCGAGGAGGATGGCGACCGGTATCTGGTCGGGCCATTGTGCGAAACCCAGGATACCTGCAAGAGCAAGCGGCTGATCGTAGCCGTCAGTTTCGACAAGGACGATGCCTACGCCATGTTGGTCGAGGTACCTGCGGGCCTCCCAGCCGACAAGTCGCCCACCCGTCATGCGGACTATCGCTTCCTCGGCAATCCCGATGAAGGTATGCAAGAACTGTTAATGGAACAGCTCAAGAAAGATCCAAACTGGTACTGATTTCTTGAAACGAGAAAAGCAGCCCTGCTTTTCTCTCTGCGAAGCCCGAGGAGGGCCTAAGCATGACCAGGGGGCTGGGACGTTCTGACCATCAGGGTCGGAGTGACCTACGGGCACAAGGGGTGCCTGCGAAAGGGCCGGGTCAGGTAAAAAGCTGCAACGCAAGTTCGCAAAGTCGCGCAGACTTGGCGAACTTGCGTAGAGCTTGTGTTCGCTAAACCTCTCGCTAGAGCGGTTGGCTATTTTCTGGCCTAACCTGCAAAACGCCGTGGCCTATTGTCTCGCTCTTTCACCCGTCCATCGGCGCGTGACCGTATATCGGAGAGCGCTCAACCTGTTTGGCCGGTCAAAGTGCATTTCCCCGCGCCGCTTTTCATCGAATCCTCCTACCTGAAAAACCAAGCCCTACTACGCTGAAATGGGCGGTTGACGGCGTTTATGCCTGATCGAATGTCGTATCCGAACCGCTTGGGACGAACGTTTCGATTTGTAAATCTCATGCCGATTCGGCATAGGGTAGGCGTTTACGGCATTAGACGATCCCCTCTTGCGTGGCAATAGTTGCGCCTTTTTTCGCCTGCCAGTAAGCGCTCCGTACGCGCTCCGGGTGACCTTATACGGGGGCAGAAGCATGGCTACTGACGTCATTGGCGGTCAGTCCGCGCCCTGCCCGATTCCAACTGAAGTAAGGGTAATGATATGAAGCAGGCAAAATTAAGCCTCGCCTGGCAGATCCTCATCGGTCTGGTCCTCGGGATTGCAATCGGCGCGCTGCTCAACCACTTCAGTGCCGAGAAGGCCTGGTGGATCAGCAACGTGCTGCAACCGGCAGGCGATATCTTTATCCGTCTCATCAAGATGATCGTAATCCCAATTGTCATCTCCTCGCTGATTGTCGGCATTGCCGGGGTGGGAGATGCGAAGAAGCTGGGGCGGATCGGCTTCAAGACCATCGTTTATTTCGAAGTCGTCACCACAATCGCTATCGTCGTCGGCTTGCTCCTGGCGAATTTCTTCCAGCCGGGCAATGGCATTGATATGAGCACCCTGGGAACTGTGGATATTTCCAAGTACCAGGCCACCGCCGCCGAAGTCCAACATGAACACGCGTTCGTCGAGACCATTCTCAACCTGATTCCTTCCAACATTTTCGCGGCCGTCGCGCGTGGCGAAATGCTGCCAATCATTTTTTTCTCGGTCCTGTTCGGCCTCGGGTTGTCCAGCTTGCAATCGGATCTGCGCGACCCGCTGGTGAAAATGTTCCAGGGCGTATCGGAAAGCATGTTCAAGGTCACGCACATGATCATGAAATACGCCCCTATCGGCGTGTTCGCCCTGATCGCGGTGACCGTCGCCAACTTCGGTTTCGCTTCCCTGCTGCCGCTGGCGAAGCTGGTGATCCTGGTTTATGTCGCTATCGCGTTCTTCGCCTTCGTGGTGCTGGGTCTGATTGCTCGGCTGTTCGGCTTCTCGGTGATCAGGCTCATGCGCATCTTCAAGGATGAGCTGGTGCTGGCCTACTCCACCGCCAGTTCCGAAACGGTGCTGCCGCGCATCATCGAGAAGATGGAAGCGTATGGTGCGCCAAAAGCCATTTGCAGTTTCGTGGTGCCTACCGGTTATTCCTTCAACCTTGACGGTTCGACGCTGTATCAAAGTATCGCGGCGATCTTCATTGCCCAGCTCTATGGCATTGACTTGTCCCTCAGCCAGCAATTGCTGCTGGTATTGACTCTGATGGTGACCTCCAAGGGCATCGCTGGCGTGCCGGGCGTATCGTTCGTGGTGCTGCTGGCGACCTTGGGCAGCGTTGGCATTCCATTGGAAGGCCTGGCGTTCATCGCGGGTGTAGATCGCGTCATGGACATGGCCCGCACGGCGCTGAACGTTATCGGCAACGCCTTGGCCGTGCTAGTCATTTCCCGTTGGGAAGGCATGTATGACGATGCCAAGGGCCAGCGCTACTGGAACTCCCTGCCGCACTGGCGCAGCAAAGAGTCGCTGCCGGCGGGTGAAACGTCCAACCGTTGATTCCTTGCCTGGATCATCGCGAGCGTTGTCAGCGTGCCAGGCAGACCCCGGAGAAATCCGGGGTTTGTCGTTTTGGCCAGCCCCGCTATCATTCGCCGCATCTTCCGGGGGACTTACCGATGCTCAATGGCCTGTGGCTTGGCTTCTTTATCGTGGCGGCCGTGTCGGCAATGGCGCAGTGGCTGATCGGCGGCAACGCCGGGATTTTCGCCGCCATGGTGGAAAGCATCTTCGCCATGGCCAAGCTCTCGGTCGAGGTCATGGTCTTGCTGTTCGGCACATTGACGCTGTGGCTGGGCTTCCTGCGTATCGCGGAAAAAGCCGGCATCGTCGATTGGCTGGCCAAGGCCCTCGGCCCGCTGTTCTTGCGCTTGATGCCGGAAGTGCCCGCCGGGCATCCGGCGATCGGCCTGATCACCCTTAACTTCGCTGCCAATGGCCTGGGACTGGACAACGCCGCCACCCCCATCGGCCTCAAGGCCATGCGCGCCTTGCAAGACCTCAACCCCAGCCCGACCATCGCCAGCAACGCGCAGATCTTGTTCCTGGTGCTCAACGCGTCGTCGCTGACGCTGCTGCCAGTGACGATCTTCATGTACCGCGCCCAGCAAGGCGCGCCGGACCCGACGCTGGTGTTCCTGCCGATCCTGCTCGCCACCAGCGCGTCGACGCTGATGGGGCTGCTTTCGGTGGCCTTCATGCAGCGCCTGCGCCTGTGGGATCCGGTGGTGCTGGCTTATCTGATCCCGGGTGCGCTGGTGCTGGGCGGCTTCATGGCGTTGCTGGCGACGCTCTCGGCCACGGCATTGGCGGGGCTGTCGTCGATTCTTGGCAACCTGACGCTGTTCGGCCTGATCATCCTGTTCCTGGTGGTTGGCGCGCTGCGCAAGGTCAAGGTGTATGAGGCGTTTGTCGAAGGCGCGAAGGAGGGGTTCGACGTTGCGAAGAACCTCTTGCCGTACTTGGTGGCGATGCTCTGTGCCGTCGGTGTGCTGCGTGCCTCGGGCGCGCTGGACTTCGGCTTGGACGGCATCCGGCACTTGGTGGAGTGGGCCGGCTGGGACACGCGCTTCGTCGATGCGCTGCCGACCGCCATGGTCAAGCCATTTTCCGGCAGTGCCGCCCGGGCGATGCTGATCGAAACCATGAAGACGTCCGGGGTGGATAGCTTCCCGGCCCTGGTGGCGGCGACCATCCAGGGCAGTACCGAAACCACGTTCTATGTCCTGGCGGTCTATTTCGGCGCGGTAGGTATCCAACGGGCGCGCCACGCGGTGGGTTGCGCGCTGCTGGCCGAACTCGCCGGTGTGGTGGCGGCGATCGGGGTTTGCTACTGGTTCTTTGGTTGAGGGTCAGGGTTCAAGGGTTCACCTTGAACCGCAACACGCCGATCAACTGGCCGTTCTCGGTCAGCACCCGCACTTGCCACTTGCCCGTCGGGTCGCCCGGAAAGTTCTGCTTGTGGGTCCAGGCGCGATAGCCTTCCTTGCGCCCGCCATGAATATCCAGGGCGATACGGTCGACCTCTTTGCCGTTGAATTGCCAGACGTGGTAGATCCGCTCATCGAGCCCTCGCGGCGCGTTGATGGCGGTATAGGCGTACAGGCCATTGCTGCGGATCTGGGTGGCGCTGACTTCCTTCAGGCTGGCGCCCGGCGTGCGGTCTTCCAGCTGGGTGCTGATCGCGACTTCGGTCATCCACAGCGTGGCGGGTGGCACCCAGGAGCGCAGCACCCAGCCGGCGGCGCCAATCCCCAAGGTGATGCACAGAATCGCCAGGGCGTTGCGCACGGTGCGGATCGGAAAGATCGAGGCCAGGCTCGGGAACGACAACAGCATGGCGATGCCCAGCGCCAGCTTGAAGCTCTGGTCAGTGGTCAGGTGCAGGATCACCGGCAACGCCGTGAGCAGGGCGGCGAACAGCGTCAGCGTATGCAGCGCCAGGAAGGCCCAGCGCCGAGGCGCGAGCCATTTGTAGTAAAGGGGATCGATGATCGAGATCAGCGCCGACGCGGCGAGCAGCCCGGTAAACAGCAGTTGGCTACTGTTCCAAGTGGTGGTGATGAAGAAAAACGGCAGGACGAAAAACAGGCTTTCCTGGTGAATCATCTGCGTGGCGTAACGCAACAGCGGCTGAGGGATTTCCCGTTTGAAAACCTTGGTGAACAGCCGGGTCAGGCTGTTTTCCAGCATCAGCCAGAGCCAGCTCACCAGCATCATGATGGCGATCCAGGTCGCCAGGCCTTGCTGACGGTCCACCAGCATGAAACTGCCGACCCCGGAGATGAAACCGCCGAGGGCGATGACCCCTGGGTAGCGCTTCATCAGTTCGAGGATGCGCTGGATAAACTGAGTCAGGTTCGGCATTCGGCGGTTTCACAGTAAGTCGTAGGAAATATCCCTGACAGAGTATCGCCAGGACCTCGATGTGACGAGCGTCGCCTTGGCGAGGGTTTATGCCGTTTTGCGAAGCGCCCTTCGGCGCAAGCGCCACGCCGACAGCAGTAGCAACAACGCCACCAACCCGCTCAGGCCCCAGACAAGCTCGTCATCGCTGACCAACGGTTTTTCGATGCGTAAATAACCAGGATCCTTCAATAGTTCGCGCACGGCCTGGTTGGCCTGTTCCAGGCTCACAGCCTGCAAGCGGGCGGCGGGGTTGGCGAAGCGGCCATCCTCGTAATCGCCCAAGGCGCTCCAATAGTAATCGGCCAGTGCGCTGTTACCTTGAACGGCCCAGGATTGATGGGCAATGGCCGCGCGTTTTATCCGCACGAAGCTCTCGGGATCCAGGCCGTCCTTGAGCAGGGTGGTACGCAGCGCTTCCAGCGCCTGCTCGGCCTGGGGCAGGTCCTCGCGGCCCAGGTCGGCGTTCAGGCCCATGAAACCGACGCCACCCAACACTTCCCGCTCGGCCCAGGGGCCATAAGACAGGTTGTTGGCCAGGCGCAGCTGGCGATAGAGCGCCCAGTCCAGGTAATCCTTGAGCAAGTCGAAGGTTTCGTCGTGTTGCTGCTCCAGCACCGGCTCTGGAAACAACCAGTGAAGCTTGGCGCCATCGCCGACCAGGCCGCGGGTCAGGTTGCGTTTGGTGACCGCGCTGTAGCGGATTTGCGGCAGCGGCGCGTGGACGCTGGGCTCGACCGGTTCGAGTTCGCCATACGTGCGCTCCAGGTAGGCCGGGAGCAGACGGTCGAGGTCTCCGACGACAATCAGCGTCATGTTGTTGGGGGCATACCAGGCCTTGCGCACCTGCTCGACCTTCGCAAGGGTGAGGTGCTCGACTTCGGCCCGTTCCGCGCAGCGCAAGCCCAGCTCCACGGCCAGCTGATTGCTGGCCTTGTGGCCGATGTCCTGGCGGTCCAGCCAACGTTGCAGATGGGTGTAATGCCCGCCGTCTTCGCGTTCAACCACTCGTTTGGCCGCTTGCAGGGCCTTGTCGTCAATGCGGGTGCGGGTCAGCAGCGCCAGCAACAAATCCAGGACCTTGCGTTGATTGCTCGCGGGCGCCTCGATGACGAACGTGGTATCGGCATTGCTGGTAAAGGCGTTCCATTCGCCGCCCAACGCCTGCATGCGTTCTTCCAGGCCGCCTTCGCCGCTATCGTCGACACCGCTGAACAGCAAGTGCTCAAGCAGATGCGGCAGCTCCTTGTCGGCGCACTTGAAATCATCAAGGCCCACGCCGACCACCAGCCGAATCGCTACGTGTCCACGGTCATTGCCGGGCTTGAGCAACAGCTGCATACCGTTGGGCAATGTGTAGCCTTCGACTTGGAACCGGTCCAGGGCAACCACGGGTAGGGAACCGAACAAAAGCAGGGCGAGTAACAGACAACGCATGGCAGGCTTCCTGGCGGCTGAATGACGATCCATGGTTCCGGGCCAGCCCTATCGCGAGCAGGTGCGCTCCCACTTTGGATTTGCGCTGTGTTCATGACCGTGGGAGTTGTCTGGCTCGATTGGCTTGAGGTCCGGCCCTTTTTAATGACTGGCCCAGGCGCCAGTCGTTCAAGGTGAATGCGTGATGTCGGAAATTTCATCAACGGCCAGCGCACCGATCTCCGAGGTTTCCAGCACCACGTAGGCGCTGCCGCAGAACAGCGAATTCAAGCGCCTCATGTCGGCAATCAGCTCCAAGTGCAGGGAGCTGGTCTCGATACTCTGCACGACCTTGCGGTGCAGACGGCTGACATGGGCGTGGGCCATGCGCCGTTCCTGTGCGCGAAAACGCCGTTTCTCCCGCAGCAATTGGCGGGCGCTTTCCCGGTCGGCGCTAAGGAACACCGACAACCCCAGGCGCAGGTTGGCGATCAGGTGGCTGTGCAATCCCGCCAGCTCTTCCAGGCCCACCTCGGAAAAAGATCGACGTTGCGAGGTTTTCTGTTGCTGGACCTTACGCAACATGCGCTCGATGAGGTCGCTAGCCAGCTTGAGATTGATTGCAAGCTCGATGATTTCCGCCCAGCGACGACTGTCCTGCTCGCTGAGGTCCTCACGCGGCATTTGCGCCATATAAAGCTTGATGGCGCTGCACAGCGCCTCGACATCGTCGCTCATGCCGCGCACTTGCTGGGTGATTGCCGTTTGCTCGCCACGCAACACGCCGAGCATGGCTTCGAGCATGTTTTCGATCAGATCGCCGATGCGCAAGGTTTCCCGGGCCGCGTTCGCCAGCGCCAGGCTCGGGGTGGCGAGGGCGGCGGGGTCCAGGTGCCGGGGCGCGGCCGTACCCTTGATTTCCGCACGTTCCGGCAGCAGCCATGCGCACAACCTGCCCATGGGTCCGACGCTTGGCAGCAGGACCAGGCAACGCACGGAGTTGTAGAGCAAGTGGAAGCCAATGACGGTTTCCTGGGGGCTGAAATCCAGACCGTCCAGCCAGCCCACCAGTGGATCGAGCACCGGAATGATCAGCACCAGGCCGATCAGCTTGTACAGCAGGCTGCCCAGCGCTACTTGGCGTCCGGCGGCGTTCTGCATGCTGGTGCTGAGGAAGGCCAGGATGCCGCTGCCGATGTTGGCACCGATCACCAGGCCGATGGCCACTGGCAAACTGATCACGGCGGCGCCCGCCAGTGTCGCAGTCAGCAACACGGCCGCCAGGCTGGAATAGGAAATCATGGCGAACAGCGCGCCGACCAAGGCATCGAGCAGGATATCGCCGGTCAGCGAGGCAAAAATCACTTTCACGCCCTGGGCCTGGGTGATCGGCGCAGCGGCTTCGACGATCAATTGCAAGGCCAGGATGATCAGGCCGAGGCCGATGCCGACCCGGCCCATCTGCCCGACACGGGTCTGCTTGCGCGACAGAAAGAAAATCACCCCGAGGAAAATCAGTAGCGGTGACAACCACGACAGGTCCAGGGTCAGTACGCGGGCCATCAAGGCGGTGCCGACATCCGCGCCGAGCATGGTCGCCAGGGCAGGGGTCAGCGTCATCAGCCCTTGGCCGACGAAGGACGTGACAAGCATCGCCGTGGCGTTGCTGCTCTGGACCATGGCCGTGACCATGATTCCTGCAATAAACGCCAGCCAGCGCTTGGACATGTTCTGGCCAATGACATGGCGCAGGTTCGAGCCGTAGACCCGCAAAATGCCGGTACGGACGATATGCGTGCCCCAGATCAGCAAGGCCACGGCGGAGAGTAGATTCAGCAGGGTCAGCATGAGGAGCCCCCTGTTAGCGTCCCAAAGGGACAAATTGACGGTGCCACATCGTTCTACTTGTACTTAAGCTGTAGTTGGCGAACGGTTCAGGCGCCAGCATTGCACAGCTAAAGAATCGTTTGAAACAAAACTGTCATGAATAGGTTCTCTGCAAGAACGTTGCGGATCTTGAATGTTGCGCAACAGGTCACTTATCCGCAGGCATGAAAAAGGGGCTCCGAGAGCCCCTTCGTTCATCGCCCTACGATATTACTGACCGGGAAAATCCTTGCGCAGTTTCACCGGATCCTGTTGCTTGCGCTTGCGCGCCATGGCGATGCGCATCTTGATGTTGATCGCTTCCACCGCCAGCGAAAACGCCATCGCGAAGTAGACGTAGCCTTTTGGCACATGCACCTCGAACGACTCGGCGATCAGCACGGTACCGACGACCAGCAGGAACGACAGCGCCAGCATCTTCAGCGACGGATGCTTGTCGATGAAGCTGCTGATAGTACCCGCCGCCAGCATCATCACCAGCACAGCTACGATGATTGCCGCCACCATCACCGGGACATGGGAAACCATGCCGACTGCGGTGATCACCGAATCCAGCGAGAACACGATGTCGATGATCGCGATCTGGACGATGGTGTAGATGAAGCTGCCGCCCGTGCCCGATGGCTCGTCGGTGCTTTCATCCTCGCCTTCCAGCGCGTGGTACATCTCTTGGGAGCTTTTCCATAGCAGGAACAGGCCACCGAAGAACAGGATCAGGTCGCGACCGGAAATGCCCTGGCCGAAGACTTCGAACAAATCGGCCGTCAGGCGCATGACCCAGGTAATGGACAGCAGCAACAGGATCCGGGTGATCATGGCCAAGGCCAGGCCGAAGATCCGGGTGCGCGCCTGCATGTGCTTGGGCATGCGGCTGACCAGGATCGAGATCATGATGATGTTGTCGATGCCCAGGACGATTTCCAGGGCGGTCAAGGTAAAGAAGGCAACCCATATTTCCGGGTTGGTCAGCCATTCCATGTGAGTTCCTTTGAGCGAGTGTTAGGCCGCGCCGCGCCTTCGGTGACCCGAAAGGGGCGACGCAGCGGGCGTTGCTTTTATAGAGTGCTGAACAGCGGAAAAATCCCCATCAGCAAGGCGGCGAACATTATGCACAGGCAAACCAGTACTGCCCACTTCAAGGTGAAGCGTTGGTGATCGCCGAACTCGATCCCGGCGAGCGCCACCAGCAGGTAAGTCGACGGAACCAGCGGGCTCAGCAGGTGAACGGGCTGGCCGACGATGGAAGCACGGGCCATTTCGACGGCGGTGATGCCGTAATGGCTGGCGGCCTCGGCCAAAACCGGTAACACCCCGTAATAAAATGCATCGTTCGACATGAAGAACGTGAACGGCATGCTCACCAGCGCGGTAATGACCGCCAGGTACGGACCGAGGAACTCCGGAATAACCGCCAGCAAGCTCTTGGACATGGCATCGACCATGCCGGTGCCGGTCAGGATACCGGTGAAGATCCCCGCCGCGAAAATCAGCCCGACCACCGCCAACACGCTGCCAGCGTGCGCCGCGACGCGGTCTTTCTGCTGTTGCAGGCACGGGTAGTTAACGATCATCGCGATACTGAACGCCACCATGAACAGCACCGGCAATGGCAGCAGTCCGGCAATCAGGGTGCACATCAGGGCCAGGGTCAGCGCGCCGTTGAACCAGATCAACTTCGGACGACGGGCATCCGGAAACTGGGAAACGCTGATTTCGCTGTGGTCCATTTCATCACCGGCCAGGTGCAATTCACCCAGGCGGGCACGCTCGCGTTTGCCGTACATATAGGCAATCGCCAGGATCGCCACGACGCCGGCCAGCATCGCCGGGATCATCGGCACGAAGATGTCGGACGGGTCCACATGCAGCGCGCTGGCTGCGCGGGCGGTCGGGCCGCCCCACGGGGTCATGTTCATCACGCCGCCGGCGAGGATGATCAGGCCGGCCATGATCCGCGGGCTCATGCCGATGCGGCTGTAGAGCGGGAGCATGGCGGCTACGCAGATCATGTAAGTGGTCGCGCCGTCACCATCGAGGGAAACGACGAGCGCCAGAACGGCGGTACCGACCGAAACTTTCAACGGGTCGCCCTTGACCAGCTTGAGGATCTTGCGCACGGCCGGGTCGAACAGGCCGGAGTCGATCATCAGGGCAAAATACAGAATTGCGAACATCAGCATCACCCCGGTCGGGGCGAGCTTGGTGATGCCTTCGAGCATCATCGGGCCGATTTTCGGTGCGAAGCCACCGAACAAGGCAAACAGGATCGGGATGATGATCAGGGCGATCAGCGCGGACAGGCGCTTGGTCATGATCAGGAACATGAACGTGATGACCATGGCGAAGCCAAGGAAAGTCAGCATGGGAAATACTCCAGGCGTGGCGCGGCTATGAAATGCGAACCGGACAGGTCAGCGCGAAATGCAAAGCACGAGGGGAACGGATGGAGTGGGTGCAGCGGGACGGGAAGCAGCGGACATCAGAATCACCATTGTTGTTGTTAAAAGGGCCGCACGAGCTAACGAAGACTCGTTTTAGGCCACCGGTCTATTGCCGGTAGGTGAGGCGATCCTAATCGCGCAAGCTTTCAGCAGCCTTTCGTCGCTGCAATGGCTGATGATTGGCCTCCACAACAAAAGCAGTCAGGTTTTTGCTTTGAAGGCTGAGAGATTCAACGGCCGCACCGCCCCCATCCAGATCGCATGATCGGTGTGGTCCGCCAGGTCATCGCCGGTGTCGGGGTGAAGAAAAATTACCAGTCCCTTGCGATTGAGAGCCAGCCACGGCAAGACCACGCCGATGTACTGCGGATCGAATGCCAGCTGGCAGCTCCAGTCCGGGTGTGGACCGACCGGGCGTTGGTGCATCCGCCCCATCTTCAGCGCAAACAGTTGCGCCGCTTCCTCACACAGTGCCCGCGCCTGGTCGAGGGTGCTGGCGTCGAAATAAACGTGGGCGTGATAGCCCTTGATCCGTTGCATTTGTCACTCCTCGAAAGACCAGCCGAACCCTCGCGCTAAACCACGGGTCAGAGCCTTTACACGCGGGAAAAAGGAATATCAGCCATGAAAAACGCCGAAACCCCGGTCATTAAAGTGGTGCTTTATGGTGCCATGAGCAGCCTCGGCAGTGCGTTGATGGCTGAACTGTTGCGACGCCAGCATGAAATCATCGCCATTTTGGATGATCTTACCGCCTTGGCGCCGCGCCCGGGCCTGCGCGCCAAGACCGGGGATCTCTTCGACCCCGAACGAGTCAAGCAGAGCGTCGCCGGCGCCAGCGCTGTGGTGTGCCTGTTGAACGCGCCGGGGCTGCCAATGAACAGCGAGCAAGTGGAGCGCACGCTCATCCCCGGTCCTGTGGAGCAGGTCCTGGCTGTGGATGCGCTAATTGCCGGCATGCAAGCGGTGAAGATTCCCCGGCTGTTCCTGGTGGGCAACTTTGCCGTGCTGGAAGAAGAGCAGACAGACGATGACTTGCAGCACCACGCCGCCGAAGAAATCCTTGATGCCCTGAAAAACAGTGCCCTGCAATGGACGCTCGTCAATGCGCCTTATGCCGTGCAGGGGTTGAGCACCGAACATTTCAGCCACGTCAGCACCAGCCTGGAGCCTGGCATGGCCGAATCGCTAGAGCGCCTGAGCCGTGTAGCGGTCGGCATTGCCGACGAACTGCGCCTCAATCTACACGTCGGTGAGCATGTCAGCTTTGTCCCAGCTACTTGAGGTGCTCACACCGCAATGGAAGGCAGCGGCAATCCCGTCAACGACTCTGCACTGTTGGCCTGTTCTTCCATCAGCCAATCGACGAACAACTTGATCAGCACACCCCGGCGCTTACGCTGGGGCAGGACCACGTAGTACCCCAGACGGGAAAGCACCGTCTCGGCGATCGGTCGGCACAGCAGCCCCTGCGCCAGCAAGTTATCCACAAGGTGTCGCCAGCCGATGGCGACACCTTGGCCGCCGATTGCCGCCTGGATGAGTAGCGTGTAGTTGTCGAAGCGCAATTGCCCGGGAGCGGGCGGCGAGGTGATGCCCAGCTCACGGAACACGCCACTCCACTCGAACCAGCTGCTGCTGTTGCCGCCGCGCAAATGCAGCAAGGGGAATTCCGACAAGGCCTGGGCCGGCAAGGGCAGGGGGCGTTCCTTAAGCAGCAGCGGGCTGCATACGGGAAAAACTTCTTCGCTGAAAAGCCAGCGACTTTCGCCCTGTTTGAAACGACCGTCGCCAAACAGGACCGCAACGTCAATGTCCGTGCGCAGCATGTTGTGGTTGCGCTCGCTAGTTACCAAGCTAACGTCCACTTGTGGGTTGGCCGCATGAAACCGGTGCAGGCGCGGCATTAACCAGTAAGCGGCGAACGCAAAGTCCGTCGCGACTTGCAGCACCTCGTGTTGGTGCTGGGCACTGATCGCGTTCAGCCCGGCGTCGATGCTTTGCAAGCCGGCCTGGACCTGTTCGAACAGAATGGAACCGACCTCGGTCAATTCGATGCCTCGGTAGATACGATCGAACAACCGTGCGCCGAGTTGTTCCTCCAATCGCTTGATCTGCTGGCTGATGGCTGGCTGTGTGGTGCCCAGCTCAATCGCGGCGGCCGTGAAGCTTTGCTGGCGAGCCGCTGCTTCGAAGGCGCGGAACAGGTCCAGGGACAGGTCACCCAAGGCGTCATACATAAGCTGTGCTTATCCTAGTCATTATCTTGCATGGGCTTTACCCCAAAGAGCATGGGCTACATGCTCAATCGCAGCAATATCGCATAACCGCTCACTATGGAACGCCGCGAATACATGAAGCGCAAGAACATTCTTTTCATCATGGCCGATCAAATGGCCGCGCCAATGTTGCCAATCTACGGTCCGTCGCCGATCAAGCTGCCGAATCTGTCACGCCTGGCCGACCAGGGCGTGGTGTTCGACGCTGCGTATTGCAACAGTCCGCTCTGCGCGCCGTCGCGTTTTACACTGGTGAGCGGCCAATTGCCGAGCAAGATCGGCGCCTACGACAACGCGGCGGACTTCCCTGCGGACGTTCCGACTTATGCCCACTACCTGCGGCGCCTCGGCTACCGCACGGCGCTGTCCGGCAAGATGCATTTTTGCGGGCCCGATCAGCTACACGGGTATGAAGAGCGCCTGACCAGCGACATTTACCCGGCCGATTACGGTTGGGCGGTGAATTGGGATGAGCCGGACGTCCGGCCAAGCTGGTATCACAACATGTCCTCGGTGTTGCAGGCCGGGCCATGCGTGCGCACCAATCAGCTGGATTTCGACGAAGAAGTGGTATTCAAGGCCCAGCAATACCTCTTCGATCACATTCGCGAAGACGGCGACCAACCGTTTTGCCTGACCGTATCGATGACGCACCCACACGATCCGTACACGATTCCCAAGGCGTTCTGGGATTTGTATGACGACAAAGACATCCCACTGCCGCAAACCCCCGACCAGGCTGAGCTTGATCCGCACTCCCAGCGTCTGATGAAAGTCTACGACCTGTGGGGCAAGCCGTTGCCTGTGGATAAGATTCGCGACGCCCGCCGCGCCTATTTTGGTGCTTGCAGCTACATCGACAGCAATGTGGGCAAGTTACTGCAAACCCTGGAAGAGACCGGTCTGCTGGATGACACCATCATCGTCTTCTCCGGCGATCATGGGGACATGCTTGGGGAAAAGGGCCTCTGGTACAAAATGCACTGGTTCGAAATGGCCGCGCGCGTACCGCTATTGATCAGCGCGCCGGGCCAGTTCGCCAGTGGCCGCGTCGGTGCCGCAGTGTCCACCGCCGACTTGTTGCCGACCCTGGTCGAGTTGGCTGGTGGCACGCTGGACCCCGGTTTGCCGTTGGATGGCCGCTCGTTGTTGCCACATCTGCAAGGGCAGGGTGGGCATGACGAAGTGTTTGGTGAATACATGGCCGAAGGTACCATCAGCCCGTTGATGATGATCCGTCGCGGCCCGTGGAAATTTATCTACAGCGAGGATGACCCATGCCTGCTGTTTGATGTGCGCAATGATCCGAAGGAACTGGAAGACCTCAGCCATTCGCCTGGGCATCAGTCCCTGTTGGCTGATTTTCTCGCCGAAGCGCGGGCCAAATGGGATATTCCAGCGATTCATCAACAGGTGCTCGCCAGCCAGCGGCGCCGACGTTTTGTCGCCCAGGCGTTGACCCTGGGCAAACTCAAGAGCTGGGACCACCAGCCGCTGGTCGATGCCAGTCAGCAATACATGCGCAACCACATCGATCTCGACGACCTGGAGCGCAAGGCCCGTTACCCACAACCCTGCCCAATAAACCAATAACGTAAGGGGAAGCACATGCAAAAGTTATCCACAGTACTGACCGCCGGGCTGTTGGCGTTGAGCAGTGCGTCGGCGTGGGCCGAGCAGAGTTGCGAGACGGTGAAAATGGCCGATCCGGGCTGGAGCGACATCGCCGCGACCAATGCCATTACCGGTTTCCTGCTCGAAGGCATGGGTTACAAGGCCAAGGTCGACACCCTGGCGGTGCCGATCACCTTTGGCGGGCTCAAGGACGGCCAGGTTGATGTATTCCTGGGTAACTGGATGCCTGCGCAGCAGGGGTTCTATGACAAATTCGTCGCCAACGGTGACGTCACGCAACTGGCGAAGAACCTGGATGGCACCGAATTCACCTTGGCGGTGCCGGACTACGTCTGGGACGCGGGTGTGCATAACTTTGCCGACCTGAACAAGTTCGCCGACAAATTCGATAAGAAGATCTACGGCATCGGTTCCGGCGCCCCGGCCAACCTTTCGCTCAAGGAAATCATCAAGTCCAACGATTTCGAGATGGGTGACTGGAAACTGGTGGAATCCAGCGAACAGGCGATGCTGGCCGAAGTCTCCCGGGCCGTGAAGAAACAGAAATTCGTGACCTTCCTCGGCTGGACCCCGCACCCGATGAACGTGCAACTGAAGATGCACTACCTCAAGGGCGGCGAGAAATACTTCGGCGACACCGGCAGCGTCTACACGCTGACGCGCAAAGGTTATGCACAGGCCTGCCCGAACGTAGGCAAGCTGCTGACCAACCTGAGTTTCACTCAGGAAATGGAAAACAGCATCATGGCTGAAGTGGTAAACAAGAAGGTCAGCAATGCCGAAGCGGCCAAGGCCTGGATCAAGGCTAATCCGGCGGTGCTGGATAAATGGCTGGACGGCGTGAAGACCGTTGATGGCAAGGATGCACTGGCGGCGGTGAAGGCCAAGCTATAAAGCTATTGTGGCGAGGGAGCTTGCTCCCGCTGGGTTGCGAAGCAGCCCCAGAACCTGAAAGCGCAGTATCAGCTGGATCTGCGTGATTGGTTTTGGGAGAGCTGCGCTCTCCAGCGGGAGCAAGCTCCCTCGCCACGTTGGTTCACCTGATACTCTTGCGCCAAACCCCGTTTTTTGAGGCCCCATGGCAATCCCCACCCGCCATTCACTTTTCCCATTCCTGAGCTGGTTGCCCCGGCAGACTCGGGCCAGTGTCAGCCGGGACCTGATCGTCGGCCTCAGCGGCGCGATTCTCGCGTTGCCGCAGTCCATTGCCTACGCCTTGATTGCCGGCCTGCCGCCGGAATACGGCTTATATGCGGCGATCGTGCCGGTGCTGATCGCCTGCCTGTGGGGATCGTCGTGGCACTTGATCTGCGGTCCCACGGCGGCGATTTCCATTGTCCTGTACGCCACTGTCAGTCCTTTGGCCGTGCCCGCTAGCCAGGACTACATCATGTTGATCCTGTTACTGACGGTGTTGGCGGGCATTTTCCAATGGCTGCTTGGGCTGTTGCGTTTCGGGGCGTTGGTCAATTTCGTTTCGCACTCGGTGGTGCTGGGTTTCACCTTGGGCGCGGCGGTGGTCATTGCCTTGGGGCAATTGCCGAACCTGCTGGGCTTGGACTTGCCGAACGAAGCCACGGCATTGAAGAGCCTGCTCATGTTGTTCAGTCACATTGGGGCTGTGGATAACCCCTCATTGCTGCTGGGTTTGGGGACGCTGGTGCTGGGCATGGTGCTCAAGCGCCTGCTGCCGCGCTGGCCGACCCTGTTGATAACCTTGGTCATCAGCAGCCTGGTGGTCTGGCTGTGGCCGGCGATGTTCGGGCATGTGGCGCTGGTCAGCGCCTTCGCCGGGCGCCTGCCACCGTTCACCCCGCTACCGCTGGACCTTGAGTTGATCCTGCGCCTGCTGCCCGGTGCCGTGGCGGTGGGCATGCTCGGGCTGGTGACCAGCCTGTCCATTGCCCGCTCGTTATCGGTGCGCTCCGGGCAGTTGCTCGACGCGAACCAGGAGGTCAGGGCGCAGGGCCTTTCCAATATCGTTGGAGGATTTTTCGCGGGATCGCTGTCAGCCGGTTCCTTCACCCGTTCCGGTCTCAGTTATGAGGCGGGCGCTCGCTCGCCCTTGGCCGGCGTGTTCTCGGCTTTGTGGGTGGCGTTGTTTGCGCTGGCCGGGGCGAAACTGATCGCGCACATTCCCATTCCCGCCATGGCCGGCAGTATCTTGCTGATCGCCTGGGGCCTGGTGGACCACCGGGGTATCCGTGCGTTGTATCGCGTGAGTCGCTCGGAATTCCTGGTCATGGGCCTGACCTGCCTGGCCACGCTGCTGCTCGAACTGCAAACCGCCATTTATGCCGGCGTACTGGCCTCGCTGTTCTTTTATCTCAAGCGCACCTCACAACCGCGGGTGCAGCAATTTCGCGAAGGCGAGGCGGATGTCCTGCGGGTGGGCGGCTCGATCTTTTTCGGCGCCAGCCATTATCTGCAAGTGCGCTTGCAACGCATGCCCGCGCAACAGGTGGTGATCGATGCCCAGCAGATCAACTTCATCGATTACTCCGGCGTGGAAATGCTCCATCAGGAAGCCCGGCGCTTGCGTGGCCAGGGGCGCAGCCTGACCTTGCGCGGGGCAAGGCCACAGGTGGTAGAGGAATTATTGAAGCTGGAAGGACCGGAGCGATGCCCGATCCTTTTCAGGGACTGACCGCCGCGAGCTGACGACGCAGCTCCGCCAGCACCGGCGCGGTATCCGGACGCACGCCACGCCACAGGAAGAACGCTTCGCCCGCCTGTTCGGCGAGCATGCCCAAGCCATCCATAGCCACCGCCGCGCCTTGCTCCCGGGCCCAGCGACAGAACGAAGTGGGTTCCTTGCCATACATCATGTCGTAGCAAAAGGTCTTGCCGGGTTCGATCAGACTTCCGGCAATCGGCGGTACATCGCCTGACAGGCTGGCGGACGTGGCGTTGATGATCAGGTCCACCGGTTCTCTCAACCAGGCGAAATCGCTCGCCGAGACCGGCCCCAGGTCGGCGAACAGCTCGGCCAGCCGTTCGGCTTTTTCCACCGTTCGATTGGCAATGATCACCGAGGCCGGCGCTTCTGCCAGCAGCGGTTCCAAGGCGCCCCGTACCGCGCCGCCGGCACCCAGCAACAGGATGCGCTTGCCCTTGAGGCTGAAACCGGCATTGACGGTCAGGTCCCGCACCAGCCCGGCGCCGTCGGTGTTGTCCCCCAACAGGCTGCCGTCGGCCAGCTTGCTCAAGGTATTGACCGCCCCGGCCCGCTGGGCCCGTTCCGTCAGGCTGTCGGCCAAACGGAAGGCGTCCTCCTTGAACGGCACGGTGACGTTCGCCCCACGACCCTCAAGGAAAAATGCCCGCGCGCAACCGACGAAATCCTCCAGCGGCGCCAGCAACGTGGCGTAGTCCAAGGCCTGCGCGGTCTGCTCGGCAAACAGGCGATGGATCAGCGGCGACTTGCTGTGGCCGATCGGGTTACCCATTACAACGTAGCGATCCATGGTGTCCCCTGTTCAGGCTGTCGCCAGCCAATCGCGATCCTGCAGGAAGTACTCGGTCAACCGCGCCTCTTCGCTGCCCGGTTCGGCTTTCCAGTCGTAGCTCCAGCGGACCTGCGGCGGCAACGACATCAGGATCGACTCGGTGCGCCCGCCAGATTGCAGGCCGAACAGGGTGCCGCGGTCATACACCAGGTTGAATTCCACATAGCGCCCACGGCGGAACTCCTGGAATTCCCGTTGCTTGGGCGTGAACTCGTCGTTCTTGCGGCGACGCACGATAGGCAGGTAGGCATCGATATAGGCATCGCCGATGGCGCGCATGAAAGCGAAGCTGGTGTCGAAGTCCCACTCGTTCAGGTCATCGAAAAACAGCCCGCCGATGCCCCGGGGCTCGTTTCGATGCTTGATGTGGAAATAGCTGTCGCACCAGGCTTTGTAGCGCGAATACACGTCCGGGCCGAACGGCTCGCAGGCTTGCTGGGCGATGCGGTGCCAGTGCACGCAATCTTCTTCCACGCCGTAGTAAGGGGTCAGGTCGAAACCGCCGCCAAACCACCAGACCGGTTCTTCGCCTTCCTTTTCGGCGATGAAAAAGCGCACGTTGGCGTGGGACGTTGGAATGTGCGGATTGTGCGGATGGATCACCAACGACACGCCCAGGGCCTCGAAGCCGCGCCCGGCCAGTTCCGGCCGGTGGGCGCTGGCCGAGGGTGGGAGACCGCTGCCGAAGACGTGGGAAAAGTTGACGCCGCCCTTCTCGATGACCGTGCCGTTTTCAATCACTCGGGTGCGCCCGCCACCGCCGGCAGGGCGGGTCCAGGCATCCTCGACGAAGCGAGTGCCGCCGTCCTCGGTTTCCAGGGCGGCGCAGATGCGGTCTTGCAGGTCGAGCAGATAGGCTTTCACGGCCTCGGTGCGAGTAGTCATGACATCACCTTGATCAGGGCTACGCTGCGCGGCGTACAAGGGCCGCCGGCAAATGGGCGCACAGGATAACACCGCATCCACTCACACCACAGTTGACGAAGATCAAGCTTAGGAGTCCGATAGCAGGCTTGGTAAAAAGTCCCACGATAAGGAGAGAGCGAAGATGGCCAAACGTATCCAGTTCAGCGCCCATGGCGGCCCGGACGTGCTTGAGTACGTCGAATACCAGCCGGCCGAGCCAGGTCCGCAGCAGGTTCGCGTCAGCAACAAGGCGATCGGCCTGAACTTCATCGACACCTATTATCGCAGCGGGCTTTACCCGCCACCGGCGCTGCCGTCGGGGCTTGGCGCCGAAGGGGCGGGTGTGGTCGAGGCCGTCGGGTCGGAGGTGACTCGCTTCAAGGTCGGCGACCGCGTGGCTTATGGCAGCGGGCCGCTGGGCGCCTACAGCGATGTGCATGTGTTGCCCGAGGCCAATCTGGTTCATTTGCCCGAAGCCATCAGTTTCGAACAGGCCGCCGGGGTGATGCTCAAGGGCCTGACCGTGCAGTACTTGTTGCGCCAGACGTACGAGCTCAAGAGCGGCGAAACCATCCTGTTCCATGCCGCCGCTGGTGGCGTGGGCTCGCTGGCCTGCCAATGGGCCAAGGCCCTAGGCGTGAAGCTGATCGGCACCGTCAGCTCGGCGGAAAAAGCCGCTATCGCAAAATCCCACGGCGCTTGGGAAGTGATCGACTACGGCAAGGAAAACGTCGTACAGCGTGTGCTGGAATTGACTGACGGCAAGAAGGTCCCTGTGGTGTACGACGGCGTCGGTAAGGACACCTGGCTGACCTCTCTGGACTGCACCGCTCCCCGCGGCCTGGTGGTGAGCTTCGGCAATGCATCCGGTGCGGTGGACGGCGTGAACCTGGGGATTCTCTCGGCCAAGGGCTCGCTGTACGTCACCCGCCCCACACTGGCGACCTACGCCAACAACGCTGAAAACCTGCAGCGCATGGCTGATGAACTGTTCGAAATGATCAGCAGCGGCAAGCTAGCGGTGGATATCAACCAGCGTTATCCACTGGCCGAAGCAGCCAAGGCCCATACCGAACTGTCGGCACGGCGCACGACGGGGTCGACCATACTTTTACCTTGAGCCAGAAGGGCTCTTATGGCGAGGGGGCAAGCTCCCTCGCCACAGGGCATCTAGTCAGGTCGTACAATCTTGCCGGTAGCGAGGTCGCGGATCACGCTCGGGTTCTTGCGTCCGCCCAGGTTGCCGCCCAGCACCAGGTCGATCTGCCCACGGAAATACTGCTCGACGCGGATCCGCGTCCGCGCCGCCGGACGCCCTTGGGGATTGGCCGAGGTGGAGACAAGCGGGCCGATCAATGAGCACAGATCCCGGACAATCGGGTGATCGCTGACCCGCAGCGCGACGGTGTCGTGCACGCCAGTGATCCACTCCGGCAGCAGATCCTGGTGCGGCACCAGCCAGGTATTGGGCCCCGGCCACGTGCTGGCCATGCGGTCCATCCAGGTCTCGGGGAAGTCTTCGAACAGAAAATCGAACTGGCGGATATTGTCCGCCACCAGTATCAACCCCTTGTCCGGACGGCGGGACTTGATCGCCAGCAGACGCTCCACCGCATCCTCGTTCCACGGGTCGCAACCCAGGCCCCAGACCGCTTCGGTTGGATAGGCAATCACCGCCCCTGCGCGAATTTCTCGCGCGGCTTGTTGCACACGCCAACTGTTGACCATGAAAGATTCTCCGCAACACAAATAAGGCTGTGCGCAGTTTACCGATCTTCCCCATAAAACCTAGCGAGCAAACCAACGCCCGTGCTCGCACGTCGCCCGCCCGTCCATTTCCAAGTCGGTCAATGCCGCCAGGACTTTGGACAAACCCCAACCACTGGCATCGGCCAATGCTTCACTGGTTTGCGGCGCGGCGTGGAGCAGGCGCAACAGCGGATGCGTTACCGGGACAGGCTCTGCGGTAAAGGGCAAACGCTGCCAACCGCGCAACGCTTCGAGGATATGCTCGACCGTTTCCACCAGCGCCGCGCCGTCACGGATCAATTGATGACAACCCCGGGCGCCGGGGTGATGGATCGACCCCGGAATCGCATACACCTCGCGGCCCTGTTCCGCCGCCAGGCGCGCCGTGATCAGCGAACCACTGGCGACACTGGCCTCGACCACGAGCACGCCAAGGGACAAGCCGCTGATGATTCGATTGCGGCGCGGGAAGTTGCTGGCGTGAGGCGGCGCGTCCAGCGGGAACTCCGAAAGCACCGCGCTACCCTGGGCAATCATCGCTTGCGCCAGCCGGCGATTGCGCTGTGGATAAAAATTTTCAAGGCCCGTGCCGAGCACGCCGATGGTTTGCCCGCCGACATCCAACGCTGCTTGATGAGCGGCCGCGTCGATGCCCAAGGCCAAGCCACTGGTGATGACAAATCCGGCTCCGGCCAGGCTCCGGGAAAATGCCGCCGCCGTGTCCATGCCCGGACGCGATGCCCGGCGGCTGCCGACCATCGCCAGCTGCGGTTTTTCCAGGATCGTCGGGTCGCCAGCCACAAACAGCAGCGGTGGCGCGTCGCTGATCTGTGCCAGCAGTGCCGGGTAGTCAGGTTGGTCCCACATCAACAAATGCTGGGCCTGGCCCTCTAGCCAGGCCATCGCATGGGCTGCGCCGTCACGGATTTCCGCAAGGCGCCGGGCCTCGGCGCACTGGGCAGGCAATCCCAGTGCTCGCCATGCGCTGGCCGGGGCGCTGATGGCTTTGGAGGCTGAGCCGAAGGCCTCCATCAGGGTCATGAAGCGTCTAGGTCCCAGGTCCGGCAAGCGATGCAAGCGCAGACGGGCCTCCAGTTCCGCAGGCGGAACCGAAGCGGATTCAGGCAATGGCATAGATCAATCCTTGATCGTTAGTAACCCCGTTCAAACGAGGACAAGCTGTGGATAACTCTGTTGGTAACTTGTGAGACCCGTTATGGATTGCGCACCTTGTCGAGCACCGCCAGCGACCGCGAGGCATACAGGACCAGGCCATAACTGAGCTTGTCGTAGGTGCGGAACACCATCAGCAGGCCGGCGCGTTCGTCCGGGATCTTCACCGGCGCGCCCGTGATCCGGTCGCGCACCGTTTCGCCGGTCTTCATCACGGCCAGCACGTTGCCTTCGGCCAACCCATCGCGCCGCCCCTTGTTCAGGGTGACCACGTCCAGCGCGCCGATCTGGGTTACACCCCGTGGCACATCGAGAATCAAGCCATTGATATCGGATTTCGGCGCACTGGGCATGAAGGTCGAATTGATCAAGCGTTCTTCGCCACTGAACAGGCGATCACCCAGGCGCACCTCTTGCGTGGTGCGTTGCAGGGCCAGGGTCGTGACGTCGCCTTCGGTGGCGACGATTTCACCGCTGCCGATGTCATCGGCGTTGATGCCCAAAAATTCCTTGGTCTCAGGGTCGGTGTAGAGCTTGCCCTGGCGGAATATCCCGTAGGCCGACTGGCTCGCGTCGAAGGTGCCGCGAGCGAAGATCCGGTCGCCGGTGCCGCTGAGCACGCGCTCGGCATCGCCTGCGACGACATAGGGCGCTTTGTTGAAATCTTCCGCTGTGTCGACGATGCGGTTGCTCAGCAAAAAGCTGTTGATGGCTTGCAGGGGAATACTGGGGATGGCGTCGGCCACCGGCGAGCTGCGGATGCGCGGCGACAACTTGATGGTGCCGCGCGAGGCGCCGCGATTGAGGGTCAGGCGCGGCTGGCCGTTGACGTAGACCAGCGACAGGGTGTCGCCGGGGTAGATCAGGTTGGGGTTTTCGATCTGCGGGTTGGCCTGCCAGAGTTCGGGCCATTTCCAGGGCTCGCGCAGGTATTTGCCGGAAATGTCCCACAGCGTATCCCCCTGGACCACCGTGTATTGCTGCGGAAAACCTTCCCGAAGTTGCACTTGCCCATGCGCGATACCGGCCGAGGCCAGGAGCAGCAGGGCGAGTAGTGATTTCCTCATGCGGTGAATCCCTTTATTATGTGCGTTCGCGTAAAACGCCAGAGCCCCCGTGGCTCGCTACCTTGCGGAGCTGTTCTCCATAAGGGCAACGTTTTACAACGGTAGCCTGCATCCCGACACACGCCAGGCCAGCCACCCGACTTTACCTCACACGTGTATTTATCAAGCTTATGGCCATTTTGAACATTCTCGAATTTCCGGACCCGCGCCTGCGCACTATCGCCAAACCGGTGGCCGTAGTGGACGACGAAGTGCGTCAGCTGGTCGATGACATGTTTGAAACAATGTATGAGGCGCCAGGCATCGGCCTCGCCGCGACCCAGGTCAACGTGCACAAGCGTATCGTCGTCATGGACCTTTCCGAAGACCGCAGCGAGCCTCGGGTGTTCATCAACCCCGAGTTCGAAACCCTCACCGACGAGATGGAGCAGTACCAGGAAGGCTGCCTGTCGGTACCGGGTTTCTACGAAAACGTCGACCGCCCGCAGAAGGTCAAGATCAAGGCCCTGGACCGTGACGGCCAGCCTTACGAACTGATCGCCGAAGGCCTGCTGGCGGTGTGCATCCAGCACGAATGCGACCACCTCAACGGCAAGCTGTTCGTCGATTACCTGTCTAATCTCAAGCGTGACCGGATCAAGAAAAAACTGGAAAAGATTCATCGCCAGAACGCTTGATGCCCTTCTTCAAAGGCTTGCCGCGGCAAGCCTTTTTCTTTTTGCGATTGCTTTGTAATTGAGAGCTTCCCATGACTGAGCCACTGCGCATCGTCTTTGCCGGCACCCCCGAATTTGCCGCTGAACACCTCAAGGCCCTGCTGGCCAGTCCTCATGAAATCGTCGCGGTCTATACCCAGCCGGATCGCCCTGCCGGTCGTGGACAGAAACTGATGCCCAGCCCGGTCAAGCAACTGGCTCTGGAGAATGGCCTGCAAGTGTTGCAGCCGCCGACCCTGCGCGACGCGCAAGCCCAGGCCGAACTGGCCGCGCTGAAGCCGGACTTGATGGTGGTAGTCGCCTACGGCCTGATCCTGCCGCAAGTGGTTTTGGATATTCCGCGCCTGGGTTGCATCAACAGCCACGCCTCGTTGCTGCCGCGCTGGCGCGGTGCGGCGCCGATCCAACGCGCCGTGCAGGCGGGCGATGCCGAAAGCGGCGTGACCGTGATGCGCATGGAAGCCGGCCTGGACACCGGGCCGATGCTGCTCAAGGCCAGCACCCCCATCAGCGCCGACGACACCGGCGGCAGCCTGCACGACCGCCTCGCGCTGATCGGCCCGCCCGCCGTGGTCGAAGCCATTGCCGGCCTGGCCGCCGGCACGTTGGAAGGCGAAGTGCAGGACGACAGCCTCGCCACCTACGCGCACAAATTGAACAAAGACGAAGCCCGCATCGACTGGAGCCGCCCAGCGCTCGAACTGGAGCGCCTGGTGCGCGCGTTCAACCCGTGGCCGATCTGCCACAGCACCTTGAACGGCGAAGCCTTGAAAGTCTTGGCCGCCAGCTGTGCCGAAGGGAAGGGCGCACCGGGAGAAATCCTCAGCGCCAGCAAGGACGGCCTCGTCGTTGCCTGCGGCGAACAGGCGTTGTGTCTGACGCGTCTGCAATTGCCTGGTGGCAAGGCGCTGAACTTCAGCGACCTGTTCAACAGCCGCCGTGAGAAATTTGCCGTCGGCACCGTCCTCGGCCAAGCGGCGGACGCTTCATGAACCCGCGTCTGGCCGCCGCCAAGGCACTCGCCGCCGTGCTCAGCGGCAAAGCCTCGCTCAACAGTTCCTTGCCGACCCAACTGGACAAGGTTGAAGATCGCGATCGCGGTTTCACCCAGGACCTGGCGTTCGGCACCGCCCGTTGGCAACCGCGCCTCTCGGCCCTGGCAGCCAAGCTGTTGCAGAAGCCGTTCAAGGCCGCCGACGCCGACGTCGAAGCGCTGCTGCTGGTGGGCCTCTATCAACTGCTCTACACCCGCGTCCCGGCCCACGCCGCCATCGGCGAAACCGTGGGCTGTGCCGACAAGCTGAAAAAGCCCTGGGCCAAGGCCCTGATCAATGCCGTGTTGCGCCGCGCCCAGCGCGAAAGCGAAACCCTGCTGGCCGAACTGGAACACGACCCGGTGGTGCGCACCGCCCACCCGCGCTGGTTGCAGAAATCCCTCAAGGCCTTCTGGCCCGAGCAATGGGAAGCCATCTGCGCGGCCAACAACGCCCATCCGCCGATGATTCTGCGGGTCAACCGCCGTCATCACAGCCGCGATGCCTACCTGGCGTTACTGGGCGAGGCGGGCATCCCGGCCATCCCATGCCAGTACAGCCGCGACGGCATCGTCCTGGAAACTCCGGGCGATGTGCGCGCGCTGCCGGGTTTTGCCGAGGGTTGGATCAGCGTCCAGGACGAAGCCGCGCAACTGGCCGCCGACCTGCTGGAGCTGGCGCCGGGCCAACGGGTGCTGGACGCCTGCTGCGCGCCAGGGGGCAAGACCTGTCACATCCTCGAAGCCGAGCCGAAACTGGCCGGCGTGGTGGCCGTGGACCTGGAAGCCAAGCGCCTGGTTCGGGTGAGGGAAAACCTCGCACGGCTGGGCCTGGACGCCGAGCTGTTCGCCGCCGACGGTCGCGATACGGCAGCCTGGTGGGACGGCAAGCCGTTCCAGCGCATCCTGCTGGACGCGCCCTGCTCGGCCACCGGCGTCATCCGTCGCCATCCCGACATCAAGCTCACCCGCCAACCGGACGACATCGCCGCGCTGGCGCAACTGCAAGGTGAATTGCTCGACGCTTTATGGCTGACCCTCGACGTGGGCGGCATGTTGCTGTACGCCACCTGCTCGACCTTGCCGACCGAGAACACCGAAGTCATTGAAGCGTTTCTCGCCCGAACCCCCGGCGCCCGGGAGCTGGACATCGCCACCCAGGCCGGGCTCAAGCAGCCACACGGCCGGCAATTGCTGGCCCAGGAAGGCGGGCATGACGGGTTCTACTACGCCAAGTTGATCAAGATCGCCGCCGCACGCGGTTAAACCGATTCGATAGGAGTGACTGGATGAAAATCATCATCCTGGGTGCAGGGCAGGTCGGCGGTTCGCTGGCGGAACATCTGGCCAGCGAGGCCAACGACATCACCGTGGTCGACACCGACGGCGAACGCCTGCGCGACCTCGGCGACCGTCTCGACATCCGCACGGTGCAGGGGCGCGGTTCCTTGCCTACGGTACTGCGCCAGGCCGGCGCCGACGATGCCGACATGCTCGTGGCCGTGACCAACAGCGACGAAACCAACATGGTTGCCTGCCAGGTCGCCCACACGTTGTTCCACACCCCGACCAAAATCGCCCGGGTGCGCGAAGCGGCGTACCTGACCCGTGCCGACCTCTTCGACAACGAAGCGATCCCGGTGGACGTGCTGATCAGCCCCGAACAGGTGGTGACCAACTACATCAAGCGCCTGATCGAACACCCCGGCGCCTTGCAAGTGATCGACTTCGCCGAAGGCAAGGCGCAACTGGTGGCGGTCAAGGCCTACTACGGCGGCCCGCTGGTGGGCCAGCAACTGCGCCAACTGCGCGAGCACATGCCCAATGTAGAAACCCGCGTTGCAGCGATTTTCCGCCGTGACCGGCCGATCCTGCCTCAAGGCGACACAGTGATCGAAGCCGACGACGAAGTATTCTTCATCGCCGCCAAGGCGAATATTCGCGCAGTCATGAGCGAAATGCGCCGCCTCGACGAAAACTACAAGCGCATCGTCATCGCCGGCGGCGGCCAGATCGGCGAACGCCTGGCCGAAGCCATCGAAAGCCGCTACCAAGTCAAGATCATCGAAATGAACCCGGCACGCTGCCGCTACCTCTCCGACACCCTCGACAGCACCGTGGTGCTGCAAGGCAGCGCCTCCGACCGCGACCTGCTGCTGGAAGAAAACATCGCCGACGCCGACATCTTCCTGGCGCTGACCAACGACGACGAAGCCAACATCATGTCCTCGCTGCTGGCCAAGCGCCTGGGCGCCAAGAAGGTCATGACCATCATCAACAACCCGGCCTACGTCGACCTCATCCAGGGCGGCGACATCGACATCGCCATCAGCCCGCAACTGGCAACGATCGGCACCTTGCTGGCCCACGTACGCCGCGGCGACATCGTCAGCGTCCACTCCCTGCGCCGCGGCGCGGCCGAAGCCATCGAGGCCATTGCCCACGGCGACGCCAAATCGAGCAAAGTGATCGGCAAAGCCATCCGCGACCTCGGCCTACCGCCCGGCACCACCATAGGCGCGATCATCCGCGACGAACAAGTGCTGATCGCCCACGACGACACCACGATCCAGACCGGCGACCATGTGATCCTGTTCCTGGTGGACAAGAAGCATATTCGTGACGTCGAGAAGCTGTTCCATGTGGGGTTGAGTTTTTTCTAACTAAACCTTCTGGGTGGATGAGCTCTTCCTAACAAAACAATCCCCGTGGCGAGGGAGCTTGCTCCCGCTGGACTGCGCAGCAGGCCCATTTCTGCGACCGCTGCGCGCCCAAGCGGGAGCAAGCTCCCTCGCCACGGATTCATAGGAGTCTTCAAATGCTCGATTCCCTGGAAAAAATGCTCGCCAAGGGTGTGGATAACTCCCTACTGCGCTTCGGCCTGGGCAAGGGTTATCTCGATCTAGGCGAATTCCCCCGCGCCGCCGAACACCTCCAACGCTGCGTCGAATTCGACTCCAAGTATTCGGCGGCATGGAAGCTGTTGGGCAAGGCTCATCAGGGCCAGGGCGATGCTGCGGCGGCTCGCCAAGCCTGGGAACGAGGTTTGGAAGCGGCCCGGGCGCATGGCGATAAGCAGGCCGAAAAAGAGATGACGGTGTTCCTGAAAAAGCTGGATCGCAACCCCTGAACACCACGCACCTGTGGCGAGGGAGCTTGCTCCCGCTTGAGTGCGCAGCACTCACAAAAAAAGTCCACCGCGTTCTCAATACCCGCCCGCCAAACAACCAATACACGACCCCCCTTTGGTGAGGGGATTTTTCCCCGCTGGGCTGCGCAGCAGGCCCAAACAGCCATCCAGTTTGGCTGATATATTGGAAACTAGCAGGGGTTCTTCTTAACAGATGTCTGCTTTCGGCCGATTGTGTTGAAAAAGTCGGTTGTTCCAGGCGGCCCGCGTACTGACTGCTGAAAACGCCTTTCTTGCGCACAGTTATGTGAATCTGAGCCGGAACCCTCTGCTGAAAATAAAGATTTCAATCCAGGCGCGTACTTTTCTGCCGTGGAAACGGTGGTCGACTTTTTCTACACAATCGACCAGAGCAGACAGTCAGCGCAGTAAATAAATCTGTCCCCTTCGTCCCCTTTAATCGTCTCCTTTAACCCTGAGGCTTTAGCTGGCGAAAAAGCGTAATTTGCAATTTTAAACGGTTTTTAGAGCATTATTCTTTCCGGTAGCAACTCGTAAACCTGCACGCCATTTGCCCATTTTTCAGGGAGCTCCTCATTGTCTAAGGCGGCCAAAATGCCTTGCGTTAATTCGGTCGGGTGCATGACGCACCCTTTCGACTTGTATTTATTAACTGTCTCAGTAGTAATTACGTTGTGGAGGTGCTTTATTTCTTGGACTTCCACGGCGTTGCGCGTTGAAATGCACGCCTTTACGCTAGTCGATATGTTTGAGCGGCATTTATGTGGGCGTACAGAATAAATTTGACACTCCCCATTTTCTGCCAGAAAAGCACATGCCTTGTTGTACGCATGAAAAGTTTTATCTTTAGCGTATATGGCGTGCGTAGCTTACTTACCAATAGCTCTCTTCGTTCGACGGGTAGTGATTTGACGTGATCTGCGATGAGAAAAGCCTCTGGAGGTAGAATTTCAACTCTCAGGTTGCAACAATGGTGGCATCCTCTTTTGCACTCAACGCTAGTTTTTGTCGTTGAAAGGATATTTTTTGTAATCGAGTCAGTTTCCAACTCAAATTCCGAAATTGCGGCTACTAAAACTCTAGGGTCTTTTCCGATGCGAATTTTTTTCTTCAGTTTTGTGGAGTACTTTCTGATGTTGTACTTCATTTTTGCGTACTCGAATGATTGGACCGTAGCGCCGTTCGACGGAGTCCGAAACAGGGGGGGCAGCCTAGCGTTTCGCTCGAAGGTAGCATTTAGCAGGCCGTCGAGCGACTGTTTTTGGGCCGATAGCCGCCTGCCGGCGAACCGGGGACAAACCAAGATTTGGGTTCACCCGTAATCGGACTCTCTCATAATTATGGTCTGCCCCCGTTTCCCCGATCAGCGAGCGACCCAGAACCCTCCTCTTGGGGATCGATGAGCGCTTTGAAAAGTTGGTTATTTACATGCATAACAAAGTCATGGATATCTCTCATCATTGCTAGGATCGCTATGCTCGAGAATTCCTGTTCTTTGCCTTGAGGGTTTCTCCCGTTACGATGCACGATATCGTGCCGAAGAGTCACCGCACGGTGAAGTCGTGCCTTAAGTTCAAGGTTCGGGAAAACTTGGATATTGAAGGCAATCTCATAAAGCTGCTCAACTTTTCCCAGCCGATGATAGATCTGATCTCGCAAATAATCTTGGACACGTCTTTCTACCGTCAGGCTCTCATTCCATGCCTCAAAGAGGGTGAGCTTCTGAGAAGATAATTTTTCCTCTTTCAAGAGAAGATTCTCAGTCGCGCCTACCTCTTCCGCCACTAGTGTCATGAGTGTGTTGGCGAGGTAAGCCTCCATTGCGCTGATGAGTCCAGATAGAACCAGCTTATTAATTTCCGGCGCAGAGCTCTTGAGTAGTCCTGAGCCGCCAATGCCATACGTGTGCAGTACCTCAGTCATGTGACTGTAGCTCGACAAAAACTCGAATAGCGGATCATCAGTAGTCCGAACGTTATTTTGATCAGAGCTTGTGCCATGCGAATCGGAAAGATCTGTGAGCTCACTGGAAAATACCTCCACATTTTGATAATCCACTAACGTGACTTCGTACCTGTAGGAAGTTTTTTTCACGGTGGCGTCGTAACGCATTCCGCAGGTGTCACAGTCAATCACGGTATTACGAGTGGAAGGCTCTTCAAGCCAGCTTGTGTCGGGAGCAGGTACCGAGGTTCGACTCGCGCGTGTACAACTAGGGCATTTAAACAGAACGATGGTGCTAAGGGGCATTGGAGAGATCCGGGAATGAGGGCGCGAAAGGAACGTTGCACAACCCTAGCTGAGTACGGTGATGCCTTAAAGTTTTGATACTCGATTGCAACGATCTCCAGTCGTTCAGGGCAGTGCAGCAGCTGACTTTTGCCTCTGGCGAAGAAGAATGATTGAGGTATCTTGTCAAGCTGCCGATCTGCTTAAGACTCCAAGGAAGCCAATGCTCAGTTCACTCGTTTCAAATGGTCAGCTACAAGCGACTGATCTCTCAGAACTGATGGTCCCGTGGTGGAGTTTCACGAAAACAGTCTTGGCTGCTACGGCCCTATCGTTGGTGCGTGACGGGCTGGTCGGATTGGATGACCCCGTTCTTGATCAGCCTTTTACGCTACGCCAGTTACTGCGGCATGAGGCCGGTCTGGCTGATTACGGAGAACTTGCGGAGTATCACACCGCCGTTAAAAACAGTGAGCCAGCCTGGCCAGCCGATGAAATGATGCAACGCCTTGACGGTGCTCGACTCCGATACACTCCCGGAAACGGTTGGCGTTACTCGAATGTCGGCTACCTGCTTGTCGGCAGGCTAATTGAACGGCTGACTGAGATGAAGCTTGATGAAGCGGTAATTCAACGCACACTTTCTCCTCTGGGCTTATCGAGCGTTCGCTTTGCAAAAACGCGAGCAGACTTACAAACGACCCACCTTGGAAGTTCCTCAAATTATGATCCCGCCTGGGTTTACCACGGTTTGTTGATCGGCCACATTTCGCAAGCAGCGTTATTTCTGGATCGACTCTTCTGTGCGGACCTGCTCTCCACGGGCTTGCTTCAGGAAATGCAGAGAGCGCGAGCATTGGGCGGCTCGATTTCCGGTCGCCCTTGGCTCACGCCGGGCTATGGCCTAGGCGTGACGCAGGGGGCGATTGATGGAGGGTATTCACTATGCGGGCACACTGGCTGCGGGCCGAGCAGCGTCATTGCCGTCTACCATCTCTGCGACGGCGACGCATCGGCTTGTTGTGCTGTTTTTGAGGCGGGGTCCAGTGAAGGCTCCGTCGAAGCCGTCGTCGTTGAGCAGCTCATGCAAGTTCTGCGTGAGGGGAGCTGACTGCTCTCCGGTCCATACACGTCGGTCTAAAGTTTCGCCAAATGACTGCTTTGGGTCGTTTTCTGCCTCTCGCGACCGGCGGAAAACGGCCAGAAGCGGTCATTCACAGCTCAGAAAAAAGTGAGGCCTGACCGTGCATGAGATATCTTGCCTGCCTCGAAACCGACTTGTATTCATGGAGGAAAAATTGCGGATTTACATTACAGGTGCTTCGTGCGCGGGCGTGACCACGTTGGGTCAACACGTCGCAACTCTGCTCGGTGTACGACAGGTCGATGTCGATGATTATTTCTGGATGCCCACTAACCCTCCTTTTACGACCAAGCGACCTCCCAGTGACCGCGTGTCATTGATCCAGCAAAAGTTCGGTGACGACGATTGGGTGCTAACCGGTTCTTGTATGGGGTGGGGAGAAGCGCTGATTACCCATGTCGATATGATTGTGTTCGTTGTAACACCAACGCCCGTTCGCCTTGACCGGCTGGCCGTACGTGAAAAGGAACGCTTTGGAGATCGGATAGCACTGGGTGGTGACATGCATGAGATACATGTGGCCTTTCGGGAATGGGCTTCGCAGTATGACGATCCGAACTTTTCAGGACGCAACCTGGCGTGGCACGAGGCCTGGCTATCAACGCAGAACGCTCCGGTCTTACGGATTGACGGGATGAACAGTGCCGAAAAGATGGTCGCGGATGTCATTCATGCTTTGTCGCAAGCAACGCAATAGCTCGAAACCGGAACGGCTGAGGCACGAATCTCGACGCGCGCCTTAGTAATGTCCGCTTTGGGTCGATAGCTGCCGCTTGCGTGCGCACGGTCCGCACATCAAGATCCCTAGCAACTCAGAAGCTTCGTACCCAATCAGGGAGGACTGACCGCCAATGGAGATTCAACGGGTTACGCACATGCCGTCACAAATTTCTGCCCTTGAGAAAGAGGCTGTGGCAGAAGGTTTCATGTTTATCACCCGGCTGACTTCGGAATGGTATTCAGGCACCAATTGCTTCGATGCGCCAGGCGAATGCCTAATGGCAGCGTATCTAGACCGGCAACTGGTGGGCGTTGGAGCTCTGTCTGTTGATCCGTTCACGCATACCCGCACAGGAAGGCTGCGGCGTGTTTATGTGACTCCTGCGTCACGGGGGCAACAGATTGGCAGGCGACTGGTTAGCGCCTTGCTTGCCCACGCCGCTTTGCACTTTGAAAGTGTGCGTCTTTACACCGACACTTTTGAGGGAAGCACTTTTTACCTGCGCTGCGGCTTCACACGAACTCAAGACGCTCATGCGACTCACATCGTGCAGCTAAGAAGCCTCTGACTCTGGCAGCTATCGGCCAGAAGGGCACACTGGGTTGACTCCCCATCCCTATAAATAACAGCATGCGGGTCTCCAGCCTATACAGGGTGTCGATGCCCCTTACCAGCCTGATTTTTTTGTCGATAGCCAAGGATGAGAAATGGACGTTCCCTCTCCGGACATAGCTGAAGAGTTGGAGGATGAGGGCAGTGATCTCGTCTTCCCGGAGCCTGAGCCCCGCAGCTTGGCCGCCAGTGCGCACCTCCTGGACTCAGGGCGCGATCAGCTTTATCAGGTCACTTACCGCCTCGCCACTGACCAGCAGATCAAAGGGCTTTTTCGTAGGAAAAGGCCAGTAGGGGATTTGCTGCAGCCTTCGAATTTTCTCGGTCGTCCTTGCTATGAGCTGTGGACCAAAGGTTCGCTGGCCGGCATTGCTGTGCTGGGTTTCTCCGGCATGGAGTTCTCTGACGAAATCTGTCTCACTGTCACGCTAGATGCGGTGTATCTCGCCAATAGCAGTCGTGGTACGGGGCTGGTCTACTCCTTTTTGGAGGAGGTGGCCAAAGCTGCATACCTGCTGTCGATGGCGCCTCTTGCTGGGCCTGGTCGCGAGTTACCAAAGAAGCTAGTCAACCTGACCATTACGGCCGAGCTACATTCAGATGGCGGGCTGAATGCTGTGAGGGCACTAGGTGATTCGCTTTCATGGATGTTCTCGCTGAGTGGGTTCCCGTCTCTAAAAATTATTGTTGAGGACAGCAATTTCTAGAGCGCCAAATACGGTGAAATCGATGTGATGCAGGGGTTCTTAGGAGGGCTGGCGGACAAGGGTCGATGAAGGCTAATTAGTTCTGCAGAAAATCGGGAAAACGGACGGACAGATTGAGAGGGGAACCAATCTAAGTGCTAGGGAAGGGCATCTAATGGCCGTTTTCGGTCGCTCTCGGAGGGCGGAGGCAAAAAGAAACCCGGCGCAGAACGCCGGGTTTTTTATTGGAAAAATATACCTACTGCCGCGGCTCCACATTATCCAACACCCGATTCGCCAGCAGCGAACTCAACTCAATCAACTGCTGAATCCCCTGCGCCACATGACGCCTCGATCCTTCCAGATCAAACGCCAGGTCACTCACCATCGCATCAGCCGAAGCCAGCGTCTCACTGAGGTTGGCGAGTAGGCATTCGTTATCGAGGCCTTTCACGACGGCGTACAGCTGCCCCGGTTTAGGGTCGTCTTTGGATTTATCCGGTTTCGGCCGCAAGTAGTGATCGAGCACGCGTTTGGTGGTTTCGTCTTGCTGCTTGGCTTTGGATTTTGCGGATTGTGGGGTGGGGCCTGCATCTGGAGGATTTGGAGTTGCTTTGAACATTTTCACGTTTCCTTTGTTAGTAGGCCGCTACCGTCTCGCTACTAAACGAAAGGGGAGGCAGCTGTGCGCAAGTTAGTAGACCGGTAGGAAAACGGAAAACCCGGCGCGCCCGAAGGCGCCATGCGCACAGCCACCATCGAGTGCAGGCAATGCCCGACTGATGAGACTCATGCGACCGTATCCTTAACCGGGCTACTAAACCCGACCACTGATGAGCAGTGGCAGGACGACAATAGAACCCAGAAACAAGGCGCACAAGCGGGCGGATTCTGGCGTAGTTGTAGGCAAAGGCGCAAGGATGCGTAGCTTGATGGAGGTTGTAGGCGGGGGTTGTAGGAGGGAGTCTTTTTGGCGCTGCTGGCGGCTTGTTCTGCCTGGATCCGGGGCTTGCTCGCGATAGCGGTCCAACTCCCAAACAGTCAATCACGGGCATAACTGATAAAGACGCTTCAAGAACCTCCCTTCGTTCCGTTAAGTGGCAGCCTGACCAAGCCATGTCTATAGTTTTTCCCCCAGATACCTATCGGAGGCATGGACATGAGCCAGAGCATTTCGCCCGCCGCTTCAGCTGCGCGGAACACGGGCATGGTCGCCACGACCTTATGGGGCTCGGACAAGATCGCGGGTATCACGGTCGATCCGGACGGTGCTATCTGGCTTGGCGCTTATAGTCGCCTGGGGCTGGGGGGCGAAGAGGATTCGGGTTTCACCGCCAGCCTGGTCCGGTTCAGTGCCGACGGTAGCCTGGACCGCAGCTACAGTGGAGACGGTAAATCCCTGCTCCCGGTGGCGCTCGATATCGAGGACGGCGGTAATGGCGCCGTGCAGCCGGGAGGGGGTTACCTGGTGGCGCGCTACGTGAAAGTGGGCGACGCCTGGGTGTCGGGCATCAGTCGTAACTTGGCTGACGGCAGCCTCGATACGGCTTTCGGCAACGGCGGCGCTGCGACAGTGCCTTTCTACTGGAATGAAGATCTAGGCCAGCAAGCGTCGTTCTCCGTGCAACGCGACGGCAGCTTTTTCGCCAGCGCCGCGTATCCCTCTGGGGAGATCTATATCGCCCGCTTCGACGCGACGGGGACCTTGGTTTCGTCTTTTGGAGAGGCTGGGGTCCTGCACCTGCCAGCGTCCGTCGGCATTCACCCCAGCCGCACGATCGACGTTTCGCTGCAGGCAGACGGGAAGGTTTTGGTCACGGGGCAAGCTACCCTGACTCGCCTCAACCCCGACGGCACTCTGGACAGCAGCTTTGCGAACGGCGGCAGCCTGGCCCTGAATGTTCACGCCGACGCGCTCGTCATCCAGGATGACGGAAAAATCCTGCTGGCGGGCGCCTTGGGCGGCGTGGCGAGCGTCATCCGACTCAACACCGACGGCTCGCTCGACACAAGTTTCGGTGATCAGGGCCAGGTACGTTGGGGCTCGCAAAGCGCTCCTTTCGCAGTCACCGACATGATCGTGCTGGCCAACGGCAAGCTATTGATAGGCGGAACCCAAGGTACGAGCGCGGACGGCTATCTGGCCGCCTTGGTTCAGTTGAACCCCGACGGTCGCCTGGACCATAGCTTCGGCAATCCCGACGACGGCTATTACCACCTTGATGGTGGCCGCGATGATGACTTCTTGCTCGGTACCGACTCGTTCGACGATGCGATCTCTGGCGGGGCCGGCAACGATCTGCTCGATGGCCAGCAAGGTCGTGACCTGCTGACGGGCGGGGCCGGGGCCGATACGTTCCATTACCAATCAGTCGCAGACAGTTACCGAACCGCAACCGCGGCCCATAGCAACCGAATCACCGACTTCGACCCCAGCAGCGATACGCTGGACCTTTCCTCCCTGGGCTTCCTCGGGCTGGGCAATGGCTATGACGGAACACTGGCGATACGCGTCAATGAAAGCGGGACGCGGACCTACCTCAAAAGTTTTGAGGCCAATGCCGATGGGGAACGCTTCGAAGTGGTCTTCGACGGTAACTTGGGCCAAGCGCTGAATGAAACCAACCTCCTGTTCCAGCAAGCCAGGTTGATGGGCACCGAAGAGACCGATCGTTTACAAGGCAACGCTCGAGGCGAAATCATCGAAGGGCTCGCGGGCGACGATCGCCTTTATGGAGCGCTCGGTAATGATGTATTGGTTGGCGGAGCGGGCCGGGACCTATTGGCGGGTGGCGGCAATAACGATGTGTTCCGCTTCGATGCCCTGAGCGACAGCTACCGTACCGCCACCGAAAACCATACTGATCGCCTGATGGACTATACGGTGGGTGAAGACACGATCGATTTGTCCGCCTTGGGCTTTTCCCGACTGGGGAACGGTTACAACGGCACGTTGGACGTGATTTTCAATGAAGCCAAGAACCTGACTTACTTGAAGAGCTACGAAGCCGACGCCTCCGGGGCTCGATTCGAGTTGAGCCTGGTAGGGGACCACTCCGGTTACCGTAACTTGAACATCATCTTCACCGAGCCTTCGGAAGAAGAGCTCTATCAATTGATCGGCGTGGCTGGCTCGCTGGTGTAAAGATCATTCCTTGCCTTGGGCCGCTTTCCGGGCGGTCCAAGGCGCTATGAAGCAACAGCTCGACTGCTGCCACATGCGCCCCGCTTTGCAAAAAATCGAACGTCGCTTGGTTTGCAAACGCACCCACCGCTAGCGTCAGACGGGCCAGCCAATCTCATCCTCACCGCAACTGCGCGCGCAGCCCTTGCAGGAGAGCTTCTGACTTGGATAGGCAATGAAGTGCTTTTTTCAGAAACCGTCTTGCTTCCCAAATGAATACATGAACTAATTGTCCCGAGTCCCGGGATCTGGGACAGATGGTTCGAGGTAAACATGAAAGGTCAAGACATTGGCGTACTCCTCAAATTAATTTGTCTGCAACGACACGAATTGCGCGGGAAGGCTATGGCTGCCTGGCCGCATGACTGGAAAGACTGGAGGAGCCTTGAAGAGGATCCTTTGGGAGCAACGGAAGAAGAGCTGGATCCGGATGTCGGAATCATCAGCCTTTCACGCTATACGGCCCGCTCTCTGGAGATGCAGACTGGCATCAGCAAGACTCAGATAAACCGCTCGCTCCAACACTGTATGGACATCGGTCTGACCAGGAACGACCGCAAGCTAAATGTTCCTAGGGTCAATACTAAAGCGCTGCTGGAGTTCATCGTTTACGGTGTGAAATACGTTTTTCCTGTTCGCCCCAGCGAACTGACTCGTGGCATTTCGACCAGCTTTGCCGCCCCTGTGCTGGCCAATCAGCTTCTCAGCGCTGGAGAGCACCCGCTGGTTTGGTCATACGCACGCGGCAACACCATGGGCATGAAGGTTGAACCGCTGTTCAAGACAGCGCCCGACGCGGCGAGAAGGGACCCGGAAATGTACGCGCTACTCGCCTTGGTCGACGCAGTACGCCTCGGCCAGCCACGCGAAAGCAATCTGGCAGCAAAAAACCTGCAAGAGCGCTTGGAGTTTCGATGACCGTATTCAATGTCCTGCGAGACATGCTTAAAGAGGTTGCCAAGGCCCTTGGGCCCGATATGTGCCAGCAGATGACCTTTGTTGGTGGTTGTACCACCGGTCTGCTGTTGACCGATGACTTCACCCGCGAGCAGGTCCGAAGTACGGAAGATGTCGATCTGATCGTGCATGTTATGGGGGCGATAGGCTTCGTCCGCCTACAAGAACAGCTTTCCCTGCGAGGCTTTCGGCTCAGCCCGAACGACGAGGGGGATGACCTACCGATCTGCGCTATGAAGCTGGGCGAGTTGCGCGTCGATTTCATGCCAGACGACGACACCCTCGGATTCAGCAATCGTTGGTACAAAGACGCCATGGCCACTGCAACGCCATACGAGCTGGATGCGGAAACCACCATCAATCTGGTCAGCCCCGTCTACTTTGTAGCCACCAAACTGGAGGCTTGGAAAGGCCGTGGCCGTGGCGATGCGCTAACCAGCCGAGACATTGAGGACATTCTCCACTTGGTCGACGGGCGATCCGAGTTGTTGGACGAAATTCAGAGCGCCAAGGTTGAGGTCAGCACTTACATAAGCCACGAAGTCGCCAAGCTGCTGGACGATAACAATTTCGAGTATGCGGTAAGCGCCCAATCTAGAGGCGATTCAGATCGCGAAAATTTGTTGTTCGAACGTCTGGAGTCACTGGCCGGAGTCCGTCCTTGACGCAAATTGACTGGAGCAGCCGCCAAGGATGGCGGACACAAAGCAACAATGATGCCGCCGCTGTCGGTCAAAAAGGTCACTTCCTGCTGGCAATGCTGGTGGATGCAGCCGAGAGAGGTGAGGGTCAGGCCCTGGCGCGACACTGGGCCAAAATCATTGTCAGAAACGCACTTGTCGCCAACGAGCCGCCGAGTACGGCCAGCCTGCTCGATGTGATGCGCGTCGAACAGCATAAGCTGCGCCATCAGCACCTGCATGCCGTCGCCAGCTACTGCTGCGCGCTTATCGACCTGCGGCTGCAGCACCTGTATCTCCTGCACGTGGGAGATTGCCGGGCCGGCATCCGCCAGAGCAGCGGTCATATCGATTGGCTGACCCGTCCGCATGATCTGAGCCAGCAGCCCATTTGGCCGGCCTCATACGCGGAGGCTTCGCAGTACCGCCATATGCTGACCCGCTCTTTGAATGCAAAGCGCTTCTACGTTCCGGAATGCCAGAATATTCCCTTTCCCGCGGATGCCAGTCTGGTCCTTTGCAGCGATGGTTACTGGTACGAACATCAACAACTGGGTGTTGCTCTGCAAAAAGTAGAGGACGACACAAGTATCCTGGCTTTGCAGCCGAACAAACCTGCTCGCGCCCCAACGAACAGCGAAGGCCTTTTCATCATTTCGGTATGAGCGAATCGATTAACCCGACTTGGTAGGCATCAGATAATCGCTTTTGGGCCGGTTTTGGCTTCTGGCAACGAGCAGCTTCTGGTCGCCCTCCCCCGACCCCCCCTCAGCCCCCTTCATTGTTGCAGTTGGCCGCGTGCTTGAGATACGTCAGCGCTTTCCGCTCACCCATCGAATCAAGGTAGATGATCCGCGCATTCACCAACCCGCAGGTCTGGCCACTGTCTTCCGTCAGCGAGATCACTTTGTCGATGTCCAGGTGAGTGCCGTAGGCGTAGGTTTCGCTGGCCGCTTTGTCTTGGGCCATGGCGGGTAATGCGCCGGCGCTCAGAGCGGTGAACAGGCAAGCAGTGGCGATGGTTTTCAAGTTCATGGTCGTTTCCCTTCAATGAGTTCGATGGCGCTCATTTAAAGCCCGTACGGTATCTCGGCTGTGTCGAAAAACACCGTGGTTGGATGCGTACGTATCTGAGGTGAATTGCGATACAGATCGATACAATCGCCACTGTTTTGCTTGGCTCTGGCTTGATTCAGGGCTGGATAAGCTGAACGCACGGTGCGTCGCCAACCGGCAACACGGCATCGTCACACTGCGCAATCGATGCGCGCATTTCGGAGAGCAGGGCATGGAACATGTCGATCACGTATTGATCGTGGATGATGATCGGGAGATCAGGGAGCTGGTCGGCAACTATCTGATAAAGAATGGTCTGCGCACCACCGTGGTCGCCGATGGCCGTCAGATGCGGGCGTTTCTCGAAGCCAATCAGGTGGATCTGATCGTGCTCGACATCATGATGCCGGGGGATGACGGGCTGCTGCTGTGCCGCGAACTGCGCGCCGGAAAGCATAAGGCAACTCCCGTGCTGATGCTGACGGCTCGCAGCGACGAGACCGACCGCATCATTGGCCTGGAAATGGGCGCCGACGACTATCTGGCCAAACCCTTCGCGGCCCGGGAGCTGCTCGCGCGCATCAACGCGGTGCTGCGGCGTACCCGCATGCTGCCGCCCAATTTTGTTGTTTCCGAAAGCGGCCGCCTGCTCAAGTTCGGCCGCTGGCGCCTCGACACCACCGCCCGCCATCTGCTCGATGAAGACGACACGCTGGTCTCGCTGAGCGGCGCCGAGTACCGGCTGCTGCGGGTATTTCTCGATCATCCCCAGCGGGTACTGAGCCGCGACCAGTTGCTCAACCTGACGCAGGGCCGTGACGCGGACATCTTCGACCGCTCCATCGACCTGCTCGTGAGCCGCGTGCGTCAGCGCTTGCTGGATGACGCCCGCGAACCCCTCTACTTGAAGACGGTGCGCAATGAAGGCTACGTCTTTACCTTTGCAGTCGAAATGCTTGAGGAGCAGGCATGAAACTCGCGTTGCAGTGGCCCCGCACGCTGGCCTCGCGGCTGTGGCTGGTGTTCCTGGTCGGCCTGATACTCGCCCAGGCCCTGACCTTCGCAGCCCAGTACTACGAACGCTACGAAAGCACCAAGACGGCCATGTTGGGCAATTTCGAACACGACACGGCGACCTCCATCGCCATCCTCGATCGTCTGCCTGCCGACGAGCGCCCGGCCTGGACCAAACGTTTGCAGCGTCGCAACTATGACTATTTGCTGCGCGAACATGATCCTGGCATTCCACTCACCTCGAACGATCTCGCGGCGACGGCGGCGCAATCCCTTCAAGTCTCGCTGGGTCGCAACTATGACCTGACGGTTGTCGAAATCCCGGGACCACGCCAGCATTTCCAAGCCCAGGTGCGACTGGCTGACGGCAGCCCGGTGACCATCGATGTGCGCCCCTCGGTCAGGCCGTTGTCGCCCTGGTTGCCCTTTGCCTTGGCCGGTCAGTTGCTGTTGATGATCGGCTGCACCTGGCTTGCCGTGCGGATCGCGATACGCCCGCTCAGTCGCCTGGCCGAGGCGGTCGAGAACCTCGACCCGAACGCCCATCCGGTGCAGTTGGATGAAACCGGTCCACGGGAAGTGGCCTACGCCGCCCGGGCGTTCAACAGCATGCAGGCGCGCATTGCCGCTTACCTGAAAGAGCGCATGCAATTGCTGGCGGCCATTTCCCATGACTTGCAGACGCCCATCACGCGCATGAAGCTGCGCGCCGAGTTCATGGACGACTCGGTCGAGAAAGACAAACTGGGCAACGACCTGAGCGAAATCGAGCATCTGGTGCGTGAGGGCGTCGCTTATGCGCGCAGCGTCCATGGTGCGACCGAGACCAGTTGCCGCATCAGCCTGGACTCCTTTCTCGACAGCCTGGTGTGCGACTATCAGGACACTGGTCACGAGGTCAGCCTGCGCGGCCAGAACGGCGCGGTGATCGAGACAAGGCCCCATGCCCTGCGGCGTGTTCTGGTGAATCTGGTGGATAACGCGCTGAAGTACGCCGGCACCGCCGAGGTGGAAATCAGCGGCGATACGAACGCTGGCGTTTCGATCAGTGTGCTTGACCGAGGCCCGGGCATCCCGGAGGAGGTCCTGGCCGAGGTGGTCAAGCCGTTCTATCGGGTGGAAAGCTCACGCAACCGCAACACGGGCGGCACCGGCCTGGGCCTGGCCATCGCTCAGCAGTTGGCCGTCGCCATTGGTGGTTCACTGAGCCTGCGCAACCGCGACGGCGGCGGTCTTTGCGTGACCCTCGACTTCGGCATCGATCGGTAGGCCACGCTGGCTGCACGTCAAGTGCAGCCTTTGTTTTTCGATTCATTCGGATGCATTTGTAAGCCACTGTATCCAGCGCATCTACAGACTCAAAAGAACGCATAACGGCCGGGTGTCGAACATTTCCGGTATACATGCCGCTGCAAGAATTCTCCCTATCAACTCGCCATCGGATCCCCCGAATGGCGAGCCCTGACCTAAGGAGATCTTGCCATGAATACCCAGTCCAACCGCGCTCAAGCCGCCAACCAAGCCCAGGCCGGCAGCTATATCACCACCCAGGACGGCGTACAGCTCTATTACAAGGACTGGGGTCCGAAAGATGGGCCAGTCGTCACTTTCAGCCATGGCTGGCCGCTGAATTCCGATAGCTGGGAATCACAGATGTTGTTCCTGGCGGACCAAGGCTATCGGGTGATCGCCCACGACCGCCGCGGCCATGGTCGTTCCAGCCAGCCGTGGGAGGGTAACGACATGGATCACTATGCCGACGACCTGGCCGCTGTGATCAACACCCTGGATCTTAACGATGTCACCCTGGTGGGTTTCTCGACCGGGGGTGGCGAAATCACCCGCTACATCGGCCGCCACGGGACCGATCGGGTGAAGAAGGCCGCACTGATCAGCGCCGTTCCACCGATGATGCTCAAGACTGAAGACTACCCAGGCGGCTTGCCGATCGAAGTGTTCGACGGCCTGCGCAGGGCCTCGCTGGACAACCGCTCGCAGCTGTATCGCGACATCGCGTCTGGCCCGTTCTTCGGCTTCAACCGCGACGGGGCGAACGTCTCCCAAGGGTTGATCGATTCGTTCTGGGTGCAGGGTATGCAAGCGGGCCACAAAAACACCTATGACTGCATCGCGGCGTTCTCGGCGACGGACTTTCGCGCCGACTTGGCTGCGTTCGATGTGCCGACACTGATCGTGCATGGCGACGATGACCAGATCGTCCCGATCGACGCCTCCGCCCATGCCGCCGCCAGGCTGGTGCAGAACGCCGAGTTGATCGTCTATCCGGGCGCGCCGCACGGCCTGACTGACACCCACAAGGACCGCCTCAATCAGGATCTGTTGGATTTCCTGGCCAAGTGAATCCATCGCTGCAGCGTCACCCCTCTAATCAATGTAAAAAGGAATGATCATGCTCAATATCAAATCGCTGTTGGCCGTCACCATTACCGCTGCGTTGGCGCTGACAACCCTGAATAGCGCAACCGCCGCGCAACCCGACGCCGCCAAACCGACCATCGTGCTGGTCCATGGCGCATTCGCCGAATCGTCGAGTTGGAATGGCGTTGCCGCCCAGTTGTTGAACCAAGGTTATCCGGTCGTGGCAGCCGCCAACCCGCTGCGCGGAGTCAAGCAGGACGCCGATTATGTCGCCGATATCGTCGAGCACACCGCCGGCCCGGTGATCCTGGTGGGTCACTCCTACGGCGGAGCCGTGATCACTAACGCGGTGCACAACAACCCCAGGGTCAAGGCGCTTGTCTACGTCGCGGCCTTCGCGCCGGACAAAGGCGAAACCGCTATCGAACTGTCCGGTCGCTACCCCGGCGGCACCCTTGGGCCAACCTTGGCCGCTCCGGTACAGTTGGACGACGGCAATAAGGATCTCTACATCCAGCAGGACAAATTCGGCCAACAGTTTGCCGCCGACGTTCCAGCGGCAGACGCTGCGCTGATGGCCGCCACGCAACGCCCAATCAGCGAGGCAGCATTAAAAGAAGCGTCGGGCGACCCGGCCTGGAAAAAACTGCCGTCCTGGTTCATCTACGGCTCGGCGGACAAAAACATCCCCGAGGCGGCCCTGAAGTTCATGGCCGAACGCGCAGGTTCGAAAAAGACCGTCACCGTCCAGGGCGCCTCCCATGTGGTGATGACGTCGAACCCGGGGAAAGTGGCGGAGCTGATCATTGAAGCGGCCCAGGCCAGTTCCAAGGGGTGATCAGTTAAAGCGGGCCTTCGAGAAGAACCAAAAACCCGGCGCAAAACGTCGGGTTTTTTCGTTGAGATAATCTCCAGGCAAACCGCATCGCCCTGTTTTGCGACTGCTGCGCAGCCGAGCGGGAGCAAGCTCCCTCGCCACGGGTACTGTCTGGGCTGACTGGACCGCTTTCCAAATCTTTATGGCAGCGCGCCCATTGGTATAGATAATCTATCTGCGAATCATTAGCATTGCCTGCATTGGCTCCCCGTTTCCCCGCAGGTACTCACTCCATGCTATTTCCATCTCGTCTTACGTTGCTTGCTGCGTGCTGCTCGGTCAGTTTTCTTGCCCAGGCGGCAGAGCCTATTGAATTGGGCGTAACCGACGTTACTGCCAGTGCGGCCAAACCCAATTCCAACACGCTACCCACGCCCTATGCTGGAGGTCAGGTGGCGAGGGGAGGTCAGATGGGGGTGTTGGGCAATCAGGACAACATGGATGTCCCGTTCGTGATGACCAGTTACACCTCGCAGCTGATTGAAGATCAGCAAGCGGAAGACGTGGGTGATGTGCTGCTCAATGATCCGTCGGTGCGTCAATCCTATGGGTTTGGTAACCAATCCCAGGTGTTCGTGATTCGAGGCCTGCCGCTTGCCAGCGACGACATTTCATACAACGGGTTGTATGGGGTTTTACCCCGCCAAATCCTGTCGACGGATGCGATCGAGCGTGTCGAGGTGTTCAAGGGCCCCAACGCGTTTATCAACGGTGTCAGTCCGACGGGCTCGGGGCTTGGGGGCGGCGTCAACTTGCAGCCCAAACGCGCAGAGGATGTCCCGACTCGTCGCTATACCCAGGACATCAGCACCGACGGCCGCATTGGCGAGCATTTGGATATCGGACAGCGATTCGGCGAGGATAACCGCTTTGGCGCCCGGTTGAATCTGAGCCAGCGCGAAGGCGAAACAGCGATCGATAACCAGGATCAGCGCACCAAGTTGTTCGTGGCGGGCTTGGACTATCGAGGCGATGACTTCCGCATTTCCACCGATTTCGGCTATCAGAAACAGCGTATCAACGGCCTGCGTAACTCTGTGAATATCGGCAGCGCCACCCGCCTTCCCACGGCTCCGCACGCGAGCCACAATTTTGGCCAGAACTGGACTTACTCCGAAACCGAAGACACCTTCGGCATGGTTCGTGGCGATTGGGACCTGAACGAAAACTGGACCGCCTACCTGGCTGGGGGTGTAAAGCACACCCGAGAAACCGGGGTCTACGCCACACCAACACTGGTCGGCAATAACGGTGTCGCGACGATCGGTGGCTCGGAAATTCCCCACAATGAAGACAACACATCGTTCAGTGGCGGGTTGAACGGGCGCTTCAACACGGGCCCTGTTTCCCATCAGGTTGCGATCGGCGGCTCAACGATCTGGACCCAGCAGGAAAACGCCTACACCTTCTATCGTTCCGTCACTGGGAACAGCAATCTCTACAACACCCCACAGGTTCCCAAGCCGACTGCGGTGTCCCGTACTGGCGGTGAAATGGGCGATCCCGGGGTGACCGGCAAAATCCGCAACCGTAGCCTGGCGATCTCCGACACGTTGGGCTTGTTCGATGACAAGTTGCTGGTCACTTATGGTGTCCGTCGTCAGCAGTTGCGTGTCGAAAACTATAAGTACGACGGCACCACTTCAAACGGTGTAGCCAATCCAGCAAACGATGGCAGTCGTAGCACTATCAACGATAAAGCCATTACCACGCCCGTCTACGGCATCGTCTACAAGCCTGTGGAGAGCGTGTCGCTCTACGCCAACAGGATCGAGGGCCTTGCAAATGGACCGGTGGCGTCCGGTAGCGGCATCACGAACCTGGGCGAAGCCTTTCCCCCTGGCCGCACAAAACAGTTGGAAGCGGGCATCAAGCTGGACATGCAAACCTTCGGTGCCAACTTGGGTGTTTTCCGCATCGAGAAACCTGTCGATGGTTACGTCGACAACGCGCAGAACCTCTATGTGCGTGATGGTGAGCAGGTCAACAAAGGGCTGGAGATCAGCGTTTTCGGCGAGCCAATCGAAGGCCTCCGGCTAATGGCCGGCGGTACCCGCATGACGTCGGAACTCAAAAATACCGCTGGCGGCCTCAACGATGGCAACCACGCCGTTGGCGTGCCAACGTTCCAGCTCAATGCCAGCGTGGATTGGGATATCCCGGGTATCGAAGGGGCCGCTCTGAGCGCAAGGATGTTGCGCACTGGCGGGCAGTACGCTGATCAGGCCAACAACCTGAGCTTGCCTACCTGGAACCGTTTCGACGCGGGTGCACGTTATAAAATGAAGTTCGTCGAGAAAGACCTGACGTTGCGCGTCAACGTGGAAAATATTACCGACAAGAACTATTGGGCTTCGGCAAACGGCGGCTACCTTTCGCAGGGTGATCCGCGGTTGGTGAAATTTTCGGGGACTATCGATTTTTAAGTATTCATTTGAGGAAGGCTTGGAAATATCGAGACTGAAGCGGGGACACCCGACCCTCCATGGCGAGGGAGCTTGCATTCTTCGCTCCTGCGAATTCATATCACTCCACCCTACTCCTGCTTTGCCAGCAGAAAGGCCTTGAGGTGTTGAATCACCTGCTCTGGTTGGTCTTCATGAACATACAACTTGGCCTTGTCGATGCTGATAAAGCCGGCAAGGTTGCCAAAGCTTCGGCTCATCTCAATGGCATACGGCTCAGGAAAGGTATCGTCCTGCCGCCCCCAGATCAGTAAGGTCTGTGCCTCGATCTGGCCATGAAGACGGCTCAAGGCATCGAGCTGCGGCCAATCGAGCACTGCGATAAAGGCGCACCGGGCTTGCTCCATGCTCTGCGCGGACTGGATCAGCGGCGCGATAAAGCGCCGATGAAAGCTGCCGAGCAAGTGCTGGTGATCGTAGAGCGTTCCGCCAAACCCCCGCTTCGAACACAGATAGGCAGCACTTCTTAGCTGGATGCGAGCAAGCGCGCCATATCCCGGTAAACAACGCGCCAGTTGTTTGTAAAGACGCTGGTTGGGTGCGCGATGCCCAGGTATTTCACTATTGAGCAGAATCAACTTGGCCACGCGGCTGGCGTCCCAAAGTGCAAGGTAGCGGGCGGCGATACCGCCGCTGTCATTACCCAACAGGCTATAGCCCTGCGCAATGCCCAGGGCCGCAAGTAAACCCTGGAGCAGACGCGCCTGGCCGGCGGGGCTCAGATCATGTTCTGTTGACCAGGCTGTCATGCCTGCGCCAGGGAGATCCGGCACAATGCAACGAAAGCCTGAGGCAAGCGCATCGACCAACGGCGCAAAGGTATCGCCATTAAGTGGCCAGCCGTGCAGCATCAGCAGTACCGGACCTGTTCCATAGTCGCGATAACCAAAACGCAGCCCTTCGATACTGATGAACTGATGCGGTGCGGCAAGAAAGCCGCTGGCGTATGCATTCATTGTGCTGCCTCAAGTGCTGTGGAGTTTCGGCCAATGTAGTGGCAGCCAGGGCGAGCGACTTGTAAGAACCAACTGACTTGAGGACGCCGTGCAGAATTTTTTGATCTTGGGCAATCAGCTGACCCTGTATGTCGGGCCGCTACCCGACATCAGCCTCCATCGACATAGCGCCAGCGCTCTATGCGTGGGGTTACAGGCGCCTATTCAGGCACGAGGTACCGACGCAAGCCCATGGCAGCGTTACGATCAGTTATTCGTGCCAGCAGGTGTCGAGCATGCTTTGGCGTTTGCCGGGCAACCTGTGGCGGTGTTGTTTTTTGAGAAACAGAGCCGCCTTTACCAGCAGTTGCTGCTGCGTTACAACCTATCTACCGAGCACTTGAGCGATCCCGGGCCGAGCGCTGGCAACTGGCTGACGGAACTCAACGGGTTGACGGGCCGCGATGTGCAGGAAGGCGAAGCCCTTCTCGGGCAAATCGCCATGCGCTTGCTGCCCGATACGGGCGAGTCGAACCACGCAGACCCACGGGTACTCAAGGTGCTGGATGCGATGCAGGCGCAGCCCCAGCGCAATTTCACCACCCAGGAACTGTCGGCCCTCGTTTGTTTGTCGCCAAGCCGCCTTTCTGCACTGTTCAACCAGGCCATGGGGCTGCCGCTGAGGCGCTACCGGGTGTGGCTGCGTCTGCGCGCGCTGGTCGGTTTTGTCAGCCAGGGGCTATCGCTCACCGAAGCCGCGCAGATGGCGGGGTTCAGCGACTCAGCCCACTTCAGCAACAGTTGCCGCAAGCTACTGGGAGTCAAGCCGACTGACGTGCTGGCTGGCGAGGATCTACGCATCCTCTTTTCCAACCGTCTGTGAACAGCCTTTATGATTCTCGCAACACATTGCGTCGATCTCAAAGGTGCCAATCATCTAAAAAGTGAAAAGGGGACAAGTGAAAAGGGGATTATCTGCTGGAAATAAATCCCCTTGTTCCAGCTTGTCAGGGCTTGTAGAGATCAGTCTCAAGCTCTACTCGATAAGTATCGTCCGGTTTTACCTCATAGGTTTTCTGGGTGACGATGTACGTGGAATCGGGAAAGTTTTCGAATCTGAGCAGGTCGCCTCGATTTATGGAGTCGTCCAGGACTATCTCCTTGACGGAGACACCCTTGGAAAGTTTGTGTTCGGGTAGTTTGATCCGATATGAATGAGCCATTGGATAATTCCTTTTACTTGTTCGGGGAGACCATTCAATGCCCATCGAAATTTCTTCGCTACTGTAAGAAATGACAGTTGCGACAGATGGTAAAAGGAAGCGACGACATTACCGGTAACGTTTTTCGGATGTTCCATGCAGAATTTAAGAATGTTTTACGAGCTTTCGTCTGCTTCCGAATAAAACAACGAAAACCCGACGCAAAACGTCGGGGTTTTTCGTGGGTAAAAGCCACTATTAAGAACAGAGTCAGGGTCTGTAGAGCGACCTGGCGCAGAGAAGCTTTTGTGGCGAGGGGGCTTGCTCCCGCTGGCCTGCGCAGCAGGCCCCTGCGTTTTTTCAGGCAAACCGCATCGTTCGGTTTTGCGACTGCTGCGCAGCCGAGCGGGAGCAAGCGCCCTCGCCACAGGGGTTGCAGCGTTTATTTACGCTTGAGCATCTCCGGCAACTGCGCCACCAACTTCTGATTATTCAACGGCGCGCGAATAAATCCACGTTGGGTGCCGTCCGGGCCAATCACGGCGAGGTTGCCGCTGTGGTCGACGGTGTAGTTGGGTTTGCTGGTGTCCGCCGGAATGAACGGGATGCTCACCGCATTCGCCAGTTTCTGCAGGTCTTCCACCGAGGCGGCGGTCAGGCCTTTGAACTGCGGGTCGAAGTAACCCAGGTACTGCTTGAGTTGCTGGGGGGTGTCGCGGTTCGGGTCGACGCTCACCAGCACGACCTGCAACTTATCCACAGCCTCGGGCGGTAGCTCGCTCTTGATCTGGCGCAGTTGGGCGAGGGTGGTCGGGCAAATGTCGGGGCAGAAGGTGTAGCCGAAGAACAGCAGGCTCCATTTGTCTTTCAACCCGTCCATCGCCACCGGCTGGCCGTCCTGGTCGGTCATTTTCACGTCCGGCAGGTTGCGGCTTTGCGGCAGCAGGATAATGCCGGCGTCGATCAGTGCGGTCGGGTCGCCCTGGCCTTTGCTGGACAGCACTTTGTTGATGGTCAGGCCGAGGATCACTGCGATCACGGCCGCAAGGATGAAGACGGTTTTCTGGGTTCGAGTCATAGGCTCAACAGTAAGTAGTGATCTACAAGCAGGGCGATGAACAGCAGGAACAAATACCAGATAGAGTACTTGAAGGTGTTGATCGCCGCGTGCGGCCGACTGCCACGGTACAACACCACGGCCCATTGCAGGAACCTGGCGCCCAATACCAGGGCGCACACGAGGTAAATCAACCCGCTCATCTGGATCACGAACGGCATCAGGCTCACCGCCAGCAGCACCAGGGTGTAGAGCAGGATGTGCACTTTGGTGTAATGCTCGCCGTGGGTCACCGGCAGCATCGGGATGTCCGCCTTGGCGTATTCCTCCTTGCGATGAATCGCCAGCGCCCAGAAGTGTGGCGGGGTCCAGGCGAAGATGATCAACACCAGCAGCAACGGTTCGGCGCTGACATGACCGGTAGCGGCGACCCAGCCCAGCAGCGGTGGCGCCGCGCCGGCGAGGCCGCCGATGACGATGTTCTGCGGCGTCGCGCGCTTGAGAAAGCCGGTGTAGATCACCGCGTAGCCGAGCAGCGAGGCCAGGGTCAGCCAGGCGGTCAGCGGATTGGTGAAAACCAGTAGCAGCGCCTGGCCAGCCACCGCCAGCGCCATGGCGAACGTCAACGCGGCGGCCGGCGAAACCCGGCCCTCGGCCAATGGCCGCTTATGCGTGCGAGCCATCACCGCGTCGATGCGCCGGTCCACCACGTGATTGACCGCCGCCGCGCCACCGGCGCACAGCGCAATCCCCAGGTTGCCGAACACCAAGACCGTCCACGGCACGCCGGCACGGGTGGCGAGGAACATGCCAACCAGCGAGGTGATCAGCATCAGCACCACCACTTTCGGCTTGGTCAGCTCCAGGTAATCGCGCCAGATCGCCTGGCTGTGGCGTTCACCGGTCAAGGTTGCCATGGCATCGCTCCTTTAATCGTGATGGGGCCGACGCTGTGTTTATGCGGGTTGAAGCGCCAGCGCAGCGGGACCTGATGCTTGACCCGGACCAGGCTGGTACGGGCGTGATAGTTGACCAGCACCAAGGTCAGCAATAGCGCTGCGCCCCCGGCGTTGTGGGCCACGGCCACCGGCAGCGGCAAGTGAAACACGACGTTGCTGATACCCAAGGTGATTTGCGCGGCGAGCGCGGTGAGCACCAGCCCCGCCAGCCGGGTCATGCCTACCGTTTTCAGTTGCCAGGCCAACCCCAGCAGCACGAGCGTCACCAGCACTGCGCCGATGCGATGAGTCACGTGGATGGCGGTGCGGGCGTCGCTGTCCAGTTGTCCGCCCAGGTAGTTCGGTCCGATGTGCTGGGTCAGGTGAAAGCCATTGGCGAAATCGGCCGGCGGCATCCATTGGCCATGGCAGGTGGGAAAGTCGATGCACGCCACGGCGGCATAATTGGAACTGACCCAGCCGCCCAAGGCAATCTGGCCAATCACCAGCAGCAGCCCGGCCGTCGCCCAATGTTGCAGGCGCTTGGGCACGGTCAGCGCCGGTAGTACGCCAGACAACCTCAGCGTCAGCAGGAACAACAGGCTCAACGTCGCGAACCCGCCCAGCAAATGCCCGGTGACCACCTGCGGCCAGAGCTTGAGCGTCACGGTCCACATGCCGAACGCTGCTTGGGCGAACACCACGGCCAGCAGGAACAGCGGCAACTTCACAGGCTGGCCGGGGCGGCGACGGTTCATCCAGGCCCGGGCGGCCAGCGCGGTAATCATCAGCCCCAAGGCTCCAGCGAAATAGCGATGGACCATCTCGTTCCAGCCTTTATGAGCTTCCACCGGAGCATCGGGAAAATGCAGTTCGGCATGGGCCAGTTGGGCTTCGCCCTTGGGCACGCTGATGAAACCGTAGCAACCGGGCCAATCGGGGCAACCGAGGCCGGCGTGAGTCAGGCGGGTGTAGGCGCCCAACAGTACGACAATCAATGCCAGCAGCGTGGCAAACAGCGCGAGGCGAAATCCTGGCTTGGCCATGTATATGCCCTTATCCGATGTTCGACAGTTTCAGCAGATGCCGCAGGTCGTTGAGCAAATCCTTGCCCTTGACCCGGGCGTCGTAGCGCAGCACCAGGTTGCTGTGGGGATCGATAATCCATAGCTGGGCGCCGCCGGAACCCTGGGCACCTTTCTGATACGCCGGCAGGTCCAGCGGGTAGCGCTGCAATTGCGGGTATTCGCGCTGCAGTTGGGCGTCGTATTCGGCGTCCAGCGGTTGCGCAATCGCCAGGGCATGGCTGGCGCGTCCGGCCTCGCGGCCCAGGCCGATTTGCACCTGCCGGGCCAGGTAAACCAATTGCCGGCAGTCCACCGAGCACTCTTGCGGCGCGGTGACGAGGATCTGCCAGCGCTGCTCGTCGGCCTGCACGCCGATTTCGGCGCGGGTCTGGCCGTTACCGATCAGCTCACCGTGGTAGCTGCGGCTGTCGGGCACCCAGAACTGGAATTTGTACATGCCGGTGGCCAGGATCATCGGGCCGATCACGCCCAGCACGATCAACAGCAATTGCACGCGCCCCTTGCGCCGGCTGCGCGCCGTGGGTGCCTCAGACATGTTGGTTGGATTCATGGTGTTCCCCATGGTGTCTCCCTGCGTTGTGCCATCCGAGATAGAGGAAAAGGCCGAACAGCGCCGCCGCCATGGCGAACCACTGCACGGCATAGCCGAGGTGTTTTTCCGGGCCCATGGCCACGACCGGCCAATCGGTCCGGTAGGCGCCGGGGCCGCTTTGTTGTCTCAGTTCGTAGGCGAAGCCGCCGCGGCCCAGTTCGGCCCAGAGCTTGTTTGGCTCGACGGTGGTGACCAGTCGCGGCCACGGTGCGCTGGCCGGGTCGGCATGCAATTGGAACGTGGCGCCAGGCGCGACATAGACCCACGCCTGCAAGTCGACCGTTTGTTCGGGAGTGCTGAAGACCGGCGGGGTGCGGCGATCAGGCCACGGCAGCCAGCCACGATTGACCAGCAGCCACAGGCCGGTGGCATGGTCGAGGAACGGTTGCAGCAACTCGACGCCCACCTTGCCGTCGTGCTGGCGGTTATCCAGCAGCAGGCTGTGCTCGGCGTCGAACTGGCCGTGCAGGCTGACGGGGCGAAAGGCCGGGTCCGCCGTGCGTTGCAGTTCGGCACTGTCCATCGGCGCCGCCACGCGACGCTCGGCGTAGGTGTCCATGAGCACGCGCTTCTGCTCGCCCCGGCTCAATTGCCAGAACCCCAGGCACACCATCACCGGCACCAGCACGGCGACCACCAATGACGGCACGATGCCTGGCCGGAAGCCTTTCATGGCGCCGTCCGAAAGCTGTTGAACGAGATAGCTATACTCACGTGCATCGCGTCCCCCCGGAGTGTTCCCAATGCTCAAAGCAGCCATCGCCCTGATGCTGATCGCCACAGTTGCCAGCCTGTTCAGCGGCCTGTTTTTTCTGGTCAAGGACCAAAGCAATTCCAATCGCCTGGTCATTGCCTTGGCGATTCGGGTCACCTTGGCTGCTGTCACCGTCGGCTTGATCGCCTGGGGCTTTTTCAGCGGCCAGTTGGTCTCCCAAGCGCCCTGGTAGCGGTGGCCTCAGAGTATGTAGACGAAGAAGAACAAGCCGATCCACACCACATCGACGAAGTGCCAGTACCAGCTCGCCGCCTCGAAGCCGAACTGATGCTCGTTGTCGAAATGCCCGCGCATGACGCGCATCAGCATCACGAACAAAATGATCGTGCCGATGGTGACGTGAGCGCCGTGGAACCCGGTGAGCATGAAGAACGTCGCGCCGTAGATCCCCGAGCCCAACGTCAGGCCCAGCTCTTTATAGGCGTGGATGTATTCCTCGGCCTGGAAGCCCAGGAAGGCGCAACCCAGCAGCACGGTGATCGCCAGCCAGATTTTCAGCGCACCGCGATGGCCTTTTTTCAGGGCGTGGTGGGCGATGGTGACGGTGACGCTGGAAGTGACCAGCAGGATGGTGTTGAGCAGCGGCAGGCCCCAAGGGCTGATCACGTCCTTGGGCGGTGGGAAGAGTTTCGGGTCGGGGTTGTTCAGTAGCGGCCAGACGTACTCGAAGTTCGGCCAGAGCATCTCCGACAATCCCTTGCTGCCTTCGCCGGCCAAGCCTGGCGCCGAGACCATCCGCACGTAAAACAACGCGCCGAAGAACGCGACGAAAAACATCACTTCGGAGAAGATGAACCAGCTCATGCCCCAGCGGAACGAGCGATCGAGCTGTGCGCTGTACAGCCCGGCGCGGCTTTCCTTGATGACCGCGCCGAACCAGCCGAACAGCATGTAGGCCACCAGCAGGCCGCCGACGAAAAAGATCAGCGGGCCATTGGAATCCGGACGGTCGGCCTTCAGGTCGTTGAACCAGGTCGCCAGGCCATACACCGTGACGAACATCCCGACCGTGGCGATGATCGGCCATTTGCTTTGGGCCGGAACGTAATAGTGTTCATGAGTTGCCATTTATTGTTCTCCTTATCGGGCACGCTATCGCTCAGTGTTTACGGCCACCGGTGGATGACGGGCAGTGATGTCGAACAGCGTGTAGGACAGCGTCAGGTGCTTCACTTCCTTGGGCATGTCCCGGTCGACGATGAAGCGCATGGGCATTTCGATGCGTTCGCCGGGTTGCAGCACTTGCTGGGTAAAACAAAAACATTCGGTCTTGTGGAAATACGCCGCGGCGTTGCTCGGTGCGATGCTCGGTACCGCCTGGGCACTCATCGGCCGGTTGGTGGGGTTGTGGGCGACGAACACCATCTCGTTGACCGCCCCCGGCTGGACCACCAATTGATCGCCCTTGGGATAGAAGTCCCAGACCATGTCCACCGAATTGGTCGACAGGAACTGCACCCGAACCTGCCGCGATTCGTCGACGGTCTGCTCGCCTTCGTACTGCCCGCCGGTCTTGCCGTTGATGCCGAACGCCTTGCACATCACGTCGTAGATCGGCACCAGGGCAAATCCGAAGATGAACATGGCCACCACCACCAGCAACAGGCGGGTGACCAGTTTTTTCAGCGAAATCGAATCAGCCATGGACGCTGCTCCGGGCACCTAACCCTGTGGTGGTCATTTCACTTCCGGCGGCGTGGTGAAGGTGTGATACGGCGCCGGCGACGGCACGCTCCACTCCAGCCCTTCGGCGCCATCCCACGGCTTCGCCGGTGCCGGCTCACCGCCACGGATGGTCTTGATCACGATGAACAGGAAGAAGATCTGCGTGGTGCCGAACATGAACGCGCCGATGGACGAAACCATGTTGAAGTCGGCGAACTGCAGGTTGTAGTCGGGAATCCGTCGAGGCATGCCCGCCAGGCCGACGAAGTGCATCGGGAAAAACGCCAGGTTCATGCCGACGAACGACAGCCAGAAATGCAGCTTGCCGAGGGTTTCGTCGTACATGTGGCCGGTCCATTTCGGCAGCCAGTAGTAGGCCGAGGCGAAGATCCCGAAGATCGCGCCAGGCACCAGCACGTAGTGGAAGTGCGCGACCACGAAGTAGGTGTCCTGGTACTGGAAGTCCGCCGGCGCGATGGCCAGCATCAGCCCGGAGAACCCCCCGATGGAAAACAGGATCACGAACGCGACGGCAAACAGCATCGGCGTCTCGAACGTCAGCGAGCCTTGCCACATGGTGCTGGCCCAGTTGAACACCTTCACCCCGGTGGGCACGGCGATCAGCAGGGTGGCGTACATGAAGAACAGCTCGCCCACCAGCGGGATGCCGACCACGAACATATGGTGCGCCCAGACAATGAACGACAGGAAGGCAATGGCTGCCGTCGCGTAGACCATCGAGGTGTAGCCGAACAGCGGCTTGCGCGAAAAAGCCGGGATGATCGAGCTGACGGCGCCGAAGGCCGGCAGGATCATGATGTACACCTCGGGGTGACCGAAGAACCAGAACACGTGCTGGAACAAGACCGGGTCTCCGCCGCCGGCGGCACTGAAGAAACTGGTGCCGAAGTGGATGTCCATCAGCATCATCGTCACGCAGCCGGCCAGCACCGGCATCACTGCGATCAGCAGGAATGCGGTGATCAGCCAGGTCCAGACGAACAGTGGCATCTTCATCAAGGTCATGCCCGGGGCACGCAGGTTGAGGATGGTGGCGACCACGTTGATCGCGCCCATGATCGAGCTGATGCCCATCAGGTGGATCGCGAAAATGAAGAACGTCACGCTTTCCGGCGCGTAGGTGGTGGACAGCGGGGCGTAGAAAGTCCAGCCGAAGTTAGGCCCGCCGCCGGGGGTGAACAAGGTCGACACCAGCATCAGGAACGCCGCCGGCAGCAACCAGAAGCTGAAGTTGTTCATGCGCGGCAGGGCCATGTCCGGCGCGCCGATCATCAGCGGGATCATCCAGTTGGCCAGGCCGACGAACGCCGGCATCACCGCGCCGAAGACCATCACCAAGCCGTGCATGGTGGTCATCTGGTTGAAGAATTCCGGCTGGACGATCTGCAGGCCCGGCTGGAACAGCTCGGCGCGGATCACCATGGCGAACGAGCCGCCCAACAGGAACATGGAGAAGGCGAACCACAGGTACAGGGTGCCGATGTCCTTGTGGTTGGTGGTCAGTACCCAGCGCATCAGGCCTTTGGCGGGGCCGTGGGCGTGGTCGGCGCCGGCATGACCGTGGTCATCGATCACAGCACTCATGTCCTGTCTCCTTCGAACGAATGGGCTGGTCGGCGCGGGGCAACGAGCCCCGGCCAGTTGCGGGAACGAACGTCAGGCCGGCTCATTGGCTGTCCGCCTGTTTGAGTTCCAGCACTTCTTTGGGCATCACCATGTCGCCCTTGTTGTTGCCCCAGGCGTTACGCTCATAGGTCACGACCGCGGCGATATCGACTTCCGACAGCTGCTTGCCGAACGCTGCCATCGAGGTGCCGGGTTTGCCGTGGAAGACGATGTCCAGGTGATCCTTGATCGGCCCGGTGGCGATTTTCGAGCCCTTGAGCGCCGGGAACATCGGCGGCAGGCCCTGGCCTTCGGCTTGGTGACAGGCCACGCACGTGGTGTGGTAGACCTTGTCGCCACGCTCGACGAGTTCTTCGCGCGTCCATTCCTTGCTGGTCAACTCTTTAAGCTGCGCGGCTTCGGCCTTGCGTTCGCCCAGCCATTTCTCGTAGTCGGGCTTGCTCTTGACCTCCACCACGATCGGCATGAACCCGTGGTCCTTGCCGCACAGCTCGGCGCATTGGCCGCGATACAGGCCGGGCTTGTCGACACGGGTCCAGGCTTCGTTGACGAACCCGGGAATGGCGTCGCGCTTGACCGCGAACGCCGGCACCCACCAGGAGTGGATCACGTCGGCGGAGGTCACCAGAAAGCGCACCTTGGCATCGACTGGCAGCACCAGCGGCTTGTCGACTTCCAGCAGGTAGTGTTCACCCTTGGCGCTCTGGTTGTTGATCTGTTCGGCAGGCGTGGCCAGGTTGCTGAAGAACTCGACGTCCTGGCCCAGGTATTTGTAGTGCCACTTCCATTGGTAGCCGGTGACCTGGATATCGATCTCCGATTCGCTGGAGTCGTACATCTTGATCAGGGTGGCGGTGGCCGGAACCGCCATGGCCACCAGGATCAGCAGGGGCACGATGGTCCAGAGGATTTCGACGCGGGTGTTTTCATGGAAGTGCGCGGCGTTCTGGCCGGTTGAGCGGCGGTGCATCATCATCGACCAGAACATGGCGCCGAAGACAATGACGCCAATGACCACACAAATCCAGAAGATGGTCATGTGCAGGTCGAATACTGCGTTGCTGATCTGTGTCGCTCCAGGCGCCATATTCACAGTCCAGGCCGCTTGCGCCTGACTGAAAATCGACCACAACAGGAGGCCCATCCATACGTGTGGATGTCGCGTCATTGCGGGTTCCCCTTATCGTTCTTGTTATCCCGTAGGCGTAACGCCTGCGGCAAGGGATCGGCTACTTCAGACTACTCACTTGATTCGCCGCGCCTTGCTGCACATGCAATCGGGTGTCATCAGCTAACTCCATTCCAACCCGAGTATAGACAGCACCTGCAACCTCGCAACGCGACGGCGTAAATCGTTTGAAACAGCCGGGGCTTGCGCTAGAGCCCACGAATGGAGAAGGATGCGAACCTGAGTGATGGCAAACCGATATAACAGCGACGCATCAAGGAAGGAGCAGTTATGAAAAATAGGTCTTAGGAGTCAATTTGCGCCAGCTAAGTTATGTCATTCCTATTTCATTGCCGTTGTTTCCTGGAGTTGTCATGAACACCGCCGCATTGCGCGAGCAGATCCAAAAAGCCCAACAACACGAGGCTGAGACCGGCCTGTTGAGCCGTCAGTTGACGGCCCGGTTACCGACGCTGCACCCTGCGATCCAGCTGCCGGATGCGAACGCCAATGAGGTCCTGGCGCGGTTTGTCGCTGCCTACATCGATGAAGTGCCTGAGCTGCTGGATGCAGCCAATGACGTCGCCCGGGAGGCGGGTATCGAGTCGCAGATCAAGCCAGTACTGAAAATTGCCGAGCAGTACTTTCTCCAGCCTCCGACGATCATGGCCGGGCATGTCGGGCTCAACAGCCTGCTCGACGAAGCCTATCTGGCGCACCGGTTTGTCGAAGAGGTCAACGACCTGTACATCAAGCATTTCGGCCAGCCACTGATCCCCTTGGACATGACGGTCGCCAATCTGATTGCTCACCAGTTGATCGGCGAGGAATTTGCCAACCAACTCGATGAGGTGGTGCATCACACGTTCGATGAGATGCTCAACGACGAGACGTTTGCACTGGAGTCGGTAGAAACCTACCGCGAGAAACTCAGCAGCCCGCAGACCGGCGCGGCCTGGAAGCGCTGGCCGTGCATGTCACGGCGCTTGGGCGTGGGTCTTGAGTTGGATCAGCCGGCGGCTTGATCCTTAGCGACAGCCGAACCATGGAAGCGAGCCAGCTCGCTTCCATGTGCTTGATGGGGATGTCAGGAAGCCGTTGCGCCAACCCCAACGGTTGTACGCAATCGTCCTTCCAGCCGGCGCTTGAGTCCGCGCGACTCAATCAACAGCTTCGAACCCTTGCTGGCATTCGCCCGGCCCCATTCCTCCAGCAATTCCAGGCACGAGTGGTCGATGTAGCTCAGGTTGTTGAGCGGCACATGCACGGTCGCGCCTTCCGGTACGGTATTGAGCACTTGGGTCAGCGCTGGCACCTTCAGGAAGGTTGCCGCGCCCACCAGGCGCAATTCCATCTCACCGTCCTGGGGCAGATCGATCAGGCTGATCTTCAGGCGCGAGGCTTTCCACGCCAGTTTCGCCAAGGTCAGGCCGAAACCGATCAGCACGCCGGTCAACAGGTCGGTGAAGATGATTGCCAGCGCCGTCGCGGCGTAGGTGAACATCGGCATCCGTCCATAACGGCCCAGACTGCGAAACGCCTTGAGGTCCACCAGTTTGAAACCGGTGTACACCAACACGCCCGCCAGGCTCGCCACCGGAATGCTTTGCAGCACGCTGGACAACAAGAGCACGAAGAGCAGCAGCCACAGGCCGTGGAAGATCGTCGACATCCGTGTGGTTGCGCCGGCCTGCACGTTGGCGGAACTGCGCACAATCACACCCGTCATCGGCAGGGCGCCGAGCAAGCCACACAGCATGTTGCCGATACCTTGGGCGGACAGCTCGCGGTCGAAATCGGCGCGCTCGCCGCTGTGCATTCGGTCCACGGCGGCCGCCGAGAGCAAGGTTTCGGCACTGGCGATGAAAGCGACGGCGAACGCCGCGATCAGCACCGACGGGTCGGCCAGGTTCAGCAGATCGGCCGGGCGCAGCCAGTCGATGGCTTCGGCCATATTTTCCGGGACTTCCACGCGCTTGACCTGCAAGGCCAACAACAGGCTCGCAGCCGTTGCCAGGCCAACGCCGAGCAGGGCGCCGGGAACGAAGCGCAGGCTGTGAGGACGAAATTTTTCCCACAGCCACATCACGGCAATTGTCGAAAGACCGAGCAGACCCGCCTGCCAACCGAACGACGGTAAAGCCTGGGCCACTGCCGCGGGGAACGCCGCCAGGTTATCCAGTCCCGAGGGCTTGGGCGCTGCGTCGAGCATCACATGGACCTGGGACAAAATGATCAGCACGCCGATACCGGCCAGCATGCCGTACACCACCGCAGGCGCGGTGACCCGGAACCAGCAACCGAGGCGAAAGCGTCCGGCCAATAACTGCAGGAGACCGGCCAGCAGCAGGATCGGCCCGAGCATTGCCACGCCATGCTGGCGCACCAGCTCGAAGACCAACACCGCCAGGCCGGCGGCTGGACCGCTGACTTGCAGCTTGGAGCCCGCCAGGAAACCGACCACCAGTCCACCGATGATGCCAGTGATCAAACCTTTGGCGGGTGGCAGCCCGGACGCGATGGCAATACCCATGCACAAGGGCAGCGCCACCAGGAACACAACCACGGAAGCCAAGAGCTCCCGTGGCAGAACAGCTTTTAATTGAGCAGCACGCATGGCGACTCTCCCGAAGATTTCTTCAGGCATGGCGAGGCCTGCCCGCGAAAAAGCGGGCAAGGCTTTGAACCATGCAAGGATTTTTAGGAGCGCTTAGAAGCGCGCTTTGGGCGTCGCCACCGGTATCGGATGGCTGCCATCGAGCGGCAGGAAACAGCCCCGGTCCGCGTCAAAGGCTTTGATTTCGCTGGTCTCGATGTTGTACACCCAGCCATGGATGAACAACTGGCCGCTGGCCATGCGAGAAGCCACCGAGGGGTGCGTTCGCAAATGCTGCAACTGCGCGATCACGTTCTCTTCGGTGAGGATGGGCATGGTCTGCTTCTCATCACCGCACGGGCAGTTGTCGTGAACCATGGTCTTGGCCACTTCGGCGTGGCGCAGCCAGGCTTTTACCGTGGGCATTTTTTCCAGGGTGTCGGGGTTGAGCACCGCACGCATGGCGCCGCAATCGGAATGGCCGCAGACAATGATGTGTTGCACACCGAGGGCCAGTACGGCGTATTCAATGGCGGTGGAAACGCCGCCGTTCATTTGCCCATAGGGGGGAACGACGTTGCCGACGTTACGGGTCACGAACAGGTCGCCGGGGGAGCTGTGGGTGATCAGCTCGGGCACGATGCGCGAATCGGCGCAGGTGATGAACATCGCCCGTGGTGTCTGGGCGGTGGCGAGTTTCTTGAAGAGCTCTTCCTGTTGCGGAAAGATCTCGTGATGGAAATGCAAAAAGCCGTCAACAATATGCTGCAGCGCTGCATCGGCGGTCTCCGCCTCGGGTTGGGCTGAAGCCGACGCAGCCAACGGCTGTTTATCCTTGTCACTCATGATTCATCCTCTTTGACGGTTACGACGCCAGTGGCTGGTTAAAAAACATCCAGGTCGAGATGCCCGACCCGTCAGTCACTCGCTGAACAAGGTAGCCGCCGAAACTTAACTCAAACTGAATGGAAGGCTCTAAACCGTATCTTACAAGGGATAAACAGGCCGCTGCGGCGCGTTTGCGCGGTCATGGCCCAAGATTCGATTCAAGACCAATTGTAGTTAAATCAATGACATCTGTCGGCCCGGCGGACAGAACGCCTCGCAGTCGAGATTGTAAACATCGCGTCGATCAAAGCTCAAACGCTTCAGCATTTTGCTGAAGCGCTGGGCCAACAGGTCGGCAAAAGGCCCCTCGCCGCGCATTCGCGCGCCGAACCGGCTGTCGTACAGCTCGCCGCCGCGGCTCTGGCGCACCAGGCTCAGCACGTGAGCGGCGCGTTGCGGAAAGTGCGCCTGCAGCCATTCTTCAAACAGCGGCGCCACTTCCAGCGGCAGGCGCAGCATGACGTAGGAGGCGGTCTGCGCGCCGGCGGCGCGGGCTTCGGTCAGCAGGCTTTCGATTTCGCTGTCATTGATCATCGGGATGATCGGCGCGCATAGGACACCGACTGCGATGCCTGCCTCGCGCATCACCTTGATCGCCCGCAACCGCGCCTTGGGCGCTGCCGCGCGCGGTTCGAGGATACGCTTGAGTTCATCGTCCAGGGTGGTGAGGCTGATCATCACCTTGACCAGGCGCTGTTGCGCCAGCTCGGTCAGCAGATCCAAGTCCCGCAGGACCAGCGAACCTTTGGTGACGATGGTCACCGGATGCCGATAGCGCAGCAGCACTTCCAGGATTCGGCGGGTAATCCGTTGCTCGCGCTCGATCGGCTGGTAGGGGTCGGTGTTGGAGCCCAGGGCGATCGGTGCGCATTGATAGCCGCGCTTGGATAATTGTTCCTCCAGCACATCGGCGGCGTTGGTCTTGGCGATCAGCTTCGTTTCGAAATCCAGTCCGGGCGACATGTCCCAATAGGCATGGCTGGGCCGCGCGTAGCAATAAATACAGCCATGTTCGCAGCCACGGTAAGGATTGATCGAGCGGTCGAACGAAATGTCCGGCGACGTATTGCGGGTGATGATGGTCTTCGCCGTTTCGATGCGCACTTCGGTGCCTTGGGTGGGCGGGACTTCCTGGTACCAACCGTCATCCTCAACCACCGAACGACTCGGGGCGAAGCGGTTATGCGGGTTGGTGGCGGTGCCGCGACCGCGGGGCGGAAGGGGGACGGACATAGGATTACTCCGAAAGCTGTATGTGCATACAGTATTCTGCGAATCCGATTTAGACCAGTGCCATTCGGCAGACCGCGCCCGCGCGCTTGGTCCCTGGCTGATTCACAGCGCGTTGACATCTTTCTCACAGGTCTTTAACCGGAGCGAGCCGAGACTGCAGCCTTTCCAACTTGCTGGTTAACGTCATGTACAAGCGCTTCTCTGTGTTGATGCTCTGCCTGGCCTTGCTCGCGGTGGCCGACTCTGCGGCGCAAGCCGCCGATGTTGCGCAGAGGCCCGATGAATGGGCCCAGCCAGTGGCCGAGCGCTACCACCTGTTCCAGATGTCGCCCACGCTTTATCGCAGCGCCTTGCCGGACGGCGCTGCGTTGCCCTTGCTGGCCAAACTCGATATCGGCACCGTCATCACATTCCTGCCCGAGTCGGATGCCAACTGGTTGTCGACCTCCGGCATCCGGCAAGTGCAGTTGCCTTATCGCACCAATCACGTCGACGACAGCGACATCCTCAAGGCTTTGCGCGCCGTCCAGGACGCCGAGGCCAACGGCCCGGTGCTGATGCATTGCAAGCACGGCTCGGACCGCACCGGGTTGGTGGCCGCCATGTACAGGGTGGTCGTCCAGGGCTGGAGCAAGGAAGACGCCCTGGACGAAATGACCGAAGGCGGATTCGGCGACAGCCACCACTTCAAGGATGGCGTTCGCTACATGATGCAGGCCGATGTGGAAAAGCTTCGTCTCGCCTTGAAGAACGGCGATTGCAGCACCAGCGTCTTCGCGCTCTGTTCGTTGAAAAGCTGGGTGAACTCAACGACCACCGCACAGCACCTCGACCCTCAGGTGCTCGCGCCGGCACGATGATCGGTCGCTTTCAGGAACGCGGCGATGGATTCGGACAGCGGCCGTGAATCGCCCCGTTCGAGAATCGTCTCGCGCAAGGCTTTGGCCGTTTGCCTATCGTATAGCCCGTTGCGCTGGAATCGCTTGAACACGGTGTCGGCCAGACGTTTCGACCAGGCATAGGCGTAGATGCCGGCGGCATACCCCGTGACGATGTAATCCAGGCCGTTGGGCCAGCGTTCGTTTGCAAACACGGGCAGATGCCCCACTTGGGCGTTGACTTGGTCAAATACCTGCTGGGCCGTTCGCCCGTCGCCATGGCTGCGGTGCAGCTCCATGTCGAATAGGGCATCGCGCAAGAACGCAGCCGTGTCCCAACTGGCCTGGATTTTGAGATACGCCAGCAACTGTTCGGCAATCGGCTCTGGCAGGGGCGCGCCAGTTTGGTAATGCCGGGACAACCGAACCAGGCATTCTTTGGAAAAACACCATTGTTCGAACAATACGCCAGCAAATTCGGCGGCATCCCGGGACAGTTCGGAAATGCCCGACACCGCGCGATACTCGACCAGGCTCAACACATGGTGCAAGGAATGGCCCAGTTCGTGAAAAAGCGTTCGCAGTTGACGATGGTCCAGCAGCACGGGGCTGTCACTTGAACCACGCGGCAACCAGCCGTGCAGCGTGGCAATCGGATAGCGAGGTCGTCCCTCGGCGGTGATGCGGCGGTTTCGCAGGGTGCTGGTGTTCGGGAAACTATCCTGATCAGCGTCCTCGAACGGATCGAAATAAAGGTAGCCGAGGAGCTCGCCCCGTTCGCGAACCTCAAAAAGACGCACCTGCGGATGCCACGTAGCCACGTCCCGACGTTCGATGATGTCCACGCCAAACAGGTCTTTTGCCATCCGCAACAGCTGTGAAAATGTCGATTCCAACTCAAACCAGGCGCTGACGGTCTGTTCCGAGACGCCCGTCGTTCGATGGCGGAGCTTTTGCGCCAGATATTGATAATTCCACGGCTGCAGGCTGCTGAAACCTTGGGCTTGAGCAAATGCCTGCAACTGCGCGGCGTCCTGGATAAACACGCTTTGCTGCTGTTGCAGCATGCCTTGCAGGAATGCCAGGACCTCTTCGGGCGACTGGGCTTGTTCCGGCAGGATCGCCAACTGAGCGTAATTCGAATAGCCCAGCAAGGTTGCCAGCTCATGGCGATCCCTGAGCAACTGCCACAGCACGTCGCCATTGTCGAACACGCCGGCATGCGGCCCCTGATCGGACGCACGCGTGCTGTAGGCGACATACACCTGCTTGCGTAGGACGGCATCGTCCGCGTAACGCATGACGATGCGAAACGATTCCTCATTGAGGGTCAGCAACCATCCCGTGCGCCCCTGTTCACGAGCCTGCGCGGCCATTCGCTGCCTGAAGGAAAGCGGCAGGCCACTCAATCGGGCTTGATCATCAAATGTTCGGCTCCAGGCCTTGTTGGCCTCATGCAAATGTTCCAGGAACAGGCTTCGGGCGCCTTGGATGCGCAGCTGCAAGTCCTTCAGAACCGGCTGCGAATCGGACCCCAATCCGTTACGGCGAAATTGCCTGAGGATCTTTTCCAGGGTCCTCGTTCTCACTGGGGAGAAATGCTTGGCTATCTCGCTGTCCGCCAAGCGTTGAAATAACTGAAACAGCTCGGGGTTCTGCTTCAACGACCGCTTGAACTGTTGCAAGCGTGGGGTGCAGTCGAGCGAAGCCTGTTCCCAGGCTGTTTCGGTCCTGGTGGAAGCCAGGCGCTCCAGCACATAACCGAACCCCTTGAGTCGCGCATGAATTTCATCCATGGCCAGGACCAAGTCGTCCCAGGTGGGAAAGGGTGCTTGAGTCTTGATGATCTCGGCGACTTTGGCGCGGCTCTCGTTGATGATCTGATCGAGGGCCGGGGAAAAGTGTTCGGCTTGAATCTTGGAAAAAGGCGGCAAGTCATAACGTTGCAACAGCGGGTTTTCGGCGGGGTGCATGGAGACTTCCTGTCAGTCTGAGCGTGTCGGACCAGTCTGGAGAGGAAGGGGTTTGACGCGGCGGTATATAAGTATCGCTTCCGGACCGGGCGGCCCGGAAGTTGATGCCTAAGATTTCAGTCGGTTTTTTTCTTCAACTTGGGGTTGGGGAAAAACTGCACCGCCTGAACCTTGGCGTCAGGCGTCTTCAGCGCCGAGGTGTTTACCCGGGTGCCCAATTCCTTGGGCACCGACAGGCCTTGCTCGTTGAGCGTGTCGCAATAACCGCACGCCACACATTCACGGTGCGGCACGCCGTCTTCGTTCCACATCATCAACTTGTCCGGCTCACTGCACGCCGGGCAGACCGCCCCGGCGATAAAGCGTCGTTTGGTAATCACAGGCCCCTCGCTCATGCTGCCGCGTCCTCACTCAGGCCGCTATGGCGCAAGAGTGCGTCAATCGATGGCTCGCGGCCACGGAAGTCGACGAACAGCACCATCGGCTCCTGGGAGCCACCGCGGGCCAGGATTGCCTCGCGGAAGGCGCGGCCGGTGTCGGCGTTGAGCACGCCGTCTTCTTCGAATTTGGAAAAGGCATCGGCCGACAGCACTTCTGCCCACTTGTAACTGTAATAACCCGCCGCGTAGCCGCCGGCGAAGATATGCGCAAAGCTGTTGGGGAAGCGGTTGTAGGCCGGTGGGCGCATCACCGACACCTCGTCGCGCACGCCTTCGAGCACTTGCAGCACGCTGCGGCCGTCGCCGTGGGTGGCGTGCAATTCGAAGTCGAACAGCGAGAACTCCAACTGGCGGACCATCATCAGGCCGGATTGGAAGTTTTTCGCCGCGAGCATTTTCTCCAGCAGGTCCTGGGGCAGCGGTTCACCGGTTTCATAATGGCCGGAAATCAGCGCCAGGCCTTCGGGCTCCCAGCACCAGTTTTCCATGAACTGGCTCGGCAGCTCGACGGCGTCCCAGGCCACGCCATTGATGCCGGACACGCCGGCATGTTCAACGCGGGTCAGCAGATGGTGCAGGCCATGGCCGAACTCGTGGAACAGGGTGGTGACTTCGTCATGGGTCAGCAGCGCCGGCTTGCCACTGTCAGCCGGGGTGAAGTTGCACACCAGGTTGGCGACCGGGCTTTGCAGGACGCCCTCGAAGGTGCGACGACGGTCGCGGGCACCGTCCATCCAGGCGCCGCCACGCTTGTTGGCGCGGGCATAAAGGTCGAAGAAGAAACGACCGACGTGCTGGCCGTTTTCCTTGATTTCAAACAGGCGAACGTCCGGGTGCCAGGCGTCGAAGCCTTTCAACTCGGCGATCTCGATGCCATAGAGACGCTGGACGATGGCGAACAGGCCGCTCAGCACCTTGTCGATCGGGAAGTAGGCGCGCAGGGCTTCCTGGGCGACGCTGTAACGTTGCTGGCGCAGTTTTTCACCGTAGAAACCGCTGTCCCAGCTTTGCAGGTCGGGGCAGCCCTGTTCGGCGGCGTAGGCTTTCAGTTGTTCCAGGTCCTGGGCGGCGAACGGTTTGCTGCGCTTGGCCAGGTCGCGCAGGAAGCTGAGTACCTGATCGCTGGATTCGGCCATTTTGGTGGCCAGGCTCAGTTCCGCGAAGTTGGCAAAACCGAGCAATTGAGCCAGTTCCTGGCGCAGGTCGAGGATCTGCTCCATCACCGGGCCGTTGTCGTTCTGGCCGGCATTCGGGCCTTGGTCCGAGGCGCGGGTGCAGTAGGCCGCGTAGACTTCTTCGCGCAGGGCGCGGTCTTCGGCGTAGGTCATCACCGCGTAGTAGCTGGGGAATTCCAGGTTGATCAGCCAGCCGTCCAGCCCTTTGGCCTGGGCCGCGGCGGCCATTTGTGCCTTGGCCGAGTCGGTCAGGCCGGCGAGGGCGGCTTCGTCTGTGACGTGTTTGGTCCAGGCCTGGGTGGCGTCCAGCAGTTGGTTGGAGAAGCGGCTGCCCAGCTCGGACAGTTTGCTCTGCACTTCGGCGTAGCGCTTCTGCTGCTCGGTCGGCAGGTCGATACCCGAGAGGCGGAAGTCACGCAGGGAATGTTCGAGGATGGTTTTCTGCGCCACATCGAAACCGGCCGCCTCGGGGCTGTTCGCCAGGGCTTCGAAGGCCTGGAACAGTTCGCGGTTCTGGCCCAGCTCGGTGGAGTAGGCACTCAGCGCCGGCAGGCAAGCCTCGTAGGCTTCACGCAGTTGCGGGCTGTTGCGCACGGCGTTCAGGTGACTGACCGGGCTCCAGGCCGCGCCCAGGCGATCGTTGAGCTCGTCCATCGCCAACACCAGGCCGGCCCAGGTAGGCTGTTGGACTTGGGTCTTGAGGATTTCGGCAATGGCCGCACGGTTGTCAGCCAGGATCTGCTCGATGGCCGGTTGCACGTGCTCGGCACGGATCGCCGAGAAGGGCGGCAGGTCGTAGGGCTGCAAAAGAGGGTTGTTCACGCTCACGGTTGACACCTTGGCTGGAAGAAACATGCGCCCATCTTAATTACAATCGACGTTCACCGCAGCTAGCAGCGCCTATCACCGGATAAGAGAGAGCCTATCGTGACCCTTCGCACGTACCAGAACCACAGCCCGCGGCTTGCCCGTGGGGCTTTTGTCGACAGCACCGCGGTGGTGATCGGCGACGTCGAAATCGGCGAAGACAGCTCCGTCTGGCCGCTGACGGTCATTCGCGGCGACATGCACCGCATCCGCATCGGCGCGCGCACCAGCGTCCAGGACGGCTGCGTGCTGCACATCACCCACGCCGGTCCGTTCAACCCGGATGGATTCCCGTTGCTGATCGGCGACGACGTGACCATCGCCCACAAGGTCATGCTCCATGGCTGCTCCGTCGGCAGCCGGATCCTGATCGGCATGGGCAGCATCGTCATGGACGGCGCCGTGGTCGAGGATGACGTCATCATCGGTGCTGGCAGCCTCGTGCCGCCGGGCAAGCGCCTGGAAAGCGGCTTTCTCTACGTCGGCAGCCCGGTGAAGCAGGTCCGGCCGCTGACCGACAAGGAGCGGGCATTTTTCACCTACAGCGCGGCTAACTACGCAAAACTCAAGGATCTGCATCTGGCCGAAGGTTACGACCAGCCCTGAACCGTCCCGCCACTGACCAGGATTTTTCATGCATTACCAGACCGTACTGTTCGACCTCGACGGCACCCTCACCGATCCAAGGGAAGGCATCACTCGTTCGATCCAGTTCGCCTTGGGCAAACTGGGCATCGATGAGCCCGACCTGACCCGCCTCGAACACTTCATCGGCCCGCCGCTGTTGCAAGCGTTCATGCAGTTTTATGACTTCGACGAAGCGAAGGCCTGGGAAGCGGTGAACTTCTATCGCGAACGCTTCAAGGTCACCGGCCTTTACGAGAACCGCGTCTTCGACGGTGTCTTGCCCCTGCTGGAAACTCTCGGCGGCCAGGGTCGGCAGCTGTACATCGCCACGTCCAAACCCTGGGTATTCGCCCGGGAAATCGCCCGCCACTTCGACTTCGCCAAGCACTTCAAGGTGATCTACGGCAGCGAACTCGACGGCACCCGTACCAACAAAATCGAGCTGATCGCCCACCTGATGGCCGAAGAAAACCTCGACCCGACCAACACCCTGATGATCGGCGACCGCAAGCACGACCTGATCGGCGCCCGCAGCAACGGCCTGGACGCGGCGGCGGTGGGGTATGGGTTTGGCAGTTTCGACGAGCTGAGCGCTGAAAACCCGGTGCATCATTTCCGGACGCTGGATGAGCTGCACCGGGCGTTTTTGCGGGGGTGACGGTGTGGCGAGGGGGCTTGCTCCCGCTCGGCGGCAGTCGTCGTGAACCGGTTGATGCGGTTTATCTGGAGAATGCGTCAGTCTGTTTTGGGGCGGCTTCGCCACCCAGCGGGAGCAAGCTCCCTCGCCACGTGATCTGTGTTTTGTGGTGTTGGCTCGATCGGCATTTCGCCCTTTGGACAGCTGTCAAAGCTTGTCCAAGCTAGAAACCGTGGTGGTATAGAAGGCCACGCCGGACTTGTCGATGACTTTTATTCTGCCGCCTTCTTCCTTCAGGTCTTTGAGGTACGGACCGAACGCTATTTCGTCGGGCGCGGTTCGCATGATTTCTTTGTCGAGCACCGGTGTGTCTTTCCTCAAGACCTTGAAGTTCATGAGGAAGCAGTCGATGGTTAACTGGCACTCCAGGGCGCAGACATAGTCCGACCCTTTTATTTTTTTCTGCTTGAAGGTCCACTCGTTTTTATAGTGGTTGCGGCGGAACTCATCCATTGCGTTTTTCAGCAGATCAAGCGGCAACGCTATGTGCGGGCGGCATGTTTCCAGGCCTTCCAACAACCGTTGTATAAAGAACTCATTGAGCTCGTTGACCGATGTGCATTTTTTATACTGTTCGGTATCCAGGCTGACATTGACGATGAGCGCACCGCTGGAGTTTACATAGGGCTCGTTGACGGTTTGGCGGGTGCCGACAAAGCAGATTTTCTTGAAGTTGGGCGTTTCGAATTTTTCTGCACTCAGGTGGCGCTCAAGAAAATTGCAGATCGATCGGCTTTGGTCGCGAAACGGACGAATAATGTCGTCGCTGAATTCGCCCAGGTCGGGGTACAGGTAGATTTCTTTTAAGATCATGGTCTTGAATGCCTCGCTGGGTCTAGTTCCTGCCTGCGTCGATTTGCGTTTCTTCGCTCCCAGTGCTCGATTTTCCAACGAGCACCTGGGCCGGCCGGCACCTTTTTGATGACTCTGGATTCGTAACGTCCCGTGTTACCCGGTTCGTTGTTCCATTTCCTCACCTGGGTCTCGGCGCGTACGGATTTTCCGTTTGTTTTTATCTTGCCGCCACTCACGCCGGTTTTGGCGACTTTACCCGTGCGCGTGTCCACGATCTCGTAACCATGTTGCGGTTTGCGACTGGTTTTTGAGTTGCCGTGGCATGACCAGCCCCAGGGGTCTATCCAGCCGAGCGGGTTGGGGGCGTATTGATAGAGATTGATTCCGCCCAGCAGTTCGATGGGGTCGGGTGTCGTAAACCGCCCTATATCCGGGTCGTAAAAGCGAAACGTGTTGTAGTGCAGGCCCGTCTCTCGGTCCAGGTACTGGCCTTGGAAGCGCAGGTTCTGTTCTTCGATGTAGTGAGGCTCACGCACTTCCTCAACGGTGTTGCCCCACACGCGGTAGCGCGCTTGCCAGACGATGTCGCCCTTGGCGTCCGAGAGCTGCTCGGGTAGCCCGTTCTGATCATTGTGGTAGTAGTGGATGTTCTGTTGAGCATCGATACCATCCACTCGGGCGATGGGTTCGTGGCTTTCCGTGTCGTAGAGGTAAACGCTGCACTGGCTGTGTTTGTGTTCTTGAAGCAGCCGCAAACCGTCCCAGATGAAGCGTGTTTCACCCAGTGGATAACCACGACTGTCATGTTCGGTTTTCGCCGTCCTACGACCCAGTGGGTCATAGGTCATTCGGACGACCGTATCTTGGGAATCGCTGCGGTTATGCACCTCGATCAAACGGTGTTCGGCATCGTAGAAAAAGCGTTGTACCCGATGGCCACCGCTGCGTTTTTCGATCATCCGGCCAAAGGCATCGTAACGATAACGCTTGTCCTGATAGGTCAGTAATTTGTTATGCACCACCAGCCCGGCGCCGGGTTGTGGGCCATCCAGCAAGTTGGCGGCAGCATCGTAGGCGAAGGTTTCGCTCGGGCCCTGGATGTTGTCTTGGCTGGCGAGAATGCGCCCCGTCGCATCGTAGTGCAGCAGCCGTTGGCGATCACCGCTGGTCGTCTGGTCGAAGCGACTGATCAGGTTGTCATTGGGGTCGTAGTTGAATTGTTTCTGCGCCACAGGTGGCAGTAGTGTCGACTGGTCCGCATGACGTTGCAGGCGCGAGCGCACACGTCCGCCCCGGTCATATTCGCTACGGGTGATGAGTCGTCCCTGAGTGCGAAGGACTTCACGGTGCAATCGATCGCGCTCGAAATCACTGATCAGTTGCCCGTCGATGTTGAGTTGATGTAGATGGCCGCTGCCGTAATACAACCGATTGAGTCGACGACCGTCAGGCAGCTGCGTTTGTATCAGGCTGCCCAACTCATCGTAATGATGCCGCAGGCAGCCAGCCGAGCTTTGCTCTTCCAGCAGTTGGCCGATGGCGTCGTAGGCAAAGTTCAGGTCTTTTTGGTTGCCCTGATTGTCTGTAAAGGTGACGGCAATGAGTTGGTCCACTGCATCGTAGGTGTACGCGGTTCGGCCGTCTGCCGTCACTTTGCCAATCAGCCGCCCGGCCGCATCTCGCTCAAGGTGATGAACGATGGGCTCTATGGGACTGTTGGATACCAGCGCCATACCCTGGCCAAAAGGGGCAGGGCAGTGTGTTTCGCGAATGGCGTTATTCAGCTTATCGTAGGCATAAAGTCGGGCGCTGCCATCCAGGTCCTGTTGCTCGATCATCCTGTCGCCGGCGTCCCAGGCAAATCGATAGCTTTCCCCGTTTTCGTTGGTTAGCGCCTGGAGGCGTCCATAAGCGTCGTAGCTGAATTGAACCGACCTTCCATGGGCATCGATGCGTTGGCGAACGTGTCCGCGACCATCGTGCTGATAGACGGTGGTGTGACCGGCCGCATCGATGTAACGGGTGAGTTGACCGCTTGCGTCGCGCAAGTATTGTTCGACGCGGCCATCGGGCAGCTGATAACGCAGCAGGCGGCCGCGTGTGTCATGTTCATAGACAGTGCGCTCGCCGAGCGCATCCGTGATGACCTGCAGATAACCGCGATGGTCATAGCTGAATTTTGTCGAATAGCCGGAGCAATCAATATGTTCAGCCAGCCGCCCCATAGCGTTCCAACGCAAGGTGTTGCTTTTGCCGGTGGGGTCGACAATTTCTGTGATCTGTCCGTGAGCGTTGTAGCGATATCGGGTGACGAGGCCCAGAGGGTCTGTTTCGCGAATGCAATTGCCGCGGCGATTGTATTCGTATCGCCAGTTGTTGCCGGCGGCGTCGGTTTCTACTAACGGTAGCGACCAATGATCGAGCCATAAGACGGACTCAATGCGTCCGAGCGGATCGCTGGATTGGCTGAGGTTGCCGGCCTCGTCATAGCTATAGGTGTAGCGCCCGCCCTGCGGATCGGTAGCACCGAGCATCTGGCGCTCATCGTTCCACTCGAACAACCAGGTCTGGCCGAGGTTGTCGCTGAACCGGGTGATCTGGTGCTGGCTGTTCCAGTGCCGAATGCTGACCCGTTGCAGGCTGTCGCTGATGCGGGTGATGCCGGCGGCAAGGTCATAGTCGAACTGGTAGGCGTCGCCTTCGTCGGTCCAGTGTCGGACCACGCGCCATTCCCGGTCGTCGATCAGGGCCCATTCGTAGAAGCAGTGCAGGCCGGTGGGCAACTGGTGCTCGACCATCCGTTGCCCGGCGTCGTAGCGGAAGCGCCGTTGCACCTGGCCGGTGGCGTCGCGCACTTCGGCGAGGGTGTTCGCCGCGTCGTAGGCGTAGCTGACCAGCACTTCGCGGGATTGGTCGGGGTAGAGGCGCTCGATGTGGGTGACGCGTTCGCCTGCGCGGATCAGCTCGACTTGCACCAGGTCGAAGGTGTCGCGCAGCCGCACCAGGTGTCCGGCCTCGTCGTAGTCGAGGTGGATGCGGTTGTCGTTGCGGTCACCCAGTTGGCTCAGGCGCAGGTGCGAAGGGTTGGCGGGCGAAGGTTCGAACAGACGGTACAGGCCGTCTTCGCTTTCGATCAGCAATCGCCCATCCACATGGCGGCGCACGGCCAGGCCTTCGCCGGCGCTGAACACCGCGCCGCCCAAGGGGATTGAGCCCATGTCGATGGGGCGGCCCTGTTCGTCGGTGTAGACCAGGGTTTCGCCGCCGTCGAGGTGGGGCAGGATTTCTACCTGGACTTCGTAGGCGACGCTCCAGCCGGCGCCGAACAGGCTGTCACGGCGCTCGTCGCGGCTGTTGTAGAAGCGTTGCCAGTCAATCGGCAGGATGCCGGGCAAGACGAAATCCAGGTCCTCGTCACCGCCTAGCACCTTGGCCCCGGTAGCGGCGTGCACCGGGTTCGACGAACCCATGGCCGCATTGGCGGCCGCGTTCGCCGCGCTGCTGGCGGCCATGGACACCGCGCCGCCCACCAGCATGCACGGCAGTTTGCTGAAGAACTTGCCCTTGCCGCCCTTGAGCATCAGCAACGCGGTGACCGCCAGGCCCACGCCCGGCGTCTTGCCGCTGCGAATCTCGCGCACCACCACTGAGCCGCCGCCAATGGTCACGTCAGGGGAAATCAGCCCGGCCGACACCACCGTCGCATCGCAGGTGCTGCGGTCGCCGCTGCGCACGGCGGGCTGGCCATTGATGGTGACTTTGTCCGAGCCTTCGGCCATGAACTGCGGCGGCATGGGCGGGTGCTTGGTGCAGATGACCAAGTCTTCCGGCTTGGGCACGGCGCCTGGGGCGGGCGAGGCGACGGTGGGGCGCCACATCTGCGAGAAGAAGTTTCCGGCCATGTCCAGGTAGCTGGGCTCTTCTTCAGGCTCGGGCGCCTCGAGCTCCGTACCGGCGGGGGCAACGTGGGATTCAATCGCCCCGGCGGCGCGGGCGGCGGGGATGTTGTTGGTGAGGGTGTCGGTGGAGCCGGTGAGAATGTTGGCCTGCACCGTGGGCGGAAACAGGGCGTTGCCGATGCCTTCGCATATATTGCTCAGGCCCTTGTCGGCCCCGGTCTTGCTCATCGCCAGGCCGACCACCGTGCCCACCACCAAACCGAGCACAAAGCAGCCCAGGCCGCCGGTGACCACGGTAATGCCCGTGGCCGCCACTACGGCAGCCGTCGCCACGGCCGTGATTGCAATGTTCGCCGCCACTTCCAGCACGCCGCCGAGGATGTCGGCCATCATCGAGGTGTGGTTGAGTGCATCACCCAGGCGGGCGGCCCAGAGTGCGTCAGACATGCACGTTGCTCATCCGGCCGGAGCGTCGAATATCAGCGAACCCTTGATCGTCGCCCAATGTGCCGCCTCAGCATCCCCCAGCTTCTCGGCCTTCACGTAACTCAAGGCAAGCATCTTGCGAGTACCTGGCAGTACCAGCGCCAACTGGAACTGGAAGACCTTTTCGTTGCCCTTGTTGAACTGGCTGCGCAGTTCGATGGCTTCGACTTCCTGGTTCGCTCCCACACGCAACGTGGCGCCTGGTTGGCAGCGCAGGTCCTGGACCTGTTTTTCCAGGCGCTTGAGCTGCTCGTCCAGGTTGCTTTGCAAGGTTTCGCCCTCGGCCAACAGGCTACGGCTGACGATCAAGGACGTACCCAATTCGGGGAACTTGAGGATGTTGATCGAGGCGTCCAGCAGTTCGCTGGGCGGTAGCTGGAGCTGGAATTCGTTGAGACGGTAAGTCATGGGGCATCTATCTCCTGGTTAGCCCTTGGGCGGCGGGAACGCGGCGGCGACGTTGGCGTCGATGCTGGCCTTGACGCCCTGGCCGTCCGGGGTGGCGCCGGGACCGCCGCCGTTGTTCAGGTGCAGCACGCCGCCGGTGTTGAACTCGGCATCGCCGCTGGCATAGAAGCTGATTTGCACGCCGGTCAGGTTGATCTGGCCGCTGGCGTTGAGCTCCAGGATGCTTTCGCCGCAGACCAGGCGCAGGTTCTCGCCCACTTCGATGACGTAGCTCTGGCTGATGCTGTCGGTCTTGCGCTGGCCCACCGAGAGGATGTCCTCCTGCTTGACGATGCGCAGCCGGTTGTTGCCGATGGTCACCGTCTCGTTGTGGCCGATGCTTTTGTTGCGGTCGTGGCCCACCGAATGGCTTTCATCCACCTCGACCACGATGTCCTGGTTGCGCTCGGCATGGATGTACAACTGCTCTGCGCCTTTTTTGTCTTCCATGCGGATTTCGTTGAAGTTCGCCGGCGTACCGCCCTTGCTGGAACGACTTTTCATACCGCTCTGGGTGGCGTTTTCCGGCAGGTCGTAGGGCACGGTCTGTTCGGCGTTGTAGACGCGGCCGGTGATGATCGGCCGGTCCGGGTCGCCTTCGAGGAAGCTGACGATGACTTCCTGGCCGATGCGCGGAATCTGCATCGAACCCCAGTTTTTACCCGCCCAGGATTGCGACACGCGGATCCAGCATGAGCTGTTTTCGTTGGACTGGTCGTGACGGTCCCAATAGAAATGCACCTTCACCCGGCCGAACTGATCGGTCCAGATTTCCTCGCCCTTAGGGCCGACCACCAAGGCGGTTTGCGGCCCCTTGACGATGGGGCGGTGGGTAATCGCCATCGGGCGAAAGCTTTGCTGGGCGTCGATGCAGGTCAGGCTGCTTTCAAATTGCGCCGAGGGCGCGCCGACACCGGATTCACCGCTCTCCTGGGAGACGTAGTAACGCGCGCCGACGATCAGGTATTCGCGGTTCTGGTCCTGGCGAGTAAAGCCGGTGAGGCTGAACAGGTGCCCCGAACCCAGGCCGCGGGCGTTGCCCGCCAGCTCGACCTGCTCATGCAGGGTCTGCAAGGCTTCGATGCGGGTGCGAGCATAATGTTCGCCATCTGCGCTTTGCACGTAGGTGCCGGGGTAGTCGTACAGCGGATAGTCACCGGCGGCATGGGGGCGCGGCATGGCCGAGCGCACATCGATGCGGGCGCTGGGGCGCTGGAAGTCGTAGTCGTTAAGCTCCAGCGAGCCGGGCTGGACTTCCTGAGCCAGGTGCCAGTCATGGATATGATCGCGTTCGCGCTGCTGCTCATTCTTCGGGTAGTAGGGCACCGACCCGTAGCCGGGCGCCGTGGTGTGGGCACCATAGGCGTCGGCCAGCACCAGCACATGGCGGCCCTGCTCGTGGCGGAAGAAGTAATAGATGCCTTCCTGTTCCATCAGGCGACTGACGAAATCGAAGCTGGTCTCGCGGTACTGGACGCAGTATTCCCACTCGCGATACGGGCGACTGAGGGCGTCTTCGAAGTCGGAGAAGCCGAGGTCGCGGAACACCTGCTTGATGATCTGCGGAATGGTCAGGTTCTGGAAAATCCGGCAATCGGAGGTGCGCGTCAGCAGCCACAGCCAGGGTCGCAGCGTGGCCTGGTAGCTGGCGAACTGACCTTGGTCGATGTTTTGGCTGAAGCGCGCAACGATGCCGTGGAAATGCCGCTCACCGCCGCCATCCAGTTGAACGCTCACGCACATGGGCTTGCCGAGCACCTGGTTGAGATCGATGGCGTTGTCCAGCGAGTGCAACTGCAACTCGTAGTTGAACAGCCGCCCCAGCTCTTCGCCGCCGCCCATGTCCTTGAGCAACAGCACCTCGGGTCCCAGGGGGCTGGTGATTTTTGCCAGGCGTGAGGCTTGGTTGAATAACATCGAGTGTCCCGTGCAAGTTGTATGAGCTGGCGGCGCCGAGTTCCATGTGGGCGCAAGCGCGCCCACACGGTTATCGCGTTCCTGCAGGTCAGGCCGCGTCGCTGAAGTCGTATTGCAATTCGTTATCCCGAGCGCTGATCCGTACGCCGGCCAACGCCTTGCCTTCAAGCATGCGGGTCAGGAACTCGCGGCTCATGTCCGGCAACAGGCTGTTGGTCAGGATGGTGTCGATCATGCGGCCGCCGCTTTCGGTTTCGGTGCAGCGCGAGACGATCAGGTCAATCACTGCGTCGTCGTAGTCGAACGAGACCTTGTGAGTGCTCTCCACGCGCTTCTTGATGCGGTTGAGTTGCAGACGGGTGATCGCCTTGAGCATCTCGTCGCTGAGCGGATAGTACGGAATCGTCACCAAGCGTCCGAGCAAGGCCGGCGGGAAAATCTCCAGCAGCGGCTGGCGCAGGGCCTTGGCGATTTCTTCCGGCTCGGGCACGTTTTGCGGGTCCTTGCAGACCTGGGCAATCAGCTCGGTGCCAGCGTTGGTGGTGAGCAGGATCAAGGTGTTCTTGAAGTCGATCACCCGGCCTTCGCCGTCCTCCATCACGCCTTTATCGAACACCTGGAAGAAAATCTCATGCACGTCCGGGTGAGCTTTTTCCACCTCGTCCAGCAGCACCACGCTGTAGGGTTTGCGCCGCACGGCTTCGGTCAGCACGCCGCCTTCGCCGTAGCCGATGTAACCCGGTGGCGCGCCCTTGAGGGTGGATACGGTGTGGGCTTCCTGGAACTCGCTCATGTTGATGGTGATGACGTTCTGCTCGCCGCCGTACATGGCTTCGGCCAGGGCCAGGGCGGTTTCGGTCTTGCCCACGCCGGAGGTGCCGGCGAGCATGAACACGCCAATCGGCTTGCTCGGGTTGTCGAGGCCGGCGCGGGAGGTCTGGATGCGCTTGGCGATCATCTGTAAGGCGTGATCCTGGCCGATGATGCGTTTTTTCAGGTGCTGGTCGAGGTTGAGCACGGTTTCCAGTTCGTTGCGGGCCATGCGGCCCACCGGGATACCGGTCCAGTCGGCGACCACCGAGGCCACGGCCTGGTAATCCACGGTCGGCAGGATCAGCGGGGTTTCGCCTTGCAGGGCGGTCAGGCGCTGTTGCAGGTCCACCAGTTTTTCGCGCAGTTGGTGACTTTCGTTGTCGCAAGCTTCGCTGTTGTCCTCGCTGTCCACCACGCCGACACGCTCGCGCAGGGTGGCGCGGGTGGCGAGCAGTTCGTCCACCAGGGTTTTCTCTTCGGCCCAACGGCTTTCCAGCTCGGCCAAGCGCTCGCGCTCGGCGTTCAACAGGCTTTCGCTGTGGGTCTGGCGAGTGCCGATGACCACGCCAATCGCGTGCTCACGGGCGATGATCTGCAGTTCGGTTTCCAGGGCTTCGATGCGCCGACGGCTGTCGTCCACTTCGGCCGGCACGGCGTGCAGGCTGATGGCGACGCGGGCGCAGGCGGTGTCCAGCAGGCTCACGGACTTGTCCGGCAGCTGGCGCGCGGGAATGTAGCGGTGGGACAGCTTGACCGAAGCTTCGAGGGCTTCGTCGAGGATCTGCACCTGGTGGTGTTTTTCCATGGTCGAGGCCACGCCGCGCATCATCAGCAGCGCCTTGTCTTCCGACGGCTCGGCCACTTGCACCACTTGGAATCGGCGGGTCAGGGCCGGGTCTTTTTCGATGTGCTTCTTGTACTCGGCCCACGTGGTGGCGGCGACGGTGCGCAAGGTGCCGCGGGCCAATGCCGGCTTGAGCAGGTTGGCCGCGTCGCCCGTGCCGGCGGCACCACCGGCACCCACCAGGGTGTGGGCTTCGTCGATGAACAGGATGATCGGTTTCGGCGAGGCCTGGACGTCTTCGATGACCTGGCGCAGGCGCTGTTCGAATTCGCCTTTCATGCTTGCGCCGGCCTGCAACAAGCCAACGTCGAGGCTGCGCAATTCAACGTCCTTGAGGGCCGGCGGCACGTCGCCAGCGACGATGCGCAGGGCAAAGCCTTCGACCACGGCAGTCTTGCCCACGCCGGCTTCGCCGGTGAGGATCGGGTTGTTCTGCCGGCGGCGCATGAGAATGTCCACCAGTTGGCGGATCTCTTCGTCACGGCCGACGATGGGGTCGAGCTTACCGCTGCGCGCCTGTTCGGTGAGATCCACGGTAAAGCGCTTGAGGGCTTCTTGCTTGCCCATGGCAGCCGGGGCCATGGCGCCACTGGCTTCGCCGGGCACGCTGCCTGCGTTGAAGCCGTCGCTGGCGGTCAGGGCGTTTTCCGGCGAGTCGCCGACGTATTCGTCAAAACGCTCGCTGAGGGCTTCGACCTTGACCTTGTCGAACTCCGAGGATAGGCCCAGCAGCGCGTGGCGCAGGCTTGGGGTCTTGAGGATGCCCAGCACCAGGTAACCGGTGCGCACCTGGCTTTCGCCGAACATCAGGCTGCCGTAGACCCAGCCGCGTTCCACGGCTTCTTCCACATGGGAGGACAGGTCGGTGATCGACGTCGAACCCCGTGGCAAGCGATCCAGCGCTTCGGTCAGGTCACGGGCCAGGCGTGCCGGCTCGATGTTGAACTGGCGGATGATGCGATGCAGGTCCGAGTCCTGCAATTGCAGCAACTGATGAAACCAGTGGGCGAGTTCCACATAAGGGTTACCGCGCAACTTGCAGAACACGGTGGCGGCTTCGATGGCCTTGTAGGCCACGCTGTTGAGTTTGCCGAACAACGCGGCGCGACTGATTTCACCCATGCTCATGGCTCCTTGAGGTCTGTGAGGTGTTGGCCTGATCGGCGTAGTGCCGGGCCAGTATTAGATCGTTGGCATCTGTTTCGGGGCGTCCCAGCCAGGTGTTGAAACCCAGGCGGAAACGCCCATTGAGTTGTAGCGCCGGGACCTCAGGCTGCTCCAGGACCAGGTTCAAATCCCAGTCCAGTTCATGGCCCAGGTATTCGGCGACCCAGGCCACCAGCTCGTTGAACGGTTGGCTGCCTGGCAGCATGCCCATGTAATCGACGAGCTTGAGCGGGCCCAGGCGGATGCGGAATTTGTGCTGGCGATCCCAGACGAAACGGCCCAGGCAGAAGTCCACGCCCAATTGATGGGCGCTGACACCGACGCGGCTGCGTTCCGGCAGTTCCAGCCATTGGCCGACGTATTCTTCGATCTCCACCGGCAGGCCGAAGTACTCGCCGAGAATCGCCTTCAAACCATCCGGGTAGCGGGTTTGCGCCGACAGGTGACCGCTGTAATGCAGCTTCGCCGTGTCGGGGATCAACCCCTGGTTGAGCAGGCTCGGCATGCCCCGGCCGCTGAGTGCCGCCAGGCGCGCCGACCAATAATCGTCGTCCGGACGATCATGGCTGACCGTTGGCCGTGCTTCGGCCCAGGCCCGGTAGAACAGGCTGAGCAGGCGGTGATGGAACACATCGAGAAAGCGTTTGCTGGTGCTGTCGCCATTGTTGCGCTGGCGTTCGCGTACGTATTCGGTGATGTGCAGCGGCATCGGGCCGTTGGGGCCGCCGAGGCCGAAGAAGAATTGCTCCAGGCGCGCCGGCGTGCCGTCAACGCCCGGTTGTACCGAGGCCAAAGTCGCCGGGGCGAAGGTGCACTCGGCCTGCTGCCCGAGGCGCAGCGGGTCATCGGCCAGGCGCAGGGAATGGCCCAGGCGCGGCAGTTCGGGGGATTCGCACTCGATGCGCCGCAACGCCTGGAAGAAATCGTATTCCCAGGGTTCCTGGTGCATCGCCTCCAGGGTACTCACAGGGTCGGACGACGTCCGGGCTTGGCTTTCCATCGCATGATCTCGCCGCGTTCGGTGGTACGGATCACCGTCTCGGTAAAACTGTTGATCGACACATAGCGTGCCAGGAAGCGTTCGAACACCGCACCGAGCAGGAACACCCCGGTGCCGCGAAACGCGTTTTCATCGAATTCCAGGGTGATCTCCAGGCCACGACCGAACACGATCGGGCCAGGCATCGGCAAGCGTCGGGTGCAGGCCTTGCTGGTGACTTCGCGCAGGCCTTCGATTTGCAATTGCAGCGCCGCGTCGTTGCTGTCGCCGTACAAGCGCAGCAGTTCACGCAAGGCGGCGGCGCCTTGGCCTTGTTCGCTCAACGACAAGTAGTTCAGCGACAACTGACTGATCAACCGCCAGGCCTTGGCGTCGTGGGCATGGCTGGCCCGTGGCCGACTGGGACCTGCCACACACCGCACCGCGCCCACCGGTGCACTGTCGGCCAGGGTGAAGTCGGTCTTGCCGTTGCCCACGCTCATGAACAGCGGCAGGTCGCGGTTGGTGCACAACGCGGTCACGCCCAGTTGGCGCAAGTCGTGGCGATAGGGCGCCTGCTGACTGTCCACCAGGCTGACGAAGGTCTCGCTGCCGACGTAAGTCGAGCGCGGACCATTGCGCCGCTGATCGCTGGACAGCACGCGCGGTTCGCGCCGTACGGTGTAGTAAGCCTGGTCGCGGCCATAGCGGGACGGATCGCGTACCGCATAGAACGGCAGGAACGGCTGCTCCGGACCGGTGCCGTGGCCGGTCAGCCCGGTCAGCGAATGCACCTCGAAATCCATCGGCCGGGTGCGGTCGGCAATCACATGATGTTCGTTGACCCGGTCGGACAAGTGGATGCGATCCAGGCGCTTGGGAAACAGGTTGATCGCCGGCGTGCAGAACGGTAGGAATTGCGAGGCGCCGACGCTGCCTTCCAGGCTCGGATCGTGGCGGTCGAACAGTACGATCAACTCCAGCTCCTGGCCGTTGCAGCGCTTGACCGCACGGCCGAGCTGGGTGAAATCGACAAACAGGAAGCGGTGCGGCAGGGCGAAATATTCCTGTAGCAGGCGATAACCCTGGAACGCCCGCGGCACCACTGGCAGCGCGGCCTCGGCGTCATCGAAGCCCTGGGAGCGCAACGCATCCTGCGGCAGCCGTTCGACCCAATCGCCGCCCGGCTGGCGAGCGAACACTGCGCAGGCGTTACTCAGCAGCTGTTCGTACAGGCGGAACGGTTGTTCGTCAGCGCCGCTCAAGTACAGCGGCAGGTTGTCCAGGGCCAGGCTGTTGAACGGCAGCTCGGCGCCGGTGCGCAGGGTCAGGCGCAGGCCGGCCTTGGCTTTCGGTTCGCTGGCGGCCAGGCGCCCGAGCACGGCGGACGGGTTGCCGAAATACTCGGCCTGGCTGACTTGCAACGGCCACAACGTCACCGCGTGAGCAGTGCGGTACTCGCAGCAGGTCTGGGATTCACGACCGAGGGCGGCGCGCAGGACGGTGTCGCGGGGCAGCGGGAAACCACTGCTCAGCGAGCCTTCGTCCGGGTCGGCCTGCATCTGCACCACGGTCATCGACGGCGTCGGCGCCAGGTAATGCGGATAGGCGATTTCCAACAGGTTGTGGGTAAAGGTCGGGTATTCGGCGTCGAGCTTGAGCTGGACCCGCGCCGTCAAATAGGCGAAGCCTTCCAGCAGGCGCTCGACGTAGGGGTCGGCGCAGTCCATGCCGGCCAGGGTCAGCCGACTGGCGATCTTCGGGTATTCCTTGGCGAATTCCGCCGCGCTTTCGCGCACGTGGTGCAGTTCCTGGTTGTACAGCTCGAGCAGGCGCGGATTCATGGGCGTCTCCGCTGGTCGGCGTTGACCACCCGCACGTGACCGGTTTCCAGGTCCAGGTCGGTTTGCAGCATCAGGCGCAGCGGCACCGGTTGGGCCCAGAGGTCGCCTTCGATCTCGAAACTCAAGGCGTTATGGTTCATCTCGGCGGTTGCCCGGGCGCGCACGCGCAGGGTGTGGCGCAGGATGCGCGGCTCGAACGTGGCGATGGCTTGGTGAATCAGGCTTTCCAGCGCGGGAACATCGATGTTCGAAGCGCTGTTGCCCGCCAGTGCCGGCAGCCCGAAATTCACCACCGAGGTGCCCGCCGGAGTATGCAGCGTGGCGTCGGCGTCAAGCAAAGACGTGGTGTTGAGCAGCCACGCCAGGTCCCGCAGCACCGAGGCTTTCAATTGGGTCAGGGACAGCACGCGCTTGTCGGCGCTTTCCTTGGGGTTGCTCGGATCGTCGTCGGTCAGCCGGTCCAGCAGGGACGGTTGCAGGCGATCGCGGGTGGCGATTTCGGTTACCAAGTGAAAAGGCCCGTGTAATTCTTCTGGTCACCTGCGCCAGTCATGCAGCTGGCAGTACGAGCGATTATCGAGGGTTCGAGTTGTCCATTGATCTGGCGTATGGCGCGATACTCGGAGCGACACTCCTGATTGTTATGGGGGCCAGCAGATACATGGACAACGATGACAATAGGCACCTCGCCGAAGGTCTCGACGTGGGGTTTGCCTTGTCGATCGACCCTGAACTGGCAGGGCCAGGCCAAGTCGAGTGGCATCAGGGTCTGGTCGGGTTTGCGCAGCGCGCAGCGCGCCTGGTCGTTCTCCAGTGTCAGCGTTTGCCCGCCCATCGAGACGACATGCTCCACCGGGACGGAGGAGGTTGCCGATGGCGATTGCTGCTGGGCACAAGCGGTCAGGCTGGTCAACAGGCAGCCGACCCATATCGCGCAATGGGCCTTGATCATACGAGCTCCCAGAACCAGATCGCTCGGGATCGATAGGCCGGATCGTCATAGCCTAGGGTCAGGCCACGGTTCCAGAGGTCGATATGATCGCCGGTGCGACCTTCCGAGGCTTCTCCCACTTGCTGGAAACAATCCTTGAAGAAAATCAGGCCAGTCTTGTCTTGCAGCTTGCGCCGGTCCGCGGCCGTTCCGCCAAGGATCAACGGGCGGCCCAGATGATGTTTCCACAGCCAGTTTGCCAATGACTCGGCGCCACGCGCATGCCCATGGGCACATTTGGGTTCGGTGTAGGTGGACTTGTTGACCTTGATGGTCAGTTCGGTATTGAGCGTGATGCTCATGCGAATCGCGCATTGGTTCGCCCAAGGGCCGTCGCAAGGTTTCGCGTCGGGATGGGTGACCAGCAAATCGGAATAGGCTTTCCACAAATTGATAAACGCAGGCTTGGCCATGACTCAGATACCGGAGGGGAAAAGATTGGTTGCGAGCAAGCACCAAACACCCCCGGCGCGTGGCGCCGGAGGCGTGTTCGATTACACCTTGACGTTCTGACGGATGTTCCAGCCGAACTTGACCGGACCGCCTTCCTTGGTGCCGTCGGCTTTCTGCGGCTGGTAGTCCACCATCACCTTGGCAAAGTTCAGGGTGACGTTTTCGGTCAGGCGATCATCGCCGCCCGAACCGCCAGTGCTCAGGGAGGTGATCAGCACTTCTTCCAGGTTGATGATCATGTACTCGACCTGGCTTTCGCCACCGGCCTTGCGCACGGTCAGCTTGACCTTGTCGACGTGCTTGCCGCTGGCGCAGTGCATCATCAGGTTCGGCGAAGCCTTGTCGACGTACTTGGTCAGCGACAGGTCCTGGATGCTCACCTTGCCCGCACCACCGCCACTGCCTACATGCATGTTGCCGGTCTGGGACATGCCCCAGCTCCAGTTCAGGACGTCGATCTCGTCCTTGTGGGCCTTGTCCATGGACTCGCCCTTGATGTCGCCGATCTTGATGAAAATATCAACAGCCATGTTTTCTCCCTGTGTGGTGTCTACCACATTGCGTTTTGTTGATCGCTCCCACGCTTTGCGTGGTCACGCATCTGATGTCGCTGCGCATCACTCGGACGCGCAGCGTTCCCACGCGGAGCATGGGAACGATCACATCAAGGTCGGTGTTTATGCGCCCTTGGCCGACGGCAGTTTCGATACCAGGCGCAACGACACGGTCAGCCCTTCGAGCTGATAGTGCGGGCGCAGGTAGAACTTGGAGTTGTAATACCCCGGGTTGCCTTCGACTTCTTCGACGATCACTTCGGCGGCAGCCAGTGGATGCTGGGCCTTGGTGGTCTCGGTGGAGTGCGCCGGGTCGCCGTCGACGTAGTTGAGGATCCAGTCCTGCAACCAGCGCTGCATCTCGTCCTTCTCTTTGAAGGAACCGATCTTGTCGCGCACGATGCACTTCAGGTAATGAGCGAAGCGGCAGGTGGCGAACAGGTATGGCAGGCGGGCGGCCAGGTTGGCGTTCGCGGTGGCGTCCGGGTCGTCGTATTCGGCCGGTTTCTGCAACGACTGCGCGCCGATGAACGCGGCGAAGTCGGTATTTTTCTTGTGCAGCAGCGGCATGAAACCGTTCTTCGCCAGTTCCGCTTCACGGCGGTCCGAAATGGCGATCTCGGTTGGGCACTTCATGTCCACGCCACCGTCATCGGTAGGGAAGGTGTGGGCCGGCAGGTTTTCCACTTCACCGCCCGACTCCACGCCGCGGATGCGCGAGCACCAGCCGAAGTGTTTGAACGAGCGGTTGATGTTCACTGCCATCGCGTAGGCGGCGTTGGCCCAGGTGTACTTGGAGCTGTCGGCGCCGTCGGTGCTTTCTTCGAAAGCGAAGGCTTCCACCGGGTCGGTCTTGGCGCCGTACGGCAGGCGCGCCAGGAAACGCGGCATGGTCAGGCCGATGTAGCGCGAGTCTTCCGATTCACGCAGCGAACGCCAGCCGGCGTATTCCGGGGTGGTGAAGATCTTGGTCAGGTCGCGTGGGTTCGACAGTTCCTGCCACGAGCCCATGCCCATCACGGTCGGCGAGGCGGCGGCAATGAACGGTGCGTGCATGGCGGCGCAGACTTTCGACAGCTCGCCCAGCAATTCCACGTCGGGTGGGGACTGGTCGAAGTAGTAGTCGCCGACCAGGCAGCCGTAAGGTTCGCCGCCGAACTGGCCGTATTCTTCTTCGTACATCTTCTTGAAAATCGGGCTCTGGTCCCACGCGGTGCCCTTGAATTTCTTCAGGGTCTTGTGCAGGTCGGTCTTGGAGATGTTGAGCACGCGGATCTTGAGCTGCTCATCGCTCTCGGTGTTGTTGACCAGGTAGTGCAGGCCACGCCAGGCGCTTTCCAGTTGCTGGAAATCGGGGTGGTGGATGACCTGGTTGACCTGGGCGGTGAGCTTTGCGTCGATGGCGGCAATGATCGACTCGATCGACTTGATGGCATCGTTGGACACCAGGTCGGTCTGCGCCAGGGCCTGTTCGGCCAAGGTCCGCACGGCGGTCTCGACGGCTTCGCGGGCGCGCTCGGTCTTGGGTTTGAATTCTTGCATCAACAGCGAGGCGAACTCGCTGGTTTCTTCGGTGGCGCCCAGGTTCTGGGGCTGATTGTCGCGTACCAAATCGTTCATGATCGTTAGTCCTTAAGCCTTGGGCTCAGCGTCGGCGGGCTTCGGCGCGCTCGCCAGGGCTTGTAACAGCGCTGGGTCCTTGATCGCCTTCATGATGATTTCTTCGGCGCCGGTCTTGCCGTCCATGTAGGTCAGCAGGTTGGCCAGTTGGGTGCGCGCTTCGAGCAGCTTGTTCAGCGAATCGATCTTGCGAGCCACGGCCGCGGGGCTGAAGTCGTCCATGCTTTCGAAGGTCAGGTCCAGGCTCAGGTTGCCTTCGCCAGTCAGTTCGTTCGGCACATGGAACGCCACGCGAGGTTGCATGGCCTTGAGGCGCGAGTCGAAATTGTCGACGTCGATCTCGAGGAACTTGCGGTCGGCCACGGGTGCCAGAGGCTCGGCAGGCTTGCCGGCGAGGTCGGCCATCACCCCCATGACGAAGGGCAACTGGACCTTCTTTTCGGCGCCGTAGAGCTCGACGTCGTACTCGATCTGCACTCGAGGCGCGCGGTTGCGCGCGATGAATTTCTGAGAACTTTGCTTCGCCACGTTGCTGCTCCTGGTCGCTTGAGCGACGATGTTGGCGTCATCGGGGGTACCTATGACGTGACTGCGTGATCCGCTGGCTTTTATTCGCTATCTGGGCCGCGCAGGTTTTCAAATTGACTCATGCCGTCGGGAATCAGGTTGCGCACGATGGCCGCGAAGTCGGCGTGCACCAGGTTCTTCGCCCGATTCAACAGCACCGGCAGCGGGCTAGAGGGCTCATGACGGGTGTAGTACGCGAGGATCCGATCCAGGCTGCGCAAGACGTCGTCGCGGTTGTTGATTTCTCCCGGGACGGTATTGCGCGGTGCGCTGGGGGCGCTGGCGTATTCAATCGGTGCGGCGTTGTCGGCTTCGACAGGATCGGCAAGGGCACTGTCGCCACTCTGCGGGGCGAACTGTCCGAGAATCTGCAAGGCCATTTTCAGCGGTTGTTTCAACGGGCCGAGGTCCACGCCTTGGGCGGAACCGACCTGGTCGCTGACTTGCTGTTCGATGGCTTCGGCGGCGCTGCGGGCTTGCAGCAGGGCGGCGCGGATGATTTCCAGCTGCTCGGGATTGCTGTCAAGCAGGGCGCCGGCGAGCTGCTCGGCACCCAGGCTTTCATCGGCAAAACTTTGCAGGCCGCTGGCGTTGGCGGCGGCGCGCAGGCTGACGGCACCAAAGGTCCGGGAGCGGGCCAGAATGCTTTCGCGCAGCAGGCCAATGGTAACGTCCGACGTCAGGCCGGCGAGGGCATTGATGCGAACGGTGGGGTCGTTGTCGTCATCAGCATCCAGGCGTGGATGCAGGTCGGCCCAGTATTGCTTGAGCAATTCGCTGATCAACGTCAATACGCGGGCAAGACCGGGAATGCCTTCCAGGGCCAGGGAGCTTTGCAACAGGAAATGGGTGATGCGCAGGTCTTTGCTGCGCGCAAGCAGGTCCAGGCTTTGCTGCTGGATGCTGCGCCATTCAGGCGGTTCGGCGGGCAGGATCGAGTCGCCCATGCTGCGCTCGGGCTGGCCTCGGGAATCGCGTTCCAGGCGCAAGAAATCCGCGTCATATTCCAAGTCTTCACCGCAAGGCGAATTCGCGGAAACGGCGGCGAGCAACAAAGGCACATCCACTTGGATCGATCTCCCTATCACCCGTTGAAGAAATCGGGCAGTGCACACGAAAGTTTCGGATGAAACTCCACATGTTCCTTGACGGTAATGGCGCTATAAAAGCGCAATGATCTTATAGTGCCATCATGTATATTCAAGAAGTTGTGCATTTTTGGTGTAGTACTTATCCGTTGTCAAGGTAAGCTATTTCGCCGATGTGACAGTTGTGAGGTGCTTAACAACCCGCGCGACTCGCAGGTCTGAGTAGGTACTGACGCAGGTTTTTTGTCACGCAAGCCGGTTAAGATCAGCAATCATGCTGGCAAAAAGCCGTTTCGCGGTGTTTGACAAGGTTTGTAGGCGCTTTCGTGGGCTTAGGCGCGATGTATCGCCGCCGACAAGAAGTATTCAGCAAGGAGGCGAAATGCCGCTGTGTTTGACTATTACTAGTTATCACAAGATTACCCCCGGCCAGTGTTCTGAAAAGACGCTGGACCAGGGAATGATGGCAATTGGCCGTAATTCCGATAATGACTGGGTACTGCCGGATCCGGAGCGTTTGGTCTCGGGTAAACATTGCGTTATCCAATACAAGGACGGACGTTATTACCTGACCGATAACAGTACTAACGGTGTGGAATTGGTCAAGGCCGGTATTCGCCTGCGCAAAGGCAACAGCGAGCCGCTGCAGGATGGCGAAGTCATCCGCATCGGTGACTATGAAATCCAGGCGCGGGTGGACTTCAACCTGCCGGTGACCGACAGCAATCCGTTTGCCGAAGCGCCCAGCAGTTTCGAAGCCTTGATGGGCCGCCAGAGTGCTCCGGTGAACTCGCCGTCGCCGATGCCCGTGTCCGTTCCTGCGCAATTTCAAGGCGTGTCGGCCATGGACACGCTGCCTGACCTGTTCGACTTCCTTGCCCCGACCAGCGTCCCCCCCGCCGCTCAGCCTGACCATGTGCCGGCCGAGCAGCATGATTTCCGTCCGCCTACGCCGGTTCCACGCCCGAGCCCGCCGCCAGTGATTGAGCCCGTGGCCATGACCTCTGCGCCGGTGATCCCGGATGACTGGGACCCGTTCAGCGACAAGCCCGCACCGACGCCAGTGGCGCCCGTCGCCGTCGCGCCGCAGCCTGTGCTTGAGTCCGTTGCCGTGCCGCCAGTTCCGCTGGCCGAAGCCAGCGCGCCAATCGAGCCTGCGCCCGAGCGCGAAGCGCCGGTCAGCCGTGCCGAACCCTTGTCTACCCCGGTTGATACTTCCCAGCCCGACCTGCTGCAAGCCTTCCTGCGTGGCGCCGGGCTGGATCAGTTGCGACTGGACAAGGCCCAGGCCGAAGCGCAGATGGAGAGCATCGGGCGCAGCTATCGGCTGATGGTCGAGGGACTGATCGATGTACTGCGCGCCCGCAGCAGCCTCAAAGGCGAGTTCCGCATCCAGCAGACGATGATCCAGCCGGTGGAAAACAACCCGTTGAAGTTCGCCCCCAATGTCGACGAGGCGCTGCTGTTGCTGTTGCGCCACGGCAACCAGGCCTTCATGGCGCCGGACGTGGCGGTGCGCGACAGTTTCGATGATTTGCGTGCCCACCAACTGGCGGTGATGGCCGGCGTGGAAGCGGCAATCAAGCATCTGCTGGCGCGTTTCGAGCCGGCGCAGTTAGAGGCGCGCATGGGCAAGCCCGGCGGACTGTCGGGCATTTTCAGCGGTTCGCGACAGGCCCAGTACTGGCAGCAATTCACTGAGCTCTATAGCAACATCTCCCGCGAGGCCCAGGAAGATTTCCAGGACCTGTTCGGTCGTGAATTCAGCCGTGCCTACGAAGAACACAGCACACGACAGCGACGCCCTTGAGCGTCGCCGGGCCAAAACACTTTTCATAACGCACACAACGGATAGCTCAAACGTCATTGAGGACGCAGGATGATTCCCAGGTTTTTACTCGCCGTCGCCACAGCGCTGCTGCTGACGGCGTGCGCCAAGGATGCGGCCGCACCCGAGCCCGAAGAGGCCCAGGCCGATACCGCGGCGGTCGAGCTGCACTTTCACGCCATCTCCGGGCTCAACCCCGGCGCCACTGGCCAGCCGGCACCGGTCCGGGTGCGTATCTTCGAGCTCAAGAATGCCGCGACCTTCGGCCGTGCCGATTATTTCGCCTTGGCCGAACGGGCCCAGGCAACGCTGGGCACCGACCTGATCGACCAGGACGAAGTACTGATCCAGCCCAACCAACAGTTGAGCCTGCAACGCGACCTTGACCCGGCCACCCGTCACATCGGAATACTGGTGGGCTATCGCGAGCTGGACCAGTCGCTGTGGCGCACAGTGATGAATGTCCCGGCGCGCCAATACACCGAATACCAGATCAGCCTCGACGTGCGCGCCGTACGCAGCGCCGTCGTCGTCCCCCCATCCAGCCCTGCCCAATAAGCAATCGGAGCCCCCATGTCCTGGAACAATCGCGTGGTCTGGTCGGAAGGCATGTTCATTGGAACGCAGCACTTCCAGCAGCATGACCGTTACCTGGAAAACCTCATCGACGCTCGCAGCCGCCCGTTGACGGCAGGCGCCTGGGGTTTTTCCGAATTGCTGATCGACCAGGGCCTGTTGGCCCAGGGCAAGCTGGCGATCATTTCGGCACGCGGCCTGTTACCGGACGGCACCCCGTTCAACATTCCCCAGGATGACCTCGCGCCGACGCCACTGAATGTCGACGATAACCTGCGCGACGGCGTGGTGTACCTGGCCCTTCCGCTCAAGCGCGCCGGTGCCCGCGACACCGTCGATGAAGGCGAAGAGCTCGGCGCCGCCCGCTACGTGAGCCAGGTCTGCGAAGTGCGCGACGACAACGCACCGTTTGAAAACCGTGCGCCGGTGGCCGTGGGTTCCCGGGCGTTGCGCTTGTTGACCGAGCAGGACGGCCTCGGCGACTACGCGGCGGTGGGCGTGGTGCGCATCAAGGAAAAACGCGCCGACCGTGCCCTGGTGCTCGATGACACTTACATCCCACCGCTGCTGGATGTGACGGCTTCCAAGCTGCTGGCGGCGTTCCGCAGCGAATTGCTCGGCCTGCTGCACCAACGCGGCGAAGCCTTGGCCGGGCGCGTGGTGGCTTCCGGCGCCGGCGGTGCCTCGGAGATCGCCGATTTCATGCTGCTGCAACTGGTCAACCGTGCCCAGCCGTTGATTCAACACCTGAGCCAAGTGACGCCGCTGCACCCTGAGCGTTTCTACAGTGAACTGGTGAGCCTGGCCGGAGAGTTCTCGACCTTTACCGCGGCCGGGCGACGACCGCAGCAATACCCGCAATACCAGCACGACGACCTGGCGCTCAGCTACGCACCGGTGATGCAGGCCCTGCGCGAGGCCTTGTCGATGCTGATCGACAGCCGGGCCACGCCGATCCCGATCGTCGAGAAAGCCTACGGTATTCACGTGGCGATGCTGGCCGACAAGACCCTGCTCGACAGCGCCAGTTTCATCCTGGTGGTGCGCGCCGATGTGCCGGCCGAAACCTTGCGCGGCCGCTTTGGCCAGCAGAGCAAGGTCGGCTCGGTGGAACACATCCGCGACCTGGTCAACCTGCAACTGCCGGGCATCGGCCTGCTGCCGTTGCCGGTGGCGCCGCGTCAGCTTCCGTACCACGCCGGTTCCACCTACTACGAACTCGACCGGGGCAGCGATCACTGGCAACAGCTGAGCAACTCCGGCGGCTTTGCATTCCACATCGCCGGCCAGTTCCCGGGGCTGAACCTGGCTTTCTGGGCGATCCGAGGATAAACCGCGATGAGCAACGACGATCGTACCCAGTTCATGCCGACGCCCGGTGGCCGTGGCGCGGACCCTTTCCGCCCGGACCCGGGACGGGGGCAACCGGCACCCTCGCCGGCGCCGCTGTCGATGCCGGCCGCGCCTGTCCTGACCGGCAAGGCCCAGGGCCTCAACCCGCTGGAAAGCGCCGCCGGTCCGTTGCTGGCCCTGCTGACGCGCTTGCGCAGCACCATCGCCCACCCGGCGCCGGCCAGCCTGCGCGCACAGTTGCTGGCGTACCTGCGCCAATTCGAAGAGCGCGCCGAGGCCGCCGGCGTGGTGCGCAACGAGGTGTTGCTGGCCCGCTACGCCTTGTGCACCGCGCTGGACGAAGCGGTGTTGAGCACGCCTTGGGGCGGCGCCAGTGACTGGGGCAAGCAGAGCCTGTTGATCACCGTGCACAACGAAGCCTGGGGCGGCGAAAAAGTCTTCCAGTTGTTGGAGCATTGCCTGCAAAGCCCACGGGAACGTTTGTACCTGCTGGAGCTGTTGTACCTGTGCATGTGCCTGGGTTTCGAGGGGCGTTATCGGGTGATGAACGACGGCCGCAGCCAACTCGAAGCATTGCGTGAGCGCACCGCTGGCGTCATTCGCAGCGCCCGTGGCGACCACGAGCGCGAGCTGTCGCCGCATTGGCGCGGTGTCACCGTGGCCCGCGACCGCCTGGCGCAGTTCATGCCGCCGTGGATCGCCGTGGCCATTGGCGTCGCCCTGTTGCTGGCGTTGCTGTTCGGCCTGCGCATGAAACTGGCCTCCGACGCCGAACCGGTGTTCAAGAACATTCATTTCCTCGGTGAAATCCCGGTGCAGACCATCGACCGTCCCGTGGTGCAACCGAAAGTGATCGAACGGCCCCGCCTGGCTGGTTTCCTCGCCGATGAGATCAGGGCCGGTCGGATTGCCGTGGAAGACGCCGTCGACCGCTCGGTAGTGACCATCCGTGGCGACGAACTGTTCGCCTCGGGCAGCGCCAGCATCAAGGACGATTTCCAGCCGCTGATGCTGCGCATCGCCGACGCGGTGCGCAAGGTCAAGGGCCAGGTGTTGGTCACCGGCCACAGCGACAATCGGCCGATCGCCACGCTCCGGTTCCCGTCCAACTGGGCGTTGTCCGAAGCGCGGGCCAGGTCAGTGCTGGACATTCTTTCGGCCAAGACCGGCCAACCCGAGCGCTTCAACGCCGAAGGCCGCAGCGACACCGAGCCGCTGGCGTCCAACGCCACGACCGAGGGACGCGCGCGCAATCGACGGGTTGAAATCACAGTGTTGGCGGAGGGGGTCGAGTGAAGGCGTTTTTCAGTTTCATGACCCGTTGGGTCATTCCGTTGCTGGGCCTGGTCGCCCTGAGCCTGATCATCTGGTTCGTCGGTCCGCTGCTCGATTGGCTGGTGCCCGAAGGCCGCCGCTGGGCGCTGATCATCCTGGTGTTCGCGGTATGGATCGCCTTCCGCGTGTTCCGTATTATCCAGGCTCGTCGCCAGGCCGCCGAAGTCATGCGCAGCCTGGCCGAGCAAACCCCTCCGGACCCGACCAGCGTCGCCACCGCCGAAGAACTCGAAACCCTGCGCCAGCGCATGGACGAAGCCTTGGCGTTGCTCAAGAAAGCCAAGCTGGGCGGCGACGAGCGTCGCAACCTTTATGAGTTGCCGTGGTACGTGATCATCGGTCCGCCGGGTTCGGGCAAGACCACCGCGCTGGTCAATTCCGGGCTGCATTTCCCGCTGGCCGCGCAACTGGGCGCCGGTTCGGTGCGTGGTGTTGGCGGCACACGCAATTGCGATTGGTGGTTTACCGACCAGGCCGTGCTGCTCGACACTGCCGGCCGCTACACCACCCAGGACAGCGACGCGACGGTCGACAAAGCCGCGTGGCTGGGCTTCCTCGGCCTGCTGAAAAAACAACGGGCACGGCGCCCGATCGATGGGGCGTTCATCGCCATCAGCCTGTCGGATCTGCTACTGGGCAGCGACGCCGAACGCGCCGCCCACGCCGCCGCGATCCGCCTGCGCATCCAGGAGTTGTACACCCAGTTGGGCGTGCGCTTCCCGGTCTACCTGATGCTCACCAAGCTCGACCTGGTGCCGGGTTTCATGGAGTACTTCGACAACCTGAGCAAGGAAGAGCGCGCCCAGGTCTGGGGCATGACCTTCGCCCTGGACGATGGCAAGAGCAACGACAACCCGCTGGCACACCTGCAAAGCGAATTCGTCCTGCTCGAACAGCGCCTTAACGACCGCCTGGTGGAACGCTTGCAACAGGAACGCGACCCGGCGCGGCGCGACTTGATCTACGGTTTCCCACAGCAGTTCGGCGCCCTGAAAGATTGCCTGCAAAGCTTCCTCGATGGCGTGTTCAAGCCCAACGCCTTTGAAGAGCGCGTATTGCTGCGCGGTGTGTACTTCACCAGCGGCACCCAGGAAGGCAGCCCGATCGATCGCCTGATCGGTTCCATGGCCCAGAGCATGAACCTGGACCGCCAGCACCTGGCGCGCCAGACCGGCACCGGGCGCAGCTACTTCATCGAAAAACTCTTCACCGCCGTGGCCTTCGCCGAGCGCGGGCTGGTGGGCGTCGACCCGAAAGTCGAGCGTCGGCGCAAATGGATCGCCCGAGGCGTGTTGGCCTCCACCGTCGTGCTGGTGCTGGTGGTCAGCACCTTGTGGTGGGTCAGCTATCGCGCCAACCAGGCCTACATCGCCCAAGTCGACCAGAAAGTCGCGCCGCTGGGCCAGACCGTGCAGAACCTCAGCCCGGCCCAGCGCGACGTGCTCGCCGTGTTGCCGCTGCTCAACGCTGTAAAGCATCTGGCTGACGACGCCCCGGACTGGGCTGAAGGCCTGGGTTTGTATCAGGGCGACATGCTCGAAGCCGAGTCCGGCAGCGTCTACCGCAAGCTGCTGATCGCGGTGTTCGCGCCACGGCTGCTGACGCGCATCGAAGAGCAACTGCACAGCGGCGGCAATTCGGATTTCCTCTACGAAGGCTTGAAGGCCTACCTGATGCTTGCCGACAACGAGCATTACGACGCCGACTTTATCAAGGCCTGGATCGCCCTGGACTGGGACCGCAGCCTGCCGCGCGACCTGCCGGCCGAGCAGCGCCTGGCCTTGACCGGGCATTTGCAGGCGTTGTTCGAGCGGCGCCCGCCAACCGCGCGCCTGGACCCACGCCTGATCGAAGACCTGCGCCGCCAGTTGCAGCAACTGCCGGTGGCCCAACGCGTCTACGACCGCATCAAGCGCCAGAAGCTGCCCGAAGGCATCCCGGACTTTCGTATCAACGAAGCCGCCGGGCGCGACGCGGCGCTGGTGTTCAGCCGCAAGAGTGGCAAGCCGCTGGGCGAGCCGTTGAGCGGGTTCTTCACCGTCAAGGGCTACCGCCAGGGCTTCTTGCTCACCAGCCTGAGCCAGACCGGCACCTTGGCCGAAGAGCAATGGGTGCTGGGCCATGAAGAGGCTGATCAGCAGAACGTCGCCAGCCTTGCGGCCGATGTGCGTCGCCTGTACTTCCAGGATTACCAGCGCCAATGGGACGCCTTGCTGGCCGACATCGACTTCGTGCCGATCACCAGCGTGGCCCAGGCTGCCGACGTGCTGCGGGTGATTTCCGGCCCGACCTCGCCATTGAAAAAGCTGCTGGTGGCGGTGGCGAAGGAAACTGATCTGCAACAGGACGAACGCCTGTTGGCCGCCCAAGGCGTGCCAGCGAGTGACGGCGTGGACAAGCTCAAGGAACGCCTGGGCAGCTTGCTCGGCCAGGAGCAGGCGACACAAAACGCACCGGCGACCAGCGATGACCCGATCACCGCACACTTTGCCGAGCTCAACAGCATCGTCAGCAAAAACGAAGGCGAACCGGCGGCCATCGATGGCTTGCTGGCGGACATGAACGCCCTGTACGTGCAGGTTAGCGCCATGGTCGGTGCCAGCGGCGACGCCTTGCTCGGCGAAGCCAAGAACCAGGCAAGCGCCGCCGCCACCCGCGTCAGCCTCAACGCCGAACGCCAGCCGCCGCTGGTGCAGGGCTTGGTCAAGTCGGTGGTCAACTCCACCACCAACACCATGATGGGCGGCGTGCGCAATCAACTGAATGCGGCGTGGACCAGCGAAGTGGTGAACATCTATCGCCAGTCCCTGGCCGGACGCTATCCGATGTCGCCAGGCAGCGCGCGGGACGCGACCCTGGATGACTTCGGCCAGTTCTTCGGCGTTGGCGGGGTGATGGACAACTACTTCCGCAAGTACCTGCAACCCTACGTCGACACCTCGACCCAGACCTGGCGCTGGCAGCCCGGCGCAGCGCAGAAGCTCGGCATCGCCCCCGGCGTGCTGCAGACCTTCCAGCGCGCGGCGACCATTCGCGATGCGTTCTTCCGTTCCGGCGGCACCCAGCCGATGGTGCGTTTCGAGCTGAAACCAGTGGCGATGGACTCAACCATCACCCAATTCCTGCTCGACCTCGACGGCCAGCAGTTGAGCTACGACCACGGCCCGAGCCGACCGACCGCCATGCAGTGGCCGAACCCCGGCAGCATCGGCGTGGTGCGGATCTCGATCATGCCGCCTTCATCCAGCGGTCGTTCCGGCATTACTTTGGATGGGCCGTGGGCCTGGTTCCGCCTGCTGGAGCAATCGGACCTGACCGCCGGCAATTCGCCGGACCGCTTCAACTTGCGGCTGCGGGTCGATGGCGCCAGCGCCTCTTATGAGCTACGGGCCAACAGCGCTTTCAATCCGTTCAAGAGCCGGGTGCTCAGTGGCTTCAGCCTGCCGGAGCGTTTATGAGTACTCCGGGTTTCTATGGAAAGCTGGCCAGCCGCGGGGATTTTGTCAGCCGCGGCTTGCCCCAGAGCTTTGTCGGCCCGTGGGATTCGTGGCTGGCGGCGGGTTTGCTCGCCAGCCAGGCCAGCCTCGGCGAGCGCTGGCTGGATGCCTACCTTGTCAGTCCGCTGTGGCGCTTCATGGTCGCCCCCGGCGTGTGCGGGCCGGACGCCGCCGCTGGTGTGGTGATGCCGAGCATCGACCGGGTCGGGCGCTATTTTCCGCTGACCGTCGCGGTGTTGCTCGACTCGGAGGCGGACCCGGCCTCGGTGGTCGGTGGCGCTGACGACTGGTTCGAGCGGGTCGAGAATTTGCTGCTGAGCACGTTGAGCGTGGAGGCCAGTTTCGAAGCGTTCAACGAACAGCTGGACACCCTCGGCAGCCCGATATGCCAGCCGCGCACGCCGAGCAGCCGCTTCGCCAGCCTGCATCGCTTCGATGCCACCGACCCGCAGCAGCGGATGAGTGCTTTGGCCGAGTCGGCCTGCGAAGGCGTCAGCCTCTGGTGGGGCCAGGGTTCGGAACGCATCGCGCCCGGTTTGATGCGGTGCCAGGGATTGCCGGCCGCCGCCGATTTTGCGCAATTTTTGCTCGGCCAAGAAGGTGTTGTGTAGATGCGTCCAAGTGCTGGAAAAGCCTTCAAATCAGCAAGCAAGAGCCACGTCGGCATGGTCCGCCAGGTCAACGAAGACGCCTGCCTCGACCTGCCGGAAAACGGCCTGTGGGTGGTCGCCGACGGCATGGGCGGGCACGCGGCGGGCGACTACGTCAGCAGCCTGATCGTCGACAGCCTGCGGGGCATCGCCGTGGGTCGTTCCCTGGACGAATACGTCGTGGCGCTGCAAAGCGATCTGCTGCGGGTCAACGCCGCCGTGCGTGAAGAAACCGCCAACCGTGGCGTGACCATGATGGGCAGCACCGTGGTGGTACTGGCCGCCCGCGACCTGCGTGGCATGTGCCTGTGGGCCGGTGACAGCCGCCTGTATCGCCTGCGCGACGGCGTGCTCGAAGGCATTTCCAGGGACCACAGCTACGTCCAGGACTTGCAGGACAGTGGCCTGCTCAGCGAAGCCGAGGCGCGTGTGCATCCACGGTCCAACATTGTCACCCGCGCCATTGGCGTCGAAGGGCAACTGAACCTGGCGATGACCGAGTTGCTGCTGGTGCCCGGCGACAGCTACCTGTTGTGCAGCGACGGCTTGACCAAGACCGTCGAAGACGAAGAAATCCGCGAAGTGCTGAGCCACGACGAGCCCGGCGAAATTGCCAGCAGCCTGGTGTCCCTGGGCTTGATGCGCGGCGCGCCGGACAACATCACCGTGGTCGTTGTGAAGGTGCCGTCATGAGCTTGACCCTGAACATTGTCATCCCCGGCTACGACATTGAAGGGCCGATCGGCGAAGGCGCGATGGCCAGCGTCTACCTGGCGACCCAGCGTTCACTGGAGCGCAAGGTCGCGTTGAAAGTCATGGCCGCGGCGCTGGCGGCCGACCCGACCTTCTGCGAGCGCTTCTTGCGCGAGGGCAAGACCCTGGCGCGCTTGTCGCACCCGCACACCGTCACCATCCATGACATCGGCAACGTCGGTGAGCTGTACTACATGGCGATGGAGTACCTGCCCAACGGCACGCTCAAGGAACGCATCGCCGCGGGCCTGACGCCGGAGCAGGGCCTGACCTACATCCGCCAGATCGCTTCGGCCCTGGGCTACGCCCACGGTTTGGGCTTGGTGCACCGTGACGTCAAACCGGCCAACATCCTGTTCCGCGCCGATGGCACGGCGGTGCTCTCGGACTTCGGCATCGCCAAGTCGCTGGACGACCGCACCCAATTCACCCAGGCCGGTTTTGCCGTGGGCACGCCCAGCTACATGAGTCCGGAACAAGCCCGCGGCCAAGACATCGACGGCCGCGCCGACCTGTATGCGCTGGGCGTGGTGCTCTACGAAATCCTCGTCGGCAAGCTGCCATACACCGGCAACGACGCGCTGTCCACGGCCCTGGCCCACCTGACCGAACCGCTGCCGGAATTGCCGGTGCACCACGGTCGTTATCAGGACGTATTGCGCAAGTTGCTGGCGAAGGACCCGGCGGAGCGATTCCCGGATGCGACGGCGTTGTTGCGGGCGTTGGATAACCTGCCTGAGGCATCGGCGCAAGCGACGCTGATCCGGCCGTTGTCGTGGCAACTGCCGACCACGCTGCCCCCGGTGGATGACTTGGCGGGCTTGACGCCGATGTCCATCGACATTCCCAGTGGCCCGGCGGACTCACAACCGCAGCCTCAACCGCAGTCCAAACCCGTTCCGCCGCCGATAAAACCGCCGCTTCAATCCTCGGTCTCGGAGCAACGCAAGGGGCCGGTGTTCGCCCTCGCCGCCGTGGCGGTGGCCGTGGCGCTGGCGCTGGGTGGCGCCGGTTACTGGTGGTTGTCCGGCGATGATGGGAAACAAATAAAGACGCCGGTTGTGTCCACGCCGCCCGTCAACAAAACCCCTGAGAAAAAGCCCGAAGCGCCGCCGGCCAAGCCCCCCGTGGCGCCGCCGGTAAACCCGCCCGTAGCGACCGAGGCCGATGGCGGCCAGCGTCCGCTGTTGATGGCCGGCAAGAAAACCCTGTTCCAGCGCGTGCTCAGCAAACCGGGGGCCAAGCTCGCCGCCGAACCGGGCGTCGCGCCGGGCAAGGCATTGCCGGCGTTTTCGGTGCTGTACGTCTATCAGCGCAAGGACGTGGATGGCGGCGCGTGGGTACGGGTCGGCGCGGCCACCGACGGACGCAGCGATGGCTGGTTGCCCGCCGCCCAGGTCAGCGACTGGAAGCAGAGCCTGGTGCTCAAGTTCACCGAGCGCTCCGGTCGTGCGCCGGTGATGTTCCTGCGTCAGCCTGGCGAAGTCGAGAAATTGCTGGCCAATCCGGCAGCCGCCAAGAACGCGCTGCTCAAGGCCCAGCAAAACCCCCAGGACAACCAGCAAGTGCTGGCCCTGGAGCCGACCGCCAGCGCCGTGCCGCAGAACCAGTTCTACCTGTTGCCGATCTTCGATTCACGCGAGAGCTTCGACGATAACGGCCAGCCGGTGCAGCTGCTGAACGTGGCCTCCATCGACCCCGGCAGCGCCCCCAAAGCCGCGACCAACACGCCGATCACAACTGCCAACGCCGACGCGTTCCGTACCGCCGTGGTGCTGGTGGTGGACACCACCGTGTCCATGCAGCCTTACATCGATCAGGTCCGCGATGTGGTGCACCAACTGCAAACCCGCATCGGTGAACGTGGCGAGCTCGATAGCGTCAGCTTCGCCATGGTGGGGTTTCGCAGCAGCACCCAGAAAACCCCCGGCCTGGAATACGTCGCCAAGACCTTGATCACCCTGGAACAGGGCCGCGACCCGCAACGGTTCCTGGAAATGGCGCGGCAGGTCAAGGCCTCCACCGTGTCGAGTCATTCGTTCAACGAAGATGCGTTCGCCGGCGTCATGGAAGCGGTGGAGGGCATGGACTGGTCCGGTTACGGCGGGCGCTTGATCCTGCTGGTCACCGACGCCGGTGCGCTGCGCAAGAACGACCCGTTTGCCGCCACGCAAATGAACGAGGCCGAAGTACGTCAGGCGGCGTTGGGCAAGCAGATCAAGATCTACGCCCTGCACCTGCTCAGCGACGCCGGCAAGAAAACCCATGGCGGCGCCCAGGCTCAGTACCGGACGCTGACCGCCGATGCGAACCCGCAGATTGGCGACTTGTACATCCCGGTGCCGGGCGCCGATGTGCGCAAGTTTGGCGAACGGGTCGACGAAATCGGCTCGGTGTTCGCCGACCTCGTGCACCAGGTGCGCAGCAACAAGCCGCAAAGCGTGCCGCTGCTGAGCGCCGCGCCGAGCCTGGCCGACAAATCGGCGGCGGTCGGCTACGCCATGCATATGGATTTTCTCGGGCGCAAAAGCGCCAGCCAGGCGCCGCAACTGGTCAGCGCCTGGACCGCCGACCGCGACCTGACCAACCCAGCGCTACCGGCGTTCCAGGTCTGCGTGATGCTGACCAAGCTGCAACTCAACGATTTGCAGCAATCGCTGAAGCTGATCGTCGACGCGGCCCGCAAGACCCAGAGCTCACCCAAGGATTTCTTCCAGGAAATCGCCAGCGCCAGTGCCTACATGAGCCGCGACCCATCGGCCCTGCGCAAGGGCGGCAACCTGGCCACCGGCGGCATCCTCGGCGAGTACCTGGAAGGGCTGCCGTACCGCAGCAAATCGCTGAACATGACCCAGGACCTGTGGCTGTCCCTGAGCGTGGCCGAGCAGGAAGATTTCATTGACGAGCTGGAGTCCAAGATCCGTCTCTACGAAACCTTCCACAACGACCTCGCCAACTGGGTGCGTTTCGGCGATGCCGAGCCGGGCGATGCCTTGTACCGCGTTCCGTTGTCGACGCTGCCGTGATGCTGAACCTGAGCGCAGTGCACAAAAGCCGGGGCGCCGGCAGCCAGCGCTACAGCCTGGTGATTCCACGGCTGCAATTGCGCGGCGGTGAACAACTGGCGGTGGTCGGCCCCAGCGGGTGTGGCAAGAGCACGTTGCTCGATCTACTGGCACTGGTGCTGGCGCCGGATCAGGCCGCTCAGTTCGACTTCACGCCCGCCAAAGCGCCGCTGGACATCGCCAAACTGTGGCGTACGTCGCAACAGGACACCTTGGCCGAGCTGCGCAGTCGTCACCTGGGCTATGTTCTGCAAACCGGTGGCCTGTTGGGCTTCCTGGACGTACGCGGGAACATCGAGTTGTCGCGAAAACTGCTGGGTTTGAAGGATGACGGCAGCGTGAAGCGCCTGGCCGGACAATTGGACATTGCCGATCAACTGGACAAGAAACCGGCGGACCTTTCCGTCGGCCAGCGCCAGCGGGTCAGTTGCGCCCGTGCCTTGGCCCACGGGCCGCGCCTGCTGCTGGCGGATGAGCCGACCGCCGCGCTGGATCCGCTGAATGCCGAGCGCGTCATGCAATTGCTGGTGACCCAGGCCCGCGAACACGGCGTGGCCTGCGTGGTCGCCACTCACGACGAGGCGCTGGCCCGCGCCAGCGGCTTGCAGGTGCGGCGCATCAGTTGCCGTCGCGACACGGACGGCGGTGTCACCGCCACCCTCGGGGAGGCTTGCTGATGCGCGGCGCGCTGGTGGCTTCCCTGGCCTGGCAGGATTACCGCAACGACGGCTGGCTGTCGGCCTGTTCGGTGCTGGCGCTGGTGGCTGTGGTGGCGCCGCTGCTGGTGTTGTTCGGCCTCAAGTTCGGCCTGGTCAGCAGCCTGACCGAACGCTTGCAGAACGACCCGGCCACCCGGGAAATCATCCCCTTGGGTGGTGGTCGCTTCAGTGCCGGTTTCGTCGAGCAGTTGGGGCAGCGCAGCGATGTCGCGTTCGCCTTGCCGCGCACCCGGCAGATCGCCGCCACGGCGGATCTGAGCGGTGCGGCGTCGGCCGTCACGGTCGAGATGATCCCCACCGCCGCCGGCGATCCTTTGCTCGATCAGCTGCCGTTGCCCCAAGGGTTGGACCAAGTGGTGCTCAGCCAGACCGCCGCGGAAAAACTCGGTGCCAAGGCCGGCGATTGGTTGCAGGCCAGCTTCGGTCGGCAAGTGGCCGGTCGCAGCGAGGCGCAGCGCACGCGGGTGCAAGTCCTGCACGTGTTGCCGCTGGAGGCCTTCGCCCGGGATGGTTTGTTCGCGCCACTGGCCTTGCTGGAGGCGGCCGAGGATTACCGCGACGGCCGCTCCGTGCCCGCGTTCGGCTGGCCGGGTGAGGCAGTAGGCGAGGCGGGGCAACGGGTGTACCCGGCGTTTCGCTTGTACGCCCGCAGCCTCGGTGATGTCGAACCGCTGCGCCAGTTCTTCGCCGGGCAGGATCTGTTGGTATCGACCCAGGCCCAGACCATCGCACAAGTGCAATCGTTGAGCCGCAACCTGTCGATCCTGTTCTGGATCATCGCCGGGTTGGCGTTGGCCGGCGCCTTCGCGGCCATTTTTGCCGGCGCCCTGGCGGCGGTCGAGCGCAAGCGTCGGGAGTTGTCGGTGTTGCGCTTGCTGGGTGTGTCGACGGTGGCGCTGTTGTTGTTCGTGGTGTTGCAGGCGCTCTACAGCGCCACGTTTGCGGCCCTGTTGAGTGCCGGCCTGTATGGCCTGGCGCAGTCGGGCCTGAATTATTTATTTGCGCAGATGCCCGGCGAATACGCCAGTCATCTGCTGGTGCGTCATTACACTTTGGCCCTGGTGGCCGTGCTCGGCATCAGCGCCGTCGCGGCGGCTTGCGGTGGCTGGCGGGTGGCGCGCATCCAGGCGTCTGAAGGAATTCGCGATGTATAAGTTACTGTGCGCCGCCGTGGCGCTGAGCCTGGCCGGTTCAGTCTGGGCTGATGAAGGCACGGACAAACTGGACAACCCCAAGCCGTTGCCCGACGACGTCAGCCTACCGCTGCCGTGCGAGGGGCAGATGGTGTTCCGCTACGTCTACATTCTTGCCCAAGGCACTTTGGACGACCGCGAGATCAGCCTCGGCTACCCGTTCAGCGAGGGCGAGGCGGGCTATCAACAGTCGTTCATTTCGGGTTATCGGCGCGACTTCATCAACGGCCAGTTCACCCTCAAGGACTTGCCCAAGGACTGGAACAAGACCATCACGCCGTTGATGCCCAAGACCGACGCCAAGACGCCGCTCAAGCCGATGTTGTATTTCATCGGCAAGTACGAAGTCACCGCCCGGCAATACGCCCAAGTCATGGCCCAGGCCCAGTCGCTGGCCAGCGGCGAACCGGCGCCGGCCTGCGAGGCGCTGCTGGCCGAGCTGCCCCAGGGCATGGCCGGGCGCTTGCCCAAGGTCAAGCTGTCGAAGTTCGAGGCCGAGCGCTTCTCGGCGGTGTACAGCGCGTGGCTGATGAAATACCACAAGGACTTGCTGCCAGTGAGCGGTCGCGGCAGCTCCGCCGAAGATGGCGGGCTGGGTTTCGTGCGCCTGCCCACCGAAGTGGAATGGGAATTCGCCGCCCGTGGCGGCCACGCCGTCAGCCGTCAGGACCTGGAAGGACGCTTGTTCCCCCGGCGCCTGGAAGGCAGCGAAAGCGACGGGCCGCTGGCCGACTGGGCAGTATTCAACCAAGTCGCCGGAGGCACCGGCCAGGCAGCGCGACTGATGCCCGTCGGCACCAAGTTGCCGAACCCCATCGGTTTGTTCGACGTGGTGGGCAACGCCGCTGAAATGGTCCAGGAATCCTTTCAATTAGTGCACGCCGGTCGCCGCCAGGGCGCCTATGGCGGCTTCGTGGTCAAGGGCGGCAATTACCTGGAAGGCGAGGGCACGCTGTTCACCGGCATGCGCCGCGAGTACCCGTTGTTCGCCGCCGAGGGCACTGAGCAAAGCAACGAAACCACCGGGTTCCGCGTGGCCGTCGGGGCGTTGTCCGCACCGCGTTCGCGCTACAAGGAACTGTTTGCCCAGTGGCAGAAAGAGGGGCGGCTTGCGTCGCTGACCGACGCCATCGATGACGCCGATGACCCGACCAAGCGCCTGGACAGCATCATTGCCGCCAGCGCCGACCCACGCTTGCAAGCCGAGCTCGGGCTGGTCAACGAAGAACTCAAGCGCAACGTCTCGCTCATCGCCCAGCAGCGCGAGGAAGCGGCGGGCAACCTGATCCAGTCTTCGGCCCTGGTGGCCGAGACCATCAACAACTACAACATTCGCCTGACCAATCTGCAGAACAGTCGGCAGGCCGCCTTGGACGCCAAGGACGAGGCCAGCGCCACGCTGTTCGCCACGGCCATCGACAATGGCCGCAGCGCGCTGGACGGTGCGGTGGCGATCTACATCGATAACCTGGCAACCGGCACGCGCTACACCGATGCCGTGATCCAGGCGCAGTTCCAGCGCATCAAGCAAGAGCTGGAGCGCAAGCCGGTACTGGGCAAGAGCCTGGTGGCGCGTGCAACGTTATTCGTTCGTCATGTCGGGGATTATCGTCAGCAAAAACGAGCCGACCCGGCGGCGATATTGAAGCAATTGCTCGCATCGAGTGCTCAGCGGTCTTGAGTGTTCGTTGTCAGCGAGCTTGGAAGGGACTCAGGCGGCGATGGGGCTGTGCTGAGCTGGTCAAAACTTAAACGAGAACACAACTATGCTTTTCTCCCGTAAACCTTTTGCTTCGGTTTCCAAGCGTCACTTGCTGATGGTCGCTGTCGGCTTCAGCACCGTACTGACCGGTTGCGCCACGTCGCCGACGTCCAAGGTCGCCTCGAGCACCAAGGTCGAGTACTACCCGAACTGCTACGAGCCGGTGCAGCACTTGCGCTCCACCGAAGGCAGCATGACCAAGTCGGTCGTCACCGGCGCAGCCGTTGGCGCTGTTGGCGGTGCACTGCTGGGCGCCCTGACTGCCGACAAGGAAGATCGTGGTCGCAACGCCGCCATCGGTGCCGCGGGCGGCGCATTGGCCGGTGGCGCCGCCGGTTACTACACCGAGCGCCAGAAGCAGATCGCCGATGACAACATGCGCATCGCCTCTTACGCTGCCGACGTCAACAAAAGCGCTTCGGACATCGACCGCAGCACCGCCTACGCCAGGACCTCGCAACAGTGCTACCAGAACGCGTTCAGCAAACTGGTTGCCGATCGCAAGGCCAAGACTGTCAACGATACTGAGGGCCGCAAGCGCCTGGCGGAAATCGTCGCTGGCTTGAAAGAGTCGAACGACCTGATTGTTGCGGTCAACGGCAAAGCCGCCGAAGACCTGAACAATTACACCCAGGCCTACGAGAAAGACCTGCAGCAAGTGGGTGTGCAGCGTACTGACGTGGTGACCGTGGCCACCGCTGACACCACGCCGGTCGTGGCTCAGACCAGCACCAAGACCAAAAAAATCGTGAAGCCGGCGAAGAAGCCACCGGTGCTGCCAACCGTGCCGAAAGAAGCGGTCGCCACCGAGAAGACCCTGCAGACCGCCAAGGCCAAGCAGGCTGAAAGCAAGCAGGTTGCCAGTGCTGGTACCACTCAGGTCAATAGCATGTGCAAAAACCCGGACCTGGGTGATTGGGCACCGGTGCCTTGCCCGAATGTTTGATTGAATGAGGGCTGCTTATCATTCCCTTGCACCCGCTTGGGAATGATCAACGATAGATTGGTGGGAAAGCTTGCTCGCGATAGCGTTGATTCAGTGGGCATCAATGTCGACTGCAACCCCACGATGATGCGCGAGCAAGTCCGCAAATGTAGTGCAAAGCTTGGCGATTTGGCTGTTGCAGGTCGCGTGTAAGTCGAAGGATTTTGCGGAGTGCATAAACGCTGCAGCCTATCTCCATGACGCTGGTTCAACGTCCGTCTTGTAGCCCACAGAGGCCTTTGGCTACCTCCTCGCGGACCTATCTCCAACTCTGAAAACCTGTGCTAACGGCCCGCGCTCATTGAGCTCGCTCTGGTCGATAGCCATGCAGTTCAATAGTGCTATTGAGCATTGCCGAGCGGTGCGCACAGCGCTTGCGGCGCTCTTTATCCTGCGAGTTGTCTTGCGGCTCGAAGGTGCATGGCGCAGGAACGCGACTGGAACGTGTTTGGATTTATATTGTATGGTAGGGCGTTAACGAAATACGGGGTGGCTGACTCACGGAAGGTCATGAGATCTTTCTACTTATCAAAAAGTAAAGAGAGAAGTTTATGCAGGAACATTATAATCCGGCCGACGTCGAGGCAAGGGCCCAGGCAGATTGGGCTGCCAGAAAGACATTTGAAGTATCCGAAGATACTTCGCGACCTAAATACTACGCATGTTCCATGTTGCCGTACCCGTCGGGGAAATTGCATATGGGACACGTCCGTAACTACACCATCAATGACGTACTGGCGCGACAAAAACGTATGAAAGGCTTCAACGTCCTGATGCCAATGGGCTGGGACGCCTTCGGGCTGCCCGCAGAGAACGCTGCCCTGGCTTCCAATCAGTCACCTTCTGCCTGGACGCGTCAAAATATACAAGACATGAAGGAGCAGTTGAGTCCCCTTGGGCTTAGTATCGATTGGAGCCGTGAAGTCGCAACCTGTGATCCCGATTATTACAAGTGGAATCAGTGGTTCTTCCTGAAAATGCTTGAAAAGGGTATTGCTTACAAACATACCCAGATTGTTAATTGGGACCCTCTCGATAAAACCGTACTGGCGAATGAACAGGTTATTAATGGCCGCGGCTGGAGATCAGGTGCACTGGTCGAAAAGAAAAAAGTCCCTGGTTATTATTTTGCCATCACTCAATATGCCGAAGAGTTGCTGAGGGATATCGATAACCTGCATGGGTGGCCGGAAATGGTCAGGACCATGCAGCGTAACTGGATTGGTAGAAGTGAGGGGGTGAGCTTTGGATTCCCTCACCAGATAAAAGACCAGAATGGGGCGCTCATCGAGGACGGACGGTTGTCAGTGTTTACCACTCGCGCCGAAACCGTGATGGGCGTGACTTTCTGCGCGATCCCCCCAGAACATCCAATCGCTTTGCGGGCGGTAGAGCTTAATCCTGAGCTGGCTCAGGTGATCGAGCAATTCAAGGGTTGTGGTACCAGCGAAGCACAGCTCTCTGGCATTGACCAGGAGGGTGTTTTCACTGGCTTCACGGTGGTGCACCCAATCAGCGGCGCTTCGATCCCGGTTTGGGTGGTGAATTACTTGGTCGCGGGGTATGGCACGGGTGCGGTTATGGGAGTGGCGGCGCACGATGAGCGCGATTTTTCGTTGGCCCGCAAAAGAGGCCTGCCGATCCGGCAGGTCATTGCCGTTGAAGGGCTTGAGTATGACGACCGTTCATGGGACGCGTCATACGCCGCGAAGGACAAAGGTGTCCTGATCAATTCTGGCGAGTTTGACGGCCTGGGACTCAAAGAGGCGAGCGAAGCTATCACTGCCAGACTCACCCGTCACGGCGGTGAGAAAAAAATCAATTGGCGACTCCGAGACTGGGGGATATCCCGCCAGCGCTACTGGGGCACGCCGATTCCGATGATATATTGCGATAAGTGTGGCGATGTTCCCGTGCCGCTCGAGGACCTGCCGGTCATTCTGCCTCTGGACTGCATCCCCGACGGCTCTGGCAATCCTTTACTTCAACAACCTGGTTTCTTGCATGTCGATTGTCCGGCTTGTGGTGGCCCCGCACGGCGTGAAACCGACACGATGGATACCTTTGTCGATTCCAGCTGGTATTTCATGCGCTACTGTGAGCCGGGTAATCAAGGCGCGATGATCGCTGGCTCTGCCAAGTACTGGATGCCGATGGATCATTACATCGGTGGGGTCGAACATGCTGTCCTGCATTTGTTGTACGCACGGTTTTGGACCAAGGCGATGCGTGACGAAGGCCTGATCGATATCGATGAGCCCTTCAAGAATCTATTCACTCAGGGCATGTTGCTGCGCGAGTGCTTCTACAGAGAAGCCCAGGACGGCACCAAGCGCTGGTTCTACCCGGCGGAAGTCGACGTCAGGTTCGGCGATGGTGGGCAGGCAATTGAGGCGGTTGCCAAGGAAGATGGTATGCCCGTGATCATGGGCGGCATCGAAAAAATGTCCAAATCTAAAAATAACGTCGTCGAGCCACGGGAAATCATCGAGAGATTCGGTGCCGACACGGCGCGACTTTTTACTATTTTCGCAGGGCCACCCACGCAAAGCATTGTCTGGAGCGACAGCGGCGTGGAGGGCGCCTATCGCTATCTGCGTCGGTTATGGAGTTTCGCCTTCAAACACCAAGACACCGTCATCGCGGCTGCAGCGCGGCAAAGCGACCTGAGCGAACGGTCGGCACTCCAGTTCGAGATTCATAGCGTGCTGGAGAGTATCAACAGGGACTATGAAAAGCTGCGCTACAACACGATCGTTTCCGGTGCGATGAAAATCCTCAACCTGCTTGAAACCGCGAAGGACGCCCCTGGTAGCGTTATTCGAGAGGGCATCGAAATCCTGCTGAAAGTCATCTACCCCATCACTCCGCACATCGCGCATGTGCTTTGGGCCGAGTTGGGGTTCGACAGGGATATTCTCGAATCTCAATGGCCAGTGGCATCGCCTGAGGTACTGACTCGCTCGGAGCTGAAACTGGTCGTGCAGGTCAATGGCCGGTTGCGCGGGGAAATTTTGGTGCCTGCAACGGCCAACCGCGCCGAAATAGAGGCATGTGCCCTCAGAGACGAAGCAGTGGCGCGCTTTATAGATGGTACACCGAAGAAAATCGTGATTGTGCCGGGACGTCTGGTCAATATCGTCCTGTAAAAATCTGAAGCAAGGGCGTCGGCCCTTGCTCTCCATTACATCAGCGTCCTCTTTCAAGGCGGGCGCTGTGCCTAACGCCTTCCAGCTCCAATCTCTTAGATCTGCTTGAAAAATGTCTGTTTCACCTCTTCTCGGGCCTCGCTCGTAACACCCAAACAGCTTATTTAGGGGGGCAGCGCTTCGAATCGCCGTGGGTTGTTAATAATTTATATACCAAAAAGAAATATCAAGATAACTATTGATTTCTATTTATTATTAAAGTCCTTGGTAAGCGTCAATGCTTTTGCTCATTCAATGCGGATGATTATAAATTTGATGGTCGATTTCCTACAGGGACATACCTAATGTATAGGGGCGTTGAGTAATTAATTTTCGGGGGTAGCAGTCATGTGCGGGTTCGTCAAATTTAGTAATTAAAGTGCTGTTATGGGATTTTTAGAGCGCAGGGCTAAGTGTTGACAGTGTTTTTTTGTTTTTCTACAGTTGGGTCGTTCGTTTTCAACGGACGGAAAATTATCAACAGAGGAAAGTAAACTATGTCTATTGAAAAAGCTTCCGTAGCAACTAACGAAACTTCGATCAAAGCGGCGGCGGATAACGCCCGGAAACTCGCCGAGCAATATGATATTGCCGACTTTGTGGAAATCGAACGAAACGAAGCCTGCCTGCAACATGGTGACGGCGGCGTTCACTAAGTTAGCCCCGTTTTCGCCATAAGTTGTCTCGGGACAGGGCAGGTAAATTGCTCTGTCCCTTTATTCAGGAGCATGCAGGCATGGTCGCCAGTTTGTCGGTTAACCCCGATCTAAGAATTATTACGTTTGAAGATTTTGCGCTGGCTTATCTGGTCGGCTCAAATAAGAAGACTAAAATTTCATTTGCTGTTGTCGAATATCTTCTTGATTTTTTTGCCCGCTCGGCTACGTCTCGGATAGACCCGACGGGAAAAGATGCCTTACTCGGAAAGTTTATTTGCAGCGGGTTTGTGAAGGTAGCTGCTGATGACGCCCTAAGTAAAAGAGCCGCTGAGCTCGAGCGCTACAACTGGAAGAGTGCTTCAGATTACCTGAAATGCACGCACAATTATCCGTTTTTTGAATACGACAAGGATGGTCGCAGCAAAGACAATCGCCGGATGCAAGAATATCTGGCCGATGAGCAGGAAATTGAACGTTTCAAGGTTTATGTCGTTGCCCCGGTGGCGATACAGGGTGTCAGCCCGCAATGCAGTGCGGCACTCATTAGTGCTGGCGGCGCGCAGGGTGACTTGGAGAATATCCTCAGCGCATTGAGCCTGAGCCTGGGTATGCAAAAGGAAGCGCAACTCAATACGGGGGGGCGGGTGTTAAAGAAGACTGTGCCCAGCGGCGGCGGGCGACACCCGGTTGAAGCTTATCTGGTCGACTTCGCCAACCAGACGATCTATCACTTTAATGTTGTCACCTATAGTCTTAACGCTATCAAATGTATCGAGTCGCCAGATCTGTATACGACAATATTTGGGGTTCGAAACTCGTATATCGACTTTGATGTAAATTTTGCGGTGGTTTTTACGTGTATCTGGGAACGCAATATGTTTCGGTATCGAGAGCCGAGAACCTTCAGATCCGTTCATCTGGATGCCGGTCACGCCTCGATGCAAGTTGAAACGGCACTGCTGAAAATGAGGTACAGAAATCAGGCTCAGTACAATTTCAAAGTTATAAATTTCGAACGTCTGCTGGAGCTTGATCCTCTTGTGGAAGGTGTGATGAGTGCAGTCATGATCGGGGGGCAATCGAATGCAGCATGAAATTCTGAAAAACGCCTATCTATCGTTCGCTAACAAAAGTGACAATATTTTAGAGTTTAGCGAGCTCGGCAGCGGCAGAAGTTTTAAGGTGGCCTCGTCATTTTTCATTCGGCCCGATTGTTCTGAGCGGATGGCTGCGATACGAAAGGCAGGTGCAGCGGAAGCCAATACGCAAATTGATCCGGCCAGTACGACCCATTGGGTTGAAAGAGGTTGGGAAGCGTGTATTCCGTTTTACTTGTTGTCCCGTACCATCAAGTACATTGATGATGATAAGGGGCGGGTGAAGATACTGGATGAAAAGTATCGTGAATATGAGAGTGCGTCTGTTTGTCCGGTGCCGAATGTTCCGGTTTTTATCGAAAGCGATCAGCCCACATTTGCATTACGAAAAATTTCTTCAGCCAGTAACGATTGGATTCCTGGCTTTCCCGAGAAGGTACTTAAACGCAGGAGTCATCGAGAATTCAAAAGACTCGTTCTTGAGGTAGCTGAATTTCAGGAGATATTGTCGCATTCGGTATCGCGACTGCTGGAAACGCTGGACATGTACCGGCATCTGCATGGGAGTCGCTTGAGATACACCAAGAACTTTGGTGCCGCGTTTTCCTCATATGTTGTGGTGTATGACATCGTCGGTCTGAGGTCAGGTGTTTACTTTATTAATATGGAAGAGCTGAGCTTCGGGCTGATCAAGGAAGGCGATTTCAGAGAGTCAATGTCTCGGATCATCTGGGGCATGGTTGCTCCCAAGACAGCAAACTATACGTTGGTGTTGGCCGCGACACCCAGCTGCTATGCCTGGCGCTACCGGCACGATAAAGCGTTGAGAAACCTGTTTATCGAAGCCGGGAGAATCATGCACATGCACATCAACGCCTGTAGCGAATTCAATGTGCAAGGCGTGACAACGCCGGCGACAAGGGATGATGAGCTTCGAGCGCTGCTGGATATCGATTTGGCGAGCGACGAGATTCCCCTATACACGGCAACGATGGGGAAAGTTGGAACAAGAAATGTTGAAGCGTAACGACGCCCTTAGCGATATTTTTTTTGTGGTCACTGGCGGCGTGGATGTCATCAAAGGTATCAGCATGCTGATGTTGATGAACGTCGCCTTTCCTCAGCAATTCAGCGTGTTGAGCGTGAACATTGATGTGATGTCCGCTTTGATTCCGTTCGCATCGCCGTGGGTGATTGCCTTTTTGCAGCTCTCAAAGGTGTCAAGATACCGCGCCTACAGTAAATGTGCGGGGGCATTGATAGTCGTTGGGGTAGCTATTTCAATTCTATATATAGTTATTTCGTTAAGTATGATCGAGGAGAGTCGCCATAATGCCAGTCTGTTGATGTTTCTGTTGCTTAGAATGGTGTCCGTCTGTGTCTTGGTATTTGCATCGCTCAATCAAGCATATCTAATGTTATTGGGTTATGGTCGGACGGTATTTTGGGTGCAAATGGCGGTATGGTTATGCAATGTCGCGCTTTATTCGGCACTCTGGTTGAGCGGCTTGGAATTTTCCTACCTTTGGTTGGGCTTGGGAATGGTAGCGATTGACCTGGCATTGTTTGTAGTCGTCATATGGATACTTAAAGCAGCTGGAAGTATTCATATAAGCACTTTGCGGCCGTCGTTTGGTTTTAGCTTTAAAATCAAAAAAATCATCTTGCCAGAGCTGTCCACCGTTGCCAGCATTTCATTGTCAGGATTGCTGCTGAGCGTGGTGGTGTATAGAATTTCTCCGGAGAATTTTGCCGAGTTTCGTATTCCCTTTGCGTTTCAAATTGCCTGTTGGATGATTTGCGCACGTGCTGCTGTATTGATAATTCGGCGGTACTCAGCACAAGATGTTTCGTTGTTTTTCAGTGCTATTGTTTATACGTTCAAAGTCACTTGGTTTGTTCCGCTCGGACTGGCATTGGTCGTCGTCGCTCTGGCGAATAAGATGTCTCCCAATCAAATAGTTAATTCGATCATAGGAGTGATTTACTATCCCGTTATCGCCATTGTAATCTCGCTGAATGGGGTTTTCAGGTTGATGATGATGAACAGTATTATATCCGACGCCAACAAATGGTTATTGGTTTTGTACTTTGTGCCTTTGAGTGCGCTCATTTATTTTGGGCGTATTGGCTCGGAGTCTATTATCCATTTTGTTGGAATTAGTTACATAGTGAGGGTGTTGCTGATGCATCACTTGTATAGAAAAAGGATTTTTATGAATGATAATAGATGCCTTGTTTGAATCAAAAAAATCGCTGTACAGGTATGACACTCACACTGGGCGGTTGCTGTTCTCACAGAGTGAAAGTTTGTGGGATAGGTTATCTGCTGAAGGGCTTGATTGCACGGAGCTGGAAGCCAATCGGGTGGTCAGTGCTATTTATGAAAGTGAGCGCTCCAGAACCCAGTACACAGGCGTAGGGAAAACCGCCATCAATCAACGAATGCGAAGCCATTCGGTTTTGTTCGGCCACCCTCGACCCCGTTGCACGTCCTCTCTGGAAAAGGCCGGTACCCAGATCGTTAAGGATGATGTATTCCAGGCTATTAGATTTGCCTTCAGGAACATAGCGATCACGCCGTGGGCGATCAATGGCTTGGGACCGGGTGTACGGCGTGTTTATCCCTCTAATGGCGCAGTTCACTCGTTGGAGTGTCTTTATACAGATACCCACGGCGATGCCTTTCTATACGATTCATATCGTGATCAGTTTTTTGTTGTGGGGGATGCCGCTACGGTCCGCAAACAACCAGATACATTAGTTGTTCAGTGTGACTTCGAACGGCTGACTGAGCGCTACCGAGACGTGCGGAGTCTCAGTGCGCTTTATATTGAAGCAGGTCATGCGATAGCCGCATTATTTCATGCGTTGCAGGTCAGGCACATCACTCCGACATCGCTGAAGGTAACCGGCTTCAACGGAGTTATGGATGAATTTAGTTCGTCCATAGTCTTAATCACGCTATAAGGAGCGTTCATGTACTCGCTGATGAAGCTGGATGAGGCGACGCTTGGATTTGTTAAGTTTGAGATGCCATTGTATTCAGTTATCTACAGTTGCTGGCGAAATGAGCGAATATTGAACGATCTGGGGTTTGTACAGTTGACTCAGCGGATGGCCGGTGTTCGTAGCGATGTCTGGCTGCAACGCCAAACCTCACGTAGTGGGTTGGGCAGTAACGAGAGTCGTTGGCGTTTGGATGAAGTGAGACACCGTTGCGTGACGCTCTTAGATAATTTCTGTAGTCCTGGTATGGACGTTGTCCAGGTGCCGTCGGAAGACGAGGTGTTTCATGCATTACAGGAGTCGCTGATAGAGGAAGTCGAAATCGGCAGGCATTCGTTGCTATTTTTGTTTACGTCTCAACCTTCAGCGGACACCGATAGACGTATGAACTGGTTAAGCGCCGGGTTCGTGGCCCAGCAACTGAGTGTTATTGCCGCTGATGCAGGACTTTCCAGTTTTTCCAGTCATGGTTACGAGCGTCCATGCACTAAAGTGCATGACACGCCTCATATTGAGTATGTCGTGTGGATTGGATAGGAGGTAAAAAAATGGGTTTCGGTGCCGAGGACATAAAAATTTATGATGGAATAATATCGACAACGTTAGGCGCTCAGTTGAGCTCATTGGCCAAAAAACCGATCTGGCAATACGGATGGCGTTCTAATGTTCAAAACGATAATTATTTTTTCTGGCATTCACACTTTGCCGGTGGTGATACCAGTAGCGAGACGGACAGTGCGGCTGTTTTATCCGACAGGCAAGGTTTGCAGTCGGTTAGTGCCCTGTGGCTAGAGATCGAGGCGACAATTGGGTCGCCGCAAAAATTGCTCAGAGCTTACGCCAATGGACATACTTACGGCACGGAGGGGTATTCGCACACGGATAGTAATCGAGAGGACAATTTTTCTTCAATCTATTTTGCCCATGACGACTGGCAGCAGGATTGGGGCGCCGAGCTATTGTTTTACGGTGAGGAAGGGGAAATTATAAAGTCGGTGGCTCCTTTGCCAGGGCGTATCGTCATATTTCCTGGATGTATTCTTCACCGCGCCAGTTCCCCCAGCAGGATCTGCCCTACGTTGCGGGTCAGTTTTGTTTTCAAGTCGGCACCCAAGTAAGTTAGCAAGTGAGCTGTTGCGTTGGCGGGATGAGGCTCGCGAACGCGTTGGGGCCGGTAGCATCAATTTCTACTGGAACCCGGCTATCGCGAGCAAGGATTGGGCTTGGCACAAGCCTCAGGTGTTCAACCAACCCCCTGCGCGAGCCTGCTCGCGATGGTCTTGGCTCGAGATGGAGCCGACCCCCTTCGATTGCACTTCGAAAAAAGGTGGCGGCTGTACGTAGGTGTGCAAGACCGGTCTCAGGTACCCGGCAGACCCGAAGGTCTCCCACGCGCAGCCGCCATAACGATCGGCGAGCATAGAAAAATGCTCGACGAATAGCCATAACCGAATGCACCTGAGATCGGACTTGCACGTCCGTGTCACCGTTTTTTGCGATGACGAACAGAGGTTAGCCGTGCTTCGAAGCGCTGCCTAGTTCATGGACAGCCCGGCGTCTTGAAGGAAATGTCCGAGGAACCTGAAGGCATAATTAAGCCTCTGGTAAACGTGACTTAGCGGTCATCATGCGTAAAAAGTTGGCGATCTTCCGCAAAACAGATTCGATGATGGCGTTCCGCCGAAGAATCGCTAAACTGCGCCAGCCGTTCATTTTTCTCACGAGGCTGTGCCGATGAAATTTCGTTTTCTGCTGTGGATGCTGGGGTTGTTGATGGGCAAGGCCAGTCGGACCAATCCGGCGTTCCAGCAGCAGTTGGGTGACAAGGAACTGGTGTTCCAGCTGCAAACCCAGGACGGCAAGGTCGCCCGGCATTTCACCGTGAAGAACCAGCGCATCACCAGCCATTCCGGCACTTATCCGGAGCCTGCCTTCGCCATCGCCTTCAAGGACGCTGCCTACGGCTTTGCCACGATGCAGGCGAAGAACAAGCAGTTGGCGTTCATGACCGGGATCCAGGACAAGTCGATCCAGATCAAAGGCAACCCGGCGCTGGTGATCTGGTTTCAGGGGCTGATGAAGTATTTGAAGCCGAGGAAGCCTAAAGCCTAGTGGATGATTGTGGCGAGGGGATTTATCCCCGCTGGGCTGCGAAGCAGCCCTAAAACCTGGCTTCTCGGTTGTGCAGGCTTACCGCAGTAGCCTTTTTGGGCCTGCTGCGCAGTCCAGCGGGGATAAATCCCCTCGCCACAAAAGCTCAACTGCCTGCGCCAGCAATCAATGGCTGAACTGCGAAGCCAGTTCCCGCAGCAGCGTTTCAGCCTCAAGCACCTTGCTGACCACGTCGTTGGCCTTTTCCCGGGTCAGCCCCACGCGTTCGAGCAGCGCGTCGGGGATGTCTTCATCCGGGCCGGAGCCGATGCTGCGTGAGCGCAGCAGCCGCACGGCCAGGCAGACGAGGTTCGGGTAGGCGGCGTATTCGCCGTCGTAGTGGGGGTCGTGCTGGAAGCGCAGGGCGGTGGCCAGTTCGTCGGGCATGTCCCAGTAGCGCATCAGCCAGGCGCCGATCTGCTCGCGGCTGATGCCCAGCAGGTGCTGTTCCACGTAGCTGTGGCACAGGTGCGGGTTGACCTCCAGGTGTCGGCAGATCAGTGAGAAATGCGGCGGGAACACGTGGGCCAGCAGCAGGTAACCAAAGTTGTGCAGCAGGCCCGACAGGTAGGTCAGGCCGCCTTCGGGGCGCTGTGCGCGGGGCATGGCGCGGGTCAGGCCTTCGATGACGGCGGCGGTGTAGATCGACTGCTGCCAGTACGGCGTGGTGTGTTGCGGGTGGTCCTTGGGCAGGCTCAGGGTTTTGCCCAGGGCCAGGCCCAGCGCCAGGTTGATGACCAGGTCGAAGCCCAGCACCCGGACGATGGCGTCTTCCACTGAGCGAATCTTGCCCGGCGAGGCGTAGTACGGCGACGCGGCCCAGCTCACTACCTGCGCGGCCAGGGCCGGATCGGTTTCCACCACGCCAGTGATGTCATCAATGGTCGCGTCGGGGTCGACGCGCAGCTTGATGATTTTCTGCGCGGTTTCGGCCAGCGGCGGAATCTCGATGGTTTCTTCCAGGCGTTGCTGGATACGCCGCGCGGTAAACGCCTGCACGGCCAGGGTGATTTCCTTGCGGTCGTCGTCCGGGCGGTCCAGGTTTGGCGTGATATTGCTCAAGGGCTCGCCGAAGGTCGCGGCGCTGGCCTTGGTGAGCATAGTCCTGAAGGCTTCGCTGGTGACTTCCAGCAGCAACCCCGGCTCGCCCGAGTTGATCAGCAGCTTGGGCTCGCGCAGCAGGCCTTCTTCGTACAGGCAAGGGGAACTGGTCAGCGCCGGCAGGCCGGGCAGCAGGCTGAGGTTGTGCTTGCCGAGCATGCGTTCCAGGCGTTCGGTCGGCACCGCCGTGAGTTTACGACCGGTAAGCTCGGCCAGCCGGTTGAGGTCCAGCAACTGGTTTTGCGGAAACAGCACCATGAGCGCGCCCACGGCATCGTGCAACAGCACGGCCTGCACTTTGCGAGCGGGGTTGAGGCCCGGTCGCTCGAGGACTTCGTCAAAGGCGATGCCCAATTTCTCGAGCAACTGCCGAATAACAGACGGAGCGTGCGGAGCTTCGGGGACGAGGGCAGCTTCAGTCATGGTCTGTATCCGTTTTCCTACAAGTTGGTCAGTATAACCAGCTTGTCCAGCGGGCGCGTCCAGAAAACTGAGCGCGTGCTCACACTTGGCCGTATTGCTGTCCGTGACGCAGCCAGCGGTCCAGCAACGGGCTGACGTGGTCGGGCCAGCGTTCGAGCAATGCCTGGGCGGCGTCGCGTACTGCCGGGAGCAGATCGGCGTCGCGCATCAGGTCGGCCACTTTGAATTGAAGCAGACCCGTCTGGCGCGTGCCGAGCATTTCACCGGGGCCGCGCAATTCAAGGTCTTTCTCCGCGATGACAAAACCGTCATTGGTTTCGCGCATGATCCCCAGCCGCTGGCGACCGATCTGTGACAGCGGCGGGTGGTACAACAGAACGCAATGGCTGGCGGCGCTGCCCCGGCCAACCCGGCCACGCAGCTGATGCAGCTGCGCCAGGCCCAGGCGCTCGGGGTTCTCAATGATCATCAGGCTGGCATTGGGCACATCGACGCCAACCTCGATCACCGTCGTGGCGACCAGCAATTGCAGGGCTCCGGCTTTGAATTCGGCCATGACCGCGGCTTTTTCGGCGGGTTTCATGCGACCGTGGATCAGCCCGACCTTCAACTCGCCGAGGGCGGCAGTGAGGTCTTCGTAAGTGGTTTCGGCCGCCTGGCAGGTCAGCTCTTCCGACTCTTCGATCAACGTGCACACCCAATAGGCCTGCCGCCCTTCGGCGCAAGCGCCGCGCACGCGTTCGATCACTTCGACCCGGCGGGTGTCGGTGACCAGCACGGTGTTGACTGGCGTGCGGCCTGGGGGCAATTCATCGAGGATCGAGGTGTCGAGGTCGGCGTAGGCGCTCATCGCCAATGTCCGGGGAATTGGCGTGGCGGTCATGATCAGTTGGTGCGGGCACATCCTTCCGCCGACGCCTTTCTGCCGCAGGGCCAGTCGCTGTTGGACACCGAAGCGGTGCTGTTCATCGATGATCACCAGGGCCAGGTTCTTGAACTGCACTTCATCCTGGAACAAGGCGTGGGTGCCGACCACCATCGGCGCGCCTGCGGCGATTTGCGCCAGGGCGGCGACGCGGTTCTTGCCCTTGAGTTTGCCGGCCAGCCAGGCGACTTCGATGCCCAGCGGTTCGAGCCAGCGCTGGAAGGTAATGAAGTGTTGTTCGGCCAGGATCTCGGTGGGCGCCATCAACGCTACTTGATAGCCCGCCTCTAGCGCTTGCAGCGCGGCGAGGGCGGCGACCACGGTCTTGCCGGCGCCAACGTCTCCCTGGATCAACCGCAGCATCGGCTCGGGCTGGCTGAGGTCGTAGGCGATTTCGTTGCCGACCCTTTGCTGGGCGCCGGTGGGGGCAAAACCAAGGTTGGCGAGATAGCGGGCCGGCAGTTTCGTCGCCTTGGGCATGGCCGGGGCGCGCAGCGAGCGCAGGCTTTCGCGCAGGCGTTGCTGGGACAGTTGATGGGTCAGCAGTTCTTCGAAGGCGAGGCGATGCTGGGCCCAGTGATGCCCGAGGGCGAGTTCTTCGACGTCGGCATCGGCGGGCGGGTGATGCAGATAGCGAATCGCATCGGCCAGCGGCGCCAATTGGTAGTCCCTCGCCAGTTCCTTGGGCAGCCAGTCGGGCAGGCTGGTGGGGCCGAGCAGGGTCAGGGTTTGTTGGCAGAGCTGGCGCAGGCGTTGTTGGGTCAGGCCTTCGGTGAGCGGGTAGACCGGCGTCAGGGTTTCGGCCACGGGCGGCGGTTCGTCACCGGTGATGGCGCGGTATTCCGGGTGATAGATCTCCAGCCCGGAGGCACCGGGCCGCGCCTCACCGTAGCAGCGCACGCGGGTGCCGCGCTTGAGGCCTTCCTTTTGCGCGTTGCTGAAATGATAGAAGCGCAGGCTGAGCCCGCCGGTGCCGTCCTGCAGGCGCACCACCAGGCTGCGCCGTCGGCCCATGACCACGTCGGCGCCGCTGACGGTGCCTTCCACCACCGCATCCTGCCCCGGCCGCAAATGACCGATGGGCACCACGCGGGTGCGATCCTGATAACGCAGCGGCAGATGAAACAGCACGTCCTGAAGGGTTTCCAGGCCGACCTTGGCCAATTTCTCGGCCATGGCCTCACCAACACCCTTGAGCGTCGTGACCGGCACTTTCGACAGCTCAGTCATGGCAGCGGCTTACTTGGCGGCGGGCGGCTTGGCCACGGAACACAGGCGGATCGAATCGGCGAGGATCTCGATGGCCTTGGGTCGCGGGAAGCTGGCGCGCCAGGCGATGGCAACGGTGCGGAACGGCACGGGCGCCGTCAGTGGACGCACTTCGATCACGCCTGGAGCGTAGTGATGGCTGTCTACCGCGGACAGCGGCAGGATCGAAATGCCCAGCCCCGAGGCGACCATGTGGCGAATGGTTTCCAGGGAGCTGGACTCCACCGTGGTGTGCTTGGCGCCTTCGCTGCCCTTGGTCAGGGTCGGGCAGGCTTCGAGCACCTGGTCGCGGAAGCAGTGGCCTTCACCCAGTAACAGCAGGCTCTTGTCGTTGAGCAGGGCGGCGTCGATGGTTTTTTTCTGAGTCCACGGATGTTGCGCTGGCATCAAGACATAGAACGGCTCATCGTAGAGCGGCAGGGTCAGGACATCGGCTTCGTTGAACGGCAGGGCGATGATGATGGCGTCCAGCTCGCCGTTGCGCAGCTTGTCGCGCAGCACATGGGTAAAGTTTTCTTCGATGTACAACGGCATCTGCGGGGCGACCCGGTGCAGTTGCGGAATCAGGTGCGGGAACAGGTACGGTCCGACGGTGTAGATCGCGCCGACCTTCAACGGGGCGGTCAGTTGGTTCTTGCCGGCCTGGGCCAGTTCGCGAATGCCCTGGGCCTGCTCCAGCACTTTCTGCGCCTGGGCAACGATGCCTTCGCCGACCGGCGTGAGGCGCACCGCGCTTTTGCTGCGCTCGAAAATAAGCACACCGAGCTCGTCTTCAAGCTTTTTCACGCCCACCGAAAGCGTCGGTTGGCTGACATGGCAACGCTCGGCCGCATGGCCGAAATGTTGCTCTTGGGCGAGGGTCACGATGTAGCGTAATTCTGTGAGGGTCATGGCGAGCGTCCGTGAAGTTGCGAGCCAAGCATACCGGCTGCAATCGATAGACGCACGTTATCAGACTGCGGGCGCGGTGCGACACTGGCGAATGTGAGTTGGGTCGTTGCCGGATATGAAAAAGGCACCTTTCGGTGCCTTGTTTTCATGTGGCGGGGCGTGTCTGGAACTCAGCGCCGGCGCTTGTCGATGGAATAGAGGAACGGTGCCGTCAGTTCCACCGTGCCGTTGCTCAACAGGTCGGCCGGTGGCTTGGGCAGCGGCTGGGCGCGACGGATCATTTCCAGGGTGGCCCGGTCCAGATCGGCATTGCCTGACTTGCCCACCAGTTCGAACGACACCACGTTGCCTTCGGCATCCACCACGAACCGCAGGCGGTTCATGCCTTCCTTGCCACGTGCTTGGGCGCTGGCCGGGTACTTCTTGTACTTGCCCAGGTGCGCGAGCAGCGTGCCTTGCCAACTGGCCTTGGCCGCCATCTGTGCGGGGGACGGACCAGGAGCCGGTTGCGCTGACTTCTCGGTCGGTGCCTGGGTTGGCTGTGTGTCGGCGGGCTTTTGCTCCGACGGCGTTTCCTTCGGCGGCTCCGGCTTTTTCTCCACTGGCTTGGGCTTGGGCGGTTGTGGCTTGGGCTTGGGCTTGACCGGTTTGGGCACGGCGATTTCCGCCTTCGGTGCTTCGGCCAGTTTAGGCAGCGGCAATTCTTCGACCGGCTCGGGAGGTTGCGGCGGTGTGACGACTTTCGGTGGCGCAGGCGGTGGTGGCGCAGGAACTGGCGCCAGTTCGACCATCATTGCCTGGGGGGGCAATTCGATGGGCGCACGTGTCGTCCAGTTCAGCGCCAGCGCGATGGCAAGCGCATGCACGCCTAGCACCACGGCCAGGCTACCGCTGTAACGCGTCAGCTTTTGGCGCGTCGTGATCATTTCTTCGGCGCCGTCTCGAGTCCGACCAGGCCGACTTTCAAGTAGCCGGCACCGCGCAGGGCGTCCATCACACTCATCAGGTCGCCGTAATCCACGCCTTTGTCGGCCTGGAAGAAAATCGTCGTGTCTTTCTTGCCCTGGGTCTTGGCGTCCAGGGTCGCGCCGAGGCTGTCGACCTTGATTTCCTCTTCGCCCAGGAACAGGCGCTGGTCGGCCTTGACGCTCAAGAACACCGGTTTCTCAGGGCGTGGCGACGGCTTGGCCGTCGACGCGGGGAGATCAACCTTGATGTCCACGGTGGCGAGCGGGGCGGCCACCATGAAGATGATCAACAGCACCAGCATCACGTCGATGAACGGCGTGACGTTGATTTCGTGGTTCTCGGCCAGATCGTCGTCTGCGCCTTCTTTCAAATGCAGGCCCATGGCCGATTACCCCACTTTCACCATGTGCGGTTGCGCGCCGCGCTCGGGCGGCAGGTGATCCAGATCGCGGCTGACCAGCAGCAGGACTTCGGCCGAAGCGTCGGACACTTGCGCCTTGTAGCCAGCGATGGAACGGGCGAAAACGTTGTAGATGACCACGGCCGGGATTGCCGCGACCAAGCCCAGCGCCGTTGCCAGCAGGGCTTCGGCGATGCCGGGGGCTACGACGGCGAGGTTGGTGGTCTGGGTCTTGGCGATGCCGATGAAGCTGTTCATGATCCCCCAGACGGTGCCGAACAGGCCGACAAACGGTGCGGTGGAGCCGATGGTGGCGAGCACGCCGGTGCCGCTGCTCATGTTGCGACCGCAGGCGGCGACCAGGCGCTCGAGGCGGAAGCTCACGCGTTCCTTGATGCCTTCTTTCTCGCGGCTGTTGGCCGACAGGCGCATCTCTTCGAGCGCGTCGTGCACCAGCAGGTTGGCGAGGGTGCCTTCCTTCGCAGCGGTGGCGCTGGCTTCCTTGAGGGTGGTGGCTTTTTTCAGCGCAGCGATTTCACCCCGCAGGCGACGCTTGGCGCCCAGCAGCTCGAAGCCTTTGGCGATCCAGATGGTCCAGGTGATGATCGAGGCGATGGCCAGGCCGATCATTACGGCTTTGACGATGATGTCGGCATTCTTGTACATGCCCCAAGGCGACAGGTCGTGGGCCATGCCCAAGGTGTTATCGGCTTCGAGCACTTGAGGGGCGTCTGCGGCGCTGGCTTCCACGGCCTGGGTCGGGTCGCTGGCTGCTGGCGTCGCTACGGGAGCGGCAGCGTCGGTCGGCGCCTGGGTAGCGGCTGGCCCCGTGGCGGGAGCGGTGGCCGGCGTTTGCGCATCGGCAAAAGCGCCGGGCGCCAACAGCAGGCTAAGCAGCAAGGCCGCCGTGGCGCTCCAGGCGCGAGGGCGGTTGGTTGGCGAAGCGGAGAAGAGTGAGCGTGTCATGCTGGCCGGACCTGAGAAAAAAAGAAGGTTGATGTTCTTCCAGGCCTCGTGAGGCCGAGAACAAAAGTGGCACGCATTATTGCAAGTAATTCTTGTTAACAAAAGTAATACAGTAACTTTTTTTCTCACATGGCTAGCCGCTCGTCCCCTGCGGAGGCTAGTCTGCGGCTTTGCCAGAGGAAATCTTGATGTCCGCGCCTTCTGTTTTGATCGCCGGCTGCGGTGATATCGGCGGCCGCCTGGCCAGCCAATTAGTGGCTGAGCATTGGCGGGTCCATGGCTTGCGGCGGACGGTTTCTAACCTGCCAGCCGGGGTCATTGGGGTGGCGGGGGATTTGTTCAGCGAACAATGCCCCGCCGATTGGCCCACGGATCCGTTGGATTACCTGGTGTACAGCGCCGCCGCCACCGACCATGACGAAGCGGGCTATCGCAAGGCTTACGTCGAAGGGTTACAACATGTGTTGGGCTGGTTGAAACAGCATGGCCAGCAGCCCAAGCGCCTGCTTTTTGTGTCCAGCAGCAGCGTTTATGGGCAGCAGCAGGGCGAATGGGTGGATGAAACCTCGGCTACGGTGGCCGGCGGATATTCCGGTCGGCTGATGCTCGAAGCCGAACAGGTGGCCTTGGACAGCGGTATCCCGGCCAGTTGCGTGCGCTTGACCGGCATCTATGGTCCGGGCCGTGAGTGGTTGCTGAGCCAGGTGCGCCAGGGTTATCGCGTAGTGACCGATCCGCCGCTATATGCCAATCGCATCCACGCCGACGATGCCGCCGGCCTGCTGGCGTTCCTGCTGGAAGCCGATCGCCAGGGCAAGGCGCTGGAGGATTGTTACATCGGCGTCGACGATGCGCCCGCGCCGTTGGCGGAGGTGGTGGGCTGGCTGCGCGAATACATGGGCATCTCCGAGTGGGCCGAAGACGCCAGCGTGCGTCGTGCCGGCAGCAAGCGTTGCAGCAACGCCAGGGCCAAGGCCTTGGGCTGGACGCCGCGTTATCCGAGTTTTCGCGAAGGGTATGCGGCGATTCTCGAAGGGCGTTGCTGATTTTCCAGTCGCCAAAAACCGCTGTGGAGCGAGCTTGCTCGCTCCCACCAGGGCTCCTTCAGGCAGGGCTACTGCTTTTCAAGCACCCATTTGCGATCACCCGGCGTGAACGACGGCATCTCATCGGCCAGTGCTGCATTCACGGTCTGGAAGATTTCCAGTTTCTTGCCGTCACGGGCAAAGATCCAGGTGTTGCCCTGGCCGTTCTGTTGCAGCCAGATGTTGTCGTTGCCGCCGCTCATGGAGGCGCAGTCGCCAGCCAGGCACAATGCGTAGCGATCAGCGCCGGGCAGGCCGCTGACCTGGCCGTCGGGTTGAAATTGCACCGTGGCGCCTTGGCCGGGACCTTCGTTGATTTTCCAAGTGCCACCCAGGTAGGCGGCATATAACGCGCGCTCGAAGCTGGCGCCGATCGGTGCGCCTTCCGGTACCTGGACTTGCGCACGGTCGAACACCTGCTGCGGTTCGTTCTCGGTGGCAGCCTGGCTCAACTGGTCGCCGTCGCGCTTGAGTTCGCTGGCCGAGCTGCCGTAGAAGTCGACCTTCCAGGCGCCGTCCTGTTCGCCGAGCAACTTGCCTTCGACGTTTTCGAAGCCGTTGGTGTAGCGCGCCTGGCCGGCCCGAGTGTTGACATCCCACTCCAGGTTCGGGCCGTAGCCCTGCAGCGCTTCGCGAAGCGGGCCACCCTTGGCGGCAGCGTCGATGGCCGCCTGGTTGATCCAGGTGCCGCTGATGTCACGGTCGGCAGGGTCGCTGGCGCAGCCGCCGAGAAGCAGGGCGAGCAGCGAGAGAGCAAGCGCTTTGCGCATGGTGGATTCCTTTCAGAACGAAAACGGCGCAGCGGGGGACGCTGCGCCGACCTGTATTACTCGATGACCAGTATGGCGTCCATCTCGACCTGCGAGCCCTTTGGCAGGGCGGCCACGCCAATGGCGGCGCGGGCAGGGTAAGGCTGGTCGAAATACTTGCCCATGATCTCGTTGACCTTGGCGAAGTGGCTCAGGTCGGTGAGGAAGATGTTGAGCTTGACGATGTCCTTGAACGAACCGCCCGCAGCCTCGGCCACGGCCTTCAGGTTCTCGAATACCTGCACGGTCTGGGCTTCGAAGCCCTCGACCAGCTCCATGGTTTTCGGGTCCAGTGGGATCTGGCCCGACATATAGACCGTGTTGCCGGCCTTGATCGCCTGGGAATAAGTGCCGATGGCGGCCGGGGCCTTGTCGCTGGAGATAACGGTCTTGGTCATTGATGACTCCTTGTAATGAGGGCGGCAGTTGAGGCGCTATGCGCGCATCCGGGTGATGCGGATGACGCCGGTCAAGGCGCGCAGTTTCTTGATCACGCGGGCCAGGTGCACGCGGTCGTGCACGCTGACCACCAGTTGGACAACGCTGATGCGGCCATCGCGTTCGTCCATGCTGATCTTCTCGATGTTGCCGTCGGCGGCGTTGACGCTGCTGGCCAGCAGGGCGATCAGGCCGCGCTGGTGCTCCAGCTCGACCCGCAGCTCGACATTGAATTCGCCGGTGACATCCTTGGCCCAGGAGAGCTGGATGCATTTTTCCGGGTTGTGGCGGATTTCGCTGATGTTGCGGCAGTTGTCCAGGTGCACCACCATCCCCTTGCCGGCGGACAGATGACCGACAATCGGGTCGCCCGGAATTGGCGTGCAGCACTTGGCATAGCTGAGCACCAGGCCTTCGGTGCCGCGAATCGCCAGCGGGCCTTCGGGACTTGGCAGCTGTTCGCCTTCGCCCAGCAGGCGGCGAGCGACGACGTAGGCCATGCGATTGCCCAGGCCGATGTCTTCGAGCAGGTCCTCGATCAATTCGAGGCGGTATTCGTTGAGCATGATCTGCACGCGTTCGGCCGGGATCTTGTCCAGCGAGCTGTCGAAGCCGTTCAGCACTTTATTCAGCAGGCGTTCGCCGAGGCTGATGGATTCGGAGCGACGTTGCAGTTTCAGCGCATGACGGATGTGGGTGCGGGCCTTGCCGGTGACCACAAAGTTGAGCCACGCCGGGTTGGGCCGTGCGCCGGGAGCGCTGACAATCTCGACGGTGGAGCCGCTTTGCAGTGGTTCGGACAACGGTGCCAGGCGGCGGTTGATGCGACAGGCGATGCAGCTGTTGCCGACGTCGGTGTGCACCGCATAGGCAAAGTCGACGGCCGTGGAGCCCTTGGGCAGCTCCATGATCCGGCCCTTGGGCGTGAAGACGTAGACCTCGTCCGGGAACAGGTCGATCTTCACGCTCTCGATGAATTCCAGGGAATTACCGGCGCGCTGCTGCATTTCCAGTACGCCCTTGACCCACTGCCGGGCCCGGGCGTGGGTGCTCTTGGGCTGTTCGTCACCGCTGGATTTGTAGAGCCAGTGGGCAGCGATGCCGTTGTTGGCCATCTCTTCCATTTCGCGGGTGCGGATCTGGATTTCGATCGGCACGCCGTGCATGCCGAACAGCGTGGTATGCAGCGATTGGTAGCCGTTGGCCTTGGGGATCGCGATGTAGTCCTTGAAGCGTCCCGGCAACGGCTTGTACAAATTATGTACAGCGCCCAGCACGCGGTAGCAGGTGTCGACCTTGTCGACGATGATCCGGAACGCATAGACGTCCATGATCTCGTTGAAGGCCCGACGCTTGCCGCGCATTTTCTTGTAGATGCCGTAGAGGTGTTTCTGCCGCCCGCTGACTTCGCCCTCGATGCCGTCGATTGCCAGGCAATGGCTCAGGGACTCTTCGATCTTGTTGACGATTTCCTTGCGGTTGCCCCGGGCGCGCTTGACGGCCTGGTTGATCCGCGCCGAACGCATCGGGTGCATGGCCTTGAAGCCGAGGTCTTCGAACTCGACGCGGATCGCGTGCATGCCCAGGCGGTTGGCGATGGGTGCGTAGATCTCTAGGGTTTCCTTGGCGATGCGCCGGCGTTTTTCGCCGGACAGCACTTCCAGGGTGCGCATGTTGTGCAGACGGTCGGCGAGCTTGACCAGGATCACGCGGATATCGCGCGCCATGGCCATGGCCATTTTCTGGAAGTTTTCAGCCTGGGCCTCCGCCTTGGTCTCGAAGTTCATCTGGGTCAGTTTGCTGACCCCATCAACCAGTTCGGCCACGGTTTCGCCGAATTGCGCTTGGAGCGCTTCCTTGGCAATACCGGTGTCTTCGATCACGTCATGCAGCATGGCGGCCATCAGGCTTTGATGGTCCATGTGCATGTCGGCAAGGATATTCGCCACTGCAAGCGGGTGCGTGACGTACGCTTCGCCGCTGCGGCGGCGCTGGCCGTCATGGGCTTGTTCGGCGTAGAAATAGGCTCGGCGGACCAGATTGACCTGGTCCGTGCCGAGGTAGGCCGATAAGCGATCGGCGAGGGCGTCTATGCTCGGCATGATGATGACTCCTGCCGTCTGCTGTGACCCCGCGCCGTGCTACGTCGACCAGGCATAGGCTTAGACCGCCTCGTTGGACTCGTCCTCGAACGCCGCGAACAGCGGTTCGTCTTCAACGATTTCAGCGTTGGCGATGAACTCGTAGCTCATCAGGCCTTCGGCGATTTCACGCAGCGCTACCACGGTAGGCTTGTCGTTTTCCCACTGGACCAACGGCTCTTTGCCACCGGTGGCCAGTTGACGGGCACGCTTGGTAGAGAGCATGACCAGCTCAAAGCGGTTTTCCACGTGTTCTAGGCAGTCTTCAACGGTTACGCGGGCCATGGTATTCCTCGGAGCGAATGCAATATGCGCGCTGCCCGGTTGGGCGAGCGGACTCGACAGTTTAAAAAAACACCAGCGTTTAGGGAAGCGCTGATTTTTTGACCAACCTCTCGACGCGCTGCGAGCACCAATGTAAAGCCCTCGCAGCGGTTTTGGGAAGAGCGGTTCAGCCCAGCAGTTCGGCCAATAATTTACCGAAACGTTGCTGCTGGCGTTTCTGCTGGAGCTGGCTGGCGCGGAAAATAGCCTTGAGGTCGTCCAGTGCGTGGGCGAAATCGTCGTTGATGATCAGGTAATCGTAATCGACGTAGTGGCTCATTTCGCTGACCGCTTCGCGCATCCGGCCTTCGATGATCTCGTCGCTGTCCTGGCCCCGGTTCGTCAGGCGCTGGCGCAACGCCTGCTGGCTCGGCGGGAGGATGAAGATCGAACGGGCCTGGGGCATCAGCTTGCGCACCTGCTCGGCGCCTTGCCAGTCGATTTCGAGGATCAGGTCGTGGCCTTCGTCGAGGGTCTGCTGCAGGTAACTTTGCGACGTGCCGTAGAGATTGCCAAAGACCTCGGCGCGCTCGAGGAAGTCGCCGTGCTCGGCCATTCGCACGAACTCTTCACGGTCGACGAAGTGATAGTTCACCCCGTTCACTTCGCCCGGGCGCATGGCGCGAGTGGTGTGGGAGACCGAGACGCGGATCTGCGGCTCGGCATCGATCAATGCCTTGACCAGGCTGGTCTTGCCAGCGCCCGAGGGCGCGGAAATGATGTAGAGGGTGCCGGTGCTGTGGGTCATGTCGGGTTAGCCTTACTCAATATTCTGCACTTGTTCGCGCATCTGCTCGATCAACACTTTGAGGTTGACCGCAGCCTGGGTGCTGCGCGGGTCGAAGGCTTTGGAGCCCAGTGTGTTGGCTTCGCGGTTGAGTTCCTGCATCAGGAAGTCGAGGCGGCGGCCGGCCGCGCCACCGGACTTGAGCACCCGGCGGACTTCGATGATATGGGTGCTCAGGCGATCCAGTTCTTCTGCCACGTCGCTCTTTTGCGCGAGCATGACCATTTCCTGTTCCAGGCGCTGCGGGTCCAGTTCGGCTTTCATGTCGGCGAAGCGGTCGAGGACTTTCTGGCGCTGGGTGGCGAGCATCTGCGGGACCAGTTCACGCAGGGTGACGACGTCTCCCTCGATGGAGGTCAGGCGTTCATTGATCAGCCGGGCCAGCTCCGCGCCTTCACGCTCGCGACCGGCCTTGAGTTCTTTCAAACCTTGATTGAACAGCGCCAGCGCTTCGGCATTCAGTGCTTGCGGGTCGCTCGCGTCGCCCACCAGTACGCCGGGCCAGGCCAGGACTTCCAACGGATTCAGGGCGGCGGGGTTGTTGATCAGGCTGGCGACGGTTTCGGCGGCGGCGACCAATTGCGCGGCGCGCTCACGGTCTACTTGCAGGGCTTTGCCGGTGATTTCTTCGGTGAAACGCAGGGTGCACTCCAGTTTGCCCCGGGACAGGCCCTGGCGCAGCGCTTCGCGCACGGCGCCTTCCAGATCGCGGAAGGACTCGGGCAGGCGCAGGTGCGGCTCCAGGTAACGGCTGTTGACCGAGCGCAGCTCCCAGCTCAGCGTGCCTTGGGCGCCGGCCTTTTCGACACGAGCGAAGGCGGTCATGCTGTGCACCATGGGGGTTCCTCGCAATGCAGGCCGGCCACGACCGGTCGGTGGTCGTGCGGCCTGGGATCTGTGGATAAATGCTGAAGGACAGCAAAGGCGCAGGATTGTAGCGCAGTGCGACGCAAGCGCCCAAACAGCTCCGGTAACAAAGCGCTGCAGCCCGTCGGCTGGGGCTTTGAGCGCACTCACTCGTCGCGTCAGCTTTTTAGAACTGCCCCTATGGCGATTCGCGGCTCTATAATGCTCGGCAGTTTTCCGTCCTCTGTACAGGTGTCCTCTATGAAACGTCCAAGTGGTCGCGCTGCCGATCAGCTTCGCTCGATCCGCATTACCCGCAACTACACCAAACACGCCGAGGGATCTGTACTGGTCGAATTCGGTGATACCAAAGTCATCTGTACCGTCAGCGTCGAAAACGGCGTGCCTCGCTTCCTCAAAGGCCAGGGCCAGGGCTGGCTGACCGCCGAATACGGCATGCTGCCGCGCGCCACTGGCGAACGGAACCAGCGCGAGGCCAGTCGTGGCAAGCAGGGTGGCCGTACCTTGGAAATCCAACGTTTGATCGGCCGCTCGCTGCGTGCCGCGCTGGACATGTCGAAGCTGGGCGACGTGACACTCTACGTCGATTGCGACGTGATCCAAGCTGACGGTGGCACCCGCACCGCGTCCATTACCGGCGCCATGGTCGCGCTGGTGGATGCCTTGAAAGTGATCAAGAAGCGTGGCGGCCTCAAGGGCGGCGACCCGCTCAAGCAGATGATCGCCGCGGTTTCCGTCGGCATGTACCAAGGCGAGCCGGTGCTGGATCTGGACTACCTGGAAGACTCCGCCGCCGAGACTGACCTGAACGTGGTCATGACCAGCGCTGGCGGCTTCATCGAAGTCCAGGGCACCGCTGAGGGCGCACCGTTCCAGCCGGAAGATTTGAACGCTATGCTGGAGCTGGCGAAGAAAGGCATGAACGAAATCTTCGAATTGCAAAAGGCCGCGTTGGCCGACTGATCGTTTTGCGCTTCAGACAAGGAGAGTGTCATGAGTGATGAGCAAGTCCTGCTGCCCCAGCCGGGAAAAGAGGCGCGTCAATGGGCAATGTTCTGTCACCTGTCCGCGCTATTGGGGATTTTTATTCCGTTCGGTTCGCTGATCGGGCCGCTGGTCATCTGGCAGCTCAAGCGTGAATCCGACCCGTTCATCGATGCCCAGGGCAAGGAAGCGCTTAACTTCCAGATCACCGTGGCGATCGCCGCGGCGATCAGCTTGCTGCTGATGATCGTGGTGATCGGCTTCTTCCTGTTCGGGCTGGTGGCGATTGCTGCTCTGGTGTTGACCATCATTGGCGGGGTCAAGGCTAATGAGGGGCAACCGTATCGGTATCCGTTTACCTGGCGTTTGGTCAAATAACGATCAGGTAAGTGTTCGGCGATGGCTCCCTTGCGAGCTGTTGCCGATTGCTTTGTAACTGTCCATGTTCGCAAATAACGACGCCAGACCTCACTGAAATCCGGCGGTTTGTATACAAGGCGGCGGAGTTCAGTGTCGACATGGCATGGGTTGTTGGTGCCGGTTGGCCGTGCGTGGATACATCCTGTTCCACAAGTGAGCGAGTCTGATGGTTATTTTTGATCCAGTATGGTTTTTCCATCGGGGTGAGTGGATGCACCTCGCGATGTTCTAACCACAACAGGATTTGCCATGAAACTTCTCCCATTCGCTCTTGCTGCCGCGTTTGCTCTCGCTGCTGTCTCTGCTCATGCGCAGGTGCCGGCCCCCGTCCCAGCCCTTAAACCACTGACGGCCCAGACCGTGAGCAAGCAAGCGGTTATCTCGCAAAAAAACCTTTCCTACGTGCATGCCATGCAACTGGCGCAAACCGCCGTCGCCGTCTGTGCGCTGAACAACCAGTCGGTCGCCGCCACGGTGGTGGATCGTTCGGGAATAGTGCTGGCGAGCCTGCGTTCCAATGGTGCGGGCCCTACGTCCTATGCCGGCAGTGAGCGCAAGGCTTATACCGCCGTGTCCTTCAAGACCCCAACGGGCACGCTCATGGAGCGCTCGGTGAATGTCCCGAACCTGTCCAACATTCCCGGGACCCTGGCGTTGACTGGCGGCGTACCTATCAAGGTGGGTAACGATGTCATCGGCGCTATCGGCGTAGGTGGCGCACCTAGCGGAAGAATCGATGAGCAATGCGCTGAGTATGCGATCAACGAACTAAGGCCATTGCTCGGGTCCTGAGATTGTCCAATACCTCCAGGATCTCGGTGGGCCTGGCATGACGACCAGGGCCGCCGACACGAAAAAGCCGACAGTATTTGTCGGCTTTTTTGCGTGTGTGCCTGGCAGCGGCACTCCCGGCGGGTGGGTGTCTCAGATCGTCAGCGTCCAGTCGTAATCCACGATCAGTGGCGCATGCTGCGAGAACCGTGGCTGGCGCGGCAGGCGGGCGCTGCGCACGAAGCGGCGCAACCCGGGCGTCAGCAATTGGTAGTCGAAACGCCAGCCAAGGTTGAGCATCTCGGCCTGCTCGTTGTCCGGCCACCAGCTGTATTGGTCGCCTTCGCGGCTGACTTCACGCAGGGCATCGACGTAACCCATGTTGCCAATGATCTCGTCCATCCAGGCCCGTTCCGGCGCCAGGAAGCCAGGGGATTGTTGGCTGTCGCGCCAGTTCTTGATATCCAGCTTCTGTTGCGCCACGTACAGCGAGCCACAATAAATGTACTCGCGACGTTTGCGCCGCTGTTTATCCAGGTAACGGGCGAAGTCGTCCATCAACTTGAATTTCTGATTCAAATCTTCATCGCCGTTCTGCCCCGAAGGGAGCAGTAAGGTCGCGATGCTGACCTTGTCGAAATCGGCTTGCAGGTAGCGCCCGTAGCGGTCCGCCGTCTCGAAACCGAGACCGTTGATGACAGCCTTCGGTTGCAGCCGCGAGTACAAAGCCACGCCACCCTGGGCGGGGACTTCGGCATCGCAGGCATAAAGGAAGTAACCATCCAGTTGGAAGGCTGCATCGTCCAGTTCAAAGGCGGAGGCGCGGGTGTCCTGCAGGCAGATGACGTCGGCATTCTGTGCTTGCAGCCAACTGAGCAAACCACGCTCGACTGCAGCCTGAATACCATTGACGTTCACACTGATGATCCGCATAAATGGCCCCAAAAATCACGTGCGTGTATGATACACGGCGTGTACCTATTTAGCTAAATCCGCGGTATTTGAGGCTTTTTTTCATGCAGGCGTATCAGCGCGATTTCATTCGTTTTGCCATCGATCGCGGCGTTTTGCGCTTCGGTGAGTTCACCCTCAAGTCCGGGCGCACCAGCCCTTACTTCTTCAACGCCGGCCTGTTCAACAGCGGAACCGCCCTGGCGCAACTGGGCCGATTCTATGCCGCGGCCATCGTCGAGAGCGGCATCCCGTTCGACGTGCTGTTCGGCCCGGCCTACAAAGGCATCCCGCTGGCCGCCACCACCGCCGTCGCCTTGGCCGAACATCACGGTCGCGACCTGCCCTGGTGTTTCAACCGCAAGGAAGCCAAGGCCCACGGTGAAGGCGGCAGCCTGGTCGGCGCGCCGCTGGCCGGCGAAGTGCTGATCATCGACGACGTCATCACCGCCGGTACCGCCATTCGCGAGGTGATGCAGATCATCGCTTCCCAGGAAGGGGCCAAGGCTGCCGGCGTGCTGATCGCCCTGAACCGCCAGGAGCGCGGCAACGGTGAGCTGTCGGCGATCCAGGAAGTGGAGCGCGACTTCGGCATTCCGGTGATCAGCATTGTGTCGCTGAACCAGGTGCTGGAATTTTTGGCCGACGATCCGCAGCTCAAGCAGCATTTGCCGGCGGTTGAGGCTTATCGGGCGCAGTTCGGCGTCTGAAATAAAGGAGGCCCTGGAAACAGGGCCTTGGTTTTCACTCCCGTAAATGAAGGGCGCGAAGTAAGGCATCCACTTGCCCGAAAGCATCCTGCTGCCACTGATCTGGAGTCCGATCCTCGAGGATCTGGCTATCTTCGACGAAACGCCTTACGGACGTCGGGCCATAACCGTCGGCAACATCAAATTTCTGGCAAATGTACAGAAAGCCTTGCTCGCCACTTCCGGTTTCAAGTACGGGGCGGCACTCCTGCGCGAGCGCTGCTATGCCGCCCGGAAAATTGCGAACGCAATAGTAAATGTCGTAGGCGTCTTTCTGCTTGTGTCGTCCATTAAGGGCATAGCCTTTCATTGCGAGCAGTGCCGGGATAGAGCACACGGCAACCTCGACTCGATTTGTACCGCCGGTAGGCATAGGTCCTTCAATTGCGACCATCTGATAAAACCGCATTGCCAGGTCGGCGCCGTCGGCACGTTGAACTGCAAAGTCGCTCAGGATGGGCGGTTTATTTTGAATGATCGCGGCATCGCGTGGCATCAAGAAATCCACGATCACATCTATCGGGGCTCCCCCGTCATCCACGGGAACCTGGCGAACGAGTTGGAAGCGCCGTAACTCTCCTCTCTGCTCGTACCCATTGCCCATCAAGGCTTCGACCAGAGTCGCGTATTCACCATCACCCAGTGCTTCTGCATCAAGGCTCAAGTCGACATCGAGTGTACCGACATGCTGCATATCGTCATTTGCAAGGAGCAGCCATGGCACTGCGCCGCCGATCACTGCGAACTTTCCTTTGAAACTACCCAGGATCTGGCCCATTTCGACGAGTACCGCTTTCACGGCAGTCGTCGTCCTGTCTCCATAATCCAAGGCCGATTGAGGCTCCTGCGGCGCTATCGGGGCCATGTCAGTTTTTCCTGGCGTAGATATTCGGCTGCTTCCTTTGCGCGCTCGCCGGCAATGGATAGATCCAAATAAGTTTGAACAGGGCTGGTGCATATTGCTCCGGGCGCCGCCTCGACGACGTCCAAAAGGAGCCCTTCGTCCCGGGGAACGGTGATCACCACGTTTTCACCCTTTGTAACGGGTACCAAGTGCATAGCTGTAGTTAATTTTTCCAGGCCTTCACTGTCCGCATAAAAATAATTCGTGCTCACACGGGCATAGGGGGCGAGCCATTGCGCGGCGGAAAATAGAGAAAAAACCGTACGCCCATTGCCCTGTTCGCCGATGACGCTCCGTGCTGCATTTTCCAGGGCGTTGCCGTGTAAGGTGGTGTAGAACTTTTTGCGCTCTCCGGATGGGGGCTCGTAGGCTTGGACCCATGCATCTAGAAGTGATTGAGGGTCGCACAGGGAAAATCCTTCGGGTGTTGCTCGCCCCCACTCTCGATCCAGCAGAGCTTTGCGCACATTACTGACTTGACCCAAGCTCACGTTAGCGGCCTCGGAGAGTTCTATCACTCGCCATGCATGATTGGGGTCACGCAGCATCGTACGAAGGATCTGCGCTGATTTTGGCTTGAAGAGGGACTTCAGTCCCCTGTACTCCGAGGGCGGCTTTTCTGCGACTTGATGGTCGATGAATACCCCATCGAACGAAAGCCAGGCGTTGCCCTCCAGATCCAGATAGCCGACCCCTTTTTCCCGGCATGCTTGTCTGGCAGCAGGCGAAAGGTAGGGGGCTATCACAATCGGCGTGACCGCTGCGTCCCACTCACTCACGTAGTCACGAAGCTGGAGTGTGGCTGCGATTACAAATCTGGGCTGTCCACTGGTTTTAATCTCGCAGGCCAGGGAATGCGGCTTCCCCGAGGCGTCTAGTTCCACAATAAAGTCGGGAGTCCAGGCTTTGGCTGGCGGCGTGGTCTTGAAACTTTTTATCCTGATGATTGGTACGTTGTTCAGGAGGTCCTGAAGAGCCTCTTTTGAGCTTGTTTCGAGAGTTTTCATTGATAGCCACCTTTTCAACAAACGCTGAAAATAGCCTCTTGAGTGAAAGACGTCTAGGGAATTTCACTCAAAAACCTATTTTCAACGTTCGTTGAAACGGGGCGCGTTACTGAAATCATCGGAGGAGACGCAAATACTTTCCTGCCCGAAAAAAAATCGCGAGCCTTGTCAGCAACAATGGGCTTCGTGTTTCGAATGCCACTTTGCAGCTTTCAAGGTCGCGATTTTTGCGTTTTCAGGTATCGGTATCAGGGCCGCTTGCGATTACTGATCAACGTACCCACGCCCGTATCGGTGAAGATCTCCAGCAGAATCGCATTCGGAACCCGGCCGTCGATGATCAGCGAACTGCCAACGCCGCCCTGTACCGCTTCCAGCGCGCAGCGAATCTTGGGCAGCATGCCGCCGTAGATGGTGCCGTCGGCGATCAACTCGTCGACTTGCTGGGTCGACAGCCCGGTCAGGACCTTGCCGGTCTTGTCCATCAGGCCGGCAATGTTGGTCAACAGCATCAACTTCTCGGCCTTCAGTGCTTCGGCGACTTTGCCGGCCACCAGGTCGGCGTTGATGTTGTACGACTCGCCATTGGCGCCCACGCCGATCGGTGCAATGACCGGGATGAAATCGCCCTTGACCAGCAGGTTCAGCAGGTCGGTGTTGATGCCGACCACTTCGCCTACCTGGCCAATGTCGATGATTTCCGGTTGGGTCATCTCTGGGGTCTGGCGAGTCACGGTGAGCTTCTTCGCCCGGATCAGCTCGGCGTCCTTGCCCGTCAGACCAATGGCGCTGCCGCCGTGGCGGTTGATTAGGTTGACGATGTCCTTGTTCACCTGGCCGCCCAGGACCATCTCCACCACATCCATGGTCTGCGCGTCGGTAACGCGCATGCCATCGATGAAGTGACTCTCTATCGACAGGCGCTTGAGCAGGTCACCGATCTGCGGGCCACCGCCATGCACCACCACCGGGTTGATCCCCACGGCCTTCATCAGCACGATGTCGCGGGCGAAGCCGGTTTTCAGCTCCTCGCTTTCCATCGCGTTGCCGCCGTATTTGATCACCAGGGTCTTGCCGACGTAGCGTCGGATATAAGGCAACGCTTCGGACAGGACCTTGGCGGTGTTGGCGGCGGCTTCGCGTTCGAGGGTCATTCAGGGCTCCGGTGGTGAATCAAAACGGTAGTTGGAGATCAGGTGCAACACGTTTGAGTTGGGTGTGGAACACGTCCTTGATGCGCTGCAGTTCGGCCTCGTTGTCAGCCTCGAAACGCAGCACCAGCACCGGGGTGGTGTTGGAGGCGCGAACCAGGCCCCAGCCTTGTGGGTAGTCGACCCGCACACCGTCGATGGTGGTCAGTTCGGCGCCTTCGCCCCACTGGGCGTCGTGCAGTGCATCAATGATGCTGAATTTGCTCTCTTCGGTCACATGGATATTGATTTCCGGCGTGGAAATATCGTTAGGGAAGGTCGCGAACAGCTCTTCGGCGGTGGATTTCTCCTTGCTGAGGATCTCCAGCAGGCGTGCCGCGCTGTAGATGCCGTCATCAAAACCGAACCAGCGCTCCTTGAAGAAGATGTGGCCGCTCATCTCGCCGGCCAGCAGGGCGCCGCTTTGTTTCATTTTTTTCTTGATCAACGAATGACCGGTTTTCCACATGAGCGGGCGACCGCCATATTCTTTGATCAGCGGGATCAGGCGACGGGTGCATTTCACGTCGAAGATGATTTGCGCATCAGGGTTGCGTGCTACGACATCCTTGGCGAACAGCATCAGCAGGCGGTCCGGGAACACGACGCTGCCGGTGTTGGTCACCACGCCCACGCGGTCGCCGTCGCCGTCGAAGGCCAGGCCCAGGTCGGCATTGGTTTCCTTGACCTTGGCGATCAGGTCCTGCAGGTTTTCCAACTTGCCCGGATCCGGGTGGTGGTTGGGGAAGTTACCGTCCACGTCGCAGAACAGTGGGATGACTTCACAGTTCAGCGCTTCGATCAGTTGCGGGGCGATCACGCCGGCCGCGCCGTTGCCGCAGTCGACCACCACTTTCAGGCGACGGGCGAGTTTCACGTCGTTGACGATTTCATCGTTGTAGCGCTCGAGGATATCAACCTTGGTCACGCTGCCCTGGCCGCTGCTCAGGTCATTGGTCTTGAGGCGGGTGTGCAGGGCCTGGATCTGCTCGTTGGCGAGGGTGTCGCCGGCGATGACGATCTTGAAGCCGTTGTAGTTCGACGGGTTGTGGCTGCCGGTGAGCATCACGCCGGATTTGCCGGCCAGCACGTTGGCGGCGTAATACAGCGCCGGTGTCGGTACCAGGCCAACGTCGGTGACGTGGCAGCCGCTGTCGGCGATGCCTTTGATCAACTGCTCGACCAGCTCCGGGCCAGACAAGCGACCATCACGGCCAACGTTCACGTTGGGTTCGCCCTGGGCCAGGCTTTGGGAGCCGATGGCCCGGCCGACCCAGTAGGCGGTTTCAGCCGTCAGGGTTTCCGGCACCACGCCACGGATGTCGTAGGCGCGAAAGATGCTGTCAGGGAAGATTGGGGCGATTGCGGCTGGGGTGTTCATGGGCGGGGCGCTCTATCAGGAAAGTGACTGGACAGGCCGACGACGGGCGTCGGCAGGCTCAAGCTGAAGGGTATGACGGCGTTTTTGACAGAGAGTTCGCGGTGGGAAAGTGCCATGAGATAGCGTTACCCCAGCCTTAACGGTCTAAAACCTTGATTCCGGATGGGAAACGTCGTCGCGACCCGTTGCGCATTTTTCGTCCTGAAACAGAAGCTTAATAAAGCGGCCGGGAACGACGCCCGGCCTGGAGCGGAGGATCAGTGGCTGCCGGAATGTCCGAAACCGCCGGCGCCGCGCTGGCTCTCGTCGAATTCCTGGACCAGCTCGAAGTGTGCCTGGACCACCGGCACCAATACCAATTGGGCAATGCGCTCGCCCACCTGGATGTTGAAAGCGGTCTGGCCGCGATTCCAGCACGACACCATCAATTCGCCCTGGTAATCGGAGTCGATCAGGCCGACCAGGTTGCCCAGCACGATGCCGTGCTTATGGCCCAGGCCCGAGCGCGGCAGGATCAGCGCGGCCAGGCCGGGATCGCCAATGTAGACCGACAGGCCGGTAGGAATCAGCAGGGTCTGGCCCGGCTCCAGGATCGTGTCCTGCTTGAGCATCGCCCGCAGGTCAAGGCCGGCGGAGCCCGGTGTGGCGTATTGCGGCAGCGGGAATTCGTTACCGATGCGTGGGTCGAGGATCTTGGCTTGTAGAGCGTGCATGAAGTTAAACCTGGTTCAGCCGGTCGGCGATAAAAGTGATCAGTTGGCGGGCAATCTTGCCCTTGCTGGTCTGGGCGAAAAGTGTGGCGTGCAACTGGCGGTCGATCACGCTGCAGGCGTTTTCTTCGCTGTTGAAGCCGATGCTCGGGTTGGCGACGTCATTGGCGACGATCAAGTCGAGGTTCTTGTCCTTGAGCTTGCGCGCGGCGTAGTCGAGCAAATGTTCGGTCTCGGCGGCAAAACCCACACTGAACGGACGATCGGGGCGAGTGGCGATGGTGGCCAGGATGTCAGGGTTGCGCACCATTTGCAGGAGCAGGCCATCACCGCTGGTAGGATCTTTCTTCAATTTTTGCGGGGCGACGACTTCGGGGCGGTAGTCCGCGACGGCTGCCGAGGCGATGAACAGGTCGCACGGGATGGCGGCTTCGCAGGCCGCGAGCATGTCCCGGGCGCTGACCACGTCGATACGCGTGACCCGGTCCGGGGTTGGCAGGTGCACCGGGCCGGTGATCAACGTCACCCGGGCGCCCGCCTCGACGGCTGCCTCGGCCAGGGCGAAGCCCATTTTCCCTGAGCTGTGGTTGGTGATGTAGCGCACCGGGTCGATGTTTTCCTGGGTCGGTCCGGCGGTGATCAGCACATGCTTGCCCGTCAGGGCCTCGCGCTTGAAGCAGTCGGCGGCGCATTGGGCCAGATCGGTAGCCTCCAGCATGCGGCCCATGCCGACATCGCCACAGGCCTGGCTGCCCGAGGCTGGGCCAAAAACCTTGAGGTCACGACTTTCGAGCAATTGCAGGTTGGCCTGGGTGGCCGGGTCGCGCCACATGGCCTGGTTCATTGCTGGTGCCACGGCGACCACGGCGTCGGTGGCGAGCACCAGGGTGGTGAGCAGATCGTTGGCGATGCCTTGGGCCAGGCGAGCGATCAGGTCGGCCGTGGCCGGGGCAATCAAGACCAGGTCGGCCCATTTGGCCAGTTCGATGTGGCCCATGGCAGCCTCGGCCGCCGGGTCGAGCAAATCCAGGTGGACCGGGTGTCCGGACAATGCCTGCATGGTCAGCGGCGTGATGAATTCACTGCCACCGCGGGTCATGACGACCCGCACTTCCGCGCCCTGGTCGATGAGTCGGCGAACCAGCTCGGCGCTCTTGTAGGCGGCGATGCCGCCGCCGACGCCCAGAACGATGCGTTTCCGATACAGCCGCTGCATAGGCCTGCCTTTCGATTTTCAGTGGTCAGTGCAAGACGAACCCCTTGGCAACAGCCTGCCAGGGTGCAAATCGCCTGCAAAAAAGATGGGCTAAGATATCACAGCGTCCGCTACGGAACAGCGGCGCCCACTATCAGGGAGATGCCATGAGTATTCGCGATTGGCCCGCAGCCGAGCGGCCGCGGGAACGGTTGTTGGCGCTGGGGGCGGAGAGTCTTTCAGACGCCGAACTGCTGGCGATTTTTTTACGCACGGGCGTGTCGGGCAAAAGCGCGGTGGATCTGGCGCGACACCTGTTGACTCAATTTGGCTGCCTGCGTGCGCTGCTTGAAGCTGATCAGCTCACGTTCAGCAGTCAGATGGGGCTAGGCCCGGCGAAATTCGCGCAATTACGGGCGGTGCTCGAAATGGGCCGGCGACATTTGGCTGAGCGGATGCGGCAAAAATCAATGCTGGAGGATCCGCAAGCCGTTCGTGACTATCTCAAGTCAATGCTTCGCCACGAACCTCACGAAGTCTTTGGTTGCTTGTTTCTCAACTCACGGCATCAGGTGCTGGCGTTTGAAGCGCTCTTTCACGGTTCTATCGCCACGGCCACTGTTCACCCCCGGCAAGTGGTCAAGCGCGCCCTGGCCCATAACGCCGCCGCTGTGATCCTGTGCCATAACCACCCCTCCGGCAACACCGAGCCCAGCCAGGCCGACCGGATGCTCACCGAACGGCTCCAGGAGGCGCTGGAGCTGATCGATGTGCGGGTGCTCGACCATTTTATCGTGGGCGATGGGGAGCCGCTGTCCATGGCGGAGTATGGGTGGATTTGAGGCAGCGGCAAGCTTCAAGCTTGAAGCGGCAAGTAAGAGCTGCGCGCGGTCTGCTCTTGGCTTGCAGCTTGCAGCTTGCAGCTTGCAGCTTACGGCTTGAGGCTGACCTTCGAATAGTCCTGGCGACCAAACGGGCTCACCGAGTAACCCTGGACATCCTTGCGGGTCAGGGCAAACGCCGTGGGGTGCGCCAAGGGCAGCCACAGGGCCTGTTGCTGGATCTGCGCCTGGGCCTGCTCATAGAGCTTGGAGCGCACGCCTTGTTCGCTGGTGGTCTTGCCGGCGCCGATCAGCTTGTCCAGGTCTGGATTGCAGTAACGGGCGAAGTTGGTGCCGGACTTCACCGCCGCGCAGGAAAACTGCGGGGTAAGGAAGTTGTCCGGGTCGCCGTTGTCGCCTGCCCAGCCCATGAACAACAGGTCGTGTTCGCCAGCCTTGGCGCGGCGGATCAGTTCGCCCCATTCGATCACGCGGATTTCCGCCTGGATGCCGATTTCCGCCAGGTCCGACTGCAGCAACTGCGCGCCGAGGCTCGGATTGGGGTTGAGCAGGCTGCCGGAGGGGCGGGTCCATAAGGTGGTCTTGAAGCCTTCCTTCAGTCCGGCCTTGGTCAGCAGCTCACGAGCCTTGGCCGGATCATGGGCATAGCCAGGCAGGTTTTTGGCGTAGCTCCAGGTATTGGGTGGGTAGGGGCCGTTGGCCGCTTCGGCGGTGCCCTCGAAAACGGTCTTGAGGTAGCTGGCCTTGTCAAAGGCCAGGTTGATGGCTTGTCGGACTTCGGGCTTGTCCAAGGGGGGGTGCTGGCTGTTGATTGCCAGGAACGCGGTCATGAAGGCCTCGGTCTGCTCCACTTTCAACGTCGGCTCTTGCTTGGCGGCCTGTACGTCCAGCGGCTTGGGAGACAGGGCGACCTGACATTCGTTACGCCGCAATTTCTGCAGGCGCACGTTGGCATCCGGCGTGATGGCGAAGATCAACGGATCCACTTGGGGTTTACCGCCAAAGTAGTCGCCATTGGCCTTGTAGCGAATCGAGGCGTCCTTCTGGAACCGGTTGAATATGAACGGGCCAGTGCCGATGGGCTGGTTGTTGAGTTGTTCCGGCTTGCCGACTTTCATCAACTGGTCGGCATATTCGGCTGAATAGATCGACGCAAAACCCATGCTCAATGTCGCCAGGAAAGTTGAATCCGCATGGTCGAGGGTGAAGCGCACCGTCAATGGATCCAGCGCATCGATCTTCGTGATCAGCGCCGGCAGCTGCATGGATTGGGCGTGAGGGAAGCCGCTTTGCGCAACCTTATGCCAAGGGTTGGCCGGATCCAGCATGCGGTCGAAGCTGAACTTGACGTCTTCGGCGGTCAGGTCGCGGCGCGGTGTGAAGTAGTCGGTCTGGTGGAACTTGACCCGTGGGCGCAGCTTGAAGACATACACCAGGCCATCGCTTGAGACTTCCCAGCTCTCGGCCAGGCTCGGGACCACTTTGCCGCTGGCCGTGTCGAAGTCCACCAGGCGGTTCATCAGCACGTCGGCTGAGGCGTTGGTGGTGGTCAGCGAGTTGTATTGGACGACATCGAATCCTTCCGGGCTGGCCTCGGTACACACGCTCAGGGCAGCGGCCTGGGCCAGCGGGCTGATCAGCAGAGGGGCGAGCATCAGTGATAGGGCAGCGAGGCGCATGATTGATTTCCTGTGCAGGTCGGAGGCCCATCTGCGAGTGCAGTCTGGAAAAGGTCTACCCTAGTGGGCTCGCTCGCAAATGACTATCCCCCTTTTGCATTTTCCGGCACTCTTTCCTGCGGTTTGCCGGTGCACCAGCGGCCTGAACTAACCGTTGGCCGAAAAAAACCTGCATGCCGCGACGAGCGGTCAGGACGCCGCTGGCCCTTACCCCAGCTGCCTGGGGCTGCCGGACGAGGTTTTCCCAGCAAGACAAATCACACCGGCTGTTGTTGTGCATGGGTCTTTCTGGTATAAAGCAGCGCTCTTTTCTAGGGGCCCGGTTCCTTCACTGTAGGTGTAGCCGGTAAGACCCTTAAAGAAACGCGGCGCCTGGCGCCAAATGACTGAGAGATTAAGCGGCCAACCCATGCCGGGTTGGGCATGTGGTTTTAGAGGGCTGAGGCATGTCGAGAGTCTGTCAAGTTACCGGTAAGGGTCCGGTGACTGGGAATAACATTTCCCACGCAAACAACAAAACCCGTCGTCGTTTCCTGCCGAACCTGCAGCATCACCGCTTCTGGGTTGAAGAAGAGAAACGTTTTGTGCGTCTGCGCGTATCTGCCAAGGGCATGCGCATCATCGACAAGCGTGGCATCAGTGTCGTGCTGGCCGAACTTCGTCGCGATGGCAAGGTTTAAGGGAGCTAATCATGCGTGAATTGATTCGTTTGATCTCGAGCGCCGGTACTGGTCACTTCTACACTACCGACAAAAACAAGCGTACTACCCCGGACAAAATCGAGATCAAGAAATTTGATCCGGTTGTTCGCAAGCACGTGATCTACAAGGAAGGCAAAATCAAGTAATTGATTTTTCCCTCTTACAAAAAAGGCCCGTATCGCGAGATACGGGCCTTTTTTGTTGTCGATTCCTGAGGGTGAGTTTCAGCCTTTATGCTCAAACACCACATAAATCTTGCGGCACGGCTCCAGCACTTCCCATGTGCCTTTGAACCCGGCGGGAATCACGAAGCGGTCGCCGGCTCGAAGTGTCTTGGCATTCCCATCGTCGTCACGCAGCACCGAGACACCCTGGACGATCTCGCAGTACTCGTGTTCGGTGTAGTTGACCGTCCACTGGCCGACCTCGCCTTCCCAGACCCCGGCGTTCATCTGTCCGCATGGGCTGTTGTAATGATTGAAGACGGCTTGCTCAGGGTTTCCCTTGAGCACCTTGGCCGGGTCCGGGCGATAGCGGTCGGCGGTGGTATTGGCCTGGCTGAAATCGACGATGTCCTGGATGCTCATGCGGTTACCCTCGGTGCTTGCGGCGCGGATGGCTGGAAGAACAAAAGTCTATGTTTATTAAAACGAACATCGCAAGGCCGTTTGCTGGTTTTGTGTCAAATATATTGAAACACCCCCGGCCGCTGGTTTAGGGTGGCGAGTGCCTTGTGCCGAATACATATCGGCAAGGCAGAATTCTTGAACGCTGGGCATTGCATGGCGTTCGTACCCAAACAAGAGGAGGACACTCGCATGACCACCCTGACTCGTGCCGACTGGGAACAGCGCGCCCGCGACCTGAAGATCGAAGGCCGCGCCTTCATCAACGGTGAATACACCGATGCGGTGTCCGGCGAAACCTTTGATTGCGTCAGCCCGGTCGATGGCCGCCTGTTGGGCAAAGTCGCCAGCTGCGACGTGGCCGACGCCCAGCGGGCTGTCGAAAATGCTCGCGCCACGTTCGATTCCGGCGTCTGGTCGCGCCTGGCGCCGAGCAAGCGCAAAGCCGTGATGATTCGCTTTGCCGGTCTGCTCAAGCAGAACGCCGAAGAGCTGGCTCTGTTGGAAACGCTAGACATGGGCAAGCCAATCAGCGACTCGCTGAATATTGATGTGCCCGGTGCCGCCCAAGCTTTGAGCTGGAGCGGTGAAGCCATCGACAAGATCTACGATGAAGTGGCCGCTACTCCTCACGACCAACTGGGCCTGGTGACTCGTGAGCCGGTTGGGGTAGTCGGTGCCATCGTTCCGTGGAACTTCCCGCTGATGATGGCCTGCTGGAAGCTCGGCCCGGCATTGTCCACCGGTAACTCCGTGGTACTGAAACCATCGGAAAAATCCCCGCTGACCGCGATCCGCATTGCGGCCCTCGCTATCGAGGCCGGTATCCCGAAAGGTGTGCTGAACGTGTTGCCGGGCTACGGTCACACCGTCGGCAAGGCCCTGGCCTTGCACATGGATGTCGACACGCTGGTGTTCACCGGTTCCACCCGAATCGCCAAGCAATTGATGATTTATTCCGGTGAATCCAACATGAAACGCGTCTGGCTGGAAGCCGGTGGCAAGAGCCCGAACATCGTGTTCGCCGACGCCCCCGACTTGCAGGCCGCCGCCGAATCCGCCGCCAGCGCCATTGCCTTCAACCAGGGCGAAGTTTGCACCGCCGGTTCGCGGCTGTTGGTTGAGCGTTCCATCAAGGATACGTTCCTGCCGTTGGTGATCGAAGCCCTCAAGGGTTGGAAGCCAGGCAACCCCCTGGACCCGGCGACCAACGTCGGCGCCCTGGTCGATACCCAGCAAATGAATACCGTGCTGTCCTACATCGAGGCCGGTCACAGCGACGGCGCCAAGCTGGTGGCCGGCGGCAAGCGGATTCTCGAAGAAACCGGTGGCACTTACGTCGAGCCGACGATTTTTGACGGCGTGAGCAACGCGATGAAAATTGCCCAGGAAGAAATTTTCGGCCCGGTGTTGTCGGTCATTGCCTTCGACAGCGCCGAAGAGGCCATCCAGATCGCCAACGACACGCCATACGGCCTGGCTGCGGCAGTGTGGACCAAGGACATTTCCAAGGCTCACCTGACCGCCAAGGCACTGCGCGCCGGCAGCGTGTGGGTCAATCAGTACGACGGCGGCGACATGACGGCGCCGTTCGGTGGCTTCAAACAGTCGGGCAACGGTCGCGACAAATCGCTGCATGCCCTCGACAAGTACACTGAACTGAAGGCGACCTGGATCAAGCTGTAACTGTAAAAACCTTGTGGGAGCGGGCTTGCTCGCGAAGGCGGAGCTTCACTCAACCTGGCTGTTGAATGGGAAACCGTCTTCGTGAACAAGCCCGCTCCCACATTTGCTTTGTGCAGGGTTGAAAGTTGATTGTCCACAGGAGCGTGGAAATGCGTTGGGCGACCTATTTCGCCGTGTTGGCATCCGTCCTGAGTGTTGGCCTGGCCCTGGGCGTGACGATGCCGCTGGTGTCGCTACGCCTGGAGGGCTGGGGTTACGGCTCGTTCGCCATTGGCGTCATGGCCGCCATGCCGGCGATTGGCGTGCTGGTCGGGGCGAAGGTTTCGAGCCGGCTGGCGGCGCGTTTCGGCACGGCCGCATTGATGCGTCTCTGCCTGTGGGGCGGGGCGTTGTCCATCGGTCTGCTCGCGCTCTTGCCGAGCTATCCGGTCTGGTTGCTGCTGCGGCTACTGATTGGCGTGGTCCTGACTCTGGTGTTCATCCTGGGTGAAAGCTGGATCAATCAGTTGGTCATCGAGCAATGGCGCGGGCGATTGGTGGCGCTGTATGGCAGCAGTTATGCCCTGAGCCAACTGTCCGGCCCCTTGTTGCTAGGCGCGCTGGGCACCGAACACGACTATGGTTTCTGGGTGGGTGTCGGTCTGTTGCTGGTTTCGCCGTTGCTATTGCTCGGCCGCAAGGGTGCGCCCACCAGCGAGTCCAGCGGTGTCACGTTCAAGGATCTCTGGGGCTTTTGCCGAGGGTTGCCGGCGATTGGCTGGGCCGTGTCATTGTTCGCGGCGTTCGAGGCGATGATCCTGACGCTGTTACCGGTCTATTGCCTGCGCCAAGGCTTCAATGCCGATATTGCCCTGGCCATGGTCAGTACGGTGGTGGTGGGTGATGCTTTGTTGCAGTTGCCCATTGGTGCGCTGGCTGATCGCCTGTCGCGCCGGTCGTTGTTCACCGGTTGTGCGGTGGTGCTGATGTTATCGAGCCTGGCGGTTCCGTTGCTGATCGACACGGTGTTCATCTGGCCGTTGTGGGTGCTGTTTGGTGCCAGCGCGGGAGGATTGTTCACCTTGTCGCTGATCCTGATCGGCGAGCGTTACCGCGACGATGCGCTGGTGCGGGCCAATGCCCATGTCGCGCAATTGTGGGGGACCGGCTGCCTGGTCGGTCCCCTGGTGGCGGGGGCGGGCAGCCAGTGGGTCAGTGGGCATGCGCTGCCCTTGTTCATGGCGGCGGGCGCGTTCGGGTTGGTGATCCTATTGTTGCGCCAAGGTGCGTTCGGAGCGACACAAGCGGCCCGCCCACAAATTCGATTGCCATGAAAGCGATCGACGTCTAAAGCATCTGCTCCAACCCGATCGTCGTGGCGAACCAGGCGTTGAATCGGCGCCACCAGCTGCCTGGCTCGCGATCCAGGTCGTGCAGCTTGCCGTTGTCTTCGGTGGTCCATACCAGCTCACCAGCATCATCGAGCCGGGCCTGATAACTCAGGGTCGGCGCCATGCCCTGCAAGGCCAGTTCGCGCACTTGGCCAGCAAGCTCAGGACTGTCCACCAGCACGCCGACTTCGGTATTCCACAGCACTGAGCGGGGGTCGAAGTTGAACGAGCCGATGAAAGATTTCTGCCCGTCGAAGATGATCGCCTTGCTGTGCAGGCTGGAGTCCGACTCGCCGTAGGACTTGCTGTAGAACAGGTGCGGGCTGCTGCCGCTGTCGCCGGGTTGGCGACGCAACTCGAACAGCCGTACGCCATGTCGCAGCAGGGCCTTGCGATACGGCGCGTAGCCGCCGTGCACTGCGGGTACGTCTGTCGCTTCCAGGGAATTGGTCAAGAGGCTCACCGATACGCCGGCGTCGGCGCGGCTGGTCAGGTACACCAAGCCTGGCTGGCCGGGGACGAAGTAGGCCGAGATCATGATCAGTTCTTTGCTGACGCCGGTCAGCTCCGGGGCCAGTTGTGTGGTCAGCAAGAGCTGCGGGTCTGGCTCATCCTTGGCCAGGACCTTGCTGGGCGCGTCCCACAGTGCCTGGTTCCAGGCCCAGGTCAATTGCTTGCGCCACGTGTCCAGGCGGGGCTGGGTCTTGTAGGCGGTCAACTGCTGATAAAGCGCGTGGTTCTCCTTGTGCGTTTGTTCCAACGATTGTTGCAGGCGCAAGCGGCTGTTGGCCAATTCCTTGGCAGTAGGCTGATGGGACAAGAATTGTTCGATGGGCTTGCTCAGCGCGCTGTTCCAGTATTGGTCGAAGCTGTGCCCCAGTTGTTCGGCCACCGGCCCGACGCCGAGCAAGTCGATGTCAGTGAAATTCAGGTTCGGTTCGGCGTCGAAATACTCATCCCCCAAATTGCGGCCGCCGACGATGGCCATGCTGTTGTCCGCCAGCCACAGTTTGTTGTGCATGCGGCGGTGTTGCAGTGACAGGTTGAACAGACGTCCAAGGCTGCGGGTGACGCCAGTGGCGCGTCCCAGGTGCAGCGGATTGAACAGGCGGATCTGTATCTGAGGGTGGGCGGCGAGGGTTGCGATGATCTGGTCCTGGCCGTCGCTAGTGGTGTCATCCAACAGAATGCGCACACGCACGCCGCGATCTGCAGCCTTGAGCAGCTCGTCCACCAGCATGCGCGTGCTAATGCCGTCATGGACGATGTAGTACTGCAAATCGAGGCTGCTCTGCGCATTGCGGATCAGTTCGGCTCGGGCGATGAAGGCGTCGGTGCTGTCGGAAAGCAGGCGGAAGCCTGAGCGGCCTTCATGCGGCGCAGCCTGTTGCGCCACCGAGCGGCCGAACGCTGAATCGGAGGCCGGCAGCGCCTGGGAGGGTTCGCGGGTGACATCAAAACTGGCGCAGCCGCCCAGCAGCGAGGCGACTAGCAATAGCGCGTGCAGGATCGGTCTGGATCTCACGTAGGCTCGTTCCGATTGTTTGCGTGGGTCGGCTGTTGGATGCTGCTTCCCTGCCTACTCGGTCAGACGGTGTCTCGCTGGGTTTCGTTCAACAGTGCGATAGCCACGGCACCGACCTTGCGCACTGCATCCTCGATTTGTGCCGTTGGCCTGGCAGCGTAATTCATGCGCAGGCAATTGCGGTATTTGCCTGACGCCGAAAAGATGCTGCCGACGGCTATCTGCACACCTTGGTCATGCAGCAGGCGGTTGAGCTTCAGCGTATCGAAACCCTCAGGCAGTTCGACCCACAGCATGAAGCTGCCGCGGGGCCTGCTGGCGCGGGTGCCTTGGGGAAAATAGCGGCTGACCCAATCCATCATGACGTCGCGATTGCGCTGGTATTGGGTGCGCATGCGGCGCAGATGGGGTTCGAAATGCCCACCCTTGAGAAACTCCGCGATTGCAATCTGCGGTTGCGGGGCGGTGGAGCCGGTGCTGATGTATTTCATGTGCAGCACCCGCTCCAAGTATCGACCGGGTGCAACCCAGCCAATTCGAAGGCCCGGTGCAAGGGTCTTGGAAAAAGAACTGCAGAGCAGGACGCGGCCGTCATCGTCGAAGGATTTGATCGTGCGCGGACGGGGGTACGTGTACGCCAATTCGCCATACACATCGTCTTCGATAATCGCCACATCGAAGCGTTGCGCCAGGGTCAGCAGGGCGCGCTTGTTGGCCTCGGGCATGATGTAGCCCAGCGGGTTATTGCAGCTGGGTGTCAACTGTATGGCCTTGATCGGCCATTGCTCCAGTGCCAGCTCCAATGCTTCCAGGCTGATACCGGTGAGCGGGTCAGTGGGGATTTCCAGGGCTTTCATGCCCAGGCCCTTCAATGTTTGCATGGCGCCGTGAAAGCTTGGCGAATCCACCGCGACGATATCGCCCTGTTCGCAAGTGGCGCGCACGCTCACTGACAATGCTTCGTGACAGCCGGTGGTGACGATCAAATCGTTAGCGCCCAGCTGGCAGCCGGAGTCCAGGGACAGCCGGGCGATCTGTTCACGTAACTCGAGGTTGCCGTAGATATTGTCGTAATACAGGCCGGGCATGTCTTGCCGTCGACTGATCTGCGCCAGGCTGCGCAGCAACGGTTTAAGCGTCGGTGAATGGATGTCGGGCATGCCGCGCCCGAGCTGCACCACGTCCTTGCGCGGTACAGCGCGTATCAGTTCCAGGACCTGGTCCCACTGGGAGATGTCCACCGGCCGCTGGGCCGGACGACCTACCGCCGGCAGTTCCGGCAATTCGCGGCTGACCGGGACGAAGTAGCCGGATTTGGGTTTCGGCGTCGCCAGCCCGCTGTCCTCCAGCACGCGATAGGCCTGCTGGACGGTGCTCAGGCTGACGCCATGTTCCGTGCTCAAGGCGCGCACCGACGGCAGCCGGTCGCCGGGGCGGTAGAAGCCCTGTTCGATGCGAGTACCAAGCAGTTCGGCGAGGTTCACGTAGAGGGTCATGGTGCAATCCCGATGAGATAGAAAACGGAAACCGATACAGATGGGAAGCAAAACTGCAATTCAGTCTTAAAAATGTCGATTCTGTATGCTTATAAAAGACATTATTTGAATCTGTATCGCTTTTGTCTGTCCGCGCATCATGAAAGCTCTGGCTACCCAAGTAAACAGGAGCGATCAAAAATGAACGGCTTGAGCGATGTGCGGCTGACGTTACACAGTCAGGAACTGGTGGCAGGGCAGGAAAAGGGGCTGCGTGAGGCAATGTTGCGCAATGCTCCGTCCGGCCTGAGTCGCTGGGGCCTGTTCTGGCATCGCCTGCATACACGCAAAGCCTTGTTGGAGCTCACACCCGAACAGTTGCAAGACATCGGGCTGACCCGGGAGCAGGCCCGGGCAGAAGGCCTCAAGCCGTTCTGGCGGCTTTGAAGCTAGATGAAAAATGAGTACGAAACCCTGTGGCGAGGGAGCAAGCTCCCTCACCACGGTTTTGGTTAAACCAATTCTTTCAGCCGATGCCACAACATCCCCAGCGCCAGCAGGGGAGAGCGCAAGTGCTTCCCACCCGGGAAAGTCATATGCGGCACCTTGGCAAACAAGTCGAATCCCCCGCCTTGCTGTCCGCTGATGGCCTCGGCCAATAACTTGCCGGCAAGGTGTGTGGCGTTTACGCCGTGGCCGGAGTAGGCCTGGGCGTAATACACATTCGGTTGATCCTTCAACCGGCCAATCTGCGGCAAACGGTTGGCGCCGATGCCGATCATCCCGCCCCATTGGTAGTCGATCTTCACGTCCGCCAATTGCGGGAACACCTTGAGCATCTTAGGACGCATATAAGCGCCAATGTCTTGCGGGTCGCGACCGGAATAGTGACAAGCGCCGCCGAACAACAAGCGGCGGTCCGCCGAAAGCCGGTAGTAATCCAAGGCTACCCGCTGGTCACAGACTGCCATGTTTTGCGGCAATAGCGCCCCTGCCTGGGCTTCGCTCAAGGGTTCGGTGGCGATGATGTAGCTGCCGGCGGGCAACACTTTGCCGCTCAGTTCCTGGTTCAGGCCATTGAGGTAAGCATTGCACCCCACCACCAGCGTCTTCGCGCGAACTGAGCCTTGCTGGGTGTGTACCTTGACCTGCGGACCATAGTCGATACGCACGACGGCCGATCGTTCGAACAGCCGGGCGCCCAATTGCTGCGCCGCGGCCGCTTCGCCCAGCGCCAGATTAAGCGGATGCAGGTGACCCGAGCCCATGTCGATCAGGCCGCCAACGTAGCGATCCGAGCCCACCACGCTGTGCATTTCATCGGCTCGCAGCAGTCGGGTTTCGTAGCGATAACCCAGGCTGCGCAGTTCCTCGGCCTCTTCGGCGAAGCCTTGCAAGTCGTCGGGTTTGTTGGCGAGGTCGCAGTAACCCCAGGTGAGGTCGCAGGCAATCTGAAAGCGCTCGACTCGTTGGCGGACGATTTCCACCGCTTCAAGCCCCATCAGTTTCATTTGGCGGACGCCGTCGGCGCCAACGACCGGGGCGAACTGATCGAGGCCATGGCCCACACCGCGAATCAGCTGGCCGCCGTTACGCCCGCTGGCGCCCCAGCCGATCTTGTGTGCTTCCAGCAGGACAACGCTCATGCCGCGTTCGGCTAATTCGATCGCGGTGTTCAACCCGGAAAACCCGCCGCCCACCACGCAGACATCCGCCACCAACTCGCCTTGCAGCACCGGATGGTCCGGCTGTGGCAGGCTGCTGGCGGCGTAGTAAGAGGCGGCGTGCGCGTGGCTCGGGACCGGTTGCTGAACACGGGCGTTCATGTGCGTAATCCTGATTGTTGTGTTTGAGAAATTTTACGGAGCATAAGCCGTGGATTCGTTCGTCGGCAACACCGGTCGCCTGGCGCTGTCTGGCCTGTGGCTTTTGAGGCAGAATCCACGGCTGTCCCGATTCGGTATCGCCTCGATGAGCTGCAACAGTCAAAAAATCCGCACGCTACGTCAGCAGATTCCTACGTTCGAGTGCGTGCCGGGCTGCCATGACTGTTGCGGACCGGTGACCACCTCGCCTGAGGAAATGGCTCGCCTGCCGCGCAAGACTCGCGCCGAACAGGACGCCGCCATGGAAGCGCTCGACTGTGTGCACTTGGGGCCGAACGGCTGCACGGTTTACGATGAAAGACCGCTGATCTGTCGGTTGTTCGGCACCACGGCGACCTTGCCATGCCCAAATGGACGGCGTCCGGTAGAGTTGATTCATCCGCGCGTCGAGAAGCAGATCCATGAATACATGGCGAGCACCCGGCAGGTGTTGGTCTAGGCCGGATCAATCCGGAATCGGCAGGTTCAGGCTTTCCTTCACCTCTTCCATCACGATGTAGCTCTTGGATTCGCGCACATGCGGCAACTTGAGCAGGATGTCGCCCAGCAACTTGCGGTACGAGGCCATCTCGGAAATCCGCGCTTTCACCAGATAGTCAAAATCCCCTGATACCAAGTGACATTCCAGCACGTGAGGCAATTTCAGCACGGCGCGTCGGAATTCTTCGAAAGTATCGCCAGACTTGTAGTCCAGGCTGATCTCGACGAACACCAGCAAGCTACCCTTCAAGTGCTGCGGGTTGAGCCGGGCGTTGTAGCCCATGATGATCCCTTCGCGTTCAAGGCGCCGCACCCGCTCGGTACAGGGCGTGGTGGAGAGACCGACCTTCTCGCCCAACTCAGTGAAGGAGATGCGCCCGTCCGCCTGGAGGATGCGCAGGATGTTGCGGTCGATCTTGTCCAGCTCGCGTTTGGTCTGGGTATTGGTACGCACAGGTGATGCGCCTCCGTGAAAAGGGTTTTTGCCGAGAATTCTCGCCAAATATAGGTATTTATATAGTGAAAAGCACTGCCTGATCTTTTTTACACTGCGCTCAATACGGCTTTGTATAACAAACGTCAGCGGTTATCCGCGATGAGGGCTTCAACATGCGCGTTCTGGTCTTGGGTAGCGGCGTCATCGGTACCGTCAGTGCTTACTATCTGGCCCGTGCCGGGTTTGAAGTAGTGGTGGTCGACCGTCAGCCGGCGCCTGCCATGGAAACCAGTTTCGCCAACGCCGGCCAGGTATCGCCGGGTTACGCCTCGCCGTGGGCCGCGCCGGGCGTGCCGCTCAAGGCGATCAAATGGCTGTTGCAGCGCCACGCGCCGCTGGCGATCAAGGCCACCGCCGACATCGACCAGTACCTGTGGATGGCGCAGATGTTGCGCAACTGCACCGCCAATCGTTATGCGATCAACAAGGAGCGCATGGTCCGCCTGTCCGAGTACAGCCGCGACTGCCTTGACGAGTTGCGTGCCGAAACCGGTATTGCCTACGAAGGCCGCAGCCTGGGGACTACCCAGCTGTTCCGCACACAGGCCCAGCTCGATGGTGCGGCAAAAGACATCGCCGTGTTGAAAGAATCCGGTGTACCGTTCGAAGTACTCGACCGCGAAGGCATCGCCCGGGTCGAGCCGGCCTTGGCCAATGTCACCAACATCCTGGCCGGTGCTTTGCGCCTCCCTAACGACCAGACCGGCGATTGCCAGATGTTTACCACGTGCCTGGCGGAAATGGCGGTGAAGCTCGGCGTGCAGTTCCGCTTTGACCAGAACATCGAGCGCCTGGATTTTGCCGGCGATCGCATCAACGGCGTCTGGATCGACGGCAAGCTGGAAACCGCCGACCGTTACGTCCTCGCCCTAGGCAGCTACTCGCCGCAATTGCTCAAGCCGCTGGGTATTCGTGCGCCGGTATACCCGCTCAAGGGATATTCGCTGACCGTGCCGATCACCGACCCGGCGATGGCACCGACCTCGACCATTCTCGACGAAACCTACAAGGTCGCTATCACCCGTTTCGACAACCGCATTCGCGTCGGCGGCATGGCGGAAATTGCTGGTTTTGACCTCTCGCTCAATCCGCGCCGGCGTGAAACCCTGGAGATGATCGTCAACGACCTTTATCCTCTGGGCGGCGATCTGGCCCAGGCCAGCTTCTGGACCGGCCTGCGTCCGACCACCCCGGACGGCACGCCGATCGTCGGCGCCACGCCGTTCAAGAACCTGTTCCTCAATACCGGCCACGGCACCCTCGGATGGACCATGGCGTGCGGTTCCGGTCGCTTGCTGGCGGATCTGATGGCGAAGAAAAAGCCGCAGATCAGCGCCGAAGGCCTCGATATTTCCCGTTATGGCAGCAAACCTCAGGAGTCCGCGAAACATGTCAATACAGCGCCAGCTCACCAATGACCGCATGAGTCAGGTCGTCCTGCACAACGGCACCGTTTATCTGGCCGGGCAGGTCGGCGACGACATGAGCGCCGGTATCGAACAGCAGACCCGCGAGGCTTTGGCCAACGTCGAACGTCTGCTTGACCTGTCCGGGACCGACAAGACGCGACTGTTATCGGTGACGATCTACCTGAAGGAAATCGAGGCTCACTTCGCAGGCATGAACGCGGTCTGGGACAAATGGTTACCCAAAGGCGTCGCCCCGGCCCGGGCCACGGTGGAGGCCAAGCTGTGTGAGCCAGAGATCCTGGTGGAGCTGTCCGTCGTGGCTGCGCTGCCTTAATACCGGCCAAACGATCCCTCTCCCGGCGCTGTGGGTGGTCCATCCTGCCAGCCCGCGCCGGTTTTTTATTCATGTCCGCCTAGAAGCCTGCCGCCATGCGTCCTGCCCGCGCCCTGATCGATCTCCAAGCCTTGCGTCACAACTACCAACTGGCCCGCGAAGTTACCGGGGCCAAGGCCCTTGCCGTGATCAAGGCAGACGCCTATGGGCATGGCGCGGTGCGCTGCGCCGAGGCCTTGCAGGAAACGGCCGACGGGTTCGCCGTGGCTTGCATCGAAGAAGCCCTGGAGCTGCGGGCCGGTGGGATTGCCGGACCGATCCTGCTGTTGGAGGGATTCTTCGAGGCCGATGAACTGCCGTTGATCGTCGAGCACGAATTCTGGTGCGTGGTGCATTCGTTGTGGCAGCTCGAAGCGATTGAACGCGCAACATTGGGCGCGCCGATCACGGTCTGGCTCAAGCTCGATTCAGGCATGCATAGGGTCGGATTGCACCCGACCGACTATCAGGCGGCGTATCGTCGCCTGTTGGCGAGCGGCAAGGTGGCGAAGATCGTACTGATGAGCCACTTCGCCCGCGCCGACGAGTTGCATGACCCCTGCAGCCTGCAACAACTGACCGTGTTCGAGCAGACCCGCCAGGGCTTGGCGGCCGAGGTCAGCCTGCGCAATTCGCCGGCGGTTCTGGGTTGGCCGCAAATACCGAGCGATTGGGTAAGGCCAGGCATCATGCTGTACGGTGCGACGCCGTTCGAGGAAGCCAATGCCGTGGCTTCGCGCCTGCAACCGGTCATGACACTGGAGTCCAGGATCATCAGCGTGCGCGAGCTTCCCGCCGGCGAGCCGGTGGGCTACGGTGCTCGCTTCGTGACGGCGCAACCGACCCGGGTCGGCGTGGTTGCCATGGGCTATGCCGACGGCTACCCGCGCCAGGCGCCGAACGGTACGCCGGTCCTGGTGGATGGCCAGCGCAGCCAGCTGGTCGGACGAGTATCGATGGACATGCTGTGCGTGGACCTGACCCATATTCCTCAGGCCGGGCTCGGCTCGACCGTGGAGCTGTGGGGCAAAAACATCCTCGCCAGCGATGTCGCGAAAGCCGCCGACACCATTCCCTACCAGATTTTCTGCAACCTGCGACGAGTGCCACGGCTCTATTCCGGGACCTGAGGCAAAACGCAGCCTACCGAAAGTCGCTTCGCCGCACAGGATTCGGGCCAAGGTGTTGTAAATACTGAACGCTGTCGCCATGATAACGCTCACTTTCCACACAACCTGATTCCCTGGAGGCTCCAGCATTGGACGTCGGTGAACGACTGCAATCCATTCGTAAACTCAAAGGCCTTTCCCAGCGTGAACTCGCCAAGCGCGCGGGCGTCACCAACAGCACCATTTCGATGATCGAGAAAAACAGCGTGAGCCCCTCGATCAGCTCGCTGCGCAAGGTCCTTGGCGGGATTCCCATGTCCATGGTCGAGTTTTTCTCCGAAGAAATCCTCCAGGAGAAACCGACCCAGATCGTCTATAAAGCCAACGAACTGATCGACATCTCCGACGGCGCCGTGACCATGAAACTGGTGGGCAGGGCCCATCCAAGCCGGGCGATTGCCTTTTTGAACGAAATCTATCCGCCAGGCGCCGACACCGGTGACGAGATGCTCACCCACGAAGGCGAGGAAACCGGGATTCTGGTGGAAGGACGGCTGGAGCTGGTGGTCGGTGCCGAAACTTTCGTGCTCGAGGCAGGCGACAGCTACTATTTTGAAAGCACCAAGCCTCACCGTTTTCGCAATCCGTTCGATGCTCCGGCGCGACTGATCAGCGCAGCCACACCGGCCAATTTCTAAACAAAGAGGCGCCAAGCCCGGATGGCAAAGGCGCCCGCACGTTGGGCTGTCGTGACGAACAAGACCCTTGCGACTTTGGGGTTGTTTCAGAGTGACAGGCTTACCGCTATACTTGCGCCCGCCTGCAAACCGTGGCCGCAGGCGTGACTAGCCACCATTGAGGGTGTACGCGTGAACCTAATTATGAAAATGCTGGCTGCACCAGCAACCGTATTGGCCCTATGGGCTGCGAGCGCCCAAGCGGCGCCCAACGACGAAATCGCCAAGCGCCTCGAACCCGTTGGCCAGGTTTGCGTTCAGGGCAAGGAATGCAAGGGTATGGAAGTCGTGGCCTCGGCTGGCGGCGCCGGTGGTGCCAAGGCACCCAAGGATGTCATCGCCAAACATTGCAACGCGTGCCACGGCACCGGCCTGCTGGGCGCGCCGAAAGTCGGTGACAAGGCTGCCTGGAAAGAGCGTGCCGACCATCAAGGCGGCCTCGACGGCATTCTGGCCAAGGCCATCACCGGCGTGAACGCGATGCCGCCTAAGGGCACCTGCGCCGATTGCACCGATGAAGAACTCAAGGGTGCTATCAAAGAGATGTCCGGTCTGTAATCCTCCGGGATCTTTCACGAAAAGCCGCTTACGAGCGGCTTTTTTGCGCCTGGGTCTTTTTTCCAGGCTGTTCATCGCAACCAAGACCCGGCAAGCTCGGTCCAACCCACATTCATGGAATGTCCCGGAGGGTCGGATGGTTCAGTTGTGTTCAATCGAACAGGCGGTGGATGACGTGCTCGAGCGCTTGCCCGCGCATATCCACCTCGGCATGCCTCTGGGGCTGGGCAAGCCCAATCTGTTCGCCAACGCGCTGTACCGGCGCATCGCGCAACTGCCCGAGCGGCAGCTGACCATCTATACGGCGCTGAGCCTGGGCCGGCCGAACCTCGGCGACGGGTTGCAGAAGCGCTTCCTCGAGCCGTTTGTCGAGAGGGTCTTCGGCGACTATCCCGAGCTTGATTACCTTGCCGACCTGCAGCGCGACAGCCTGCCGGCGAACATTCGCGTCCAGCAATTCTTCATGCAACCGGGCAGCTTGTTGCACAGTGCATCCGCCCAGCAGGACTACGTCAGCAGCAACTACAGCCACGCGGCCCGGGACATCAACGCGATGGGCCTGAACCTGATCGCGCAGCTGGTGGCCAGCGACCCGGAGCATCCGGATCGCCTGAGCCTGAGCTGCAACCCGGACATTACCCTGGACCTGTTGCCCATGGTCGCCAAGCGGCGCGAGGCGGGGGAAACCATTCTCATAGTGGGGCAGGTCCACAGCGATTTGCCCTACATGCCGGGCGACGCGGAAATCGGCATCGACGGCTTCGACCTGCTGATCGATGAAAAGGACAGCCACACGCTGTTCTCCACGCCGAACATGCCGGTGGGGTTCCAGGATCATTTGATCGGCCTGCACGCCAGCACCCTGGTGCGCGACGGCGGTACGCTGCAGATCGGCATCGGCTCGATGGGCGATGCGTTGACGGCGGCGTTGTTGGCGCGTCAGGCCGATAACGCCGGTTACCAGGCGCTGCTCGCCGACGTGAACCTCAGCCAGTGGGCGCAGTTGATCGAGCGCGAGGGTGGGGTCGAGCCGTTTGCCAAGGGGCTGTACGGTTGCAGCGAAATGTTCGTCAACGGTCTGCTGGTGTTGGCGGAGGCCGGAATCATTCGGCGCAAGGTCTATCCCGACGAACCGACCCAGGAACAGGCCAACGCAGGGACTCTCGACGAGGCGGCGCAACCTGACGGCATTTGCATTCATGGCGGTTTTTTCCTCGGTCCGAGCAGCTTTTATGAGCGCTTGCGCGAACTGCCGCAGAGCCGGCGCTTCGAATTCAACATGACCCGCATCAGCTACATCAACGAGCTGTACGGCCAAGAACAGCTCAAGCGCTTGCAGCGACTCGATGCGCGCTTCATCAACACCGTCTTCACCATGACGCTCATGGGCGCCGGGGTGGCTGACCAGTTGGAGGACGGGCGGGTGCTCAGTGGTGTGGGCGGCCAGTACAACTTCGTTGCCCAGGGGCATGCGCTGGAAGGGGCCCGCTCGATCCTGCTCTTGCGCAGCTGGCGCGAATCGGGGGGCGTGATCAGTTCGAATATCGTCTGGGAGTACGGCCACTGCACAATTCCCCGGCACCTGCGGGACATCGTGGTGACCGAGTACGGCATCGCTGACTTGCGCGGCAAGACCGACGCCGCCGTGATCGAAGCGTTGCTGAACATCAGCGATTCACGCTTCCAGCCTGGGCTGATCGAGCAGGCACAAAGCGCCGGCAAACTGCCAAAGGACTTTCGTCTCGATCCGCGTTTCGCCGACAACACGTCGGAGCGTTTGCAGGCGATCCAGGCGCGGCATCCGAATCTGTTTCCGGAGTACCCGTTGGGCTGCGATTTCGATGGGCTGGAGCGCGATTTGCTGCGGGCGCTGAACTGGCTTAAAAGCAAGTTCAAGCTCACCGAAATCCTGGAGCTGGGCAAAGCCGCGCTCGATGCTCCGGAGCCATGGGAGTATGCCGGGCATCTGGAGCGGATGCAGTTGACGAACCCTGAAGGCCTGAAGGAGGAGCTGTCCCAGCGCTTGTTGCTCGCGGGGCTCAAGGCCACCGCGATCCACTGAGCGGACACAACCCTTGGGAGCGAGCAAATCCATTCCCACAAGGCTATCGGGGCGTCAGTCGAGGAACGTCACGACCCCACCCGCCAGCGATTTCACCCGCGCCAGGGATTCGACTCTATAGCCCTGGGCATCCAGTTCCGCGCGGCCTCCCTGAAACGATTTCTCGATCACGATGCCCAGCCCGGCGACGGTCGCGCCGGCCTGCTTGATGATGGAAATCAACGCCTGGGAAGCTTTGCCGTTGGCCAGGAAGTCATCGATGATCAGCACGCGGTCGCTGCTGGTCAGGTGGCGCGGGCTGATGGCTACGGTGCTTTCGGTTCTCTTGGTGAATGAGTACACGGTGGCCGAGAGCAGGTTCTCCGTCAGGGTCAGGGAGTGCTGCTTGCGGGCAAAGATCACCGGTACGCCGAGGTTCAGGCCGGTCATGATCGCCGGGGCAATGCCCGAGGCTTCGATGGTGACGATCTTGGTGATGCCCGAATCCTTGAACAACGCGGCAAATTCGTCGCCGATCAGCTTCATCAAGTGCGGGTCGATCTGGTGGTTCAGGAAAGCGTCGACTTTCAGGACCTGATCGGAAAGCACGATGCCTTGTTCACGAATTTTCTGCTGCAGGGCTTCCATGAAGCCTCCTCTGATGACGCGTTCAGCGCCTGAGTTTCGGTGAAAAAAAGGTAATTTTAGCGCTTCAGCATTGCGCGTATATCGGCCAGGGCACTGTTGCCGCGAACGACTTTGACTTCCGTCGGCGTGTCGTCGTTGCCTTCCCAGGCGAGGTCGTCCGGCGGCAGCTCATCGAGAAAGCGGCTCGGCGCGCAGTCGATCACTTCGCCGTACTGCTTGCGCTTGGCGGCAAAGGTAAAGGCCAGCGTCTGGCGTGCCCGGGTAATCCCGACGTAGGCCAGGCGCCGTTCTTCTTCGATGGTGTCGGCTTCGATACTGGAACGGTGCGGCAGGATTTCCTCTTCCATGCCCATGATGAACACGTAAGGGAATTCCAGGCCCTTGGAGGCGTGAAGGGTCATCATCTGCACGCCCTCAGCGCCTTCTTCCTCTTCCTGCTGGCGCTCGAGCATGTCGCGCAGCACCAATTTGCCGATGGCGTCTTCGACAGTCATGTCGCCGTCTTCGTCTTTTTCCAACGTGTTCTTCAACGCCTCGATCAAAAACCAGACGTTGCTCATGCGGTAGTCGGCGGCCTTGTCGCTGGAGCTATTGGTGCGCAGCCAGTTCTCGTAATCGATGTCCATGACCATGCTGCGCAGCGCTGAAATCGGATCTTCCCCGGCGCACTGTTCGCGGACCTTGTCCATGAAGCGCTTGAAGCGCGCCAGGCGGTCGGTGAAGCGGCTGTCCAGGTGTTCGCCCAAGCCGATTTCGTCGGTGGCGGCGTACATCGATATCTTGCGCTCCGTGGCGTAGTTGCCGAGTTTTTCCAGGGTGGTCGAACCGATTTCCCGACGCGGCACGTTGATCACCCGCAGGAAGGCGTTGTCGTCGTCCGGGTTTACGATCAGGCGGAAGTAGGCCATCAGGTCCTTCACCTCCTGGCGACCAAAGAAGCTGTTGCCCCCCGACAGGCGATAGGGGATCTGGTGATGCTGCAATTTCAGCTCGATCAACTTGGCCTGGTAGTTGCCGCGGTACAGGATCGCAAAGTCGCTGTACGGCCGGTCGGTACGCAGGTGCAGGCTGAGGATTTCCATAGCGACGCGCTCGGCTTCGGCGTCTTCGTTGCGGCAACGGATCACGCGGATCTCGTCGCCGTGGCCCATTTCGCTCCACAGCTGCTTTTCGAATTCGTGGGGGTTGTTGGAGATCAGCACGTTGGCGCAGCGCAGGATGCGGCTGGTGGAGCGGTAGTTCTGCTCCAGCATCACCACTTTGAGCGACGGATAGTCGTCCTTGAGCAGCATCAGGTTTTCCGGACGTGCGCCACGCCAGGCATAGATCGACTGGTCGTCGTCGCCCACCACGGTGAACTGGTTGCGCTTGCCGATCAGCAGCTTCACCAGCAGATACTGGCTGGCGTTGGTGTCCTGGTATTCGTCCACCAGCAGGTAGCGGACCTTGTTCTGCCATTTCTCGAGAATGTCGGCGTGGTCCTGGAACAGCTTGACCGGCAACAGGATGAGATCGTCGAAGTCCACCGCGTTGAACGCCTTGAGCGTGCGCTGGTAGTGGGCGTAGACGATGGCAGCGGTCTGCTCCTTGGGGTTGCGGGCGTTTTCCAGGGCCTCGGGCGGCAGGACCAGGTCATTTTTCCAGGACCCGATCATGTTCTTGATCTCGTCGACACCGTCGTCGCCCGAGTATTCCTTCTGCATGATGTCCGTCATCAAGGCCTTGACGTCAGTCTCGTCGAAAATCGAGAAGCCCGGTTTGTAGCCCAGTCGCGCGTGTTCCTTGCGGATGATGTTCAGGCCCAGGTTGTGGAAGGTGCAGACCGTCAGGCCGCGGCCTTCGCCGGCGCGCAACAGGCCACCGACCCGCTCCTTCATTTCCCGGGCGGCCTTGTTGGTGAACGTCATGGCGACGATGTACTGGGCGCGGATGCCACAATTCTGGATCAGGTGCGCGATCTTGCGGGTGATCACGCTGGTCTTGCCGGAGCCTGCGCCGGCGAGCACCAAAAGAGGGCCGCCGACATAGTTCACGGCTTCTTGCTGCCGGGGATTGAGTCGGGACATGACGGGTTCAGGGAGTCGTTTGCCAAATGGGCCGGCATTTTAACAGGCTCGCAGAATTGTGCTGCTCTGTCCGACTTGTGACGGCGAACGTCATCTCTATTTGCCGCTTTTGTTACTTTCGCTCAGGATGCGGACGGGATTTAGGTCTAACGTTCGTTTTTCAGTTGTGAAAAGCGTTAAAAGCTTGTGTTTGAGAACCATTGGCATTGGTGATTGCCCATTGGCGAGTCATAATGCCCTGCGCCTACCACCTTGCAGAGTCTAGGGAGTCAGCTTGTCTACGCCTGTCGAACCCTTGCGTTTGCTGTTGTTGGCCGAAACGCCTGAGTGGTCAGCGATATTGCGCGAGTGCCTGGCGCCCATGAGGCCCTCGGTCGTGTTGATCAGCGCCCCGAGCTGGGAGTCGGTCAGCAGCCTGTTTGAAGACAACCGCAACGCGGTGCTGCTGACTGTTGCGAGCTTGCAGCCTGCGCCCGGTCGCTGCCGTCTGCCAACGGTCCTCTTGCTTGAGCACGAGCCTTCGACCCCGCCGGACGGCGTCAGCGACTGGCTGGTGCGTGACGTACTCGATGAGGCGACACTGCGTCGTTGCCTGCGACACGTGCGAGAGCGTGGCGTGCTGGAAAACACCTTGCAACGGCTCGCCGAGCAGGACCCGCTGACGGGCATCGCCAACCGCCAGGGCTTCCAGACCTTGCTGGCGGCGCGCCTGGCCGAGAACGATGGCCGTGGCCTGGCGCTCGGTCACCTTGACCTCGACAACTTTCGTCACGCCAACGACGCGCTAGGCCACCAGGCCGGGGACCGCCTGATCCTGCAGGTGGTCTCGCGTCTCAAGGGGTCGCTTGAGGCCGGAGATCAACTGGCGCGGCTGGGCAGCGACGAGTTCGCCTTGCTGATCGACACCCGCCGCGCGCCCCAGCGAGCGGAGTGGATGGCCGAGCGCATCATCGAAGCCATGGCCGAGCCTTACTGGGTGGACGGCGAAAGCCTGTTGATCGGTTGCAGCCTGGGTATCGCCCACGCCCGGGCACAGGCCGGTGCCGACCCGCTGATGTGGCACGCCCATATCGCCATGCAGCAGGCCAAGAGCACGCAAGGCTGCACCTTTCATATCTTCAACGAGCGTATCAATCGCAATGCCCGCAGCCTCGCCGACCTGGAAACCGAATTGCGCCGGGCGCTGCGCCGCGATGAGCTGGAGTTGCATTACCAGCCCCGGCTGAACCTTGCTGATGGAACGATCGTTGGCCTCGAAGCCCTGGTGCGCTGGCGTCACGGTGAGCGCGGACTATTGCCGCCGAGCGAGTTCGTGCCGTTGGCCGAGCAGAGCGGCTTGATCGTGCCGTTGGGCTATTGGGTGATCTCCCGGGCGCTGCGGGACATGCAGGCCCTGCGCGAGCGAGGATTGGCGCCGTTGCACATGGCGATAAACCTGTCGTTCCGGCAGTTCCAGGACAGCCAGCTGTTGCCGACCCTCAGCCGATTGATCGCCGAGCGGGGCGTCGAGGCCCAGTGGCTGGAGTTCGAACTCACTGAAACCGCGGTCATGCGCCGCAGCGACCTGGTCAAGCAGACCATGGACGCCCTGGGTCGGCTGGGGGTGCGCTTCTCCTTGGACGACTTCGGCACCGGGTTCTCCTCATTCGTGCACCTCAATAGCTTGCCCATCGCCCTGCTCAAGATCGACAAGAGCTTCGTCGGCGGCATGGAGCAGCGCGAAGAGAATCGCAAACTGGTGCACGCGATGATCAACCTGGCCCATAACCTCAACCTGGAGGTGGTGGCCGAAGGCGTCGAAACCCCGGAGCAACTGGACTTGCTCCGTGGTTTCGGTTGCGATCAGGTGCAGGGTTTCCTGATCAGCAAACCGTTGCCGTTACCCGAATTGGTCGAGTACCTGACGTTCGAAGGTGGCCAGGCAGTCCAGGAAGCCGGAACCTGAAGCAATCTTTGTTGGATTTCACTTGGCCTGGATGGCCTCGAAATCCTGCTGCCCAGGCTCACTGCGCATCATCCGCTTCATCTTCCACTCGAACGCCAACGTCAGGCTCACCGCCGCGCAGGCCAGACCCAGGGCCAGGCCCCACCAAACGCCAGTCGGTCCCCAATGCAGATGAAAGGCCATCCACCAGGCGGCCGGTGCGCCGATCAGCCAATAGCAACCCAAACCCACCAGGAACGTGGTCTTGGCGTCCTTCAAGCCACGGATGCAGCCCATGGCAATGGTTTGCGCGCCGTCGAACAGCTCGAACCACGCCGCCACGGCCAGCAGGCTGACTGCCAGGTCGATGACCCCTCGAAAGGCCGGGTCGTTGTGGTCCAGGAACAGGCCAATCAGCTGGTTCGGCAGCAGCCAGAACACCATGGCAAAGGCCAGCATGACGGCCGCGCCAAAGCCGATCCCGACCCGCCCGGCCAGGCGCGCCATCGGCAGCTGTCCGGCGCCGTAGTGCTGGCCGATGCGCATGGTGATGGCGTAGGACATACCCGCCGGGACCATGAACGCCACCGAGACGATTTGCAGAGCGATCTGGTGCGCCGCCAATTGCGTGCTGCCCATCGTGCCCATGCACAGCGCGGCGAACGCGAACAAACCGACTTCGACCGCGTAGGTGCCGCCAATCGGCAGGCCCAGGCGCCACAGCTCCTTGAGGTACTGGCGATTGGGCCGTGACAAGCCTTTGAGCAATGGATAGGCACGGTAGGCCGAGTGGCGATGGATGTGCCAGGCGAGTGCCAGAGCCATGCAGTTGGCGACGATGGCCGTTACCAGGCCGATTCCCATCAAGCCGAGACTTGGCAGGCCGAACATACCGGTAATCAGCGCGTAGTTGAGCAGGAAGTTGGCCACCGTGCCGCCGAGGCTGATCACCATGACCGGTGTGGCCCGGCCGATGGCACTGGTGAAGCCGCGCAGGGCCATGAAGCTCAAGTAGCCGGGCAGGGCGAACGGCAGCGCCAGCAGGAACTGGCCGGCGGACAGCACGTTGGTTTCGGTCTGGCCGAACATCAGCAGCACCGGCTTGAGGTTCCACAGCAGCAAACCCGCCACCAGCGCCATCAACCAGGCCAGCCATAATCCGGCCTGGGTCAGCCGGGTAGCGCCTTCAATATCGCCGGCGCCCTGGCGAATCGCAACCAATGTACCCACCGCCGCGATCACGCCGATGCAGAAAATCGAGACGAACGAATAAGTGGCCGCCCCGAGCCCGCCGCCGGCCAGGGCTTCGGGACTCAGGCGCGCCATCATCAGGGTGTCGGTCAGCACCATCAGCATGTGTGCCAACTGCGAGGCAATCAACGGCCCCGCCAGCCGCAGGATGGCCCAGAGTTCAGTACGCGCCGGATGCTGCATGATCATCACGCTCCATGTTCAAACAAGGCAGTAAAGCGTCGATTCTCGGCGCTCGCGGTGGTTTGCACAAAAGGATAAATACGATTGCTGGCATGATTAAAACTCATGCCGGGGCGCATTCTGCTAGGGTGCCGATATCGCCTTCATGGAGCTTCGCCATGTCTCGTCGTCTTCCTCCTCTTTATGCGCTGCGTGCATTCGAAGCGGCGGCGCGGTACAGCTCGTTCACCCGGGCTGCTGAAGAGTTGTCGATCACGCAAAGCGCGGTCAGCCGGCACATCCGCACGTTGGAAGATCACTTCGCCTGTCGGTTGTTCCAGCGCAGCGGCCGCAATTTGCAGCTGACCGAGTCGGCGCGTTTGCTGTTGCCGGGCGTGCGAGAAGGGTTCATGGCGCTGGAGCGCGCCTGTCATACCTTGCACGGGGAAGACGACATCCTGCGCATGAAAGCACCCTCGACCCTGACCATGCGTTGGCTGTTGGCGCGGCTGAGCCGTTTTCGGCACTTGCAGCCCGGCAACGAGGTGCAATTGACCAGCGCCTGGATGGACATCGACTCGGTGGACTTCAATACCGAGCCTTTCGATTGCGCGGTACTGCTGGGCAATGGGCATTTTCCGGCGGATTGGGAAGCCAGCCTGCTGTTCCCCGAGGAGTTGATTCCGGTCGGCGCGCCGAACCTGTTGAACGACCAACCTTGGGATCTGGCGCGGTTGGCCAGTGCCGAACTGCTGCATCCCACACCGGATCGCCGTGACTGGCGCAACTGGCTGCAGCGCATGGGGTTGGCCGACAAGGTTTCGCTCAAGGGCGGGCAAGTGTTCGACACGCTGGAACTGGGCATGATCGCTGCGGCGCGCGGCTACGGCGTGTCCATGGGGGATTTGCTGATGGTCGCCGAGGACGTCGCCCAGGGGCGCTTGAGCCTGCCGTGGCCAACTGCGGTCGCCAGCGGTGAGCACTATTACCTCGTCTGGCCGAAGACTCGTCCCGGTGGTGAACGTTTGCGCCGGCTCAGCGATTTTTTGCAAAGCGAGGTCACGGCCATGCAGCTTCCCGACGTGAAGCGTCTTGGCTGAACCGTTGCAGCGCCAGTGCTAGCCACTTGATATTAATCCTCCCGAATCGCTCAAGTATTTGGTTTCGCCGCCGAAGGTGTGGAGGTAGTACTTTCGTATCAGAAAGGGACTGCCTACACCCATCACCCAAAAAATAGCCGAGCGCGTGACGTGATCAGGACGATCCCAGTCTCTCGGCCAGGAGCCGTCATGTCTCAACCTCGCGCCCGGATCGCCTCTCAGCTTGGCCTTGCCCTCGCTGTGATACTGGCGATAGTGATCACCGGCAGTACCGTCTTCGCCTTGCGCTCGCTGGACACCGCCAACCTTGCCACCCGTGAAGAGCACCTGGCCAGCGAAGCTCGCCTGATGGCCGATCAGCTCAATACATTCCATGGCACTTTGCGCGAGAGCACTCAGCGGTTGGCCGGTCTGTTTGAAAAGCGCTTCAGCGCGGGCCTGAGCGTGCATCCTGACCAACCGGTGGCGGTGGCGGGCGTACAAACCCCGGGCTTGAGCCTGGGCAGCGAAGTCCTGAACAACAATTTCAAGGAAGTCGATGACTTCAAGACGATGACCGCCGGGGTGGCCACGATATTCGTGCGCAGCGGCGACGATTTCATCCGGGTCAGCACTTCGGTCAGCAAACAGGACGGCACGCGGGCCATCGGCACCGTGCTCGACCGCGCCGGTCCGGCCTACGGCCCAGTGATCAGCGGGCAGAGCTATATCGGCCGGGCGCTGCTGTTCGGGCGTTTCTACATGTCGCAGTACACGCCGGTTCGCGACAGCAGCGGCAAGATCATCGCCGTGTTGTACGTAGGCTTCGATTACACCGATGCACAGAATGCACAGTTCGAGAACCTCAAGCGCTTCCGCATCGGCAAGACCGGTTCGCTGGCGTTGCTGGATGAGCAAAGCAAATGGCTGGTGCCGCCAGCAGGCGTGCAGGCGTTGGACAAAGCTGCCGTAACCATCACGAACCTGGTCAAGAAGCCAGGTAAAGCGGCCTTCTGGGACGACACCGCAGAAGCATTCTACAGTGTTGCCGTGCCGTTTGAAGGCGGGCCGTGGGCCGTCGTGGCGAGCATGCCGAAAGCTGAAATCAGTGCCGTGACCTGGAGTGTCGGTACGCAACTGGCTATCGGCAGCTTGCTGGCGATGCTGCTGGCCGTCGGGTCAGCGATGTGGCTGCTGCGCAGCAAACTGGCGCCGTTGGGCGACTTGGTGCGTCAGGCCGAAGCGTTGGGCGCCGGTGATTTGAGCGTGCGCCTGAACGTGTCGAGCCATGATGAGATCGGCCAGCTGGCCCGCGCGTTCAACCAGATGAGCCAAGCCTTGTCGACCATGGTCGAGCACATCCGCAAAGCCTCGCAAGAGGTCAACAGCCGTGCCCAGGCCCTGTCCGGGTTGTCCAGCGGGGCCTACGAGGGCATGGAACAACAGTCCGGCGAAATCACCAGCATGGCCGGCGCGGTCGAAGAGTTCAGCGCCACCTCCCTGAACATTGCCGACAACATGGGCAATACCCAGCGCCTGGCCCAGGAAAACGCCCAGCAAACCCAGATTGGTCGCACGTCCATGGACGAAGCTTCATCGTCACTGGAGCAGATAGCTGGCGCGCTGAACAGTACGGCTACGGTCATCAACACCCTGGGCCAGCGTTCCCAGGAAATTGGCGGCATCGTGGGCGTGATTACGTCTATCGCTGAACAAACCAACCTGCTGGCGCTGAACGCCGCCATCGAAGCTGCCCGCGCGGGCGAGCAGGGCCGTGGTTTTGCCGTGGTGGCCGATGAAGTGCGCAGCCTGGCGTCGCGTACCCGTCAGGCTACTGATGAAATTTCCGGCATGATCAACAGCATCCAGCAGGAAACCGGCAACGCCATCAGTACGATGGAGAAGGGCAACCTGCTGATGCAGGAAGGCTTGTCACGTAACGCCAATGTGGCCATGGCCCTGGCGCGCATCGATGAACAAAGTCGCTCGGCCGGCCAGCAATTCTCGGCGATCACCACGGCCACCCAAGAACAGAGCAGCACCGCGACCCTGCTTAGCAGCAACCTGCAAAGCATTGCCATGGCCAACACCGAGCAGCGCGAAGTGGTCTCCAACCTGGCGATCACCGCCAAGGAACTGGAAACCCTGGCGCAGGACCTGCGCAAAGAGGTTGATCGGTTCCGCTGAGGCGCTCCATCACCAAGCAAGCTCCCGAAACGTTTGGGGAGCTTGCTCGCGATGATGGCTGTGATTCACCACAGCCGTTTCAACCCCAACGCTCGGACCTCAAGCCGATCCAGTCCCCCGTGGCGAGGGAGCTTGCTCCCGCTGGCCTGCGAAGCGGGCCTCTGCTTTCTGCCGCATCTTACTGTTTTGCGACTGCTACGCAGCCGAGCGGGAGCAAGCTCCCTCGCCACGGGTTGGGGTAGTCTTGGTCAGTTGTGTTCCTTTTTCAGGTAATTGCTGTTTTCAGGCTTGCTGAAACGTTTCTTCAAGTCTATAAAAACCGCACAACTCCAAGAAAAGGCTCCGTTCATGAATTCGCTCAAACTCCTCGTTGCCCTAAGCGCCTTGGGTGCTGCCTCCCATGCGATGGCTTGGGATTACGTTTTGCTCGATACCGACAAGGCCGCCCAGCCGTGGCAAATCACCAGCCAGCAGTTGGGCGTCAAGACCGACAAGCCATTTTCCGTGACGATGCGCACCCTGCACGGAGGTCGGCAGGAAGGCGTCAGCGTGGTCGACATCGATAACGGCACCCTGAAGCTATCGGTCGTCCCGACCCGAGGCATGAATGTGCTGCAAGCCTCGGTCGGTGATGTGCGCATGGGCTGGGATTCGCCGGTCAAGGAAGTGGTCAACCCGGCGTTCATCGAGCTCAACGGGCGAGGCGGCCTGGGCTGGCTGGAAGGTTTCAATGAGCTGGTGACCCGCTGCGGCTACGAATGGGTCGGCCATCCGGGTATGGATAACGGAGAGCTGCTGACATTGCATGGTCGCGCGGCCAATATCCCGGCGAACAAGGTCACGCTGCACATCGACGAGAAACCGCCCTATGCAATCACCCTGCGAGGCGAGCTGAAGGAGCAGGCATTCAAGAAAGTCGACTTCTCGGTGCAGACCGAACTCGTCACTGAGCCCGGCAGCGTGACGTTCGCGCTCAACGACACGCTGACCAACAATGGCGATTATCCGAAGGAATACCAGGCGCTTTACCACAGCAATTTCAGCACCCCGTTCCTGGAGCAAGGTGCTCGCTTCGCAGCGCCGGTCAAGCAAGTCTCGCCATTCAACGACAAGGCCAAGGGCGACCTGAAAGACTGGCAAACCTATCGAGCCCCAACCAAGGACTACGATGAAACGGTCTATAACGTCGTGCCATACGCCGACGCGAAGGGCGATACACTGACCGTCTTGCATAACAAGGCCGGCAGCCTCGGCGTTGCGGTGGGTTTCAACACCGGCACGCTTCCGGTTTTTTCCCTGTGGAAAAACACCGACACCCAAGGCCAGGGCTACGTGACCGGCCTGGAGCCGGGCACCAGTTTTTCCTATAACCGCCGCTACCAGCGTCCGCTGGGCCTGGTGCCGACCATCGCACCGAAAGAGCGCAAGCAATTCCAGATCCACTACAGCCTTCTGGCAGACAAGGTTTCCGTGGACAAGGCCCTCAAGCGCATCGACGACATCCAGGGCGATCAAAAAATCGAGGTACGAGAGACACCGTTGGTGGACCTGAGCAAACCGTGAGCCTTTTCAAGGCGTAGCCGGCCGATATTGCAGGGCTTCGGCCAGGTGTTCTCGACTGATTCGTTCAACCTGCTCGAGGTCGGCCAAGGTCCGGGCGACCTTGAGCAAGCGGTGGGCGGCTCGTAGCGACAGGGTCAACCGTTCGCAGGCGGTCTCCAGCCAGGCTTCATCGGTTGCTGACAATTTGCAATGCCGACGCAGGCCCGGCAGGTCGAGGAACGCATTGGCACAACCCTGTCGTGCTTGCTGGCGTTCACGGGCTTCGGCCACCCGTTCGGCTGCGGTGGCCGTGTCGTCACCCGGTTCGCTCCTTGGGGTCAGAGCCGTGGCTTCCCGGGCGACAGTCAGGTGCAGGTCGATGCGGTCCAGCAAAGGACCGGACAGCTTGTTGCGGTAACGCTGCACCATGTCCGGCGTGCAGGAACATCGGCCGCTGGGCTCGCCGAGATATCCACAAGGGCAGGGGTTCATCGCTGCCACCAGTTGAAAGCGTGCCGGAAAGCGCACCCGGTCTCGGGCCCGCGAAACCACGATGAAACCTGACTCCAGCGGCTCTCTCAAGACTTCCAGCACCTTGCGGTCGAACTCCGGCAGTTCATCGAGGAACAGCACGCCATGGTGGGCGAGGGTGATTTCCCCCGGCTGCGGCTTGGACCCGCCTCCCACCAGCGCCGGCCCGGACGCCGAATGATGAGGCTGGCGAAACGGGCGTTGCGGCCAATGGCTCAACGGCACGCAACTGGCGACAGACTGTATCGCCGCGACCTCCAGGGCTTCGCTTTCCGCCAACGGTGGCAATAACCCCGGCAAACGACTTGCCAACAGCGTCTTGCCAGTGCCAGGTGGGCCGCTGAACAACAGGTTATGAGCCCCCGCCGCAGCGATCAGCAGTGCGCGCTTGGCGCCGGTCTGGCCTTGTACTTCGCTCAGGTCCGGATAAGGCTTGCTGGCCGAAAGCAGCCCGTTGGAAACAAACGGCTCGACGGGCGTGTGGCCATTGAAGTGCGCCACCGCTTCGAGCAGATGATCCACGGCGATCACCTTCAACCCCGATGCCAGGCAGGCTTCCTCGGCGTTCGCTCGCGGCACCACCAGCATGCGCCCAGCCTTGCGCGCCGCCAGCGCTGCCGGGAGTACGCCGCGCACAGGCCGAACGGCGCCGGATAACGCCAGTTCACCGAGGCATTCAACGTCGTCCAGCATCAGTGTCGGCACTTGCACGCTGGCGGAGAGAATTCCCAAGGCGATGGCCAGGTCGAAGCGGCCGCCGTCCTTTGGAAGATCCGCCGGCGCCAGGTTCAGGGTGATGCGCCGCGCCGGGAAGTTCAGCCCCGAATTGATGATCGCGCTGCGCACCCGATCCTTGCTTTCCTTCACGGCGGCTTCTGGCAGGCCGACCATGGTCAGCGATGGCAAGCCATTGGCCAGGTGAACCTCAACGGTAACGGCAGGAGCCTCCACTCCCACCTGGGCGCGGCTGTGGACGATGGCAAGCGACATGAAGCGTTCCTTGAATGAATAAAGAGCCGCGTCCTGCGGCTATTGAAGACTAGTCCGGGGAGAGGACTTGGGTGCGGCAGTTGAGGGGGAAATGTTGGCAGGATGTTGCGGATACGCCATTCAAGCGGGAACGGGGGGATATACAGCCCATTTCTGTGGGAATCAATCGGAATTGTTCGGGTGTGGGTGAGGAAAAAGCGGGAACGATTCTAGGAGAAATTTTGCGAGGTGGTCTTTTTCCGAGATTCTTGTAAGCGCAGCTATTTACGGAGAAGGCCTGTTTGATTTGCCAATTCGCGCTTCTATACTCAGGATTAATGCATAACGTTAAGCTTTAATCTATGATCGTTAGCTTCAGGTGTTCGGAAACCGAGTTTCTGTTTCGCAACGGTAAAACTCGCAAGTGGTCAGGTATTTTAAGTGTGGTGGAGCGCAAGCTAGCGATGCTTGATGCGGCTGTCGTGCTGACGGACCTTAAATCTCCACCCGGTAATCGGCTGGAGGCTCTGGAGGGAAATCGCAAAGGGCAACACAGTGTCCGCATCAACGCACAATGGCGGGTTTGTTTTGTTTGGAGTCCTAACGGACCGGAAAACATAGAAATCGTCGACTATCACTGAGGTGAGTAATGACTAAGAACGGTATGCGTCCGGTTCATCCCGGCGAAATTCTCAAAGAAGAATACTTGGAGCCTTCGGGTCTTACAGCGGCGGCCCTGGCAAGGGCGTTGAATGTCTCAACACCAACGGTGAACGACATTGTGCTGCAGCGTCGAGGTGTGAGCGCCGATATGGCCCTCAGGTTATCGATCTGTCTGAATACTACCGCAGAGTTCTGGCTGAATTTGCAGTCCACATACGACCTGCGCAAAGCTGAAATCGAGCGAGGTTCCGTAATCCGTGATCAGGTCAAACGCCTCCCTCAGTGCGCTTGATTTGAGGGCGGGTTGAACCCCACGCTTGTAGCGAGGGTATATAGCTCAATACCGAAGCGGGCAGAGACGTCCAGGAATTCGCAGCGTATCGAAATCATCCTGCGTCGGCGCCGAGCCTCGCCTCCAACTCAGCCACCTTCGCCTCCAGACTCTCCAACCGCGCCCGGGTCCGGGCCAGCACGACCATCTGGCTGTCGAATTCTTCCCGGCTCACCAGGTCCAGCTTGCTGAAGCCGCTTTGCAGCAACGCCTTGAACTGGCTTTCGATTTCGCTTTTCGGCAGGGGAGTGTCGCCGCTCAACAGGCGGGAGGCGTGGCCGCTGAGGGCGTCGAGGAGGTCTTTTGGCGCAAGCATGGCAGGTGTCCTGGAAACGATGTCGGGCAGTGTATCACGCAGTGTCTATAGTCAATTCGCCAGGCGCGGATGCACGCTTTTCGCGCACGGTGCCGGGCATCGTCGCACCGTTGTTGTGCGTATCGCTGCGGTTCGTGGCGCGGGGCAGGCTGGCGCAGCGGGTAAAGGGTTGAAATCAGGGGGTTGGGCACAGATGGCAAGCTTTCTGCTTAGTGGCTGGTGACCCATGCACTGATGCAGTCGCTGTGACGAATGCAGTGCAAAGGCGGAACGGGGAGTTTCGTCAGGAGTAGTCAGCTGGCGCCAGTCGGGCGACTTGGGCCGACGACGCGTTACAAAGCCAGGCACTGCGCTTAGACTTGAGTCGGGTTTGTTTTCCTGGGGCAAGTCCACCAATTCGGGAGAGAGTTTCATGAAGCTAGTCACTGCCATCATCAAGCCGTTCAAGTTGGACGACGTACGCGAGTCGCTGTCCGAGATCGGCGTGCAGGGCATTACCGTTACTGAAGTCAAAGGCTTCGGGCGGCAGAAAGGTCACACCGAGCTGTATCGAGGCGCGGAATACGTGGTCGACTTCCTGCCCAAGGTGAAGATCGACGTCGCCATTGACGACAAGGATCTCGACCGGGTCATCGAGGCGATTACCAAGGCTGCCAACACCGGCAAGATTGGTGACGGAAAGATCTTTGTGGTCAATCTGGAACAGGCCATTCGCATCCGTACCGGCGAAACCGATACCGACGCTATCTAAGCCGTCAAACCCAACGCCCCAGGAGAAAACAATATGACTCTGCGTAAATTCGCAGGGCTAGGAGCCCTGTTGTCCTTCGCAATGCCTGGCCTGGCCATGGCAGAAGAAGCGGCAGCCCCAGTCCTCAACTCCGGCGACACCGCCTGGATGCTGACGGCCACGATTCTTGTTCTGTTCATGACCATCCCTGGCCTGGCGCTGTTCTACGGCGGCATGGTTCGGTCGAAAAACATTCTTTCCGTGATGATGCAGTGCTTCGCTATTACCGGTCTGATCAGCGTCCTGTGGGTCATCTATGGCTACAGCATCGCGTTCGATACCACCGGCATGGAGCAGGGCGTCGTCAACTTCAACTCCTTCATCGGCGGCTTTGGCAAGGCATTCCTGGCGGGCGTCACCCCAGCCAGCCTGACCGGTCCGGCGGCGTTGTTCCCTGAAGCAGTGTTCATCACCTTCCAGATGACCTTCGCGATCATCACTCCGGCCCTGATCGTCGGCGCCTTCGCCGAGCGGATGAAGTTCTCCGCCATGCTGATCTTCATGGGCGTGTGGTTCACCTTGGTTTACGCGCCGATTGCGCACATGGTCTGGTCCGGCAACGGCGGCCTGATGTGGGATTGGGGTGTGCTGGACTTCGCCGGCGGCACCGTGGTGCACATCAATGCTGGTATCGCGGGCCTGGTAGCGTGCCTGGTGCTGGGCAAGCGCAAAGGCTTCCCGACCACGCCAATGGCGCCGCATAACCTGGGTTACACCCTGATGGGCGCGGCCATGCTGTGGGTGGGCTGGTTCGGTTTCAACGCCGGTTCCGCCGTCGCGGCCAACGGCACCGCCGGCATGGCGATGCTGGTCACCCAGATCGCTACTGCTGCCGCAGCGCTGGGCTGGATGTTTGCCGAGTGGATCACCCACGGCAAGCCAAGCGCACTGGGCATCGCCTCGGGCGTGGTGGCGGGCCTGGTCGCCATTACCCCTGCTGCTGGCACCGTGGGCCCAATGGGCGCCCTGGTCATCGGCTTGGCGGCGGGTGTGGTGTGCTTCTTCTGCGCCACCACGCTCAAGCGTAAACTGGGCTATGACGATTCCCTGGATGCCTTTGGCGTGCACGGTATCGGCGGTATCCTCGGCGCCATCCTCACCGGCGTGTTCGCGGCGCCAGCCTTGGGTGGCTTCGGCACCGTGACCGATATCGGTGCGCAAGTGTGGATCCAGTTCAAAGGTGTTGGCTTCACCGTGATCTACACCGGCATCGTCACCTTCATCATTCTCAAGGTACTGGACGCCGTCATGGGTCTGCGTGTCTCCGAGGAAGAGGAGGCCGTGGGCTTGGACTTGGCCCAGCACAACGAGCGCGGTTACAACCTGTAATCGACGCGTAAAAAAATGCCCGGTTCGCCGGGCATTTTTTTGTCTGGATTTTGTCATTGCTCACAGGGCGTGCTGGTTTTTCCGACGCCTTTTGTTGTGTATGCGACATGGGTTTTTCTACCGCCAAAGACTTACATGAACGCAGGAATATTAGGCCCTTTGTTTTTTCCCAGAGCGCGCTAGAATGCGCGCCGAACGTGCGGAGATCTGTATGTGGCAACAGACGCTGATAACCCTGCGGGCAAGGCCTCGGGGCTTTCATCTGGTGATGGACGAGTTACTCGCCGGCCTGCCTGAACTCAAGGCATGTCGTGTCGGTCTGTTGCATCTGTGGCTGCAGCATACCTCGGCCTCGTTGACCATCAACGAGAACGCCGATCCGGCGGTACGTCGAGACTTCGAACGATTTTTCAATCGGCTGATCCCACAAGGAACCGCCGACTATGAGCACAACGACGAAGGCCTGGACGACCTCCCGGCGCACTTCAAGGCCAGCGTGCTGGGATGTCAGCTCAGTCTTCCGGTGACGGCGGGACGGTTGGCGTTGGGTACTTGGCAAGGTGTTTATCTGGGCGAGCACCGTGATCATGGCGGTGCCCGTAAAGTCCTCGCCACCTTGTACGGTGAAGGGGCATGACCGCTGATTGCCGGCGGATGTTGAATTTTTTCTGGCAGCCTTCGACAGATGGCGAAGCTGGGCTATAACTAATCTGCTTTTCGCAAGTCATGAGGTAGAACATGAGCGACGATGATCTGGAAAACGACGACCTCGAAGTAGGTGACGAAGACGAGGCCGAAGAAGGCCTGGAAGCGGCGGCTGAAGAGGTCGCTGAAGACGACGGTGCCGATGTCCCGGTTCCGACCGCCAAAGGCAAGGCCAAGGCGGCGGTATCGATCGACGAATTGCCGAGCGTAGAGGCCAAGAACAAGGAGCGTGACGCGCTCGCCAAGGCCATGGAGGAATTCCTGGCCAGGGGCGGAAAGGTGCAGGAAGTGGAGGCCAACGTGGTCGCCGATCCGCCCAAGAAGCCTGACAACAAGTACGGCAGCCGCCCTATCTGAGTCTCTGCCCTTGCTTGCTGAAAAAGCCCGCCGTCGCTGCGGGCTTTTTCATGGACTGAGGTTTTCGGGCCGGCTTCTACAGAACTGGGCTCAGCTCGGGTTTAGCGCTGGCTATGCCATCCAGCCAACAACCCCGGCAGTTCGGTCAGGCTGCGGATCTCCGCGTCCGGGGCGTGATCGGCGTCCCAGGCTTTGCCTGTCGGGTTGAACCACACGGCGCGCAGGCCGGCTTGTTGGGCGCCGGCGATGTCATCACCCGGATGATCACCGACATGCACGGCCGTCTGCGCCGTGGCGTCGCCCCGTTGCAAGGCTTCGTGAAACAGCCGCGCGTCCGGCTTGGCGATGCCGATGTCTTCGGCGCACAGGGCGAACTTGAAGTAGTCCGCCAGCCCCAGGCGGCGCACGTCGGCGTTGCCGTTGGTGACGACGCCAAGCGCGAAATGATTGGCCAGGATTTCCAGGGTTGGCTGCACGTCGGGAAAGACCTCCAACTGATGCCGTGCATGCAGGAACGCCTCGAAACCCTGGTCTGCCAGCTCCGAGGCACGCCACTGGTCGTAACCGGCATCTTGCAGCGCCCGGAACAGCACTCGCCGACGCAGTGCGCTGATGCGGTGCTTGAGGTCCGGTTCTTCGCTGAGCACTTGCGTGCGGATCGCCCACAAGCGCTCCACTGGAAAATCGCCCAGGTCCGGCGCGTTGTCGGTCAGCCACTGGCGCAGGACCGCTTCGGCGCTGGCGATCACCGGTGCGGTGTCCCATAGCGTGTCGTCCAGGTCGAAAGTGATGAGCTCGATGGTCATGATTCGTCGCCCTTGATGCGTTTGGCCCGGGGATGGGCATTGTCATAGACCGTCGCCAGGTGCTGGAAATCCAGGTGGGTATAGATCTGGGTGGTCTTGATGTCCGAGTGGCCGAGCAGTTCCTGGACGGCACGCAGGTCCTGGGAGGATTCCAACAGGTGGCTGGCAAATGAATGCCTGAGCATGTGTGGGTGCAGGTTCTGCCCCAGTTCACGCTCGCCGGCGGCCTTGACGCGGAGTTGGATGGCCCGCGGGCCGAGGCGCCGGCCCTGCAAGCCGACAAAAACCGCGTCGTCGGCCGGATTGGTCAGCGCCCGCAGCGGCAGCCACAGCTCCAGGGCTTCGCGGGCCTTGCGGCCGATGGGCAGCAGGCGTGCCTTGCTGCCCTTGCCAAGTACCTGGACCATGCCGTCGGCCAGGTCCAGTTGATCCAGGTTCAGCCCCGTCAGCTCTGAAAGCCGCAACCCGGAGGAATAGAACAGCTCGAGAATTGCCTGGTCCCGTCGCGCCATGAAGTCTTCCTCGACGGCACCTTCCAGTAGCTGCAGGGCGCGGTCGGTATCGAGGGTCTTCGGCAGGCGGCGTTCGCCCTTGGGCGGTGCCAAGCCGGTGGCAGGGTCGTGATCGCACAGGCCTTCGCGGTTGAGGTACTGATACAAACCGCGCACCGCCGATAGCAGCCGTGCCAGGCTGCGGGACGATTGCCCCTGTTGATGCAAGCGAGCGATCAGGCTGCGCAAGCGTTGGATATCCAGGGCCGGCCAGCTGCCAATGTTCTGTTTCTGGCACCAGCCCAGCACTTTCTCCAGGTCGCGGCGATAGGCCGACAACGTGTGAGGCGACACCTGGCGCTCACTGCGCAGGTGTTCGCAGTAGGCCTCCAGTTGCCGCTCCATCTCAGCGTACCGAGCGCAGCGAGCCGGCCACCCGTGGCAGTACCCGGCCTGTCACTTCGGCGATGTAGCTCAGGAACAGCGTGCCCACCGAGCTTTTATAGTGCTGCGGATCGCGGCTGGCGATGGCCAGTACGCCATGCACGCCTTGATGGGCAACGGCTACGACTGCGGTAGAGCCGATCTGCTTGCGCTGCTCTTCGCCGAACAGAAAGTCCAGCTCATGCTCGCGCAGGCTGCCGCTGACGCTTTTGTTTTCCGTGAGCAGGCCGCCGATAGCCGTCTGAGCTTCAGCGTGGGTCACCCAGCGGCCCACCGGCATGGCGTTGTCGCCAAACAGGATCAGGCTGACAAAAGGCACCTGGAAATCCTGCCGCAGGCTGTCCTCGACACCCATCACTACGTCTTCGAGGGTGCTGGCGTCCATCAAGGTCAGGATCAGGCGACGGGTCTTGTCGAAGAGTCGGTCATTGTCGCGAGCAACGTCCATCAGGTGCGAAAGGCGATGGCGCATTTCGATATTGCGCTCGCGCAAAATTTTCATCTGGTGCTCGACCAGCGACACGGTGTCGCCGCGCCGATGGGGGATGCGCATCGTTGCGAGCAGATCTTCATGCTCGACAAAGAAGTCCGGATGAGCCTCCAGATACGCGGCGACTGCCGCGGCTTCAGGGTTCTGGCTCGGGGATTCGTCGGGCTGCGGTGCTGGAACCTGTGGCTTGTCGGTCATGGATTTGGCTCACTCAAAGACGAACTTGTCCTTCGTATACGCGTACGGCCGGGCCGGTCATCAGCACCGGTTGGCCTGGGCCTGCCCATTCGATGGACAAGCGCCCGCCGGGCAGGTCGATCAGCAGCGGTGAATCCATCCAGCCTTGGCTGATCGCGGCGACAGCGGCGGCGCAGGCGCCGGTGCCGCAAGCCTGGGTTTCCCCGGCCCCGCGTTCCCAGACGCGCAGTTGCGCGCGGTGGCGGTCGATGACCTGCAGGAAGCCCACGTTGACCCGGGCAGGGAAACGCGGGTGATGCTCGATCTTCGGCCCCAGCTCATGCACCGGCGCGCTGTTGATATCGTCTACGCGCAGTACGGCATGAGGGTTGCCCATGGACACCGCCGCCAATTCCACCGAGGTACCGCCGACGTCCACCTGATAGCTCAGCGCCTGGGCCGGTGCCTGGAAGGGAATGTCCGCCGGTAGCAGGCGCGGGGCGCCCATGTTGACGCCGATCTGGCCGTCGCTGCGAACATCCAGTTCGATGATGCCGCTTTTGGTCTCGACGCGAATCTGCCGCTTGGCGGTCAGGCGCTTGTCCAGCACGAAGCGGGCGAAGCAGCGCGCACCGTTGCCGCATTGCTCGACTTCCGAACCGTCGGCGTTGAAGATCCGATAACGGAAATCCACGTCCGGGTTATTCGGCGCCTCGACGATCAGCAGTTGGTCGAAACCGATGCCGGTGTGCCGGTCGCCCCATTGCTTGGCATGCTTGGGCAGGATGTGCGCGTGCTGGCTGACCAGGTCGAGGACCATGAAGTCATTGCCCAGGCCGTGCATCTTGGTAAAACGCAGCAGCATGGTTTTACTCCGGCAGCAGGCTTTCGCCAGCAAACAACTCGGCTACCGTCTCGCGGCGACGCACTTCGAATGCCTGATCACCGTCCACCAGCACCTCGGCGCAGCGGCCGCGGGTATTGTAGTTGGAACTCATGACAAACCCATAGGCACCGGCCGAATGCACGGCCAGCAGATCGCCTTCTTCCAGCGCCAGCTCCCGACCCTTGGCCAGGAAATCGCCGGTTTCACAAATCGGTCCGACGATGTCGTAGTTGCGCGATGCGGTTTCGCGAGGGCACACGGCGGTGACGTCCATCCAGGCCTGGTACAGCGCCGGGCGGATCAGGTCGTTCATGGCCGCGTCGACGATGGCGAAATCCTTGTGCTCGGTGTGCTTGAGGTACTCGACCTGGGTCAACAATACGCCCGCGTTGGCGACGATGTAGCGTCCCGGCTCGAACATCAACGCCAGGTCGCGGCCTTCGAGGCGCTCACGCACGGTCTTGATGTAGTCGGCCACCAATGGCGGCTCTTCGTCGCGATAGCGCACGCCGACACCGCCGCCCAGGTCGATGTGACGCAGGTAGATGCCGCAATCACCGAGGCGATCGACCAACGCCAGCAGGCGGTCGAGGGCGTCGATGAACGGTTCGAGGGTGGTCAGCTGCGAGCCGATATGGCAATCGACGCCCAACACTTCCAGGTTCGGCAGTTGGGCGGCGCGCACGTACACGTCCTCGGCGTCGGCAATGGCGATGCCGAACTTGTTCTCCTTGAGGCCGGTGGAAATGTACGGATGGGTTCCGGCATCGACGTCTGGGTTCACTCGCAGGGAAATCGGCGCGCTGACGCCCAGTTCGGCGGCAACGACCTGCAGGCGCTCCAGCTCGTCGGTGGACTCGATGTTGAAGCAGTGCACGCCGACTTCCAGGGCACGGCGCATGTCTTCGCGGGTCTTGCCGACACCGGAGAAGACGATCTTGTCGGGGCTGCCGCCAGCCGCCAGAACGCGTTCGAGCTCGCCCCCGGAGACGATGTCGAAGCCGGCGCCAAGGCGCGCCAGGACGTTGAGGACGCCCAGGTTCGAATTGGCTTTCACCGCGAAGCACACCAGGTGCGGCATGCCCACGAGCGCATCGGCGAACGTGCGGTACTGGGCTTCGATGTGGGCACGGGAGTAGACGTAGGTCGGCGTGCCGAAACGTTCGGCTATCGCGGACAGGGCAACCCCTTCCGCGAACAGCTCCCCGCCACGGTAGTTAAAAGCGTCCATGGCGGTCCCTTAGTAAGTGGTGTGGGTGTCGTGCGCGTGTGACTTGGATTGCGACGACTTGGCCTGTTCTGCCTGTTCTTCGGGAGATTTGCTGTCATCAGGCAGGTACAGCGGACCCTTTTGACCACAAGCTGTGACAAGGCAGGCAACCGCGACGAGCGCAGCAAGGGAAGAGATCAGGCGCTTCATGGCGAAATCCTTGAAAATGCTTTAATTGCGCCGGAGTATACCGGCCACCCGTCAGCTTGCCTATGCAACGGGGCGCCCGTCCGGCGGCGCTGGTTGTCTCAACCGGTATATCCTTTGCAATCGCCGGGAAGCGTCCGTATCTTGCGGCGCTTGAGCATGAGCAGACATTTTCGAGGTTGCCGCAATGAGTTTGACTGAAGCCCGTTTCCACGACCTGGTCGATGCGACCCAGCAAACGCTGGAGGATGTGTTCGATGAAAGTGGTCTGGATATCGATCTGGAAATTTCCGCCGGTGTCCTCACCGTCAAGTTCGAAAACGGCAGCCAGCTGATCTTCAGCCGCCAGGAGCCGTTGCGGCAGTTATGGCTCGCCGCGGTGTCCGGTGGTTTCCACTTCGACTACGACGAAGAAAGCGAGCGCTGGATGTGCGACAAGAGCGAAGAGCAGTTGGGCGAGATGCTCGAGCGCATCGTCAAGCAGCAGGCGGGCGTGGAGCTCGATTTCGAAGGGCTGTGACCGCGTGAGCCAGACAGCCCCTGCGCGGCCACCCAAGCCGCTCTACAGCAACGTGAGCCCCGCCGTCCCGTCGCCTTGCACCAGCGTGTGCAAGCTGGATGAGCAGAAAGTCTGCCTCGGTTGTTTCCGGCACGTGGAAGATATTCGCGAATGGCGCTCGGCGGATGATGAGCGTCGGCGGGTGATCTGTGCCGAGGCGGCCCGGCGCAAGTCTTTGTCATGACACCCGTGGCGTGATCCCTTGGGTTGTATATTTATTGAGCTGTGGTAGTGTCCAGCAACGCCTCAACTCATCGAGGCGCGTGAAAACCCCGTCTTTATGTGGCGGGGTTTTGCTTTTTTCGTGCAGAAGAAAGGAGTCTGCCTGGATCATGACCGCACCTTCCATCACCCTGACTCGCCTGGACGTACAACGTCTGGAGCGCTTGATCGACAGCCTGGATGAAACGCTTCCCGGTGTGATCGCGTTGCAAACTGAACTGGATCGTGCCGATACACTGGTCGGCCACGATGAAGTGCCCGCCGATGTCGTGACCATGAATTCGCGCGTGCATTGCCGCGAGGAAAGCAGCGGCAAGGACTATCACTTGACGCTGGTATACCCGAAGGACGCCAATGCCGACGAGGGCAGGATTTCTATCCTGGCTCCGGTGGGCAGTGCCTTGCTGGGCCTGAAGGTGGGGCAGCACATCGACTGGCCGGCGCCGGGTGGCAAGACCTTGAAGCTGACTTTGCTGGAAGTCGAGTCCCAGCCGGCCAATGGCGGTGATTTCCCGTCCTGAACCCCGTCAGACCTGATTCAATGCCTCGTTCAGCGCACGCTCCAGGTCGGCCTTGTAGCGCAGGAACAAAATGCTTGGGCAGGCACCGTCACCCACCAGGCCGGAGAGGTCCAGGTCGGTGATATAGCAGCGATAGCGCTCGGCTTCGCGGCGCTGCCCGACGATTTCCCTGGCGACCACGTGAAACAGCTGGTCGCCTTGCTCCAGCTCCGAAAACTCCCGTTGATCGCAATAGAGGGTGACGTGCACTTGCCCGTGCGCCGCTTTACCGATGATCGCCTGTACGTCGTAGAAGGGCTTGTTGACCGGCGTTTGCGGCGCCTGCCGTGATTCGACCCGCCGGGCCCGCCCGTTACCCGAAGGTAGGAGTTGGTAATAAAGGACTTCCAGGGTCAGCGGCTGGGTAGCGTCCATCGGCAACAAGGCGTCGCGGCGGTACAGCACCGACTGCAGGAAGCGCTGCAACGGAACCAGCAGGCTTTGTTCATCGTGATAAGGCAGGCGCTGCTGCCACAACGCGTTGAATTCATCGAGCACATACAGCTCCGCTTCTTCCTCGTAGACCCGGTAGAACACCTGGATGCACTCGGGCTGCCCCATGGGCAGGATCAAGGCCGCGTCGTGATCCTCCAGCGCCATCGGGTCCAGATGCAGCGGGCTGTACGCCGTCAGCTCTTCGCCCAGGTAGTCCATCAACGCCGGCAGGCTGGCCAACGCCACATGGTTGACTTGGCCGGGCACCAGCTCCAGCACGTGATAATGCTGCTGGACCTGAAGCAGGTAGCGGTAATTGAGTTTGCTCAGCAGCAAGGTCTGGGCGGTCTCGATGACTTCTTCAACCCGTCGCGCGATGAATTGCGCGCGGTTGTGACAGAAACAGCGCACCTGCAAGCGTGGCTGGCGCTGCGTGAGGGGCAGGTCGTTGAGGTAGTCGCGCAGGCAATCGAGCAGGGCGTGCTCGCCGTCGAACCGGTTGACCAGTACTTCATTCCAGCTGTTGAGCGTGACCTGGTCGAGGGTCAACACCAGGTTTTCGCGAACACCGGCGTAGCTCAACGAGTCGGTGCGCTCGGTGGTCATCAGGATGTTCAAGTCGCGGTGATGCTTGAGCGGGTCAACACCGACGTTGACCAGAATCAGCACTTCACTGGGTACGCTGGCGCGCAGCAGCTGTTCTTCATCAACCGTGGCCAGGGGCAGGGCGATGGACTGTTGCAGGCTGCCCAGCAGGTTGAACAGCTCGAACTCGCTCAGGTCGCTGTCGCCGGGGTGCAGCGCCAGGCGCGTGCTGCTGTCGATCACGCCGTTGCGGTGGCTCCAGGTGAGCAATTCGAGCAATTCGCGGCTGCGCTTGATCGGCGCGAAATTCTCCCATTCCAGGGCATTCAGACTGCCGTTGTACAGGCCCCACTGGTTCTGTCCCGGCTCTTTCTTGTTCGGCGACTGGACCAGCGTGAGCGTGTCTTCCGCCAGGTCCGGCGCGATTCCCGGATTGATGAACTCGACCTTGTCGGCCTTGCGCTCGAAGGCCGCATACAACCGTCGGCCAAGGACATTGAGGTCGCGCTTGTTGATCAGGCTGACGGTCTTTTCGGTGCGGGCGAACTGGGTCAGGAAGCGATAGCTGTAGGTCAGTTCGTTGACCAGTGCGCGCCGCTCATTACTGACCTGGCGCACCTTCCATTGGCTGCGGCTGTCGAGCAGCGCAAGTTGGCGTTGATCCCAGCCCCAGTCCCGCGCCAGGCGTTCGAGCAGGTTGCGTTGCCAGCCGCTGCTGCGGGCGTGGCCGGTGAGCTTGCGATTGACCTTCAGGTACAGCGCGCGGCGAATCAGCTCCAGACGTTCCGGTTCACCGCGGGCGTTGAGGTATTCCTCGAGACGGCGGTAAATCACCATGTACGGGTCCAGCTCGTCCAGGTCCAGGCGATTGGCGAACACCGCCTGCTTGAAGCGCAGGCTCAGGCAGCGCACATCCGGGTGTTCGCTGGCGTAGACCTCGGTCAGCAAAAGCTTGAGCACGGATTTGTAGGGTGACTCGATGCCCTTGAACAACTGCCAGAGCCCGGCGCCGATGAACTCGCCCGGCGGGATGTAGGACAGATGCCCCAGGTCCAGGGTTTCGTCGGCACGGATGAAGCGCTTGGAAATCAGTGTGTGGGTGTATTGCTCGTAATTCTCTTCTTCATAGACCGGCACCAGCCACCAGATTGGCGTACGCCCGGCCAGCCAGATCGCGGTGCGGTAGAACTCGTCCAGCAACAAATAGTGTTGGGTGGTGCCGCAGTCGTCCGAACTGAGTTGGTTGTCCCGCTCGCCGCGGACGAACCGTGCCGGGTCGATGAGGAAAAAATGGGCTTCGGCGCCTTGGGTAGCGGCCCAGATTTCCAGCAGCTCGCATTTTTTGCGCAGCTCGGCCAATTCCTCGTCGCTCAGGTCCGGCCCGTGGCATACCCATACGTCCATATCGCTCTGGTCGGCCTGGGCCAGGGTGCCGAGGCTGCCCATCAGGAACAGGCCGAGAATGGGTCGCGGTGGGTTGCTGCCATGGCGCGGCTTGTAGGAAAACGAGCGGGTCAGCCGTTGGGCCTCGGCGAGGACGTTGGCGTCGGGCTCGTAATTGGACAAGCCGGCGGGCGTGCTGCCCGAGACGTAGCCGGGCAGCAGCGGATGATTGACGTGGAAAAACAGCGGGAGCAGCGTCAACACGCCTTGCTGGCGGGTCGACAGTCCTTCGAGGGCACGCTCCATCCGGCTGGTATTGAGCTTGAGAAAACGCGCGCGCAGTTGGCTCAGGACCTTGCGGTCGATTCCCTCGTCCAGATCGGGGCGTATTTCGTGGTTGCGGGTCATGTCAGCTCAAACCGGCTCGCGGCGTCGAACGTGGGGAAGCACAAGTGATGGCAGGTTAGCGCCCGAGTTGGGGAATTCTTGAGCTGAAAGTGATTTTGACGTCAGGATTTTTTACGAACGAAGCCTAAGCGCCTGCGGAAATCCCGATGCAAAGGGATTTCCGTGGGCGAGGAGAAAAGATTCAGGCGGTTTCTTCGGCGCGGAGAATCGTCAAGACAGTTTGCACATTTTGCGCGGCATCACGTCCCAGGCTGGTCAGATAACCGCCATCGGGTTGGTCTATCAGGTCTTTTTCAAACAGGCGCTTGGCAGCGGCGATGGCTTTCGGGGCAGCGGTCTGATGGATTTTCAGGCCTTCCTGGGAACTGTCCAGGTTGAAGAGTGCAAGGATTTCCAGTTCGGCAACCAGCTCAGGGGTAAGCGACATAAGGACTCCAGACTTTCTAGGAATTTGGTCGACAGCGCCACTAAGGTGAGCGCACTCGGCCGAGCTGTCCAGTGCCTGTGTCGTGCTTTTTTGTTTTTTTGTAGCAAGTCCAGGCTGCTCTTGTGGTGAGGGGATTTATCCCCGCTGGGGCGCGAAGCGGCCCTGAAAAATGGATTTATTACATTTTTGGGCCTGCTGCACAGGCCAGCGGGGATAAATCCCCTCACCACAAGAGCAACGTTGCCCGTCGGTTTATTTCTTTTCCGGCGGCAGCTCAGGCAAGGCGCGCAAGGCGGCTTCGTACCACTCGGTATTGAACGGGCGGTCTTCTTCCAGGATCGCGTCGATTTCCACCGCTAGCACGTGGGCCATCAGGTTGAGAATTTCTTCACGCTCATAACCCACCAGGGTCAGCTTGTTGAAGATGGCCTTGGCCGCTGGCGGGTTGTCGCTTTCGATCTGGTTCTCGATGGCCTGGATCAGCGTGTTTTCGACGAATTCTTCTTCGTCGTGGTCGATGTCGCTTGGCTCGCTCATGGCAACCTCCTGTAGAAAAGGCCGCCAGTTTACCTGCATTCAGCAGCGTGATGCGCCTGGCGCGAAATGTCCCGGCGGTCTATAACCCAAGGCTGCCAACCCCGCACGGCCTGGAGGCTATGTCATGCTCAAGCTCTATGGTTTTTCCGTCAGCAATTATTACAACATGGTCAAGCTGGCGCTGCTGGAGAAGGGACTTCCCTTTGAAGAGGTTCCGTTCTACGGCGGTCAGACCCCTGAAGCGCTGGCCATCAGCCCTCGTGGCAAGGTGCCGGTGCTCAAGACCGAACAGGGGTTTATCAACGAGACCAGCGTGATCCTGGAATACATCGAGCAGACCCAGCCGGGCAAAGCCCTGTTGCCCGCCGATCCATTCGAGCGCGCCCGGGTGTTGGCGTTGTGCCGGGAAATCGAGCTGTACATCGAGCTGCCCGGGCGTGCCTGCTACCCCGAGGCGTTTTTTGGCATGCCGGTGCCCGACGCGATCAAGGAAAAATCCAAGAGCGAGCTGTTGCTTGGGTTCGCTTCGCTCGGCCGGCACGGCAAGTTCGCCCCCTACGTGGCGGGCGATAGCTTGAGCATCGCTGATCTGTATTTTTACTACAGCCTTTCGCTGGTCTTGCAGGTGGGCAAGAAGGTGTTGGATGTCGACCTGCTGGCGGATATGCCCGCTGCCAAGGCCTTGATGGAACTGTTGGGAGAGAATTCGCACGTGCAACGGATCGCAGCGGATCGGGACGCAGAGATGCCAGCGTTTCTGGCAAAGATTTCCGCCCGGAAGTGATTTCTTGCTGTTCTGAAGGATCCCTGCACGGGCAAACTCGCCCCCCAACCAGACCTTTGTTCACCAGAGGTCCAATGTGAGGGCGGGGCTTGCTCGCAAACTCAGGTGCTAGCGGCTGGCGAGCAGCGCCTGGCCTCGAATAGCCGCGGCTTTTACCTGGGCGGGTGCGGTACCACCGATGTGGTCACGAGCGTTGACCGAACCTTCCAGGGTCAACACCGCAAACACGTCCTGCTCGATCTGATCGCTGAACTGGCGCAGCTCGTCCAGGCTCATCTCCGCCAAGTCCTTGCCGTTGTCCAGGCCGTACTTCACCGCGTGGCCGACGATTTCATGGCAGTCACGGAACGGCAGGCCACGGCGCACCAGGTAATCGGCCAGGTCGGTGGCGGTGGAGAAGCCGCGCAGGGCCGCTTCGCGCATGACCGCATGCTTGGGCTTGATGGCCGGGATCATGTCGGCGAACGCGCGCAACGAATCGCGCAAGGTGTCGGCGGCATCGAACAGCGGCTCCTTGTCCTCCTGGTTGTCCTTGTTGTAGGCCAGCGGCTGGCCTTTCATCAGGGTCAGCAGGCCCATCAGCGCGCCGAACACCCGGCCGCTCTTGCCCCGCACCAGTTCCGGCACGTCGGGGTTTTTCTTTTGCGGCATGATCGAGCTGCCGGTGCAGAAGCGGTCGGGCAGATCGATGAATTGAAACTGCGCGCTGGTCCACAGCACCAGCTCTTCGGAGAAGCGCGACAGGTGCATCATGGCGATGCTCGCGGCGGCGCAGAATTCGATGGCGAAATCGCGATCCGAGACATTATCCAGCGAGTTGCCGCCCACGGCGTCGAAGCCCAGCAACTGCGCGGTGTATTCACGATCGATCGGGTACGTGGTGCCGGCCAGCGCGGCGCTGCCCAAGGGCATGCGGTTGGTGCGTTTGCGGCAGTCGACCAGGCGCTCATAGTCGCGACTGAGCATTTCGAACCAGGCGAGCATGTGATGCCCAAACGTTACAGGTTGTGCGGTTTGCAGGTGCGTGAAGCCCGGCATGATGCTCTCGGCCTCGCGCTCGGCCTGCTCCAGCAGCCCTTTTTGCAGGCGAGTGATCTCAGCCAGGATCAGGTCGATTTCATCGCGCAACCACAGGCGGATGTCGGTGGCGACCTGGTCGTTGCGGCTGCGACCGGTGTGCAGCTTCTTGCCGGTCACGCCGATGCGATCGGTCAGGCGCGCTTCGATGTTCATGTGCACGTCTTCAAGGTCCACGCGCCAGTCGAACTGGCCGGCCTCGATCTCGCCCTGGATGGTCTTCAGGCCATCGATGATGCTGTCGCGCTCGGCATCGGTCAGCACGCCGACCTTGGCCAGCATGGTGGCGTGGGCGATCGAGCCCATGATGTCGTGGCGATACAGGCGCTGGTCGAAGTTGACGGAGGCGGTGAAGCGGGCGACGAAGGCGTCGACGGGTTCACTGAAGCGGCCGCCCCAGGACTGATTGGTCTTGTCAGTGCTCATGAATTCGCTCGTGATCGGCTGGAAAAAATTAGCGGTTGAAGGCTGCGGCGGATGATAACAGGGTTGCCGGGGCTGGCGCTGGCACTGGTCGGCAGGTTTTTTGCCGGCGTCCGGCGGTTTTTTTGCTCAAGGTTATTTTTCGATTGAGCAATATCGTCTTGGCAACCGTCTACAGTGGACGGTAGGGGTTTTGCTTTTCATCCAAGACGCATCGGACGCACCCATTAAACAAAGGGGGGTACCCATATTGGTCAGATCGAGTGATCACAATCCCTGTGGCGACGCTGTGCGACAACAGGCCTCGAGCATCGGTCGGCAAGCGCTGGTAAAGATAGGCAACCGCCTCGCGGCACTTTTTGGCCCTCGAACGAGTCTTAGCGTGGATCGCGGTGACGGATGTCACTTCCCCTGTCTACGCTATCCTTGTGCGAGACTCACGCAGGAATCCAGCGCAATATGAATGTCCTGATCGTTGACGACGAACCACTGGCCCGCGAGCGCCTGAGCCGAACGCTCGGTGAACTCGAGGGTTACAGTGTCCTGGAGCCGAGCGCCACCAATGGCGAAGAGGCATTGGCCCTTATCGACAGCCACAAACCGGATATCGTGCTGCTCGACATTCGCATGCCTGGCTTGGACGGCTTGCAGGTCGCGGCCAAACTGTGCGAACGAGAGTCACCGCCTGCGGTGGTGTTCTGTACCACTCGGGACGACTTTCCTCCTGAGGTGTTGCAGGCCGGTGCCGTGGGTTATCTGATCAAGCCGGTTTCTGTCGAGGCGCTGGAAGAGGCGCTGCGCAAGGCTGAGCGGCCTAACCGCACGCAACTGGCAGCGCTCACGCGTCCGGCTGCGGAAAGCGGCAGCGGTCCGCGCAGCCATATCAGCGCGCGGACTCGCAAGGGGATCGAGCTGATTCCCTTGAACCAAGTGGTCTATTTCATCGCGGACCATAAATACGTGACCTTGCGCCATGAAAGCGGCGAAGTGCTGCTGGACGAGCCACTCAAGGCACTTGAAGATGAGTTCGGCGAGCGATTCGTGCGCATCCACCGCAATGCCTTGGTGGCTCGTGAACGTATCGAACGTTTGCAGCGCACCCCCCTGGGACATTTCCAGCTTTATCTCAAAGGGCTCAACGGCGATGCGTTGATTGTCAGCCGACGACATGTGGCGGGCGTCCGCAAAATGATGCAGCAGCTCTAATAACTTTCCAAAGCGATGCGTTTTTCGGGACTGGCGGCCAGGGAGGCATTGACGTCGTGATTCAAGTCAAAGCGGATTTGGTTGAGCTGTTATTATCTGCCGTATCTTTTAAGTACGGATTGATCCATGTCCTCTCGCGAGATCCGCATCGCCACCCGTAAAAGTGCCCTCGCCCTCTGGCAGGCCGAATACGTCAAAGCCCGCCTCGAGAGCGCCCATCCGGGCCTGACCGTGACGCTGGTGCCCATGGTCAGTCGCGGCGACAAGCTGCTGGACTCGCCGCTGTCGAAAATCGGTGGCAAGGGCCTGTTCGTCAAGGAGCTTGAGACCGCCTTGTTGGACAACGAGGCCGACATTGCCGTGCATTCCATGAAAGATGTGCCCATGGACTTCCCTGAAAGCCTGGGCCTTTTCTGTATTTGCGAGCGGGAAGATCCGCGCGATGCGTTCGTCTCAAATACATTTCCCAGCCTGGAAGCGCTACCTGCCGGGAGCGTGGTGGGCACGTCCAGCCTGCGTCGCCAGGCGCAATTGCTGAGCCGTCGTCCCGACCTGCAGATCCGTTTCCTGCGAGGCAACGTCAACACGCGCCTGGCCAAGCTCGATGCCGGCGAGTATGACGCCATCATCTTGGCCGCCGCAGGCTTGATACGCCTGGGCTTCGAGGACCGCATCACCTCAGCCATCAGCGTCGATGACAGCCTGCCCGCCGGTGGACAGGGTGCGGTGGGTATCGAGTGCCGCAGCGCGGACAGCGCAATTCACGCCCTGCTGGCGCCGCTGCACCATGAAGACACCGCGGTGCGAGTCTTCGCTGAGCGAGCGCTGAATAAGCATCTGAACGGCGGTTGCCAGGTACCGATTGCCTGCTACGCCGTGCTTGAAGGAGAGCAGGTCTGGTTGCGCGGCCTGGTGGGCGATCCGAACGGTGACCAACTGCTCAGCGCCGAAGCACGGGCGCCGCGCCGCGACGCCGAAGCGTTGGGTGTGCGGGTCGCCGAAGACCTGTTGAGCCAGGGCGCCGACGACATCCTCAAGAAGGTCTACGGCGAGGCAGGTCACGCGTGAAGGGGTGGCGGCTGCTGCTCACCCGGCCGGCGGACGAGTCTTCGGCCTTGGCGGCTGTGTTGGCGCAAGCGGGGGTCTATAGCAGCAGCTTGCCGTTATTGGATATCGAGCCGGTTCCCGTGTCCGAGTCCGGGCTCGCCATGCTCAAGGCGCTGGATCAGTATTGTGCGGTGATTGTAGTCAGCAAACCCGCCGCGCGTCTGTGCGTGGAACTGTTGCGCCAACACGGGTCGCATCCGCCGCAGCTGCCATGGTTCAGCGTAGGGGCCGCGACCGGGCGAATTCTTGCCGACGCCGGCCTGAGCGTTTTTTATCCTGATGACGGCGATGACAGCGAAGCCTTGCTTGAACTCGCAGCATTGCGGGAGGCTATCGAACGGCCCGAGGCCCGTGTCTTGATCGTGCGTGGTGAAGGCGGGCGCGGCTTGCTGGCGGAGCGCTTGCGCGAGCAAGGTGCTAGTGTCGATTACCTGGAACTGTACCGGCGCGGCCTGCCGCATTACCACGAAGGTGAGTTGCCGGCGAAGGTCGAAGCGGAACGCCTGAACGCGCTGGTGGTCAGCAGTGGGCAGAGCTTCGAGCATCTGCACCGGCTTGCCGGTCAAGCGTGGCCCGCCCTGGCGCGGCTACCGTTGTTTGTTCCAAGCCCCAGGGTCGCCGAGTTGGCGCGTGCCGCCGGGGCCCGGACAGTTGTGGATTGCCGTGGCGCCAGCGCCGCGGCTTTGCTGGCGGCTTTACGGGAACAATCCGTGCCGTTTTCTAATGCAAAGGATGGATACGTGAGCGAAACAGCCTTGCCAAAAGATCAAGACCAGCCAGCGATCGAAGCGCCGATTGAAACGCCGGCCCCCACGGCGCCGCGTCGCGGCAACGGCCTGGCAATTGTCGCGTTGTTGTTGGGCGCCGCTGGCGTAGCCGTGGGTGGTTGGGGCATCTGGCAAGTGCGTCACTTGCAGGCCAATACCCAACAACAATCCGCCCAGGTCCAGGCGCTCAATGACCAGGCTCAGAGCCTGAAGCTCAATGATCAACGCCTGAACGAGCGCCTGGAGCAACTGCCGCCGGCTCAAGAGCTGGAAGAGCGGCGGCGCCAGGTCGCCCAGTTGCAAGGCGATCAGCAACGCCTCAATCAGCGCCTGGAAACCGTGTTGGGTGCCAGTCGCAAGGATTGGCGCCTGGCCGAGGCCGAACATCTGTTGCGCCTGGCCAGCCTGCGTCTTTCAGCGCTGCAAGACATCAGCAGCGCTCAGGCGCTGGTCCAGGGCGCGGACGAAATCCTGCGCGAACAGAACGACCCGGGCTCGTTCGCCGCTCGCGAGCAGTTGGCCAAGACCCTTGCAGCGCTGCGCAGTACCGAACAACCGGATCGCACCGGCTTGTTCTTGCAACTGGGCGCCCTGCGTGACCAGGTGCTGAAGCTTTCGGAGCTGGCTCCCGAATACAAGGATCGCGGTGAATCCCTGTTGGGCCTGACCGCCGATGGCGATGGCGCCAGCCGGTGGGCGCAGTGGTGGGACCGACTCTCGCGTTACATCCGCATCGATTTCAATGCCGACGAAAACGTCCGCCCGCTCCTGGCCGGGCAGAGCCTGATGCAGGTGCGCCTGGCCTTGAGCCTGGCGCTGGAGCAGGCGCAATGGGCCGCCCTCAACGGCCAGGCAGCGGTGTATACCCAGGCGCTGGCCGAAGCTCGTGACGTGCTCAAGAACAATTTCAATCAGGACAACCCGCAGAGCAAAGTCATGCTTGAGCGAGTCGTTGAACTGAGCAAGTCGCCGGTGACGGTGGTCACGCCGGACCTGACCGGCACCCTGAGCGCCGTCCAGGCCTATCTTGAGCGCCGCAATGTGAATGCCGAGGAATCGGTCAAGCCGATGCCCAAGGCGGGCGAGCAGGAGACCACGCCATGAAACGCCTCTACGTGATTCTGTTCGTCGTCATTGCCGTTGCCGCCGTGCTCGGCATGGCGATTGCCGAGCATTCGGGTTACGTGCTGGTGGCGTACAAGAATTTCCGTTACGAAGCCGGACTCTGGGTCACCCTGGCGTTGGTCGCGGTGCTCTGGCTGGTGTGGCGGGGCGCGAGTGCGTTGATCGGGCTGGTGACTACTTCCAGTGGCGTGGTCAACCCGTGGTCGCGACGCAATCGCAGCCGTCGCGTGCAAGTGGCGATCGAACACGGCCAGTTGGATTTGGCCGAAGGGCGCTGGGCCAGCGCCCAGCGACATTTGCATCGTGCCGCCGAAGCCGAGCGCCAACCCCTGCTGTATTACCTCGGTGCCGCCCGTGCGGCCAATGAGCAAGGCCTCTACGAGCAAAGCGACAGTCTGCTGGAGCGTGCCCTGGAGCGCCAGCCCCAGGCTGAGCTGGCCATTGCGTTGACGCATGCGCAACTGCAGACGGATCGGGGCGACACCGACGGTGCGCTGGGCACGCTGCAAGCCATGCATGAACGTCATCCCCATAATGCCCAGACCTTGCGCCAACTCCAGCGACTGCACCAGCAACGCGGGGATTGGTCGGCGGTGATCCGGCTGCTGCCGGAGTTGCGCAAGGACAAAGTCCTGCCAGCGGCCGAACTGGCGGAACTGGAGCGTCGGGCCTGGGGCGAGAACCTCACCCTGGCGGCTCAACGCGAAGCCGACGGCAGTGTCGGCCTGCAATCGCTCAGCCGCGCCTGGCAACAGCTGACCTCCGCCCAGCGCCAGGAGCCGGCACTGGTATTGGCCTACGCCGAGCAACTTCGGCAACTGGGGGCCCAAGTGGAAGCCGAAGAGGTTTTGCGGGCCGCGCTCAAGCGCCATTACGACAGCCACCTGGCACGTTTGTACGGATTGGTTCGTGGCGGTGATCCGATCCGGCAACTTCAAGCGGCCGAGGGTTGGCTCAAGGACCATCCGAATGATCCGAGCCTGCTCCTGACGTTGGGGCGCCTGTGCCTGCAAAACAGTTTATGGGGCAAGGCCAGGGATTATCTCGAAAGCAGCCTGCGGGCCCAGCGCAATCCCGAGGCGTGTGCGGAGCTGGCCCGGTTGCTGGCACAGCTGGGGGACGCCGAGCGCAGTAATCAGTTGTTCCAGGAGGGCTTGGGATTGCTGGATGAGCGCTTGCTGGCGGCGCCCTTGCCGGTTTCGTCCCAAGTCCTGGCCACTTGAGACGGATGTTGTTTGTGGCGAAGGCACTGTAGCGGGGAAGCGTTGAATTTCGTCCGATTTAGGGGCTCCCGGCGTGCCTTCAGCAAAGTCCTACGGCTGATGACGCTAAGTCCCATGATGTCTGTCGGGAATTCCATCCACTCCTGGCGAACTCTCCGCAACAGCCTGCCTTGAAAGGCCAGAGGGCTTTCCTCTACCGTAACAGCTTGTCTCTCCTGTTACGGAACCGCCATGTCTTTGGCCAGCTCACGCTTCTTGTTTTTCATGGCTTCCATCGCAGCAGCCTTGGCTTTGGGCGTCGCCAGTTATCTGGAATACGCGGTCGGCCTTTCCCCGTGCAGCTTGTGCATTCTGCAACGGTTATGCCTGATGCTGTTCCTGATGAATTGCCTGGGTGCATGCGTACATGGCCCAGGCCGAAGGGGCTGCATGGTTTATGCAGCAACGGCGGTGATTTTCGCGTCGGCAGGGCTGGCCCTGGCGTGGCGCAATGTTCTGGTGCAGACCGGTTCTGATGAGCTTTGGCCTGACTGCATTACCCACCTGAGAGGGGCAGATTCCTGGTGGCACGCCATGCGTCACGTTGCCAATGGCGCGTCCGATTGCACGAACATCACTTGGACGCTGTTCGATCTGAGCGTCCCCGAATGGAGCCTGCTGTTTTTTCTCGCCGTATCTGTTTCGATGACCTACCTGCTGTTGCGCCTGGCCTGGAATGCCCTGCTACGGCCCTTTAGTGGCAAGACGTCGCAGTTGGTCCGGGCGCTGGATTAAACACTTGTATGAACTTTATCTCCTGCGTACCTTGAAGCAGCTGTCGTGCGGGCATAATCTGGCCCGCACGTATCATTGGAATCATGCCACTCGATCATGTTGTGTCTGGCTTGCCCCTGGTTATACAGGCGTGTTTCAGACTGCGAGGGGATGACTCAGAAGGGAAGAAATCACCATGCTCGAAAGTTGTCAGAATGCTCAGGAACGCTGGGGTGGGGTGCATCTGCTGATCGACCGCTGGTTGCAGGAGCGTCACGAACTGGTTCGAGCCTATGATGCTCTTGGCGACAAGCCTGAAGCACTGAGTGAAAGTCGCAAGCCTTTGCAGGAGTTTTGCGGTGTGCTGGTGGACTATGTGTCGGCCGGTCATTTCGAGATCTACGAACAGCTGACGGGCGAGGCGAAGGCCTTCAATGACAAGCGTGGCCTGGAACTGGCCGATACGATTTATCCGCGCATCGACGTCATTACCGAGAAGCTGCTGGCCTTCAATGACCTCTGCGATGAAGGCAAATGCGTAGCGGAAAAATTCAAGGAACTGGGCGGTTTGTTGCATGAGCGTTTCGAGCTGGAGGATTGCCTGATCGAGGTGCTGCACAACGCCCACAAGGAAGAGGCTACCGCCCAGGCTTGAGGGGCTTGCAGTAACAGGAAACGGTGCGCATTGCGCGCCGTTTTTCGTTCAAGGCTTCAGGTCGTCGCGCCGAGCAATTCGATTTCAAACACCAGCGGCGTGAATGGAGGAATCACGTCTCCTGCACCTTCGGCGCCATAGGCCAGGGTCGAGGGAATCACCAAGCGCCACTTCGCGCCCACCGGCATCTGCGGCAGTGCGCTGCGCCAGCCATCAATCACGCTGTCAAGGTTGAACCACTGCGGCTGATGGTTGGAATCAAATACGGTGCCGTCCGGCAATTTACCGACATACCGCACCTGGACCTTGCCGTGGGGTCCGGCTTTCGCGCCGCTGCCTGACTTGAGTTCGGTCAGCAGAATGCCGTCCGGCAGTTGCTGGACGCCTGGCCGGTTTTTTTCCTCGCTGAGAAATTTCTGCTCCGTCTTCAGCGCCATTGCTTCTTGCGGTGTTGCCGACTGCGCCGTCAGTTGCGCCTGGTGTTCGGCCAGGATTCGTTCGATGCGTTCATCCTCCAGGGCCAATGGCTTGCCGAGGTAGGCTTGTTGCAGACCTTCGACCAGAGCCTGTATCTGTAGGTCGGGCACGTCTTGGCGCAGGCGTTCGCCCAGGCTTGCGCCGAGACTGTAGGCCAGGTCGCGGGCATCGTTTGCGTTGGTTTTTTCGGCGGCCTGAGCCATGGAGCAAACCATGCAAAGGAGTAAAAAAAGGTGACGCGACATGTGTTCTTTCTCCGGCCTCGATTCGAGGGATTATGCCAGTGCCGATATCAATAAAAGCGAGTTGCCCAGGCGACGACGCAGAAGATTTTTCGTCTCGTGCAACGCAACGCCATGAGTAGTGTCAACATGCCCTAGCGGCGGTTCAAGCAGAGGTCTAGTATGAGCCGCACTCACGTCAGTCAGGAGGTAAACCATGTCGGCCACCAAGAAGCCTGTAAATACTCCGTTGCACTTGCTCCAACAACTGTCGGGCAGCTTGCTCGAGCATTTGGAAAATGCCTGCTCCCAAGCCCTGGCTGATGCTGAAAAACTGCTCGCCAAACTGGAAAAGCAACGCGGCAAGGCGCAGGAAAAACTGCACAAGTCGCGCACCAAGCTGCAAGACGCGGCAACCGCCGGCAAGGCCAAGGCACAAGCCAAGGCCAAGGACGGCGTGAAAGAACTCGAAAACTTGCTCGATGCCTTGAAGGATCGTCAATCCGAAACCCGTGCGTACATCCTCCAACTCAAACGTGATGCCCAGGAAAGCCTGAAGTTGGCCCAAGGTGTCGGTCGCGTCCAGGAAGCTGCGAGCAAGGCGCTGAGTCTTCGTGCTGCCAAGCCTGCCGCTGTATCGGCCAAGAAACCGGCCGCTAAACCTGTCGCGGCAAAACCCGCGGCCAAGGTGGTTGCCAAGCCAGCCGTCAAGGCTGGGGCAAAAGCGCCTGGCAAGCCAGCGGCCAAACCCGCCGCGAAAAAAACCGCTGCCGCCAGCGCTGTGAAACCTGTCGCGAAAACCGCCTCCACCAAGGTTGCCGCCAAGCCTGCTGCAAAAACCGCGGCCGCCAAACCCGCTGCTGCCAAGCCTGCTGCAAAAGCGACCACCAAGCCGGTTGCCAAGCCTGCCGCTAAGACCGTCACCGCCAAACCCGCCGCGACGAAAACTGCTGCTGCCAAACCTGCTGCCAAAGCAGCCACGAAACCTGCCGCTGGCAAACCGGCAACCAGGCCTGCGGCAGCCAAGACTGCTGCTGCAAAACCCGCCGCGGCCAAGCCAGTTGCGAAGCCAACGGCCAAGCCAGCTGCTGCCAAAGCTGCGGCCAAGCCTGCTGCGGCCAAGCCTGCCGCTAAACCCGCCGCGACCAAGCCGGCCGCTGCAAAACCTGCTGCCAAGCCTGCCGTGAAGAAGCCCGCTGCGGCAAAACCGGCGACTGCTCCAGCCGCCAAGCCTGCGGCTCCAGCAACCACGCCAGCAGCGACATCCGCTCCTGCGGCGAGCACGCCAGCACCGGCGCTGAATCCAAGCGTCACCACGGCATCGAGCACCACGCCACCTAGCGCTTCTTAAGCACGCGATACCGCGACGCGCAGCTGATGCAGCGCGTCGTGGTTGGGTAGGTCGGCGCTCGCCGCCAGCCTTGGCAGCCATTGCGCTGCATCTTGCTGTTGTCCTTCTGGCCAGCTTTGGGCCGCTGCCTCCAATCGTTCGAGCAATTGCCGTTCGGCTTCCAGTTCCAGCCTCTTGACCTGTTCGCGAAGATCACTCAGCCCTGTGTTCCGGAGGGCGTGCTCTTTCCATCGGGTACGCAACGTGCGCAACGGTTGTACGACCGCTGCGTCCCAAGGCTCGGCCAGCTGCCAAAGCTGTTGCAGTCGTTGTTCGTTGCACATCACACCGCGTCGTTCCAGCCACAGCCCACAAAGCACCAGGCAGACGTTCGCGCCACACGCCTGTAGCGCCAGGCACGCAGGCTCCACGCCAGGCTTGGCATAAAGGTTGACCGCAAAGCTCCATAGATCAGAGGACATCGTGCTACTCGCGCCAGTTGCGAGCGAAGCTGGTAGACTCCGCCGCCATTATGATTCGACTTCAGAACCTGACTTTACAGCGTGGCCCGCAACGTCTGCTAGAAGACGCCGAGCTGACCCTGCACGCCGGCCACAAAGCCGGCCTCATCGGTGCCAACGGCGCCGGCAAATCAAGCCTGTTCGCTTTGTTGCGCGGCGAGTTGCACCCCGATTCCGGTGATTGCTTCCTGCCGGCCGATTGGCGCATTGCCCATATGCGCCAGGAGGTCGATACGCTCGAACGCCTGGCGGTGGATTATGTGCTCGACGGCGACTTGCGTCTGCGTCAGGTTCAGCGCGACCTTGAGGCCGCCGAAGCGGCCCATGATGGCGCCGCCCAGGCTCGCCTGCACTCCGAGCTCGATAGCGCCGACGGCTACACCGCCGATGCCCGCGCACGCAAATTGCTGGCCGGGCTGGGTTTTACCAACGAGCAGATGGATCGCCAGGTCGGCGATTTCTCCGGTGGCTGGCGGATGCGCCTGAACCTGGCGCAAGCCTTGATGTGCCCGTCGGACCTGCTGTTGCTCGACGAGCCCACCAACCACCTCGACCTCGACGCGATCATTTGGCTTGAGGACTGGCTCAAGAACTATCCCGGCACGCTGCTGCTGATTTCCCACGACCGCGACTTCCTCGACGCCGTGGTGGATCACGTCGCGCACGTCGACCAGCGCAAGATCACCTTGTACCGCGGCGGTTATAGCGCCTTCGAGCGTGCCCGCGCCGAGCGCCTGGCGCAACAGCAGCAGGCGTACGAGAAGCAGCAGGCGCAGCGTGCGCACATGGAAAGCTACATCGCTCGCTTCAAGGCCCAGGCCACCAAGGCCCGCCAGGCCCAGAGCCGGATCAAGGCACTGGAGCGGATGGAAGAGCTGTCGGCGGCCCATGTCGATTCGCCGTTCGATTTTGTCTTCCGCGAATCGTCCAAGATATCCAGTCCGCTGATCGATCTGTCCGACGCGCGATTGGGCTATGGCGATAAAACCGTTCTGGAGAAGGTCAAGTTGCAATTGACCCCCGGTGCGCGAATCGGTCTGCTGGGGCCCAACGGTGCCGGCAAGTCGACCCTGATCAAGAACCTTTCCGGTGAGCTGCAGCCGTTGGCCGGACGCCTGACGCGGGGTGAAAACACCGTGGTCGGCTATTTCGCCCAGCATCAATTGGATTCCCTGGATGCCAAGGCCAGTCCGTTGCTGCATCTGCAACGCCTGGCGCCGACCGAGCGCGAGCAGACGCTGAGGGATTTCCTTGGCGGTTTTGACTTCCGCGGTGCACGGATCGACGAGCCGGTGCTGAATTTTTCCGGTGGCGAAAAGGCTCGACTGGCGCTGGCGCTGATCGCTTGGGACCGGCCGAACCTGTTGTTGCTCGACGAACCGACCAACCACCTGGACCTGGAAATGCGCCTGGCCTTGACCATGGCCTTGCAGGAATTCAGCGGGGCGGTGCTGGTGGTGTCCCACGATCGGCACTTGCTCAAGAGCACCACGGACAACTTTTTCCTGGTGGCCGACGGCAAAGTCGAAGAGTTCGATGGCGACCTCGAAGACTATGCGCGCTGGCTGGTGGAATATCGCCAGCGCAACGCACCCGTCAGCAGCACGCCGGTGAACCCGGACAAGACCGACAAGAAAGCCCAGCGCCAGGCCGCCGCGGCGTTGCGTCAGCAATTGGCGCCGCACAAGCGCGAGGCCGACAAGCTCGAAGCCGAGTTGGGCAAGCTGCATGAGAAACTGCAGAAAATCGAAACCAGCCTTGGCGACAGTGGTCTCTACGAGGCGGCACGCAAGGATGAGCTGCGTGATCTGCTGGCTGAACAGGCCAGGCTGAAGGTCAAGGAAGCGGAACTTGAGGAGGCGTGGATGCTAGCCCTGGAATTGCTCGAAAACCTGCAAGCGGAGTTGGAGGCGTTGTCCTGATGGAAGCGTTGTCCTTGCCCATACCCGTCATGTGGATCGAGCCGATCTGGCTCGGCGTGCAAATCCTGCTGATCCTGTTGTCGGGTTATGTTGCCCAACGTTTCGTGGCGCGCGCGCTGACGGGCCTTGGCGAACGCTACCCATTGCCGACCCAGTTGGTGATCATCCTGCGTGGCGTGCTGCGCTGGCTGATCATGGGCAGCGCGGTGCTGGTGGCCCTGGAGCGCCTGGGCGTGTCTGCCACCGTGCTGTGGACCGCGTTGTCGGGGTTCGTCGCGGTGGCGGCGGTGGCGTTCTTCGCGATCTGGAGCGTGCTGTCGAACCTGCTGTGCGCCATTCTGATCTACACCGTCGGGCCGTTCCGCCTCGGTGACGTGGTCGAGCTGGTAGAGGCCACCGACAAACCCGGCATCAAGGGGCGGGTCGTGGCCATCAACCTGCTCTACACCACGCTGATCGAACCCGAAGAACTGGGTACCGGTAGTTCCATGGTGCAAGTGCCCAATAGTCTGTTCTTCCAGCGTTCGGTCCGACGCTGGCGTGGCAGCGAGGCCTTCCCGGTCGGCGGTTTTGTCGAGTAGACCGATTCCCCCTGGTTTCGGAAAAAAACGGTGGTGATCCGCACGGCGGCGCATTAGCTTATTCGTTTCGACGAGTCTGAGCCGAGGTGTGCGATGTTGCTGGAAACGTGGCTGGCGTTCTTCGCCGCATGTTGGGTTATCAGCCTTTCGCCGGGCGCGGGTGCGATTGCATCGATGTCCAGCGGCCTGCAATACGGCTTTTGGCGCGGATATTGGAACGCCCTGGGCTTGCAGTTGGGCCTGGCGCTGCAAATCGTGATCGTCGCGGCGGGTGTTGGCGCGATCCTCACCGCGTCCGCCACCGCGTTCTATGCGATCAAATGGTTTGGCGTCGCGTACTTGGTCTATCTGGGTGTCAAGCAGTGGCGGGCCATTCCCGCTGACCTCAGCGACGACGCGGCCGTGCGACCCATCGGCAAGCCGCTGGCGCTGGTGTTTCGAGGCTTCCTGGTCAACATCAGCAACCCCAAGGCCTTGGTGTTCATGCTTGCGGTGCTGCCGCAGTTCATCGATCCCCACGCACCCTTGATCAAGCAATACCTGATCCTGGGCCTGACCATGATCTGCGTCGACCTCATCGTCATGGCCGGGTACACCGGACTGGCGTCCAAGGTCCTGCGCCTGTTGCGCACGCCGAAACAGCAACGGCGGATGAACCGAACCTTTGCCGGGCTGTTCATCGGCGCGGCGGGTTTGCTGGCGACGATTCGCAGGGCTTCGGTGTAGCTACTGCGGCGAAGGTGAGCTTTTGTGGCGAGGGAGCAAGCTCCCTCGCCACGAAAAAGCAGTTAGCTGGCAATGCGATTCAGCGCAGGATCACCGGCGCCGTATCCCTCGGCAGGTTATTACGCTGCACCGGTTCCCCAGCCCGTTCATGGCTCGGGCCGCCGAGCTGCTCGCTCATCTGCCGCGCCACGTCTTCTCCCAGGGCCTTGGACACCTCACGTACCACCCGCGGACGATTGAGGCTTATGCGCACGTCCCGATGGTTCAACAGCTTGGTGTCCTGGCCTTCGCCCATGGCGGTAAACGCCGAGGTGATTTCAAAGGTCTTGGTATTGATCAGGCTGAAATCGGCCACCAGCGTCAGCGCAAGCACAGCCGAGTAACTGTCTGCAGTGCCCAGTTCGTTGATGTCGCGGGTGAAATCGATGTCCGACACGGTGCCGAACAGCACGTAGTCGGCGCCCTTGAAATTTCCCGCCTTGATTCGCTTGATCACGTCGTAGACGTCGCCCTTGGACGATGCCGTATACGGCGTGCCCTGCACCAGCTGGAACATCCCGCTGCGCAGGATTTCACCCTTGATGTCACCGGTAAACTTGCGCAGTTCACCTTGCTCGATATAGCTGCTGGTGGCCTCCATCTCGCTGTAGCTTGACGAAGCGCTGGCGCTGTAGGGGTTCGCCTGGAAATTGCTCTGGGCCGAAACCGTATGGATGTATTCCTCCACGCGTTCCTGATACGCCAGGTCAGTCACTGCGACTCTTGGGGCCGCCTGCGCGCTGAACGCGCAAGCCAGGGCCATAATGCCGATCCATGTGCGCATGGGTTAGCGCTCCGTCGTCTTGCGGATTTCTTTCTCGTCCATCCATTCGGCCAGACCGCTTTCAACGTCGATCAATTGCAGGCTGAATTTGTAGAAGACGTCCTTGTAGTCTTCGCTGCGCTTGACGATCGAGCTGATGGAACCCTCGATGCGATATTTGGCTGCGATCATGTTGCCGGTCTTGGCCACGGTGCTCTTTTTGTACAGGCCACTCTGGTTTTGCAGCTTGAGCTGGTCAACCTGGCTGTCCATGGCGTTGTTGTCGCTGGCAAAGCGTGCCGCGCCGGTCTTCATCAGTTGGGTCTTGATGCTGGTGGTGATTTCGCGGGTATCGATGTATTCGCTGGTCTTGTTCTTCACGTCATAGACCTGGACCACCGGACGGCCCTGCAAGACGCCCGATTGGGCGAGGGAGCGGGTCATGGATTCGGCGATCATTTGCAGGTCGGTGGAGCCGAACTCGTTGGTGACGGTTTCCACGGCCTTGGTGTCGCCATAGCTGATGTTCTTGTTGCCCAGGACCGGTGAATTGTTGGCGCAGCCGCTGACGAGCAGGGCGACGAGGGCAAGGGATGAAATGCGTACAAACATGTGGGTGCTCTCAAATAACTGCAAAAAGGTTTTTGTCCGGCCAGCCTTACGGGGTGTTGATTTCCAAACGGAAGTCCACCGCCTTGGATGTTGGCGCAATGGCCGGCAGGAAGCGCGTCTGTTCGCCATACAGCGTCAGGGTTTTCCAGCTTTCCTCTTCCGCGATCGGAAAACCTTCCGGCCCCAGCCAGGCAAAGCGGTAATACATCGTCTTGTTGTTGAAACTGGTATTGCTCAACTGCACGTTGACGGTCATGTAGCCGTTTTCCCGGGCGACGCGCATGGCGCCGACCACGATATTCTTGGTCTTGCCCATCGCCACGACCTTGCTGGCGGCGCTGCCGGGTTCCGGCGGCGGGGTGGCGCAACCGGCCAGCAAGGCCAGGACGCCGACGGCGATCAGTTTTAAACGCATGTGAACAAGACTCCGTTCTTAAGGTTGCTTGAGAGCGATGGCGGTCGGGTTGGCGCTCGGGATCACCTGGGCCGCGAGGCCGCCGGCGAAGACCTGATTGCCCACCGCCCGCAGGCTGATGACTTGGTAACGCTGGTCGATCTTGACCTTGACCACCGAGCCGCCTACCGCGCTGGGCAGGGTGACCTGGTGTTCGCCTTTTTTCAGGCGCAGGCGCACCACCTGGGTGTAATCCGGCAGGGTGCGCCAGGTCCGGGTGTCGGCGCCTTCGAGCACGGCCGAGGTGATGCCCACGGCCAGGCCGGCCAGGGGATTGGTTTCGTTGATCTGTTTTTGCGCCACGCCACGGGTAATCGCCCGCACGGAAGTGCGCAGGATGATCCCTGGCATGTCATCGCGCAGGGCGCGGCGGGACATGGCCGTGGTGCTGTTGAGCTGGGTCAGGTCCAGCTGACGGCCGTCGATGCCGATCTGGGTAAAGGTAGCGGTGGACGTGTCTGGCTTGATCAGCGGGAACGACAATGGCGTGATGACCAGATTGCCGCTGATGGGCAAGGGCAGCGGGACGCGGATTGAATCCCGGGACGGTGCCAGGCCGCTCTGCACCACGACCAGGATGTCGCTGTCGTCGTCCTTGGCGGCAGGCTTGTCGAGGTTGAGCAGCGCCTGCTCCAGCAGCGGTGTGTTGGGGCGCAGTTCGGCGGCTTTGCGATAACCCGGGGCGGCCAGATCTTTTTCACCCAGGGCTTCGTAGACGAAACCGGCCAGGTAATGGCTGAACGCGCTCTGATAACTGTTTTTCAGGCTCACCACTTCCGGGGCGTCCAGGCTCGCCACCGGATAACCTCGCAGGTCCTTGTATTCGGTCGTGACTCCTTGCTTCTCGGCGTCCTCCTCGCGCTTGAGGTATTCCTTGTCGCGCAAGTCGGCGATCACGGCTTCGCGCTCGTGGGTCTTCTTGATCTGCGTCCGGGCGCCGTCGAAATCGTTCACGGCCAGCAAGTTCAAGGCCATCTGCGTGGTGAGCATGACTTTTTCATAGTCGTAGCCCTCGTAGCGCCGGACTTTGTCGTTGACCAGGAAGCTGCCGAACTGCGCCAGGTACTTGGCGGTATCGAGCTTGACGGCGTCTTCCCACTGCCCGACTTGCTGGTCGGCGCTGCCCCAGGCGGTCTGGCTGCCGGAGAGGTCGCCCTTGGCGCGCAGCAGCTCGCCTTTTTCGAAGAAATACAGCAGGTCTTTGTCCTGGCCGGAATTGTTCTTTTCCAGCAGGGTCAACGCCGCGTCGACGTTGCCGGAGGCCAGTTGCTGATTGGTCTGGGCCAACTCGCTGTCGTAATTGCGAAAGGCAGAACAGCCGGACAGCAAAGTGATCGCGCCAAGGGCGACCGAAAAAAGGGCACGGGATGCCATGAACACTTCTTCCCTGAGTATCAGCCGGGTGTGCGGGTCGGGCTGGGACGATCCACGGACAGGCACCGGGGTGCCGTCGGTTCCTCAAGACCAGAGGAGCGTTTATGCCGTCTGTCTATAAGAGGGCCGCGCATTATAAACAGGGGTTTTAGTTAGATAGTGGCTTTTTAATCGCTAAATGATGTTTTTGTGATGTCATCTCCAAAGCATGAACATCCGATGAAAATGTGCGCCGAAAGCGCATCGGCACTTGAGCCAAGGGCATTGGAAGTGAACAATGTGTTACTTCTTATTTCCAATCGAGAGTCATTCATGACTGCCCCGTTTCGTTTCCTGGCCTGGCTGGCGTTGCCCTTGCTTGCGCTATGCAGTGCCAGCTTGCTGGCTGACCCTATTGAAGGTGCGCCCCAGGCCCTGCATTTGTTGGATTACATCGGGGCGGATTACCCGGCAACTGTCGAGGCCGGAAAGGTCGTCGACGAGGCTGAATACCGTGAGCAACTTGAATTTACCGGGGCGCTGGAGGGGCTGGTCGGCGCACTGCCGGCCAAACCGGAAAAGGCCGAGTTGAGTCAAGGCATCAATTCTTTGCACAAGGCGATTACCGAGCGCCAGGACGGTGGTGACGTTTCCCGCCTGGCGCGGCAGTTGGGCGCACAGCTGGCCGTGGCGTACGAAGTCAGCCAGGCGCCGATCATCACCCCGGATCCGACCCGCGGTGCGCCGCTGTACGCCCAGCATTGCTCGGTCTGCCACGGGGACACTGGCGCCGGCGACGGTCCTGCCGGCGTCGGCCTGGAGCCGCCACCCGCGAACCTGCGTGACGGCCAACGCCTGGATCGGCTGAGCCTCTATGCGATCTACAACACATTGGGCATGGGCGTCGAAGGCACGGACATGCCGGCCTTCGCTGACCAGCTCGATGACCGTCAGCGTTGGGACCTGGCGACCTACATTGCCAGCTTCAGCGCCGACCCGGCGGCGGCCAAGAGTGAACAGCCGTACAACCTCGCCGACCTCGCCCGCCAGACCCCGGCGGAAATCCTGGCCGCCCAGGGCCCTGCGTCGGCCGCAACTTTCCGCGCCCAGCGGGCCCAGCCACCACAAGTGCAGCGCGGTCCGGCGCAGTTGCTCGACTACACCGCCGCGACTTTGGACAAAAGCATCGCGGCGTATCGTGCCGGTGATCGTGACCAGGCGTACGACTTATCGGTAGCGGCGTACTTGGAAGGCTTCGAGCTGGTGGAAAGCTCCCTCGATAACGTCGACGCCAACGTGCGTAAAGACACCGAAAAGACCTTGATGGCCTTCCGTCAATCACTGCAGGATGGCTTGCCAGTCGAGCAGGCCGAGCAGCGTCTGGACGTTGCCAAGGCCAAGTTGAAGGAGTCCGCCGGCCTGTTGGGCGGTGATGGATTGAGCTGGTCGCTGAGCTACATCTCCGGCTTGCTGATCTTGCTGCGTGAAGGCCTCGAAGCGATTCTGGTGCTGGCGGCTATCCTGGCGTTCCTGCGCAACACCGGGCAGCAATCGGCGGTTCGCAGCGTCAACGTCGGTTGGGGGTTGGCATTGCTTGCCGGCTTGGCGACCTGGGGCCTGGCTGCGTATGTGATCGACGTCAGCGGCGCGCAGCGGGAGCTGCTTGAAGGTGCGACGGCGTTGTTCGCCAGCGTGATGGTGCTGTGGTTGGGGGTGTGGATGCACGACCGACGCCACGCAGCGGCCTGGCAGGACTACATCAAGAGCAGCCTGGTGGGCGGCGGTGGTCGTTTCGGCTTTGCCATCCTGGCGTTCTTCTCGGTCTATCGGGAGCTGTTCGAAGTGATCCTGTTTTACGAAACCCTATGGCTGCAGGCCGGTCCTGCCGGGCATGACGCCGTGCTGGCGGGCGGCGCGACGGCGCTGGTCCTGCTGGTAGGGTTGGCCTGGGTGATTTTGCGAGGTTCGGCGAAATTGCCGCTGGCGCTGTTCTTCAGCATCAACGCTGCGCTGCTATGTGCGTTGTCGGTGGTATTCGCCGGGCATGGGGTGAAGGCCTTGCAGGAAGCCGGGATCTTCGGCACCCACCCGGTGGCCTTTTTCGACTTCGATTGGCTGGGCATCCATGCCGATGCGTATTCACTCGCGGCCCAGGCTGTGGCGATGACGGCCATCGTTGTGTTGTACGGGCGTAGCTGGGTGGCGCAGAAGCGTCGAGTTCAGGTTTCCTGAACATCAACATGAGGAAACAACGCAATGCGTGTATGGATCGACGCCGATGCCTGCCCGAAGGCGGCGAAGGAGCTGGTGGTCAAGTTCGCCTTGAAGCGCCAGTTCGAGGTGCTGCTGGTCGCCGGGCAACCGCAGACCAAGCCGGGCCTGGCCCTGGTGAAGCTGATCGTGGTGCCCAGCGGTCCTGACGCGGCGGACGACTATCTGGTGGAGCATGCCGTGCCGGGTGAACTGGTGATTTGCAGCGACGTGCCGTTGGCCGACCGTCTCGTGAAGAAGGGCGTCGCTGCCCTGGATCCCCGCGGCAAGGAGTTCGACGCGCAGAACATGGGTGACCGCCTGGCGGTGCGCAACCTGTTCACCGATCTGCGTGAACAGGGGCATATGGCCGGCGGCCCGGCGGCTTACAGCGAACGGGACAAGCAGGGGTTTGCCAATGCGCTGGACCGGATACTGACGCGTTTGGCCCGCTTGTCCTGAGCCTTCCCGCCAGGTCGGATGGTGTCAGGCGTCGTTTTCGTGCGTCAGTTCCAACACCCGGTCCACCAGCTTGTTGATGCCTGAAGCAGCTTCGCTGATGTTCTGCGCCAACATGTAGGCGGGCGTGCTGACCAGTTTGCGGGCGGTGTCTTCAACGATGTCGGTGACCAGGCATTCTTCATGCGTCCCGCCCATCTTGGTCACGGCCGCAGCTGTGTCGGCATCCGTGCCGATGGTGCAGGTCACTCCCGGGCCATAGATCTTTGCCGCCAGGGCCGGTGAAATGCAGATCAGCCCCACTGGCTTCCCGGCCTCGGCAAAGGCCTCGGTCAGTGCCAGGACTTCTGGTTGGACGCTGCATCCGGCGCCTTCGATGGCGAAATTGGACAGGTTCTTTGCCGAGCCGAAGCCACCGGGCACGATCAGCGCATCAAAATCCTCGACCCTGGCTTCGCGCAGGTCTTTCACGTTGCCCCGGGCGATACGCGCCGACTCTACCAAGACGTTGCGGCTCTCGGGCATCTCTTCGCCGGTCAGGTGATTGATCACGTGCAGTTGGGCAATGTTGGGCGCGAAGCACTGGACCTGAGCGCCACGCTGGTCCAGGCGCAGCAGGGTAATCACGCTTTCGTGGATCTCTGCGCCGTCATACACGCCACAGCCGGAAAGGATCACTGCAACTTTTTTGCTCATGGGCTTTTCTCCAGATACATGGCGTTAAATGTCCACTAATTTGCCACTCGTTGCCATAGGGGGATCTGGCCGACCCTCTCTACATGGATCGCAACTACGGCGGTGTGTTCATTATTTGGGGCCGTCTGTTCGGTGTCTTTCAGGAAGAAGACGATTGCGAGCCGGTGATTTTTGGCGTGACCACGCCGCTGGCGGGCTGTAACCCACTCTGGGCACACCTGCAGTTCAATGCGCAGTTATGGGCCGATGCGGCGGTGGCTTATCAAGGACTTGATAAGGGACGCGGTGATGTTGTAGCCCAGGAGAATCGCCCGTGGACATGAAGCTGTACGGCTGCCGCAGCCGGCTTACTCGGTTGGCGTCGTAGGTTCGCCGGCCTTGGCTTGTTCGAGGCGCTCGGCCTCAAGGACTTTCTTGGCCAGTCGCGCATTCTTGATGCGTCGACGCAGCCACAAGCCCAAGCCCAGCAACAGCAAGGCACCCAAAACCCACAGCTCGTATTTCTTGATGCTGCCCAGCATGCCTTCGAGCACCGCGCCGAAGTGATAGGCAGCGGCGGCCAGCGCTGTCGCCCAGATTGCCGCGCCAATGCCGTTAAGCAGCAGGTAGCGGCCCGGCGGATAGCCCGAAAGGCCGATCGCCACCGGCATCACCGTGCGCAAACCATAGACAAAGCGAAAGCTCAGGACCCAGATGTCCGGATGCTTGCGAATGTGCTCCAGCGCGCGATCACCCATCAGTTGCCAGCGTGGCTTGCGGGCCAGGAGCTTGCGCCCATGCTTGCGCCCCAGGAAATACCACAGCTGATCGCCCGCGTAGCTGCCGCAAAACGCCACGACCACTACCAGGTTGATGTCCATGTAGCCACGGAACGCCAGGAAACCTGCGAGCACGAGGATGGTTTCGCCTTCGAAGAACGTGCCGATAAACAAGGCCAAGTAGCCGAAGTCATGCAGAAATTGTTGGAGCATTGTCTGGGTGCTGGCGAAATGAACGCGCAGCCTAACCCTTCAGGCACATTCAGGAAAGTATCGAGATGTGTCTCGACGTGAACATTTCCTACAGAAGACAATGCCTGCGACTACCGGTCGCGCCTTAGCACAACTGTCATACGTTCGTCATAATGTCCGCATATAACTGTCACGCTCGCCCGTTTGCGGGCCCAGGAGTCTGCCGTGAGCTTTACCCCCGCCAATCGTCTGTTCCCCGCCACCCGGCTGCGTCGCAACCGCCGTGATGAGTTTTCTCGTCGGCTGGTGCGTGAAAACGTGCTGACCACCGATGACCTGATCCTGCCGGTATTCGTGCTGGACGGTGAGAACCGTCGCGAAGCGGTGGCGTCGATGCCTGGGGTTGAACGCCTGACCATCGACCTGCTGCTCGAAGAAGCCGCCCACTGGGTCGAGCTGGGCATTCCGGCGCTGGCGCTGTTTCCGGTCACGCCGCCAGACCTCAAGTCGCTGGACGCCGCCGAAGCCTGGAACCCGGAGGGCATTGCCCAGCGTGCGACCCGTGCCCTGCGCGAGCGCTTCCCGGAACTGGGGGTGATCACCGACGTGGCATTGGACCCGTTCACCACCCACGGGCAAGACGGTATCCTCGATGAAGAAGGCTACGTGCAGAACGACATTACCGTCGATGCACTGGTCAGGCAGGCGCTGTCCCACGCCGAGGCGGGTGCCCAGGTGGTGGCGCCGTCGGACATGATGGACGGGCGCATCCAGGCGATCCGCGAGGCCCTTGAAATCGCAGGCCACGTTAACGTGCGCATCATGGCCTATTCGGCCAAGTACGCCAGCGCTTATTACGGCCCGTTCCGCGACGCGGTCGGCTCGGCCCTGAACCTGGGCAAGGCCAACAAGGCCTCTTATCAGATGGACCCGGCCAATGCCCATGAAGCCCTGCACGAAGTAGCTGCCGACTTGTCAGAAGGGGCAGACATGGTCATGGTCAAGCCGGGCATGCCTTACCTCGACATTCTTTGCCGGGTCAAAGAAGAATTCAAAGTGCCGACCTTTGTTTATCAGGTCAGCGGTGAGTATGCGATGCACATGGCCGCGATCCAGAACGGCTGGTTGAGCGAAGGGGTGATTCTCGAGTCCCTGACCGCTTTCAAACGTGCGGGTGCTGATGGCATCCTGACCTACTTCGCCGTGCGCGCCGCCCAATTGTTACGAGAGCAGAAATAGCCTCCCAGGAACTTGCGATGAATACCGAAGGACTTTCTGAAGTCGCCGTAAAAGACGCTCAACCCGTGGTCGAGCAAGTCGTCGAGACCCCGCCGGAGCTGGAGCCCGCTCCCCCGGCCGTCACCGAGCCGGCCCCGGCTCCGGCGATTGCCATCCCGAACCTGGATGACAGCAGCCTGTACATCCATCGCGAGCTGTCGCAACTGCAATTCAACATCCGTGTGCTGGAACAGGCGCTGGATGAGTCCTATCCGTTGCTGGAGCGGCTGAAGTTCCTGCTGATTTTTTCCAGCAACCTGGACGAGTTCTTCGAAATTCGCGTCGCCGGCCTGAAGAAGCAGATCACCTTCGCCCGTGAACAGGCCGGCGCCGACGGCCTGCAACCGCACCAGGCCTTGGCGCGTATCAGCGAACTGGTCCACGGTCACGTGGACCGCCAGTACGCGATCCTCAATGACATCCTGTTGCCGGAGCTGGAAAAGCATCAGGTGCGCTTCATCCGTCGCCGCAACTGGAATACCAAGATCAAGACTTGGGTGCGCCGTTATTTCCGCGACGAGATCGCGCCGATCATCACCCCGATCGGTCTCGACCCGACGCACCCGTTCCCGTTGCTGGTCAACAAGAGCCTGAACTTCATCGTCGAACTGGAAGGCATCGACGCCTTCGGTCGCGATTCCGGCCTGGCGATCATTCCAGCGCCGCGCCTGCTGCCGCGAATCATCCGTGTGCCGGAAGACGTCGGCGGCCCAGGCGACAACTATGTGTTCCTGTCGTCGATGATCCATGCCCATGCCGATGACCTGTTCCAGGGCATGAAGGTCAAGGGTTGCTATCAGTTCCGCCTGACCCGAAACGCCGACCTGTCGGTGGACACCGAGGACGTCGAAGACCTGGCCCGCGCCTTGCGCGGCGAGTTGTTCTCCCGTCGCTACGGTGATGCGGTGCGCCTTGAAGTGGCCGACACCTGTCCAAAACACCTGTCCGACTACCTGCTCAAGCAGTTCAACCTGCATGAGACCGAGCTGTACCAGGTCAACGGCCCGGTCAACCTGACCCGACTGTTCAGCATCACTGGCCTGGACAGCCATCCGGAACTGCAATACTTGCCGTTCACGCCGCAGATCCCGAAACTGCTGCAAAACAGCGAGAATATTTTCAGCGTGATCAGCAAGCAGGACATCCTGCTGCTGCACCCGTTCGAGTCGTTCACGCCGGTGGTCGACCTGCTGCGCCAGGCCGCCAAGGACCCGCACGTCCTAGCGGTGCGCCAGACGCTGTATCGCAGCGGCGCCAATTCGGAAATCGTCGATGCCCTGGTGGACGCGGCGCGAAACGGCAAGGAAGTCACGGCGGTGATCGAATTGCGGGCGCGCTTCGATGAGGAATCCAATCTGCAGCTGGCCAGCCGTCTGCAAGCGGCCGGTGCGGTGGTCATCTACGGCGTGGTCGGCTACAAGACCCACGCCAAGATGATGCTCATCTTGCGCCGTGAAGCCGGTGAGATCGTGCGTTACGCCCACTTGGGCACCGGCAACTACCACGCCGCCAACGCCCGCCTGTACACCGACTACAGCCTGCTGACCTCCGACGACGCCTTGTGCGAAGACGTCGGCAAGTTGTTCAGCCAGTTGATCGGCATGGGCAAGACGCTGCGCATGAAGAAGTTGCTGCATGCCCCGTTCACCCTGAAAAAGGGCATGCTCGACATGATCGCCCGGGAGACGCAGTTCGCCCTGGACGGCAAGCCGGCGCACATCATCGCCAAGTTCAACTCGCTGACCGATCCGAAGATCATCCGTGCGTTGTACAAGGCCAGCCAGTCGGGCGTGCGTATCGATTTGGTGGTGCGCGGCATGTGCTGCCTGCGGCCAGGCATCCCAGGGGTCTCCCACAACATCCACGTGCGCTCGATCATCGGGCGGTTCCTGGAGCACACGCGGGTGTTCTACTTCCTCAACGGCGGCGAGGAGCAGATGTTCCTGTCCAGCGCCGACTGGATGGAGCGCAACCTCGACAAGCGTGTCGAGACCTGCTTCCCGGTGGAAGGCAAGAAGCTGATCCTGCGGGTCAAGAAAGAGTTGGAAAGCTACCTCACCGACAATACCCACAGCTGGAGCCTGCAGTCGGACGGCCGCTACATCCGCAACACGCCGACCGGCAACCAGAACCCGCGCAGCGCCCAGGCGACCTTGCTGGATCGCCTGAGCAGCCCGGTGTTGGCTGTTCGTTAAACGTCCGGAGACGAGCTTGGCTTTTGTGGCGAGGGAGCTTGCTCCCGCTGGGCTGCGAAGCAGCCCTGAAGCCATTCAGCTCGGTGTGTCAGGGGAAATTCCATTTCAGACAGATCCTGCGACTGCTGCGCAGCCGAGCGGGAGCAAGCTCCCTCGCCACAAGGGTGGGTGTTGTCGCCGGACTCAATGAATATTCAGCATGATCCCGACCCGAGTCAGCCATTCCGCTTCCTGGGCAAAGTCGGCCTGGGTCAGTTGGTTCTCTTCCAGCCAGCCTTCAGGAAACAGCACGTCCAGTTCATCGCCATCAGCCCGCAGGACCACTTGGGGCATTTCCTGGGTGCCGCGGATGTGGTGGAACAGGATTGCGAAGCGCAGCAACACGCACAGGCGAATCAGCTTGATGCCGTCATCGCCGAACTCGGCAAATTTATCCTTGGGAATGTTGCGCCGGTGGCCGCGGACCAATAGCGCGAGCATCTGCTGGTCTTCCCGGGAGAAACCCGCCAAGTCCGAGTGCTCGATCAGGTAGGCGCCGTGCTTGTGGTAGTGATAATGGGCGATATCGAGGCCCACCTCATGGACCTTGGCGGCCCAACCCAGCAACTCGCGCCAGACCCCGTCGTTCAAGTCCCAGTCATCGGCCACCTGGTCGAAGGCATGCAGCGCCTTGCGCTCGACCCGCGCCGCCTGCTCCTGGTCGACGTGATAACGCTCCATGAGCGAGCCCAGGGTACGTTCGCGCACGTCTTCGTGATGATGACGCCCCAGCAGGTCGTACAGCACGCCTTCGCGCAGGGCGCCCTCGCAGTGGTCCATGCGTTGCAGTTCGAGGGCGTCAAAGATCGCCTCGAGAATCGCCAGGCCCGCCGGGAAAATCGCCCGGCGGTCGGGCTTGATGCCTTCGAAATCGATCTTGTCCGCTTCACCGAGCTTGAACACCTTGCGCTTGAGCCAGCCCAGGCCCTCGGCGTTGACTTCGCCAGTGCCATGGCCGCCGGCCTTGAGCGCCAGGCCGATGGCCCGGATGGTTCCTGAGGAGCCGATGGCTTCGTCCCAGGTGAGGCGGTGCAGCGCATGCTCGATGCTCATGATTTCCAGGCGCGCCGCCGTGTAGGCCTGGGCGTAGCGGGCCGGGGTGATCTTGCCGTCGCGGAAATAACGCTGGGTGTAGCTGACGCAGCCCATCTGCAGGCTTTCACGCAGCAGCGGCTCGAAGCGCTGGCCGATGATGAACTCGGTACTGCCGCCGCCGATGTCCGCCACCAGGCGCTTGCCCGGGGTGTCGGCCAGGGTGTGGGAGACGCCAAGGTAGATCAGGCGGGCTTCTTCGCGGCCGGAAATGACTTCCACCGGATGGCCGAGGATCTCTTCGGCGCGGCGGATGAACTCGCCCCGGTTGCGCGCCTCGCGCAGGGCATTGGTGCCCACGATCCGCACGGCACCCAGGGGCATGCCGTTGATCAACTGGGCAAAACGTTTCAGGCAATCGAGCCCGCGCTGCATCGATTCTTCGCTGAGCTTGCGCTCTTCATCGATACCTGCGGCCAGCTGAACCTTCTCGCCGAGTCGCTCAAGAATGCGGATTTCCCCGTTCTGGGCCTTGGCGACGACCATGTGGAAGCTGTTGGAGCCCAGGTCAATGGCAGCGATCAGGGACAGATTCTTGGCTTGGGATGGCGGCATGGTCAAAAAGTCTCGGTCGATAACCTCGCCATCCTGCCACGATCGACCGCTTACGCCAACGCGCCTGAACCAAACCCTTGAGCCAGAGCAGCCTGCAGGATGTCTTTGTGGCGAGGGAGCTTGCTCCCGCTGGGCTGCGCAGCAGCCCCAAAGCAATCAACCCGGAACAGCAGGAATCGGTAGGCAGATCCTGCGACTGCTATGCAGTCGAGCGGGAGCAAGCTCCCTCGCCACAAGCGCTTTCACTGACCGTCAGGCAGGCTCGACCATGCCGATGAAGTTCGCCAACTCCGCCGTCTGCGGGACGGCGAACAGCACCTTGGGATCGCCCACCTCATGCACCTTGCCCTGGTGCATGAACACCAGCTTGTCGCCCACTTCCCGGGCAAAGCGCATTTCATGGGTGACCATGATCAGCGTCATGCCTTCCTTCGCCAATTGCCGCACCACGCTGAGCACTTCATTGACCAGCTCCGGGTCCAGGGCCGAGGTGATTTCATCGCACAGCAGCACTTTCGGCGACATCGCCAGCGCGCGGGCAATCGCGACCCGTTGCTGTTGGCCTCCGGACAAGCGGTCGGGGAATGCATCGAATTTCTCGCCGAGCCCGACCCGTTCCAGCATCTGCCGCGCCAGCTCGGCCGCCTTGGCCTTGGGCACTTTTTGCACAACCTGCGGCGCCAGCATGACGTTCTCGCCGACCGTCAGGTGCGGGAACAGGTTGAACTGTTGGAACACCATCCCGACTTTCTGACGCAGGCTGCGTAAATCGGCGCGGGCGGCATCGAGGTATTCGCCATCGACTTCGATCACACCGTCGTTGATCGACTCCAGGCCATTGAGGGTGCGCAGCAAAGTGGATTTTCCCGAGCCACTGCGGCCGATGATCGCCACCACCTGGCCTTCCTCGACGCTCAGGTCGATGCCTTTGAGTACGTGATGATCGCCATAGTATTTATGCAGGGCGGTAATTCTAAGCAGAGGCATGCAGTCTCCTTTCCAGGTAGCGCGCACTGAGGGACAAGGGGTAGCAGAGCAGGAAGTAACCGAGGGCGACCAGGCCATAGACCATGAACGGTTCGAAGGTGGCGTTGGCGAGCATGCCGCCGGTCTTGGTCAGCTCGGTAAAGCCGATGATCGACGTCACTGCCGTGCCCTTGACCACCTGCACGGAAAAGCCCACGGTCGGCGCCACGGCGATGCGCAGGGCCTGGGGCAGGATCACGTAGCGCAACTGCTCCAGTGGGTTGAGGGCCAGGCTCGCCGAGGCTTCCCATTGACCGTTGGAAATCGAGTCGACACACCCGCGCCAGATCTCTGCCAGGTAGGCGCTGGTAAACAGCGTCAAGGCGATGGCCGCCGCCGTCCACGGCGAAATCTCCACCCCGGCCAGGGCCACGCCAAAGAACACCAGGAACAATTGCATCAGCAACGGCGTGCCCTGGAACAACTCGATGTAGGTGCGGGCGATATTGCGGGGCAGGGCGCTTTTGGAGATGCGCAGCACCATGACCAGCAACCCGATCACGCCACCGCCGATAAACGCCACCAGCGACAGCGCCAAGGTCCATTGCAGGCCCGTGAGCAGGTTGCGCACCACGTCCCAGAAGGTGAAATCGCTCATTGGCTGCTCCTGGCGATGTAGCGACGCCCGATCCAATTGAGGAACTGACGGATCAACAGCGCCATGCACAAGTAGATCAGTGTCGTCAGCGCATAGGTTTCGAACGCGCGGAAGTTGCGCGACTGAATGAAGTTAGCGGCAAAGCTCAGCTCTTCGGTGGCGATTTGCGAACAGACCGCCGAGCCAAGCATCACGATGATGATCTGGCTGCTCAGCGCCGGCCAGACCTTGCCCAGCGCCGGCAGCAGGACCACGTGGCGAAACGCTTCGAAGCGACTCATCGCCAGGGCCGCAGCGGCTTCCAATTGCCCTCGCGGGATAGCCTGGATGCCGGCGCGGATGATCTCGGTGGAATACGCGCCAAGATTGATCACCATCGCCAGCACCGCGGCCTGCCATTCGGAAATCTGCAGGCCCAGGGACGGCAAGCCGAAGAAGATAAAGAACAACTGGACCAGGAACGGCGTGTTGCGGATCAACTCCACGTACACGCCAAAGATCGCCGCGAACGGACGGATATTCCACGCCCGGACTACCGCGCCAACGATGCCCAGGCCGACCCCGAGCAACGTGCCGATGGCCGTCAGTTCCAGGGTGAACAGCGCGCCGCGCAACAGCAGCTCGGTGTTTTGCACCACCGGCAGGAAATCGAACTGATAAGCCATGCTCAGCCTCTCAAGCGACGGTCAGAGATCGGCCGGCAGCGGCTGCTTGAGCCAGGTCTGGGAATTTTTCTCCAGGCTGCCGTCGGTCTTGGCGGTGGCGAGGATCTGGTTGACTTTGTCCAGCAGCGCCGGCTCGTTCTTGTTCACGCCCACGTACACCGGGGAGTCCTTGAGTTTCACTTTCAACGCCGGAACGCGCTTGGGGTTGCGTTCGCTGATGGCGACCATCACCACGTTGCCGCTGGCGATCAGGTCAACCTGGCCGGCCAGGTAGGCGGCGATGGTCGAGTTGTTGTCTTCGAAGCGCTTGATGGTGGTGCCTTCGGGGGCGACCTTGCTCAGCTCGATGTCTTCGATGGCGCCACGGGTGACGCTGATGGTCTTGCCCTTGAGGTCGTCCAGGGTGTTGATGGCGGCGTCAGGCGGGCCGAACACCGCCAGGTAGAACGGCGCATAGGCGCTGGAGAAGTCGATGACCTTTTCCCGCTCCGGGTTCTTGCCCAGGCTGGAAATCACCAGGTCGACCTTGCCGGTGGTCAGGAACGGAATGCGGTTGGTGCTGTTGACCGGCGTCAGCTCAAGCTTGACCTTGAGCTGGTCGGCCAGCAGTTTCGCCGTGTCGATGTCCAGGCCGCGGGGCTTCATGTCCGGGCCGACCGAACCGAAGGGCGGGAAGTCCTGGGGCACCGCGACCTTGAGCGTGCCGCGCTTGACCACGTCTTCCAGGCCATCGGCGTGGGCGGGCAGCTGGGTGAGCATCAGGCTGGCAAACAAGGCTGTGAGCAGAACGCTGCAACGCTGAATCATGGCGAATCTCCGCAATCGGTGATGTGATTTCTGCGTTCGGACAGAGCACAGGCCATGCCAAGCAGCCGTTGGGTCCTCCAAAGCCGCAGGTTTGCTGGTGGGACGCGGTCTTACTGGTCTGAACAGTTGCGCGGTTTTTCGCACCTTTATCGGGCGTCGGTATTGGCCGCCGAACCCCGCTGGGGCACGACTTGCCGGGCGCTGTGAATAGCTTTACAACTAGCCGCTCAGTGGCCTGGTTCGTCTGAAAAACATGAATTCCATCTCCCGTGCCGTTCCTGAAGTGGCGCTGCAAGCCATTCGCAAACTGATCGCCGACCAAGGCTTCGGTCCGGGGGATTCGCTGCCCTCGCAACGGGACCTGGCGCTGCAGTTGGGCGTGAGTCGAGCGTCGTTGCGCGAGGCGCTTTCATCGTTGAGTGCGCTGGGGATGATCAGCGTCCAGCCGGGCAAAGGGGTGTTCGTGCAATCACCGGCAAGGGTGCTCACCAATGATCCGGCGCCGGGCTGGCCGTTCGCGTCCCAGGTTTCGCCTGTGGATATCTTCCAACTGCGTTATGCCCTGGAGGGGTTCGCGGCCGGGTTGGCGGCGGTGACGTTGAGCGCTGATGACCTCGATACGCTGGATGACAATGTCCAAGCCATGCGCCGGGAGTTGAAGGCAGGGGACTTCGACGCCGCAGCGCGGCTGGATTTCGACTTCCATCGACAGATCCTTCTGGCCAGTGGAAATCAGGCGATGCTGAGTATTCTTACCGCCAGCGCGGAGATCTTCCTGGAAAGTCAGAAGCTACCGTTCATCAGGGCGGAGCGGGCGATGGAAACCTGGCAGGAGCATCGCAAGATCCTTCGTGCCCTGGCTCGTCGCGCTTCGGGCGCCGCGCAAAAAGCCATGCAGGAACATGTACGTAACGCTGCCCTGCGTACCGGTATTTCTTTCGTTGCGCCTGCCGCTTCGTGAGGCGAGCCATACCCAAAGCCATCGAGCGTCATAGCGAGACTCAATCAACTGCGGCTTCCTGAACCCGGGAAGGGCAGCTATGATGGGCCACGTTTTTTTGCTGATGACCCCGGAGATTTCCATGAGCAGCGATCTGATCAAACACGTTAGCGACGCTAGCTTCGAAGCTGACGTACTCAAGGCCGAAGGCGCGGTACTGGTCGACTATTGGGCTGAGTGGTGCGGTCCTTGCAAAATGATCGCTCCGGTCCTGGACGAGATTGCCGAGACTTACAAGGGCAAGCTGACCGTTGCCAAGCTGAACATCGACGAGAACCAGGAAACCCCGGCCAAGCACGGCGTGCGCGGTATCCCGACGCTGATGCTGTTCAAGAACGGCAACGTCGAGGCCACCAAGGTCGGCGCGCTGTCGAAGTCGCAACTGGCTGCTTTCCTCGACGCCAACATCTAAGCGCCGAATGCCACTGGAAAAGCCCCGCAAATCGCGGGGCTTTTTCGTTATCCGGGGCTAGACGCTTGCAAACCCAGGTGGTACATTCGGCCCCGCACTGGTTTCTCCATTGCCCCCTGCAAGCCGTCGCCGACGCTCTCCTTTCGAATAAGTACGCGATCCTGTCGCCTTCTCCGCGGCGCGGCCTCATTAAGCCAAAAGCTTAATTTCCCCCTCCATAAATGATTACGTCATTCCTATATGAATCTGACTGAACTCAAGCAAAAGCCGATTACCGAACTGCTCGAATTGGCCGAACAGATGGGCATAGAAAATATGGCCCGTTCGCGCAAGCAGGACGTGATTTTCTCCCTGCTCAAGAAGCACGCGAAAAGCGGCGAGGAAATCTCTGGTGATGGCGTGCTGGAGATTCTCCAGGACGGCTTCGGCTTTCTCCGCTCCGCAGACGCTTCCTACCTTGCCGGCCCAGACGATATCTACGTCTCGCCGAGCCAGATCCGCCGCTTCAACTTGCGCACCGGTGACACCATCGTTGGCAAGATCCGACCTCCGAAGGAAGGCGAGCGTTATTTCGCCCTGCTCAAGGTCGACACAATCAACTTCGACCGTCCGGAAAACGCCAAGAACAAGATTCTCTTCGAGAACCTGACCCCGCTGTTCCCGACCGTGCGCATGAAGATGGAAGCCGGCAACGGTTCCACCGAAGACCTCACCGGTCGTGTCATCGACCTGTGCGCACCTATCGGCAAAGGCCAGCGCGGTCTGATCGTGGCGCCGCCGAAAGCGGGCAAGACGATCATGCTGCAGAACATCGCGGCCAACATCGCCCGTAACAATCCTGAAGTTCATCTGATCGTGCTGCTGATCGACGAGCGTCCGGAAGAAGTGACCGAGATGCAGCGTACTGTGCGCGGCGAAGTGGTTGCCTCGACGTTCGACGAGCCGCCGACCCGCCACGTGCAGGTTGCCGAAATGGTGATCGAAAAGGCCAAGCGCCTGGTCGAGCACAAGAAGGACGTGGTGATCCTGCTCGACTCCATCACTCGTCTGGCCCGTGCCTACAACACCGTGATCCCGAGCTCCGGCAAGGTCCTGACCGGTGGTGTCGATGCCCATGCCCTGGAGAAACCGAAGCGTTTCTTCGGCGCCGCGCGGAACATCGAAGAAGGCGGCTCGTTGACCATCATCGCCACCGCGCTGGTTGAAACCGGCTCGAAGATGGACGAAGTGATCTACGAGGAGTTCAAGGGTACCGGCAACATGGAACTGCCCCTGGACCGTCGCATCGCCGAGAAACGAGTGTTCCCGGCCATCAACATCAACCGTTCCGGCACCCGTCGCGAAGAATTGCTGACCGCCGATGACGAGTTGCAGCGCATGTGGATCTTGCGCAAGCTGCTGCATCCAATGGATGAAGTGGCAGCCATCGAGTTCCTGATCGACAAGCTGAAGACGACCAAGACCAACGATGAGTTCTTCCTGTCGATGAAACGCAAGTAAGTCGAACAGGCCAGCAAGAGCCGGGGAAACCCGGCTTTTTGCTATCTGTGCATTCACTATTCTGAACGGGCGGCGTTAAACTCGGGGCCCCCGAACGTCACGGTCACCATGAGGCTTTGCATGCAGTATCGCGACTTGCGCGACTTTATCAGCGGTCTGGAACAGCGCGGCGAGCTCAAGCGCATCCAGGTGCCCGTGTCCCCTGTGCTGGAAATGACCGAGGTCTGCGACCGCACCTTGCGCGCAAAAGGCCCGGCGCTGCTGTTCGAGAACCCGACCGGCTACGACATTCCGGTATTGGGCAACCTGTTTGGCACGCCGGAGCGCGTGGCGCTGGGCATGGGCGCCGAGGCGGTCAGCGAATTGCGCGAAATCGGCAAGCTGTTGGCATTCCTCAAGGAACCCGAGCCGCCGAAGGGGCTGAAGGACGCCTGGTCGAAGCTGCCGATTTTCCGCAAGATCATTTCCATGGCGCCGAAAGTCGTCAAGGACGCAATCTGCCAGGAAGTGGTAATCGAAGGCGACGATGTCGACCTGGCCATGCTTCCGGTGCAGACCTGCTGGCCGGGCGACGTCGGGCCGCTGATCACCTGGGGCCTGACCGTCACCAAGGGGCCAAACAAGGATCGCCAGAACCTCGGTATCTATCGTCAGCAAGTGATTGGCCGCAACAAGGTCATCATGCGTTGGCTGAGCCATCGGGGCGGTGCGCTGGATTATCGTGAGTGGTGCGAAAAACACCCTGGCCAGCCTTTCCCGGTATCGGTGGCCCTGGGCGCGGATCCGGCGACCATCCTCGGCGCCGTCACGCCGGTGCCGGACAGCCTCTCCGAATATGCATTTGCCGGCCTGCTGCGGGGCAATCGCACCGAACTGGTGAAATGCCGTGGCAACGACCTGCAAGTGCCCGCCACGGCCGAGATCATTCTCGAGGGCGTGATCCACCCGGGCGAAATGGCAAACGAAGGTCCTTACGGCGATCACACCGGCTATTACAACGAGGTGGATAGCTTTCCGGTATTCACCGTTGAACGCATCACCCATCGGATCAAGCCGATTTATCACAGCACCTACACCGGTCGTCCACCCGATGAGCCGGCGATCCTCGGCCTGGCGCTGAACGAAGTGTTCGTACCGATCCTGCAGAAGCAATTCCCGGAGATCACCGATTTCTACCTGCCACCGGAAGGCTGCTCGTATCGCATGGCCGTGGTAACCATGAAGAAGTCGTATCCAGGGCATGCCAAGCGAGTCATGTTGGGCGTTTGGTCGTTTTTACGACAATTCATGTACACCAAATTCGTTATTGTCACTGACGACGATATCAATGCACGAGACTGGAACGATGTGATCTGGGCCATCACCACGCGCATGGACCCCAAGCGCGACACGGTAATGATCGAGAACACACCGATCGATTATCTCGACTTCGCCTCGCCGGTGTCCGGCCTGGGGTCGAAGATGGGGCTCGATGCCACGCATAAATGGCCCGGTGAGACCACGCGTGAATGGGGCCGGGTTATCGTCAAGGATGAGGCCGTTACCCAACGGATCGATGCCATCTGGAATCAGTTAGGAATAGATTGATGCGTGTAACGTTGCAGCCTTCCGGCGCGGTGCTGGAGATACAGCCGGCCGAGCGGATTCTCGATGGCGCGCGGCGCCTGGGCTACGAATGCCCGCAAAGCTGCCGCAATGGCAACTGTCACGTCTGTGGCGCGTTGCTGGTGGAGGGCCGCGTGCAGCAGGCCGCAGAGGTGCGCGATCACGGTGAGATCTTCACCTGCATCGCCGAGCCCCTGGAGGATTGCGTGCTGCTATGGGATGGCGTGCTGGCGCCGGGAGAATTGCCGGTACGCAGCCTGGCATGTCAGGTTATCGAGTGCGCCGAAGTAGGCGGCGATGTCTGGCGGGTACGCCTGCGTGCGCCAGCGGGCAAGCCGCCGCGCTATCACGCAGGGCAGTATTTGATGATCGAGCGGGAGAACGGTGAAAAGTCAGCGTTCTCCCTGGCTTCTGCACCGCACTCGGGGCGCGAGCTGCAATTGCATGTATTGGTGCGCGAAAGCAGTGCGCAGAGCCTTTTAGAGCAGCTGCAGCGCAACCCCAACGTGCGCATCGAAATGCCTTTTGGCGACACACATCTGTCCGAGCTGCCGGATGGCCCGCTGGTATTGATCGCCGCCGGGACCGGCATGGCGCAGATGCACAGCCTCATTGAGCACTGCCGCGCGCAGGGGTTCAAGCACCCGGTACATCTGTATTGGGGCGTGCGGCGTCCGGAAGATTTCTATGAGATCGAGCATTGGGACGAATGGAAGTCGCTGCCCAATCTGTACCTGCACAAAGTCGTCAGCGATTTGTGCGGCTGGGAAGGGCGCTGCGGCATGCTCCACGAAGCGGTCTGCGAGGACATCGACGATCTTTCGGGTGTCTACGTCTACGCCAGCGGTTCGCCAGCGATGATCTACGCCACGCTCGATGCGCTGGTGGAAGCCGGCATGGATGCCCATCAGATGCGTGCCGATGTGTTTGCATACGCACCGCGGGCTTAAGCCCCGTTCGTCCAATCCAGGCTCGGTGAGCTCTTTGTGGCGAAGGAGCTTGCTCCCGCTCGGTTGCGCAGCGACCGCCTCATCTGGGACTGCTGCGCAGTCCAGCGGGAGCAAGCTCCCTCGCCACAAGAACGAAGGCCCGTCGATATAACACCTTATATTTCGTTTCGATATTTAGTCTTTGGGCTAGATACCGATAACGTATATAGAAGTCCGATGGCATCTAACTTGCCTTCGTTCCTGGTAAACGCCAGCCCCTTGGCGTTGCCAATTCGCGAGGAGCCAACCGCTACCGGCCATGACCGCTATCGAATCCGCCATAACCTGCGCCCTTTACCCGCCACGACTCGAATGGGGTCCACAGCTGACCCGCGAGCAATTGCTCGCCTCGATGCAGTCAACCATGAGCCTTCACCAGGGCGGCCCGGTCTGGCTGTTCGCCTACGGTTCGTTGATCTGGCGGCCGGAATGCACGGCAGTGGAGCGGTTGCGCGGTCGGGTCCACGGTTATCATCGCGGATTGTATCTGTGGTCTCATGAGCACCGCGGTACACCCGAATTGCCGGGCTTGGTGTTCGGGCTGGATCGCGGCGGTTCTTGCAGCGGTTTCGCTTACCGGTTGCCACAAGAGAATCTTGAAGATTCGCTGTTTGCCCTCTGGCAACGCGAAATGCCGGTCCCGTCCTACCGTCCGCACTGGCTCACCTGCCGTCTTGAGGATGGCACTCGGGTCCAAGCGTTGGGTTTCGTGTTGGAGCGACACTTGCCCAGCTATGCCGGCAATCTGCCGGATCATGTGCTGAGCCAAGTGTTCGAAAGTGCCTGCGGGCGTTATGGCACGACTCGCGATTACGTCGAGCAGACCATCCACGCCCTGCGCAGCCACGCCATGCCAGACCGGAATCTGGAGGCGCGGCTCAGGCGCTGCCAATCAACGCTGGATCAGACGACCGCTTCGCGGCTCTGACTGGCGATTTGCTTGTGCCACAGGGTGGGCGCCAGGAATGCCATTGCCAATAGGCAGGCACCGATCAACAGTACGAAGCCGCCGTCCCAGCCGAAGTGGTCCACGGTGTAGCCCATGGCGGCGCTGGCCGCGACCGAGCCGCCCAGGTAACCGAATAACCCAGTGAAGCCCGCGGCGGTACCGGCGGCTTTCTTCGGCGCCAGCTCAAGCGCTTGCAAGCCGATCAGCATGACCGGGCCGTAGATCAGGAAGCCGATGGAAACCAGGGCGATCATGTCGACGGTCGGGTTGCCGGCCGGGTTCAGCCAGTACACCAGGGTCGCCACGGTCACCAACGCCATGAACACCATGCCGGTCAGGCCACGATTGCCACGGAAGATCTTGTCGGACATCCAGCCACACAACAGCGTGCCCGGAATACCTGCCCATTCGTAGAAGAAGTAAGCCCAGGAGCTCTTGTCCACCGTGAAGCCCTTGGCTTCCTTGAGGTAGGTCGGCGCCCAGTCCAGCACGCCGTAGCGCAACAAGTAGACGAAGACGTTGGCCATGGCGATGTACCACAGCATCTTGTTGTGCAGCACGTACTTGACGAAAATTTCCTTGGCGCTGAATTCGTTCTCGTGGCTGGCGTCGTAGCCTTCAGGGTAGTCGTTCTTGTATTTCTCGATTGGCGGCAGGCCCACCGATTGCGGGGTGTCGCGCATGGTCGCGAAGGCAAATACCGCGACGAACAGCGCCACCGTGGCCGGCACATAGAAGGCCGCGTGCCAATCATTGAACCAGGCCATGCCCAGCAGGAACAGCGGACCGATCAGGCCGCCGCCGACGTTATGCGCCACGTTCCACACCGACACCACGCCGCCACGTTCCTTCTGCGACCACCAGTGCACCATGGTCCGTCCGCTCGGCGGCCAGCCCATGCCTTGGGCCCAGCCGTTGATGAACAGGAGGATGAACATGATGGTTACGCTGGACGTTGCCCACGGTGCAAAACCGAAAACGAACATCACACCGGCTGACACCAACAATCCAAATGGCAGGAAGTAGCGTGGATTGGAGCGATCGGACACCAGGCCCATCAAGAATTTCGACAATCCGTAGGCAATGGCAATGGCCGACATGGCCAAGCCCAATTGGCCGCGGGTGTAACCCTCGTCGATGAGGTATGGCATGGCCAGGGAGAAATTTTTGCGCAGCAGGTAGTAACCCGCATAGCCAATGAAAATCCCGGCGAAAATCTGCCAGCGAAGGCGTCGGTAGGTGCTGTCTATTTTTTCTTCAGGCAGGACTGCCTGGTGTGCGGCTGGTCGGAAGAAGGCAAACATTCAAGTGCTCCAGTTCTTGTTATAACGGCGGATGCGAATGTTACAGTTTCGTTACCGAAAATAGCATCGCTCGTTGTCGCGTAAATAGTGGAAATTTCGATTGGTGATGTTCTTAAGCGAACATGTCGCGTGCGTATAAGCTAATGGCGCTGTGGGAATCGTGGTTCGCAGAAAGAAAAAGGCCAGAACCACCTCATCAGCGGTTCTGGCCTTTTTTTGTCCGACGTGGTTTCAACGCACCTGCACAACCACCTTCCCCACCGCCTTGCGCTGTCCCAAGTCATTGATCGCCTGTGCGGCGTTGCTCAGCGGGTACACCTGTGACACCAGCGGCTTGAGCTTGCCTTCGGCGAACCAGCCGAACAATTGCTGGAAGTTGGCAGCGTTGTCTTGGGGCTGGCGCTGGGCGAATGAGCCCCAGAACACGCCGACCACGGCGGCGCCCTTGAGCAGGGCCAGGTTCACCGGCAGTTCGGGGATGCGTCCGCTGGCGAAGCCGACGACCAGCAACCGGCCGTTCCAGGCGATGGCGCGGATGGCCTGGTCGAACAGGTCTCCGCCCACCGGATCGTAGATCACATCGGCGCCCTGGCCGTCGGTCAGGCGCTTGATTTCATCCTTGAGGCTGTTTTCGCTGTAGTTGATCAATTCGTCGGCACCGGCGGCCTTGGCCACGGCGAGTTTCTCCGCGCTGCTGGCGGCGGCAATGACCCTGGCGCCCATGGCCTTGCCGATTTCCACCGCCGCCAGGCCGACTCCGCCGGAGGCGCCGAGCACCAGCAGGGTTTCACCGGGCTGCAAGTTGGCCCGCTGCTTGAGGGCGTGCATCGAGGTGCCGTAGGTCATGCTGAAGGCGGCAGCGGTGTTGAAGTCCATGGTCGAAGGAATCGGCAACACGTTGTAGCCCGGTACCGCCACCTGCTCGGCGAAGCTGCCCCAACCGGTGAGCGCCATGACCCGGTCGCCGACTTTCAGGTGACTGACCTTTTCTCCCACTTCACGGACGACGCCCGCCGCTTCGCCGCCCGGGGAAAACGGGAAGGGTGGCTTGAACTGGTATTTGCCCTCGATGATCAAGGTGTCAGGAAAATTCACCCCGGCGGCATGCACGTCCAGCAGCACTTCATTCTTCTTTACGACGGGACTGGCGACGTCTTCCAGCACCAGCGATTCGGCGGGACCGAATTCTTTGCACAGCACGGCTTTCATCAGGGCTATTCCTTTGGGAGTGATGGCCGATAAGTGTAGGTGTGAGAGTCAAGGGGTCAACGAGCATGCCCCGCCCTGATAGCTGTTCATAAGCTTGTGCTTGGACGGCGGGTCGGTATGCTGGGCCGCAAATCGGATGAGGAGTCGAATGTGAAAGCGTGGATCATGTTGTTGCTGGCCCTGTCGTTGCCTGTGGCTGCGATGGCCGAAGAAGCCAAAGAGGGCGAGGCGCCGCCGAAGGTCAGCTACATCACCCTGAGCCCACCGTTCGTGGGCAATTATGGGCTGGACGGTACGACGAAGCTGAAGGTCTACAAGGCCGACGTTGCCTTGCGCGTGACCGGCGATGCCGCCGCTGCAGCGGTGAAGGCAAACGAGCCGTTGATTCGCAATCAATTGGTGGCGCTGTTTGCCCAGCAGACCAGCGAGACCATGAATAACCTCGAAGCCAAGGAAAAGCTCCGTCAGGAAGCGTTGAAGCAGACCCAGCAGGTCATGAACGACGAGACCGGCAAGCCGATGGTTGAGGATCTGTTGTTCAACAACCTGATCATCCAGTAAGCCCAATCACGCCGGTCAGCGGCCAGCCGCATCTTGTTCAAGATTTCAATGCAATGACCGCCGCCCACTGTTCGGCCGTTACCGGCATCACCGACAAGCGTGAGCCTTTGTGCACCAGCGGCATCTCGGCCAGGGCGGCCTGCTGTTTCAGGTAGTCGAGCTTCAGGACGCGGGAGAACGTCTCGACATGGGCCACGTCGATCGCAGTCCAGGGATTTTTCTCCAGGGTGGCCTTGGCGTCGAAGTAATGGCTGTCAGGCTCAAGAGCCGTTGGGTCGGGGTAGGCGGCCTTGATGATTTTGCCGATCCCGGCGATCCCGGGCTCGGGGCAGCTGGAGTGGTAGAAAAAAAATGAGTCGCCGACTGTCATGGCTCGCAGAAAGTTGCGCGCCTGATAGTTGCGAACCCCGTCCCAGCGCGCTTGGCCGAGCTTTTCCAGGCCTTGGATGGACAATTCGTCGGGCTCGGATTTCATCAGCCAATAGGCCATGATTTCTACTCCTGGGGGATGTTGAGTTAAAAAATTTCAGCGATTTTATGACAAACCGACAGTCGGTTGACGCCAGAGTTTGCGTGTGGGTTCAGGTTGCCGCAAAATGCCGGCCTTCCAAGCTTGACGCTGCTGCACGGCCAATAAGAAAACCGCTGCTGTCATCGTGTGTGATCTGCCTTGAGGGGGGCAATCGATGAAACGCAAACCGGATTTGTTGTGGGTACTGGTCATCCTGTTCGGCCTCGGGGTCGTAACCACGGGTTACGCCCAGAGTTTATGGAGCAATAAGACCGATGCTCCGGTGGAAATCACCCAACCAGCGCCCTCGCTCAAGCGCTGAGCTTCTTTTCCAGGACGCCGCTATTCTCGCGGCGTCTCTCGTGCAAAGTACCAACGCCTGTCGCTGACCGTTCCCTGTAGCGGTACATCCCAGCTTGCCTGCGCCAATCGTTCGACTTTCTGACACTCGTGGGCCAAGCCCAGCAACGTCGGCTTGCGCCATTGTCTGCGTCGCGACAGGTACGCCAGGCTGCGGTCATAAAAGCCGCCACCCATGCCCAGTCGACCTCCCGCATCGTCAAATCCGACCAGCGGCAACAGTACCAAGTCCAGTGTCCAGACCTTGCGCTGCCGGGCGATATTCTTGCGCGGTTCAGGGATACGAAAGCGATTGGGCTGCATCTTCTCGCCGGGCTGGATTCGCTGGAAGACCATCTTGGTTTGCGGCCATGGGCTGAGTACCGGCAGGTAGACCGCCTTGCCCCGGCGTTGGGCGGCGCGCAGTAGCAGGCGCGGATCGATCTCGCCGTCGTTGGGCAGGTAGAGGGCGATGTGTCTGGCGCGGCGAAACAGCGGATGCTGGGCCAGTTGCCGATTAAGCCCGCGAGCAGCTTGCCGCTGCTGGGCCGGTGTCAGGGCGCGACGGGCCTGGCGCAGCAGGCGTCGAAGTTGCGGGCGAGGCAGCAACGCAGGTTCAGTCATATCGATGCTTCCGATTCGGCGACATCGGACAGCGTAACCGCAAACGATGCGACCAGAAATGCCAAACGCCAGAAACGACAATGCCAGTCATCAATGACTGGCATTGTTTCGAGAATCAGGCTCCCCGGATGAACCGCTGTCGGCTTAGCCCTTGAACCCGAAAGTTCAAGGTGGAAGTTGCAGGAGGCGTTAAGGCTTTCCGTCAAGCGGACATGCACACCGGCCCCAACGTGCAACCCCCGTGGTTGTGCGTATCGGCTCAGGGACATCACCAACTGGCAAGCACCCCAGGGAGTGACGTCAGTATACCCCAGGCAGCCGCCCGAATCAGCCCTTGCTGACGTCCGGATCGGTGGCGAGTACCAGATCCACCCGATCGAGCAGGTCGCGAACCTGTTCACGGGTCGAGCCACTGACCTGTACGTCCGGCGTATCCTGGCGGTGAAGCAGGTCGTGGGTGATGTTCAAGGCGGCCATCACGGCGATGCGATCAGCGCCGATGACTTTGCCGCTGCTGCGGATCTCGCGCATCTTGCCGTCCAGGTAACGGGCGGCGCTCACTAGGTTGCTGCGCTCTTCCTGGGGACAGATGATCGAATACTCTTTATCGAGGATCTGCACGGTAACGCTATTGCTTGAACTCATGAGTCTTGCTCCAGGGCCTTGAGGCGCGAAATCATCGATTCGACCTTACGCCGGGCGATTTCGTTTTTTTCAATGAGGTGCGCGCGTTCCTCGCGCCAGGTTTTTTCCTGAGCTAATAGGAGTCCGTTTTGGCTCTTAAGTTGCTCGACCCGGTCAATTAGCAACTCGAGTCTGGCCATCAGCGCTTGCAGGTCGGTGTCTTCCATTGTGTCCACTGAAGATTGTGTCTGATGGGGGATAAGGGTCGCACAGCCTTTAATGGTCTTGGCGAGTCTGTCGATGTAGGATACAAGGCCTCCATTCTAGACATAGCGCCGTCTGGCGCCTAGCTGCCCATGCCCATTCAGAATTCCCCGTATCAAGCCTTTGCCACCCTGCTGAGCACCAGCGGTCATCCTGTCTCGCCCGCCGAATTGCATGGCCTGCTGCTCGGCCGCAGCTGTGCCGGCGCCGGTTTCGATGCCGACGGCTGGTTGGCCGACGCTGCCGAACTGCTTGAAGGCGAGCCGGCGGACAACGTGCGCAACGCGCTTATCGGCCTGCAGGAAATGGTCAAGGGCGAGTTGACCAGCGACGACATGACCGTGGTTCTGCTGCTGCCCACCGATGATGCGCCATTAGCCGAACGCGCCGCTGCGCTGGGCCAGTGGTGCCAGGGTTTCCTCGCGGGCTTCGGCCTGACCCGTCGCGAATACGCGTTGAGCGAGGAGGCAAAAGAAGTGTTGCAGGACCTGGCGGCGATCTCTCAGGTGCAGGATGCCCTCGAAGAATCCGACGACGGCGAAAGCGACTACATGGAAGTGATGGAATACCTGCGGGTCGCGCCATTGCTGCTGTTCACCGAGACCAAGAAAACCGATGCAGCGGCCGCCAAGCCGTCCTTGCACTGATTGCTTGAAAGGAAACTCCGCCTGCCCATGATTCATATCCCGAAATCGGAATACAGCCGTCGCCGCAAGGCCTTGATGGCGCAGATGGAACCCAACAGCATCGCAATCCTGCCCGCCGCCGCCGTTGCGATCCGCAACCGCGACGTCGAGCACGTCTACCGCCAGGACAGCGATTTTCAATACCTCAGCGGCTTCCCCGAGCCGCAAGCGGTCATCGTGCTCATGCCGGGTCGGGCCCATGGCGAATACGTCCTCTTCTGCCGTGAGCGTAACGCCGAACGTGAATTATGGGATGGCCTGCGCGCCGGCCAGGAAGGCGCGATCCGTGACTACGGCGCCGACGACGCATTCCCCATCACCGACATCGACGACATCCTGCCGGGCCTGATCGAAGGCCGCGACCGGGTGTACTCGGCCATGGGCAGTAACCCGGAGTTCGACCGGCACCTGATGGATTGGATCAACGTGATCCGGTCCAAGGCCCACCTTGGCGCCCAGCCGCCGAACGAATTCGTTGCCCTGGATCATCTGCTGCACGACATGCGCCTGTATAAAACGGCGGCGGAAATAAAAGTCATGCGCGAAGCAGCGCGGATTTCCGCCCAGGCGCACATCCGCGCTATGCAAGCGGCGCGTCCGGGTCTTTACGAATACAGCCTGGAAGCGGAGCTAGACTATGAGTTTCGCAAGGGCGGCGCAAAGATGCCGGCCTACGGCTCCATCGTCGCGGCCGGGCGCAACAGCTGCGTGCTGCATTACCAGCAGAACGATGCGCTGCTCAAGGACGGTGACCTGGTGCTGATCGATGCCGGTTGTGAAATTGACTGCTACGCCAGCGACATCACCCGGACCTGGCCGGTCAGCGGCAAGTTCTCGCCCGAGCAGAAGGCGATCTACGAAATAGTGCTGGCCGCCCAGGAAGCCGCGTTCGCCGAAATCGCGCCGGAGAAACACTGGAACCAGGCCCACGAAGCAACGGTCAGGGTCATTACCGAAGGTCTGGTGCACCTCGGGCTGTTGGAGGGCGAGGTGGATGAATTGATCGCCAGTGAAGCGTACCGGGCGTTCTACATGCACCGCGCCGGTCATTGGCTGGGCATGGACGTGCATGACGTGGGCGAATACCGGGTCGGCGGCGAGTGGCGAGTGCTGGAGGTCGGAATGACCCTGACGGTGGAACCGGGCATCTACATTGGCCCGAACGACCGCCGCGTCGCGAAAAAATGGCGCGGCATTGGCGTGCGCATCGAGGATGACGTGGTGGTAACCAAGACCGGTTGTGAAATCCTGACCCGTGGCGTGCCGAAAACGGTCGCCGAAATCGAGGCCCTGATGGCCGATGCACGGACCCAGGCGGCATGAGCCGGGTCAATGTCGCAATCATCGGTGGCGGCCTGGTTGGCGCAAGCCTGGCGCTGGCCTTGCAGGCCGGGGCCAAGGCCCGGGGCTGGACGATCATGCTGATCGAGCCCTTTGCGCCCGGTGACGCCTGGCAGCCAAGCTACGATGCGCGTTCATCGGCGCTCTCATTCGGCGCGCGGCAAATTTATCAACGCTTGGGCCTGTGGCAAGAAATTTCCCGCCGCGCCGAGCCGATCAAGCAGATTCACGTCTCCGATCGCGGGCGGTTTTCCACGGCACGGTTGTCCGCCATGGAGGAGGGCGTGCCGGCCCTGGGCTACGTGGTGGAAAACGCTTGGCTCGGCCAGTGCCTGTGGCAAGGCCTGGATAAAGACGTTGTCAGTTGGCGTTGTCCGGCGCAAGTCACCCGAATGGAGCCGCAAATCGCTGGGTATCGACTGACCCTCGACGACGAAACCACCGTGGAATGCGAACTGGCGGTATTGGCCGATGGCGGTCGCTCCGGATTGCGAGAGCAGTTGGGCGTCGGAGTGCGAAATCGGCCCTACGACCAGAGCGCCTTGATTGCCAACGTCACGCCGAGTGAGGCCCACAACGGCGTGGCCTTCGAGCGCTTCACCGACGATGGCCCGATGGCCTTGCTGCCGCTGCCGGAAAATCGTTGTGCATTGGTCTGGACGCGCCAAGGCATGGACGCACAACGGCTGGCGGCCCTCGACGAGCGCAGCTTCCTCGCGCAATTGCAGCATGTGTTCGGCTACCGGCTGGGCACGTTGAAGCAAGTGGGCGCGCGGCATCTGTATCCGCTGGCGCTGGTGGAGGCCGAGGAGCAAGTCCGACCGCACCTGGCGATCCTCGGCAATGCCGCCCACAGCCTGCACCCGATTGCCGGGCAGGGGTTCAATTTGTCGTTGCGTGATGCGCAGGCCCTGGCCGATGCGTTGCTCGAGAGCGACGAAACGCCAGGCGACTTTGCCGTGTTGCAAGCCTATCGAGAACGTCAGCGCATGGACCAGGCCCTCACCGTGGGCTTCTCCGATCAAGTGACCCGCCTGTTCAGCAGCGACCTGCCCCTGGTGTCCCTGGGGCGCAACCTCGGTCTGCTGGGCCTTGACCTGCTGCCGCCGGCCAAGCGCTGGTTCGCCCGCCAGGCCATGGGATTGGGGACGCGTCCTGATGCGTGATACGGCTCATTCTTTTCACGGGCGACTGATGTCGCCAGCAACACAGGCTTAAAGCATGGAAATGCGTGCAGATCTGCTGATTGTCGGCGCCGGTATGGTCGGCAGCGCCCTGGCGCTGGCGTTACAGGACAGTGGCTTGCAGGTGCTATTGCTCGACGGCAGCCCGATGAGCGTCAAGCCCTTTGATGCCCAGGCGGCGTTCGAACCCCGGGTCAGTGCCTTGTCGGCGGCGAGCCAGCGGATCCTCGAGCGTCTTGGCGTCTGGGACGGCATCACCGCCCGGCGCGCGAGCCCATACTCCGATATGCATGTGTGGGACGGCAGCGGCACTGGGCAGATTCACTTTTCAGCCGCCAGCCTGCATGCCGAAGTCCTGGGGCATATCGTTGAAAACCGCGTCGTGCAGGATGCCTTGCTGGACCGATTGCACGATTGCGATCTGGGCCTGCTGGCCAATGCCCGGCTGGAGCAGATGCGTCGCTCCGGTGATGATTGGCTGCTGACCCTGGCCGATGGCCGCACCTTGCGCGCGCCCCTGGTGATTGCCGCCGACGGGGCGAACTCCGCCGTGCGTCGACTGACGGGGGTCGCCACGCGTGAGTGGGATTACATGCACCACGCTATCGTCACCAGCGTACGCAGCGCCCGGCCTCATCGTCACACCGCGTGGCAACGCTTTACCGACGACGGTCCGCTGGCATTCCTGCCCCTGGAACGCGACGGTCAACACGACTGGTGCTCGATCGTCTGGTCGACGACACCGGGTCAAGCGCAGCGCTTGATGGCGCTTGATGACGGCAGTTTCAGTGCCGAACTGGAGCGGGCTTTCGAAGGCCAGCTAGGCACTGTGTTGAATGCCGATCCGCGCCTGTGCGTACCGCTGCGGCAACGTCATGCCAAGCGTTACGTGGCCGAAGGGATGGCGCTGATTGGCGATGCAGCCCACACCATCCATCCGCTGGCCGGGCAGGGCGTGAACCTGGGTTTCCTCGATGCCGCGGTGTTGGCCGAGGTGCTGTTGCAAGCATCCGGGCGCGGCGAGCGCCTGGCGGACGTCAAGGTACTGAGTCGCTACGAGCGGCGGCGCATGCCGCATAACCTCGCATTGATGGCGGCAATGGAAGGCTTCGAGCGACTGTTCCAGGCCGACCCATTGCCGGTGCGCTGGCTGCGCAATACCGGGCTGAAGCTGGTAAACCGCATGCCCGAGGCCAAGGCCTTGTTCGTGCGCGAGGCACTGGGGTTGACTGGAGACTTGCCGGAACTCGCCAGGGTTTAGGTCCGGATAGCCAGTATTGCAACATTTGGAAACGTGTCTGCCTACTGTTCGATTGTGGTGCTAAATGTGAGTCCTTATCATTTGCGCTCGTTCACAATCGAGAGACCGCTACCATGTTGGCAACCAGACGCCTGCTGTCCGCCCTCGCACTGACCCTGATCGGCACTTCTGTCGCTCAGGCCGCCGATGAGGTGGTGGTCTATTCCTCGCGAATCGATGAACTGATCAAACCGGTTTTTGACGCCTACACCAAGAAGACCGGTGTATCGGTGAAGTTCATCACCGACAAGGAAGCGCCATTGATGCAGCGGATCAAGGCTGAAGGCGCCAACGCCACCGCCGACCTGCTGCTGACCGTCGACGCCGGTAACCTCTGGCAGGCTGAGCAGATGGGCATCCTGCAGCCGTTCACCTCGCCGGTAATCGATGCCAACATTCCCTCTCAATATCGGGCGTCCTCACACGCCTGGACCGGCCTTAGCCTGCGGGCGCGAACCATTGCCTACTCGACCGACCGGGTCAAAGCGGGTGAATTGACCACCTACGAGGCGCTTGCCGGTAAAGAGTGGGAAGGCCGCTTGTGCCTGCGCACCTCGAAAAAAGTCTACAACCAGTCGTTGACCGCCACCCTGATCGAAACCCATGGCGCGGAAAAAACCGAGGAAATCATCAAGGGCTGGGTCAAAAACCTGTCCACTGACGTTTTCTCCGACGACACCGCATTGCTCGAAGCGATCAACGCCGGGCAATGCGACGTCGGCATCGTCAATACCTATTACTACGGTCGCCTGCACCAGCAGAAGCCGGACCTGAAAGTGAAACTGTTCTGGCCGAACCAGGCCGATCGCGGCGTGCACATCAACCTCTCGGGCATTGGCTTGACCAAGCACGCCCCGCATCCGGAAGCCGCGAAGAAACTGGTGGAATGGATGACCACGCCAGAAGCACAGAATATCTTCGCCGACGTGAACCAGGAATTCCCCGCTAACCCGAAAGTGGAGCCGTCCAAGGAAGTCGCGGCGTGGGGCAAGTTCAAGGCTGACTCCCTGCCGGTGGAAGTGGCGGGCAAACGCCAGGCCGAAGCCATTCGCCTGATGGATCGCGCTGGCTGGAACTGATACAAGTCCGCTCAGTTCGTTGATGATATGGCGAGGGAGCCTGCTCCCTCGCCACATAAGCCATTTGTCAGCGACGACCTTCAACCGAGAACTCTCCTTGACCCACCCCGCCCAGCGCCGTTGGTATCCCCTGGTCTTCGCCGTTGCCGGGCTGGTCCTGTTGCCCTTGAGTGTCTTGCTGCTTTCCTGGCAGAGCGTCGACCAGCAGATATGGTCCCACCTGTGGGATACGCAAATGCCGCGTCTGTTGGGCAACACGTTGACGCTGATCGTAGGCGTCGGCATCGGCGTGACATTGTTGGGTGTCAGCCTCGCCTGGCTCACCAGTCTGTGCGAATTCCCCGGCCGCCGTTGGCTGGACTGGGCGCTGATGCTGCCGTTCGCGATTCCTGCCTATGTGCTGGCGTTCGTCTTCGTCGGCCTGTTGGATTTTGCAGGCCCGGTACAAACGTTGATGCGTGAGTGGTTCGGCAGCGGCCTGCGCCTGCCCCGGGTACGTTCGACCGGTGGGGTGATCCTGGTGTTGGTGCTGGTTTTCTACCCGTACGTCTACTTGCTCGCGCGCAGTGCTTTCCTGGCCCAGGGCAAGGGCTTGATGGAAGCGGCTCGGGTGCTCGGTCAATCGCCATGGCAGGCGTTCTGGCGAGTGGCGCTGCCGATGGCCAGGCCGGCAATCGGTGCCGGCGTGGCCCTGGCCTTGATGGAGACCCTGGCGGATTTCGGGGCGGTGTCGGTGTTCAATTTCGACACCTTTACCACGGCCATCTACAAAACCTGGTACGGCTTTTTCAGCCTCTCCAGCGCTGCCCAACTGGCCAGCCTCCTGCTGCTGGCGGTTATGGTGGTGCTTTACGGCGAACGTCGCGCCCGGGGCGCCCAACGGGCCGGCAACGAGCGACCCCGGACCAAGGCGCTTTATCATTTGCGAGGGCTCAAGGCGGTGGCGGCCAGCGGCTGGTGTCTTTTGGTATTCGCCTGCGCGTTTGTCATTCCGGTGCTGCAGTTGGTGGTGTGGTTCTCGCAGCGCGGTCGTTTCGACCTGGACGAGCGTTATGCCGGTTTGATCATTCACACCCTCTACCTGGGCGCCCTCGCGGCCCTGGTCACCGTTTGTGTCGCCTTATTGCTGGCTTTCGCGCGGCGCCTGGCGCCAAGCCGGCCCATCCGCGCCGGTGTCGGCCTGGCGAACCTGGGCTATGCCTTGCCCGGATCGGTGCTGGCGGTGTCGATCATGCTTGCGTTCAGCTATCTGGACCGTGAGCTGGTCATTCCCCTGTCGGTCCTGCTCGGCGGTGCTGGCAAACCGTTGCTGCTGGGCAGCCTGTCGGCGCTGTTGCTGGCGTATCTGGTGCGTTTCCTGGCCGTGGCCTACGGTCCTTTAGAAAGCAGCTTGGCGCGTATTCGCCCGTCATTGCCCGAAGCAGCACGTAGCCTCGGGGTCAGTGGGCCGCGACTGTTTTTCAACGTGTATCTGCCGTTACTGCTGCCCGGCACGTTGAGCGCGGCACTGCTGGTGTTCGTCGATGTACTCAAGGAAATGCCCGCGACGCTACTGATGCGCCCGTTCGGCTGGGACACGCTGGCGGTACGGATCTTTGAAATGACCAGCGAAGGGGAATGGGCGCGGGCTGCATTGCCGGCGCTGACCCTGGTGCTGGTGGGGCTGTTGCCGGTCATCGGATTGATACGGCGTTCGGCCCACCGACGCGTTCTGAATTAATTGAGAGCACGCCTAGGTGTCAGTCCAACAGCATGCGGATACAATGCGCGGCATTCGGTGCGGTCCGTCTGTCGGATCGGGTAGCCAAGAACGTCAGAAAAATCTTTTTCAGACGTTTGGGCCGTGGCTGTACCCGTCCGCACCTTCGCCAAGCCCGGAAGGAGAAACCCATGGGACAGCGTACGCCTCTGTATGACCTTCATCTCGCCCTTGGCGCGAAGATGGTCGATTTTGGCGGTTGGGATATGCCCTTGCACTACGGCTCGCAGGTTGAGGAGCACCATCAGGTGCGTCGTGACTGCGGCGTGTTCGATGTATCCCACATGACCGTAATCGACGTTGCCGGTCCCCAGGCAAAGGCCTGGTTGCAGCGCTTGCTGGCCAATGATGTCGATCGCTTGCAGGACACCGGCCGCGCGTTGTACAGCACTATGCTCAACGAGCGTGGCGGCATCGTCGACGACATGATCATCTACCGGGTCGAGGACGGTTACCGGCTGGTGTTCAATGCTTCCACTCGCGATCAGGACCTTGCCTGGATGCAGGCGCAACTCGGCGAGTACGCCGTGCAACTGCACGAGCGCCCTGAATTGGCGATGCTGGCCATTCAGGGGCCGCAAGCCCGGCACAAGATTGCCGAACTGGTTACCCAATCACGAGGCCAGTTGATCCAGCAGCTCAAACCCTTCGAAGGCCGCGCCGACGGTGAGTGGTTCATCGCCCGTACCGGCTACACCGGTGAAGACGGTTTGGAAATCGTCTTGCCGGCCCATGAAGCCCCGAGTTTTTTCAACGATCTGGTGGGCGCCGGCATTCCGCCCATCGGTCTCGGCGCCCGGGATACCTTGCGCCTGGAAGCTGGCATGAACCTCTACGGCCAGGACATACACCAGGATGTTTCACCCTTGGCATCGAACATGGCCTGGAGCATCGCCTGGGAACCTGCAAGCCGCCAGTTCATCGGCCGCAGTGCCCTGGAAGCAGAACTCGCCGCCGGCGTGCAGCACAAACTGGTCGGGTTGGTGCTTGAGGAGCGCGGCGTCCTACGCGCCCATCAAGTGGTCCGCATCGCTGATATTGGCGAAGGGGAGATCACCAGTGGTAGTTTTTCTCCTACGCTTAGCAAGTCGATTGCCCTGGCACGTGTTCCGATGGCTACCGCCGACCGTGCCGAGGTGGAAATTCGTGGCAAGTGGTACCCGGTACGGGTGGTCAAGCCGACCTTCGTCCGCCATGGCAAAACCCTGATCTAACCTTTTGCGGCGGGCCCCTGGCCGCTGACACTTCTCTTGAGGACACAGAATATGAGCAATATCCCTGCCGAACTGCGTTTTGCCGAAAGCCACGAGTGGGCGCGCCTGGAAGCCGACGGCACTGTCACCGTGGGCATCAGCGATCATGCGCAGGAAGCTTTGGGTGATGTGGTATTTGTCGAGCTGACTGAAGTCGGTAAGACGTTTGCCGCGGGTGACCAGGCAGGTGTGGTGGAGTCGGTAAAGGCCGCTTCCGACATCTACTCGCCGATTTCGGGCGAAGTGATCGCGATCAACGAAGACTTGGGTGCTTCGCCGGAACTGCTGAACTCCGATCCCTACGGCGCCTGGATCTTCAAGCTCAAGCCAAGCGACGAGGCTGACCTGGACAATTTGCTAGATGCAGCAGGCTACAAGGCTGCTATCGGCGAATAACCACACAGGTTACTCAGCTCAGCCTTGGAATATCTTCAGGCAAAAAAATGCCGCTCGATCGAGCGGCATTTTTCATAGACCTGGAATCACTCCTGGGCGATGGCGTTTTTCGCCAGGATCGCGTTGGCCAGTTCCATGTCGGTGGCCTGCAGGCCTGGGTTGTCGGTACGGACTTTCTGCATCGCGGCTTCCAGATAAGGGCCACGAATACCGCCGTCGCTGGCGACGAAGCTGCCGGCGTCGTCCTGGGCGGCAACGATCAGCTTGTTATCCTTGAAGGTCAGGTAGGTGGAACCGGTGGTCGCACCGGACGAGATGACGTTACGCCAAAACGTGTCGGCCATTGCCGAGCCAACGGGAAGAGAAAGCAAGGCCAGGGTCGCGACAGCAAGTTTGAGACGCATGATAGGTGACTCCACAGGGTTAACTATGACGTTGGATTACCCACGCACTGATTCAGTTCCGTGACATGTCAGTCCGTCCGTTCGACTGTCAATATCGCGCCTTCCTGGGCAATTACCTTGACCCGGGCGCCAACGGGCGAATCGGGCCCCTTGGCCAGCCAGACGCCGTCGGCCACCTTGATCTTGCCACGGCCGTCGACAATCGCTTCATGCACCAGGAAGGCCTTGCCGATGAGCTCCTGGCCACGCAGGTTCAGGTGCGGCTGATCGCTTTGGCGAACAGCGCTGCGCTGGCGTCGCCACCAGTACAAGGCTGTCGCGATGGCGAACAGGCCGAACAGCAGGAACTGCATCTCCCAGGGCAGCTGCGGCAGGACGAACGTGAGCACGCCGACGGCGGCAGCTGCCATGCCGATCCACAGCAGGTACCCGCCGGCGCCAAACACTTCCAGGATCAGCAGGATGACGCCCAGCGCCAGCCAATCCCAGTACGACATTTGCTGCAGGAATACCCACATACGCGCGCCTCAGGCTTTCTTGCTGTCGAAAGTGGCCTTGACGATTTCGCCGATGCCGCCCACTGCGCCGATGACCTGACTGGCCTCCAATGGCATCAGGATCACCTTGCTGTTGTTGGCCGAGGCCAGGCGGCCCAAGGCGTCGATGTATTTTTGCGCGACGAAGTAGTTCACGGCCTGGACGTTGCCGTCGGCAATAGCCTGTGAAACCACTTGGGTCGCCAGGGCTTCGGCTTGCGCCTGGCGTTCGCGGGCTTCCGACTCAAGGAACGCAGCCTGACGGCTGCCCTCTGCCTCGAGAATCTGCGCCTGTTTCTTGCCTTCGGCGGTCAGAATCGCCGCCGCTCGCAAGCCCTCGGCTTCGAGGATCTGGGCGCGCTTGATCCGTTCGGCTTTCATCTGCCCGGACATGGCGGCCATCAGGTCGGCCGGTGGGCTGATGTCCTTGATCTCGATCCGCGTGATCTTGATGCCCCACGGCGCCGTGGCTTCATCGACGGTGCGCAGCAGTTTTTCATTGATGCCGTCGCGTTGGCTTAGCATGGCGTCCAGTTCCATGGATCCGAGCACCGTGCGGATATTGGTTTGCAGCAGGTTGCGGATGGCGTGTTCGAGGTTATTGACCTCGTAGGCGGCCTGGGCCGTGTTGACCACTTGGAAGAAGCACACGGCGTCGATCTGTACCGTGGCGTTGTCGGCAGTGATGACTTCCTGAGGCGGGATGTCCAGCACGCTTTCCATGACATTGATCTTGCGACCGATGCGATCCATCACGGGAATGATGATGTTCAGGCCGGGCTTGAGCGTGTTGGTGTAGCGGCCGAACCGCTCGACGGTCCATTGGTAGCCTTGGGGCACGACCTTGAACCCCATGAACAGGATGGCGACCACGAGGCCGATAAAAAGTAGAAGTACGCTACCGATTTGCATGACTGTTCCCTGTGCGAATTGAATGGACCTGCGAAGCCCCAGTGTAGGGCAAACGGCCATTATCTTTGCCATGGTCGTTTCCGGTTTATTTGTGGGACCTTTCCGTTCCTTCGCCGGACGCTGCCTACTTCTGCTCGCTCTGCGGCGTTACCCGCAGCACTTCCTCGACGGTGGTCAAGCCCGCCGCGACCTTTTGCGCCCCTGAAAGTCGCAGGCTGCGCATGCCTTCCTTGAATGCCTGGCGGCGCACGGCCAGTAGGTCGGTGTCGGGGTGGATCAAGCCTTTGACGCTGTCTGTCAGTTGCATGATTTCGTACACCCCGGCGCGCCCGCGATAGCCGGTGTCGCGACATTCCGAACAACCGACGGCTTGATGGGCGTTGGTGGGCAGGGGAGCCTGCCAGGGACGCGTCAGGGTTTGCCAGTCGTCTTCGTCCAGGGTCAAGGACGCTTTGCAATGCGGGCACAAGGTGCGGACCAGACGCTGGGCCATGACCCCGAGCACCGTGGCCTTGATCAGGTAATGCGGCACGCCGAGCTCTAGCAGGCGGCTTATGGCACTCGGCGCATCGTTGGTGTGCAACGTCGATAGCACGAGGTGCCCGGTGAGTGCTGCCTGGATCGCCATTTCCGCGGTTTCGAGGTCACGAATCTCACCGATCATGATGATGTCCGGGTCTTGTCGCATCAGCGCGCGCACGCCCGCGGCAAAGGACAGCTCGATATTGTGCTGCACCTGCATCTGGTTGAAGGACGACTCGACCATTTCAATCGGATCTTCGATGGTGCAGAGGTTCACCTCAGGCGTCGCCAGTTTCTTCAGCGTGGTGTAGAGCGTGGTGGTCTTGCCGGACCCGGTGGGGCCCGTTACCAGGATGATGCCGTTGGGCTGGCGGGTCATGTCCTGCCAGCGCCGCAGGTCGTCGGCGGAAAAGCCCAGTTGGTCGAAATCCTTGAGCAGCACTTCCGGATCGAAAATCCGCATGACCATTTTCTCGCCGAACGCTGTCGGCAGGGTCGACAGCCGCAACTCCACTTCACCGCCGTCCGGGGTCTTGGTCTTGACGCGGCCGTCCTGCGGCTTGCGTTTTTCAGCGACGTTCATTCGGCCCAGGCTCTTGAGTCGGCTGATGATGGCCATCGTCACTTGTGGCGGGAACTGGTAGACAGTGTGCAGCACCCCGTCGATGCGGAAGCGCACGGTGCCTTGCTCGCGGCGTGGTTCGATGTGGATATCGCTGGCGCGTTGCTGGAAGGCGTACTGGAACAGCCAGTCGACGATGTTGACGATATGCGCGTCGTTGGCGTCCGGCTCCTGATCGCTGGCGCCCAGGTTGAGCAATTGTTCGAAATTGGTCAGGTTGCTCGGTTGCTGGTCGACCGTGGTGGCGCCGCTGACCGACTTCGCCAGGCGATAGAACTCCACGCTCAGGCGCTGGATATCCACCGGGTTGGCGACCACCCGCTTGACCGGTAGCTTGAGCACGTGGGTCAGGTCCGATTCCCAACTGTTGACATAGGGCTGGGCACTGGCGACGGTGACGGCGTCACGATCGACCGCCACGGCGAGGATCTTGTGACGTTGCGCAAAAGCGTAGGACATCAGCGGCGTAACGGCCGCCACGTTGATTTTCAACGGATCGATGCGCAGGTAGGGCTGGTCGGCCTGCTGGGCCAGCCACAGGGTCAGGTTTTCCAGGTCCAGGCGCTTACCGGGACGACTAAGGTCGTCGAGGTGCTGGTTGGCGATGAATTCCAGCGGGTGCAACTGGCTGTTGGCGTTATGACGTCGACGGGCGTTAAGCGCCGTTTCGGCTGAATCCTGGCTGATGATGCCCTGGGCGACCAGCTGGCGCAGCAGATCGTTGAGGTCCAGCCAGCGATCCTGAGTGGCATGTTTGGTGGACATGAGCGTTCGAGTTCCTATTGGACAGTTGCAGCAAAGCCGCGATGCAGACGCTTCGGCATTCGGCTTGTTCTGCAAAAGAATAGTCCCGACCCTATGAACCGTTGGGCCACTACCCGACCAATGCGTTTCCAATTCTTGCCCGAAACCCCTCAACCGACCGCTTGAACCGGTCCGCCCCGCGCAATCTCGGCGTCTTGTACGTCCACCGAACAGATGCTGATTAAGTTACGCAATTTTTCAGCCAGCACTTGGGCACGGTGCCAGCTCAGGCCGCCCAGAAGAACTTCCATGGACAGCAAGTCGTCGTGACGCTGGATCTGCGCAGCCTCAAGCGTCAGGCCCTGCAAGGCAAACAGGTTTAGCACCCGGCACGGCAAGTCCGGTTCGGCTTCGCCCAGCAGCTGGAATTGAACGCGGCAATGCGCGTTGGCGGTGTGCCAGACATCGGCGCGGGTCGGGGCTGTTGCCACGGTTTCGAATGAGGGCATGTGCAATCTCCTGAAGTGCGGAAGAAATGTTACATGCGCGGCGGGGTATTTCTTATCTAAGATACGTAAAATTCCTAAGATTACGAATTGGCCAAGTCCATGATTGGATAATTACGGGTTTATCTATGCAAATTGAGCTGGACGCCTACGACCGCAGGATATTGGCGCTGCTGCAAGAGGATGCGTCGCTTTCCAGCGCACAGATCGCCGAGCAGGTAGGTTTGTCCCAATCACCTTGTTGGCGGCGGATTCAGCGGATGAAGGAGGAGGGGGTCATACGTGGGCAAGTGACGCTTCTGGATCGCAAGAAAATTGGCCTGAACACGCAGATTTTCGCCGAGATCAAGCTCAACGCCCATGGCCGCTCGAATTTCACCGAGTTCACCGAGGCGATCCGTGGCTTTCCCGAGGTGCTGGAATGCTACGTGCTGATGGGATCGGTGGATTTCCTGCTGAGAATTGTCACGGCGGATATCGAGGCCTATGAGCGATTCTTTTTCGAGAAACTGTCGATGGTGCCGGGGATTCAGGAAGTGAATTCGATCGTGGCGCTGTCGGAGATCAAATCGACGACGAGCTTGCCGGTTGTGCGCTGACCGGCCGTTTTTGTGGCGAGGCAAGCACGCTCCCTCGCCACAGTTTCAGCGCATCACAGGCGCAGCAAAGTCTTCCAGGCCCGATTCTGATACACCGCGATAGCCTGCTGCTTGCGCGCATCCAGGGTTTCGTCGGTGATCGGCTCGTTGGCCAGTTGCGCCAGTTTGTTCAGTTCGCCATAGAGGCGGTCCATCTCCGGGATTTCCAACACTTGGCGGGCATGGTGAAGCCAGGCCTGGATGCGCTCGATGCGCGGCAATTGCTCCGCGAGGTCTTCCGGTTGCTGCTGGTAACGTTGCAGTTGCAGCGACGAGGCCTCCTCGCCCAGCAGGCGTGGCAGCCAGCTGGCCAGTTGCGCCGCGCCCTGGCGATCGCCACGGGTGTTGCGGCCGGTGGTCCAGCTACGGGCCAGCAGCCAGCGTGAAGCGTTCAGCGAAAAGAGGCCCCAACGTGGGTCTTGCAGTTCTTCGAGGAACTGCTCCGGCGCTGCCTTGCGCACGTCTTCGTCATCCAGCCCAGCCTGGACGAGCGGACGCCAATCTTCCAACAGCGCATCCAGGGCGACGCGCAAGTCGTGAGTCGATTGGCGCGGCGCGGCCTGGCCAAGGCTGCTGAGCAAGGCGCGCAGTTCGGCGAGGTTCTCCACCCAGTCCTGCAACAGCCGCCAGTGCCCGTTGAAGCGATATTGCTCGGCCAGGCGCTGGCTGCTGCCGAGCAAATGCCAGCTCAACGCGGCGAAGGCGTCGTCCAGCGGTGTCTCGCCGGCCAGTTGCGGGGCAGGCAGGCTCAGGGCGTAACTGCTGGCGTCATGCAGACGATAGCCACGTTCGGCCTTGCTGATGTCGCAAGGCATCAAGGGCAGGGTTGCGGCCAGCTCGGCGGCCAGTTCCAGCAGGGCAGCCGGCTCGCCTTCGCGCAATTCCAGCTCCAGCTCGCAGATTTCTTCCTTTTGCTTGCCGACTACGACGTGACCCAGGTCCAGCGCGGCTTCGATGACGACTTTGCTTTTGCCACGGCCCCAGGCGATCTCGGCGCGTTCGCGGACGAAATCCGTGGTGAAGATTGCCTTGAGGGTCTTCTTGTCCAGTTCGGCCAGCGCCTCTGGCCAGCATTCGCCTTCCAGTTTCTTGATGTCGAGCTTGGCCTTGGCCAGGTGCCAGTCGTATTCGTTACGCTCGGACAGGCCGGCGACGCTCTGGCCGCGAGTCTTGAGGGTCTGGATCACCTCTTCGCCGTCGCGACGCAGGCGCAGGGCGACTTTGGCCCGGGCCAGGTCACGCTCCGGCGTGTCGAAGTACTGGTTCATCAGTTCGTGGCGTTCCCAGCCACTCTTGTTGCGCTTTTTCAGCAGCGGATGCTCGCGCAGGGCTGCCAGGGTCTCGCGGCTGACGCGGAGTTTGATTTCGGTTTCTTTCTGCATGGCCGGAAAATCCAGGGATCAGGTGCGCAGCCGGGGGAAGGTGTGGCTGCCAAGGTCGTGCAGTGTACAGGACTCGTCCATCCTACGCGCCGCGACGGTTCCTTCCTGACTCCCGATGGTTCTATGATGGGCGTCAAATTTGTATGTCCCGGAGCCAGCGATGCCTTTGCCATCCATGAAAGATCAGTTCGCTGCCCTGATCGCCGCGCCTTCGGTCAGCTGCACCCAGCCAGCGCTGGACCAGTCCAATGCTGCCGTGATCGAACTGTTGGCGGGCTGGCTTAACGAGCTTGGATTTTCCTGCGATATCCAGCAGGTCAGCCCTGGCAAATTCAATCTCTTGGCCAGTTTCGGCACCGGCCCCGGCGGGCTGGTGTTGGCCGGCCACAGCGACACGGTGCCGTTCGATGGCGCGCTGTGGAGGACCGATCCCTTGAAGCTCACCGAGATCGATGGGCGTTGGGTGGGCCTGGGCAGTTGCGACATGAAGGGCTTCTTTGCCTTGGCCATCGAAGCGGTCAGGCCCTTGCTGGATCAACCGTTCAAGCAACCGTTGCTGATCCTTGCCACTTGCGACGAAGAAAGCTCCATGGCCGGCGCCCGTGCCCTGGCCGATGCAGGACGTCCGCTGGGGCGCGCGGCGGTGATCGGCGAGCCGACGGGCTTGAGACCGATCCGCATGCACAAGGGGATCATGATGGAGCGCATCGACATCCTCGGGCGCAGCGGTCACTCTTCCGATCCAAGCCTGGGCCATAGCGCCCTGGAGGCGATGCACGATGCCATGGGCGAGCTGCGTGGCTTGCGCCTGCAATGGCAGCGGGAGTTCCGTAACCCTCAGTTCACCGTGCCACAACCGACCCTGAATTTCGGCTGTATCCACGGCGGTGACAACCCCAATCGGATCTGCGGCCAGTGCTCCATGGAGTTTGACTTGCGGCCCCTGCCGGGCATGGACCCGCAGGTGTTGCGGGCGGCGATCCAGCAGAAGCTCGATCCGATTGCCGAGCGTCACAAGGTCAGGATCGACTATGCGCCGCTGTTTCCCGAAGTACCGCCGTTCGAACAAGCCGAGGATGCCGAATTGGTCCGGGTGGCCGAACGGCTCACCGGTTATCGCGCCGAAGCAGTGGCGTTCGGCACCGAAGCGCCTTATCTTCAGCACCTTGGCTGCGAAACCCTGGTGTTGGGCCCTGGCGATATTGCCTGTGCCCACCAGCCCGGCGAATACCTTGAAATGTCACGTTTGCAACCTACCGTACAATTGTTGCGCCAGTTGATCGGGCATTACTGCCTGACGCCGGCCACCGCCAATTAAATTGCGCCCCTGCGGGCCCGTATTTCATCTCATGAGGAGAGCGCGCGTGTCGCCAAGCCTGTTCCGACGATAACCACCAGCCCGCTGTGCGTTCTGCTTCGTCTTTTTTCGGCTGTTATTTATTACAGGCCCAGGTTCATGCCCGAATACGTCAATTGGCTTCGTCACGCTTCGCCTTATATCAATGCCCACCGCGATTGCACCTTCATCGTCATGCTGCCCGGCGACGGGGTGGAGCATCCCAACTTCGGCAACATTGTCCATGACCTGGTGCTGCTGCACAGCCTCGGTGTGCGCCTGGTGCTGGTCCATGGTTCGCGCCCGCAGATCGAAACCCGCCTCGCTGCGCGGGGCCTCACGCCCCACTATCACCACGGCATGCGTATCACTGATGCCGCGACCCTGGAATGCGTGATCGATGCAGTCGGCCAGTTGCGCATCGCCATCGAGGCGCGCCTGTCCATGGACATGGCCTCCTCGCCTATGCAAGGTTCGCGGCTGCGGGTCGCCAGCGGCAACCTAGTCACCGCGCGACCGATCGGCGTGCTAGAAGGCGTCGATTATCACCACACTGGCGAGGTGCGTCGGGTCGATCGCAAGGGCATCAACCGGCTGTTGGACGAGCGCTCCATCGTGCTGCTGTCGCCGTTGGGCTACTCGCCGACCGGCGAAATCTTCAATCTGGCCTGCGAAGACGTCGCCACCCGGGCGGCCATCGATCTGGCGGCCGACAAGCTGCTGCTGTTCGGTGCTGAACAGGGATTGATCGGCGAAGATGGGCGACTGGTTCGCGAGTTACGCCCGCAGCAGGTCCCGGCCCACATGCAGCGTCTGGGCAGCGACTATCAGGCCGAACTGCTGGATGCCGCCGCCCAGGCATGCCGTGGCGGTGTCGCGCGCAGTCATATCGTCAGCTATGCCGAAAATGGCGCGTTGCTGGCTGAGTTGTTCACCCGGGACGGCAGCGGCACGCTGGTCGCCCAAGAGCAATTCGAGGTGGTACGCGAAGCGGCCATCGAGGACGTTGGCGGCTTGTTGGACCTGATCAGCCCGCTGGAAGAGCAAGGAATCCTGGTGCGTCGCTCCCGCGAGGTGCTGGAGCGGGAAATCGAACAGTTCAGCGTGGTCGAGCGCGAAGGCATGATCATCGCCTGCGCGGCGCTGTACCAGATCGCCGATTCGGACGCCGGGGAGTTGGCCTGCCTGGCGGTGAATCCGGAGTATCGCCATGGCGGCCGGGGCGATGAATTGCTGGAGCGGATCGAAACCCGGGCCCGTGCCCAGGGGCTCAAGACCCTGTTCGTACTCACGACCCGAACCGCCCACTGGTTCCGTGAGCGGGGCTTTGAACCCAGCAGCGTCGAGCGCCTGCCAGCGGCGCGAGCGTCGCTTTACAACTACCAGCGCAACTCGAAAATCTTCGAAAAAACCCTGTAGCCGATCGTCCTAAACTTTCCCGCGGCCGCGATCTTCTTGATTTCAGACAATGAGCAGCTAGTCTGGAACACGTCAAGATCGCGGCATGCCGAGCCGTCGTGATTCTGATCGATGCCATTGAGGCGTCGGAGCCCATCTCGCCGCCAGGATTCGCGGACCCTCGCAAATGCCCGATAAAACACTATTCAGTAATCCTCGACGTCGCCGATAAGCCATGTCACGGCTTGATGACGCTTTGATGGCAACCATATGTCGAAACGAGCTGAAAACTGGTGAAACAATTCTTTTTGGATTCATACAGAATCCATTATTCTTCGGGCCGGTGTCGCGGGGTTAGACCATGGTCGTAGTCCGAAAGGGTTACGGTTGACTTGCCAGTCACGGTCTGGCGCTAATCGCGCATCCGCGGATTCCGGGCGTTCGATCCGGAACCAACGACACACAAGAATTAGAAAACGAGAGGAGCGAAACATGAAGAAGTCCACCTTGGCCATGGCAGTGGCCGTTGGGGTATTGGCGCAGCAAGCAGGCGCCGCCGGTTTTATCGAAGACAGCAAGGCGTCTGTTAGTTCTCGTACGCTGTATTTTGACAACGATAACCGTGAAGGCGCCGAAGATCAGCGTGAGGCGGCGACCGGCCTGAAGTTCGACTACAAGTCCGGCTTCACTCAAGGTGTCGTTGGTTTTGGTATCGATGCTCAGGCTTTGGTTGGTCTTCACCTTGATGGTGGTAAAGGTCAGCGTCCAGACGCCAATAACACCTTCTCGCCAAGCGACTCCGACGGGTCCGCGGAGCACAGCTGGAGCCGTGCGTCGGCCAATGTGAAAGCGCTCTTTTCCAAGACCGAGGCTCACCTGGGTGGTGCACTGCAGCCTAATCTGCCGATCCTGGTTGCCAGTGATGGTCGTCTGCTGCCGCAAACCTTCGAAGGTGGCACGATCACCTCTAAAGACCTGGACAATGTGACCTTCAATGCCGGTCAGCTGGAACACGCTGTTGGCCGTGCGTCGAGCAACCGTACCGGCTTGGCAGTTTCTGGCGGTACCGAGGAAAGCAATCAGTTCCGCTACGCCGGTGCCGATTGGAAGGTCACTAAAGACCTGACCTTGCAGTACTACTACGCCAACCTGCAGGATTACTACAAACAGCACTTCCTGGGTGCTGTACATGTTTTCCCGATCACCGAAGGCCAATCGTTCAAGACTGACCTGCGTTACTTCGACAGCAGCTCGGATGGCCGGAACGGCGATGCGGGCTATCAGTTCGATAACAACCAAGGCTATGCCAAAGAGCAGGGCGTGGTCGACAACAAGACCTGGAGCGCCATGTTCACCTACTCTCTGGGTGGCAGCGCCTTCATGTTGGGTCATCAGCAAGTGGGCGATGACGGCGGTTTCGTCTACCTGAACCAAGGTAACGTGCTTGATGGCAACGGTCGGAACGAAGGTGCCGGTGGCTCGAGCTTCTACCTGTTCACCGACAGCATGATCAACGGGTTTGTCCGTGCTGGTGAAAACACCACCTTCGGTCAATACTCGTACGACTTCACCGGTCTGGGCGTTCCTGGCCTGAAAGCCGCCGTGGCCTACTTGCATGGTGAAAACATTAAGTCCGCGACCGCAGGTGGCAGCGACTCGTCCGAGTGGGAACGCGACATGCGCTTGGACTACGTAGTCCAGCAAGGTGCTCTGAAAGGTTTCGGCACTACCCTGCGTCACGGCTCTTATCGCGGTACCGGTAGCGGTTCCGGCGCTGACCGTGACCAGACCCGTCTGATCTTCAACTACACTTACAGCTTCATGTAAGACGTAGCGAAGTAAAAAAGCCCCGCCCGGCAGCACGCCGGGCGGGGCTTTTGCGTTTTTGGCTCAGCGAGCCGGATATCGCCTTATTCCTTGGGCTCCGTTGCGTCCTTGCGCAAGATGAACGCGCTGAACCCCAGGAAATCGTCCAAGTGCCCGGTAATGATCGCGACCATGATGGGCAGTTGCAGGGCTTGGTAGTCATGCACCGCGATGTTTCTGAATCCCACCATGTTCTTCAGGTTTTTCACCAGGCCTTCCTCTATCCAGCCACCTTGGAAAAGCACTTCGAACACATCCCTGGCACTTTGTGGGACACCCAGTCGCTCACGGCGAATCAAATGTTGCCCCATGTCCAATGCCGCTTCACATGCACGCTGGATGTTCAGGACCGCCGAGTCCTGGCGGGTGAAATCGGTGGCGAAGGTGGCGGGATCTTTCTCGTATTCTTCCCGCACTCTGGCGACGCAACGCTCGATGCTCGCTGCTTTGTTGATCAGTACGTCATCGGCCATACACGCTGCCTTCTTCCTGAATATCCTTGAGCAAACCTGCCCGAGCCTCGTCGAAGGCGGTTTTTTCGCTGAGGATAAAGCTTTCGAACAACCCAGCCTGCACATCGTGAGCCCAAAGTCTCTGACCTCGGGTCACAATCTGGTATTGCATCACGGTCGACGCAGCCCTTAGATCAATCAGATCAACCGGACTGCCAGCAATATCCGCCAGATCCCCTGAAAGCTGCCATAACGACACAGGGTCGATTTCGCCGGCCAAGAGCACAGCCAAATCCACATCACTCTCAGGACCGGCGGTCCCATGGGCATGACTGCCGAACAGGTAGACAGCCAGTAAGCCGGGCAAGTGGTTTTGCAAATGGGTTAACAAGGCTTGAGTGTTCATGCCGCCTATCCTAGCCGCTCGCCCTGAAACCACGTCAACAATTTCCGTACTATGGCTACAAAACAAAAAAAGCCCCGCCCGGCAGCACGCCGGGCGGGGCTTTTGCGTTTCGGGTCAGGCCCACCCCTGTAGCCTTTCCCGAACCTTCTCCTCTTTCAGCAACTCGAGGCCTTCTCGAACCTCGGGGGTGATCTTCGGTTGCTATGTTCACTGGCGCCAGTGAACAGTTTTTTATATTCGCTATGAGTATAAATAAATGGATATTCATTCTTTTTCAAGTAATCAAAACCGGTGCACAGTTGGGCTCACAAAACCAACCAGGAGCCGAACCATGAGCCTCAGACTTGGCGATATCGCCCCCGATTTCGAACAGGATTCCAGCGTCGGCACGATTCGCTTCCACGAATGGCTCGGCGACAGCTGGGGCGTGTTGTTCTCCCATCCGGCGGATTTCACTCCGGTGTGCACCACCGAGCTGGGCCTGACCGCCAAGCTCAAGGACGAGTTCGCCAAGCGTGGGGTCAGGGCCATTGCCCTCTCGGTAGACCCGGTGGACTCGCACCACAAGTGGATCGAGGACATCAACGAAACCCAGAATGCCGTGGTCAACTTCCCCATCCTGGCCGATGCCGACCGCAAAGTGTCGGACCTGTACGACCTGATCCACCCCAACGCCAGTGACACGTTGACCGTGCGCTCGCTGTTCGTGATCGACCCGAACAAGAAAATTCGGCTGACCATCACCTACCCGGCCAGCACCGGCCGCAACTTCAATGAAATCCTGCGGGTGATCGACTCCTTGCAACTGACTGACAACTACAAGGTTGCCACGCCGGCCAACTGGCAGGACGGCGACGAAGTGGTAATCGTGCCGTCGCTCAAGGATGAAGCAGAACTCAAGCAGCGCTTCCCGAAGGGCTATCGCGCCGTGAAACCCTACCTGCGCCTGACACCGCAGCCCAACAAGTAGTCATCGAAGAGATCGTTCCCCCGCAGGGCGTGGGGACGATCTACACCTGTGCACCAAGGGTTTTTGGCCGTTCCGACGGCCTTTTTTTACGCCTCGAATAAAGTATTTCTATATCTCTTTATCGAATAACCAAATGAATAAATATGATTTAAAGATATATAAATCCGCTGTTATGGTTTGCTCCATACAGCGAGATCGCCCACCGCGAATCGCACGTGACAGTTAAGGAAGGGTAGGCATGTTGGTCGTCTCACTCGGTGGCAGTCCCAGCCAGCGCTCCCGTTCAGGCGTGCTGTTGGAGCGCTCGCAGCGTTGGTTGCAACAGCAGGGTGTGGAAGTGGTGAGCTATCAGGTGCGGGATTTTCCGGCCGAAGATTTGCTCCATGCCCGCTTCGACAGCCTCAAGGTGATAGACCTGCTCGCCCAGATCGAAAACGCCGATGGGCTGTTGATCGCAACGCCGGTTTACAAGGCATCTTTTTCCGGCGCATTGAAGACTGTGCTGGACCTTCTGCCGGAGCGCGCACTGGCCCATAAGGTTGTGCTACCCATGGCAACCGGCGGCAGCATCGCCCACATGCTGGCGGTGGATTACGCCCTCAAGCCGGTATTGTCAGCGCTCAAGGCCCAGGAAATGCTTCACGGGATCTTTGCCGAAGACAGCCAGATCGCCTACGGCGAAGGCAGTGCCCAGGCGCAATTGGCGCCGGCCCTGCAACAGCGCCTGGATGAGGCACTGGAACAGTTTTTCAGCGCCATGGCCCGTCGGCCCAGGCCGTTGGACCCGCATGTATTGAACGAACGTTTGCTGAGTGCTCGCTGGAGCATTTAAATCCGAAACACCACCGATTCAACTCACCTTACTCAGCCGTCAACGGCCAAGCAGGTGCAACCAAAACCCCACAGCAAAAAGGAGAGGCGCCATGCGCACTGTCATTTTGCGTCGCGGGCTGGTCGCTCTGTTTGCTGCGGCTGTGTCCTTCGGCGCCATCACCCAGGCTCAAGCCGAAACCTTGCGGATCGGTTATCAGAAGTACGGCACGCTGGTGCTGCTCAAGGCCAAGGGCACCTTGGAAAAACGCCTCGCAGCCCTTGGCGTGGACGTGCAATGGACCGAGTTCCCCGGCGGCCCGCAGCTGCTTGAAGGCTTGAACGTCGGCTCCATCGATTTTGGCGTGACCGGCGAAACCCCGCCGGTGTTCGCCCAGGCCGCGGGCGCCGACCTGCTCTATGTCGCTTACGAGCCCCCGGCGCCAAACAGCGAGGCGATTCTGGTGCCCAAGGGGTCGCCCATCCAGTCGGTGCAAGACCTCAAAGGCAAGAAAGTCGCGCTGAACAAAGGCTCCAACGTGCATTACCTGCTGGTTCGTGCCCTCGAAGATGCCGGCCTCAAGTACACCGATATCCAGACCGTTTTCCTGCCGCCGGCCGACGCCCGTGCCGCGTTCGAACGCGGCAGCGTGGACGCCTGGGTCATCTGGGATCCGTACCAGGCTGCCGCCGAACAACAGTTGCAAGCGCGCACCCTGCGCGACGGCAAGGGCATCGTCGACAACCACCAGTTCTACCTGGCCACCAAACCCTATGCGCAAAAAAATCCCCAAGTGATCACGACGCTGGTGGAAGAGGTGCGCGCGGTGGGGGAGTGGTCCAAGGCCAATCCTGAAGACGTGACCCAGCAAGTCTCGCCGCTGCTCGGCCTGCCTGCCGACATCACGCTCACTTCCGTCAAGCGCCAAGGCTACGGGGCGCTGTTTCTCACCCCGGAGGTGGTGGCGGCGCAACAGAAAATCGCCGACAGCTTCCACCAGCTCAAATTGATTCCCAAGCCCTTGAGCATCAAGGACGTGATCTGGACGCCGCCGGCGGCCGTTGCGAACGCGCAGTAATTCGATCCCTTAGGAGACCACTCCATGAGCCTCAATATCTTCTGGTTCCTGCCCACCCACGGCGATGGCCATTACCTTGGCACCGCTGAAGGCGCTCGCGCTGTTGATCACGGTTATCTGCAACAAATCGCCCAAGCGGCGGATCGGCTGGGTTTCGGCGGGGTATTGATCCCCACCGGTCGTTCCTGCGAAGACTCCTGGCTGGTGGCCGCTTCGTTGATTCCCGTGACCCAGCGCCTGAAGCTCCTCGTTGCCCTGCGCCCCGGGATCATCTCCCCGACGGTAGCGGCGCGGCAGGCCGCGACCCTCGACCGGTTGTCCGGCGGGCGGGCGCTGTTCAACCTGGTCACCGGTGGCGACCCGGACGAGCTGGCCGGCGATGGGCTGTTCCTTGATCATGAACAACGCTATCAGGCGTCCGTGGAATTCACCCGCATCTGGCGCCGGGTGCTCGAAGGCGAGACCGTGGACTACGACGGTGAGCACATCAGTGTGAAGGGCGCCAAATTGCTCTATCCGCCGATCCAGCAACCGCGTCCGCCGCTGTATTTTGGCGGCTCGTCCGAAGCCGCCCAGGACCTGGCCGCCGAGCAAGTGGAAATGGTCCTGACGTGGGGCGAGCCGCCGGCCGCTGTCGCGGAAAAAATTGCCCAGGTGCGAGCCAAGGCCTCGAAGCTGGGGCGCACCGTGCGCTTCGGCATCCGCCTGCACGTGATTGTGCGTGAAACCAACGCCGAAGCCTGGCAAGCGGCGGATCGGTTGATCTCTCATCTGGACGACGAGACCATCGCCCGGGCCCAGGCGTCGCTGGCGCGCTTCGACTCGGTGGGCCAGCAGCGCATGGCCGCGCTGCACGGTGGCCGGCGCGATAAATTGGAAGTCAGCCCCAACCTGTGGGCCGGCGTCGGCCTGGTCCGGGGCGGCGCCGGTACGGCGCTGGTGGGCGATGGCCCGACCGTGGCCGCGCGGGTCAAGGAATACGCCGACCTTGGCATCGACACCTTCATCTTCTCCGGTTATCCACATCTGGAAGAATCCTATCGGGTCGCGGAGCTGCTGTTCCCGCACCTGGACGTCGAGCGTCCCGAGCTGCCAAAGAGCCAAGGCTACGTGAGCCCGTTCGGTGAAATGGTCGCCAACGACATCCTGCCCAAAGCCGCGTCCCAGAGCTGAGGCAGCCATGAAGAAAATCATCCACAACCTCGCGCCCTGGGCGGTGCCGCTATTGTTGGTGGCGGTGTGGCAATTGTCGGTATCGGCGGGCTGGTTATCCACGCGAATTCTGCCGGCGCCGTCAGCGGTGATCGAGGCCGGAGTGAGCCTGGTGCGCAGCGGCGAAATCTGGACGCACCTGGCGATCAGCGGCTGGCGCGCCGCAGTCGGCTTTTTGATTGGCGGCGGCATCGGCTTGGCGCTGGGTTTTATCACCGGCCTGTCGAAATGGGGCGAGCGACTGTTGGACAGCTCCGTGCAGATGGTCCGGAACGTGCCGCACCTGGCGCTGATTCCACTGGTGATCCTGTGGTTCGGCATCGATGAGTCAGCGAAGATTTTCCTGGTCGCGCTGGGCACGCTGTTCCCTATCTACCTCAACACCTACCACGGCATCCGTAACGTCGATCCGGCACTGGTGGAGATGTCGCGCAGCTACGGCTTGTCCGGCTTCAGTCTGTTTCGCCAAGTGATCCTGCCGGGCGCCTTGCCTTCGATCCTGGTGGGCGTGCGGTTTGCCCTGGGTTTCATGTGGCTGACGCTGATCGTGGCGGAAACCATCTCGGCGAGTTCCGGCATTGGCTACCTGGCGATGAATGCCCGGGAATTCCTGCAAACCGATGTGGTGGTGCTGGCGATTCTCCTGTACGCCGTACTCGGCAAATTGGCCGACCTTGCCGCCCGTGGCCTCGAACGGGTCTGGCTGCGCTGGCACCCGGCGTACCAAGTGAACAAGGGAGGTGTCGCATGACCGCCCAACAACCGCCGCGCCTGCTGCGGGGCATTGCGCTGGCGGTGCGCAATCTGCAAAAGTCTTTTGGCTCGCGCCAAGTGCTGCGTGACATTGATTTGCACGTTCCGGCTGGGCAGTTCGTCGCGGTGGTCGGTCGCAGCGGCTGCGGCAAGAGTACGTTGTTGCGATTGCTGGCAGGCCTCGATCAACCCACGGGCGGCCAGCTGTTGTCCGGTTCGGCGTCGCTGGATGCTGCACGGGAGGACACGCGACTGATGTTCCAGGAGGCGCGTCTGCTGCCGTGGAAAAAGATCATCGATAACGTTGACCTTGGGCTCAAAAGCAATTGGCGGCCGCAAGCCTTGCAGGCGCTGGAGGCCGTAGGGTTGGCTGATCGCGCCCATGAGTGGCCGGCGGCGTTGTCCGGCGGGCAGAAACAGCGAGTGGCCTTGGCCCGCGCGCTGATCCATCAACCGCGCCTGTTGTTGCTCGATGAGCCCTTGGGCGCGCTCGATGCGCTGACACGGATCGAGATGCGGCAATTGATCGAACGCCTGTGGCAGCAACACGGTTTCACCGTACTGCTGGTGACCCATGACGTCAGTGAAGCGGTGGCAATTGCCGACCGGGTGATCCTGATCGAAGACGGCCAGATCGGCCTCGACTTGGCCATCGACCTGCCACGTCCACGTGCTCGCGGCTCCCATCGGCTGGCGAGCCTGGAAACCGAAGTGCTCAATCGCGTGTTGTCCTTGCCCGGCCAACCGCCGGAACCCGAACCCATTTCACCCTTGCCCACGCAGTTACGGTGGGCGCAATGAAGCAGCTTCAAGCGGCAAGCTACAAGCTGCAAGAAGAAGCGCAGTGCTCTTACTTGCAGCTTGTAGCTCGAAGCTTGCAGCTCATTTCGACCCTAGGAGAAAGACCATGACTATCAAGGCCATCAACGTACGCAACCAGTTCAAAGGCACCATCAAGGAAATCGTCGAAGGCGACGTGTTGTCGGAAATCGACGTGCAGACCGCTTCCGGCATCGTGACCTCAGTCATCACCACCCGCTCGGTCAAGGAGTTGGAACTGGCGATTGGCAGCGAAGTGATTGCGTTTGTGAAATCCACCGAGGTGTCTATCGCCAAGTTGTAAGCGATGCCTCACCCACAGCCCCGGACGGCGTGAGCCCTTCGGGGCTTTTTCGTTTCCACGCGAGCGTGGGAACGATCAATTCGAACGCTTGGGCAAATACGGTGGCAGATACAGCCCCAGGTACGCATCGAACACGCGCATGCCTTCCTCTGCCATGCGTGGGGTGATCTGCCCGTGTTGCTGCACCGAGCGGGCGTAGACGCGGTCGCCCAGTTCCATCGCCAGGGCAAACACATCGACGTCGCCGGGCAGGGCCGGCAATGCGAAGTGGCGGTCGAAAAGCTTATGCATCAAGTCGCTCAGCTCGAGGTCGTGCTGACGGTCAGCCTGGGTGATTTCGGCCAGGCCATGCTGGGCCAGGATCAACTGCCGCGCGGCGGCGTCGTCGCTGTAGATCATCAGCATCCGCTGCTCCACCAGCCGCGACAGGTCGTGCCAGTGGTTCAGCGCGGCATGGTCGATTGGCGCTTGCAGGCAGGCGCGGAAGGCCGCGTGTACATCGGCGGTCAGGGCTTCGAGCAAGGCCGGGACGCTGGCGAAAAAGTGATACACGGAGGAGGGCGGGATCCCGGCGCGCTCGGCGACGCTGTAGATCGACAGGCTGGCCACGCCTTCGGCGGCGAGCAGCGTACGGGCGGCGTCGAGAATCGAGTCGATCCGGGCCTGGCTGCGGGCGCGAGGTTTGCGTGGGGTGGCGATGCGCGTCATGGAGGTCTCCTGCGGGGCTGCCGGGCATTGTACGCAGAGCGAACGCGGGGTCCATAACTGCTTCATGTCGGATGGGATTTCCCGTGGCGAGGGAGCTTGCTCCCGCTCGATTGCGCAGCAATCGCAAAAAGCCGGGGCCGCTGCGCAGCCCAGCGGGAGCAAGCTCCCTCACCACGGGAACGGCGAAAAAAAAACGCCGCGGCCCTGGAGGCCTGCGGCGTTTTCTTTTTTACTGCAACCATTTACACGGTATGCAGGTACCAGTTGTACTCAAGGTCGGAGATGGAGTGTTCGAATTCCTCCAGCTCGCTTTCCTTGCAGGCCACGAAGATATCGATGTATTTCGGATCGATGTACTTGGCCATGACTTCGCTGTCGTCCAGCTCACGCAGGGCATCGCGCAAGTTGTTCGGCAGGCTTTGCTCGTTCTGCTCGTAGCTGTTGCCTTCCACCGGCGCGCCGGGCTCGATCTTGTTGACCAGGCCATGGTGCACGCCCGCCAATACCGCCGCCATCAGCAGATAAGGGTTGGCGTCGGCGCCGGCGACACGGTGTTCCAGGCGCACGGCATCGGAGGAACCGGTGGGTACGCGCAGGGCCACGGTGCGGTTGTCCAGGCCCCAGGTCGGCGAGTTCGGCACATAGAACTGAGCACCGAAACGACGGTAGGAGTTGACGTTCGGGCAGAGGAAAGCCATCTGCGCGGGCAGGGTCTCGAGCACACCGCCGATCGCGTGACGCAGCGCGGCGTTCTGCTCGGGATCCTCGCTGGCAAAGATATTGTTGCCCTCTTTGTCCAGGATCGAGATGTGAACGTGCAGACCATTGCCCGCCTGGCCCGGATACGGCTTGGCCATGAAGGTGGTGTCCATTTCATGGTCGTAGGCGATGTTCTTGATCAGGCGTTTGAGCAGGACCGCATAGTCGCAGGCCTTGATCGGGTCGGCGACGTGGTGCAGGTTCACTTCGAACTGCGCCGGGGCACTTTCCTTGACGATGGCGTCGGCGGGAATGCCTTGCTCCTTGGCACCTTCGAGGATGTCCTGGAGGCAATCCACGTATTCGTCGAGATCGTCGATCAGGTAGACCTGGGTCGAATGCGGGCGTTTGCCGGAGATCGGCGAGCGAGGCGGTTGCGGGCGGCCATTCACGTTCTCCTGGTCGATCAGGTAGAACTCCAGCTCGAACGCCGCGCAGATGGTCAGGCCCATCTCATCGAACTTGGTCACGACTTGGCGCAGCACTTCACGCGGGTCGGCGAAGAAAGGTTCGCCTTCGAGTTCGTGCATGGTCATCAACAGTTGCGCCGTCGGGCGCTTCTGCCAAGGCTCGTTACACAGGGTGTCAGGGATTGGATAACAGATCCGGTCGGCATCGCCGATGTCCAGGCCCAGGCCGGTGCTTTCCACCGTAGAGCCATTGATATCCAGGGCAAATAAAGAGGCCGGCAGGTTGATGCCTTTCTCGTAAACCTTGTGGAGGCTGGTGCGTTCGATGCGCTTACCGCGCACCACACCATTCATATCCGCAATCAGAAGGTCAACGTACAGAACCTCAGGATGTTCCTTAAGGAACGCGTTCGCTTCGTTAAGCTGAACGGCACGCGGGGGTACCGACATGATGCAACACCTTTGTTGTTAAAAATATCAATCATTGATTGCTTTGAAACCCAGTCAACCCGAACGGCATGCCGAAGTCAAGCGGGGGCTTTTTTGCCCTAAAAAAGCACCTGCAGGGCTTTTTTGGGGCAATTTGGGGCGTTTTTTGCCCCGCAACGGGCTTGCCGCCCGCAGGCTTGAGCGTGCCGTGTTGTATTTTTTACGGGGGTGTTGTGTAAAAAAATGAACAAGGCTAAGCTCGATTCAAACCCATAACAGCAGTAATACCGGGGTGCTTCATGTCTCGCCTGCCGTTAATCGGCGTCACCACCTGTTCCAAGCAGATTGGTTTGCATGCGTATCACACCACTGGCGACAAATATGCCCGGGCCGTGGCAACAGCTGCCAAGGGCCTGCCCGTGCTGATCCCCTCGATGGCAGACCTGTTTTCACCGTCCGAGATTCTGGACGCCCTGGACGGTATTCTTTTTACCGGCTCCCCTTCCAATGTAGAACCTTTTCACTATCAGGGCCCGGCCAGCGCGCCAGGCACTGCTCATGATCCTGCACGGGATGCCATCACCTTGCCGCTGATCCGTGCCGCTGTCGATGCGGGCGTTCCGGTGCTCGGCATCTGCCGCGGTTTCCAGGAAATGAACGTTGCCTTTGGCGGCAGCCTGCATCAGAAAGTTCATGAAGTCGGAACCTTTATCGATCATCGTGAAGACGACACCCAGCCGGTGGAGGTCCAGTATGGTCCGGCCCATGCTGTGCACATCCAGCCCGGCGGCGTTCTCGCGGGCCTGGGCTTGCCGCCGATGATCGACGTCAACTCGATCCATAGCCAGGGCATCGAGCGTCTGGCACCGGGGCTGCGGGCCGAAGCACTGGCGCCGGATGGCCTGATCGAGGCGCTCTCGGTTGCACAAGGCAAGACTTTTGCTTTGGGTGTGCAATGGCATCCTGAATGGGCGGTAGGCTCTAATGCGTACTACCTTGCGATTTTCCAGGCATTTGGCGATGCCTGCCGAGCAAGGGCAACACAACGCGACGCCGATGCGTCAAACAACGCCTGACTACTAATAGCAGCCAGGAAACTCACGCCTAGAGGCATTTATGAGTAACAACCTCGACCAGCTCACCGATTGGTTGAAAGACCACAAGATCACAGAAGTCGAATGCATGATTGGCGACCTGACCGGCATTACCCGGGGCAAGATCTCGCCGACCAACAAGTTCATCGCCGAGAAAGGCATGCGCCTGCCCGAGAGCGTTCTGCTCCAGACCGTGACGGGCGACTATGTCGAAGACGACATCTATTACGAACTGCTCGACCCGGCCGATATCGACATGATCTGTCGCCCGGATGAGAACGCCGTGTTCCTTGTGCCCTGGGCCATCGAGCCCACTGCCCAGGTCATCCACGACTCCTATGACAAGCAAGGCAACCCCATCGAGCTGTCGCCGCGCAACGTGCTCAAGAAGGTGCTCAAGCTTTACGCCGACAAGGGTTGGCAGCCGATTGTCGCGCCGGAAATGGAGTTCTACCTGACCAAGCGCAGCGACGACCCCGACTTTCCTCTGCAGCCGCCCATTGGCCGCTCCGGCCGGCCGGAAACGGGTCGCCAGTCGTTCTCCATCGAAGCCGCCAACGAATTCGACCCACTGTTCGAAGACGTCTATGACTGGTGCGAATTGCAGGAACTGGACCTCGATACGCTGATCCATGAGGACGGCACCGCGCAGATGGAAATCAACTTCCGTCACGGCGACGCCCTGTCCTTGGCCGACCAGATCCTGGTGTTCAAGCGCACCATGCGCGAGGCGGCGCTCAAGCACGACGTGGCCGCCACCTTCATGGCCAAGCCCATGACCGGCGAGCCGGGCAGTGCGATGCACTTGCACCAGAGCATCATCGACAAGGAAACCGGCAAGAACGTCTTCTCCAACGAAGACGGGACCATGAGTGAATTGTTCCTGCACCACATCGGTGGCCTGCAGAAATTCATCCCCGAGCTGCTGCCGCTGTTCGCACCCAACGTCAACTCGTTCCGCCGTTTCCTGCCCGACACCTCGGCGCCAGTGAACGTCGAATGGGGCGAAGAAAACCGCACCGTGGGCCTGCGCGTGCCGGATGCCGGCCCGCAGAACCGCCGGGTGGAAAACCGCTTGCCGGGCGCCGACGCCAATCCGTACCTGGCGATTGCCGCGAGCCTGCTGTGCGGCTACATCGGCATGGTCGAGGGCATCGATCCGAGTGCGCCGGTAATCGGCCGTGGCTATGAACGCCGGAACCTGCGTTTGCCGCTGACCATCGAAGATGCCTTGGAGCGCATGGAAAACAGCTCCACCATCGAGAAGTACCTAGGCAAGAAATTCATCACGGGCTACGTCGCGGTCAAGCGGGCCGAGCATGAAAACTTCAAGCGCGTCATCAGTTCGTGGGAGCGGGAATTCCTGCTCTTTGCCGTCTGATGCGCCGGGCGGGGCTGCCATGGGCCCCGCCCCCAATGGAATAAAAGGAGAATTCGCATGACCCGCAACAATCCGCAAACCCGTGAATGGCAGGCCCTGAGCAGCGATCACCACCTGGCACCCTTCAGCGACTTCAAGCAGCTCAAAGAGAAAGGCCCGCGCATCATTACTCACGCCAAGGGCGTGTACCTCTGGGACAGTGAAGGCAACAAGATTCTCGACGGCATGGCCGGGCTCTGGTGCGTGGCCGTCGGCTACGGTCGCGATGAGCTGGCCGACGCCGCCAGCCAGCAGATGCGCGAGCTGCCGTACTACAACCTGTTCTTCCAGACCGCCCACCCGCCGGTGCTGGAACTGTCCAAGGCCATCGCCGACATCGCCCCGGAAGGCATGAACCACGTGTTCTTCACCGGTTCCGGCTCCGAAGGCAACGACACCATGTTGCGCATGGTCCGCCACTACTGGGCGATCAAGGGCCAGCCGAACAAGAAAGTCATCATCAGCCGCAAGAATGGCTATCACGGCTCGACCGTGGCCGGCGCGAGCCTGGGCGGCATGACCTATATGCACGAGCAGGGCGACTTGCCGATCCCGGGCATCGTCCACATTGCCCAACCCTACTGGTTCGGCGAAGGCGGCGACATGAGCCCCGAAGAGTTCGGTCTCTGGGCGGCCAATCAACTGGAAGAAAAAATCCTCGAAATCGGCGTCGACAACGTCGGCGCCTTTATTGCCGAGCCGATCCAGGGCGCAGGCGGTGTGATCGTGCCGCCGGATAGCTACTGGCCGCGCATGAAAGAAATCCTCGCCAAGTACGACATCCTGTTCGTCGCCGATGAGGTCATCTGCGGTTTTGGCCGCACGGGTGAGTGGTTCGGTACCGACTATTACGGGTTGAAACCGCACATGATGACCATTGCCAAGGGCCTGACCTCTGGCTATATCCCCATGGGCGGCCTGATCGTGCGCGACGATGTGGTCGCGGTGCTCAACGAAGGCGGTGACTTCAACCACGGGTTTACCTACTCCGGTCACCCGGTAGCCGCCGCAGTGGCCCTGGAAAACATCCGCATTTTGCGCGACGAGAAGATCATCGAGCGTGTCCACGGCGAAACGGCACCCTATTTGCAGCAACGCCTGCGGGAACTGAACGATCATCCGCTGGTGGGTGAAGTGCGCGGTGTCGGTTTGCTGGGGGCGATCGAACTGGTCCAGGACAAGGCCACGCGCAAACGCTACGAAGGCAAGGGCGTGGGCATGATCTGCCGGCAGTTCTGCTTCGATAATGGGCTGATCATGCGCGCGGTGGGTGACACCATGATCATTGCTCCGCCGCTGGTGATCAGCAAGGCCGAGATCGATGAGCTGGTGGCCAAGGCACGGCAATGCCTGGACCTGACGCTCAGTGCGTTGCAGAGCTAAATGCTAGGCTGTGAGCGAGGTGCCGGCATGGGCCTCGCCCGGTGAATAAAAGGCAGGGCTTTTGTTGAAAGCCTGGCCTGTAACTTGCCAGACTACCGATTGTTCAAGTTGCCCGAGCCGGCTACTGAACTGTGGCTAAGAAGAATAACTGGAGCATCAATCCATGAAGGCATTAGGTATGAAGATAGCTGGCAAGACCCTCCTCGCCATGTCCCTGGCGGGCATGATGGCGGGCGCCGTCCAGGCGGACGACAAAGTGCTGCACGTCTATAACTGGTCGGACTACATCGCACCGGACACGGTTGCCAAGTTCGAGAAGGAGACGGGGATCAAGGTCGTCTACGACGTCTTCGACAGCAACGAGACGCTTGAGGCCAAGCTGCTGGCGGGCAAGTCCGGCTATGACGTCGTGGTGCCGTCGAACAACTTTCTTGCCAAGCAGATCAAGGCCGGCGTCTACCAGGAGCTGGACAAGTCCAAGCTGCCCAACTGGAAGAACCTGGACACCGACCTGCTCAAGGCCGTTGGCGATGCCAGCGACCAAGGCAACAAGCATGCCTTCCCCTACATGTGGGGCACCATCGGCATCGGTTACAACCCGGAGAAGGTCAAGGCTGCATTGGGCGTCGACAAGATCGACTCCTGGGACACCCTGCTCAAGCCCGAGAACATCGCCAAGCTCAAGAGCTGCGGCGTGAGTTTCCTCGATTCGCCGACCGAAATGATTCCGGTGGCGCTGCATTACCTGGGCTACCCGACCGACAGCCAGGACAAGAAGCAACTGGCCGAGGCCGAAGCGCTGTTCCTCAAGCTGCGTCCATCGATCGGTTACTTCCACTCCTCCAAGTACATTTCGGACCTGGCCAACGGCAACATCTGCGTAGCCGTGGGCTATTCGGGTGATATCGAACAATCCAAGAGCCGTGCTGCCGAAGCGGGTGGCAAGGTGAAAGTGGCCTACACCATTCCCAAGGAAGGTGCCGGTTCGTTCTACGACATGGTCGCCATTCCCAAGGATGCCGAAAACGTCGAGGCCGCTTATAAGTGGATGAACTTCATCATGCAGCCGGAAATCATGGCGGAGATCACCGATAACGTGCGTTTCCCCAACGGCAACAAGGCCGCCACCGCGTTGGTGGACAAGGAAATCTCCGGTGACCCAAGCATTTATCCATCGGACGAGGTGAAGGCCAAGCTGTACGCCATCAGCGATCTGCCGGCTGCGACCCAGCGGCTCCTGACCCGCAGCTGGACCAAAATCAAATCCGGTAAATAAGCCGGCTTGAAGCAGTCTCCTGTTGCCGCGGTCACCGCGACGGCGGCAACAGGCGCAATTAAATAACTAAAAGTTTTGCTGGATCGGTTTATCGAGGGTAAGTTGCGCGCCGGTTTTGTTGCAGGGCACATCGTTGCCCGGTAACGCGGGCAACTTGGGCCCAACTATTTAAGAGGACCTCCACGTGCCTGTTTTTTCTTTGTTACGCAACGCCTTGCTGGTCAGTGCCGGCCTGACGCTCGCCGTCAGTGTCCAGGCCGCTTCCACCGTGCATATTTATAACTGGTCGGACTACATCGGCGAATCCACCCTGGCGGACTTCGAGAAAGCCTCAGGGATCAAGCCGGTCTACGACGTGTTCGATTCCAACGAAACCCTGGAAGGCAAGTTGCTGGCCGGTCGTACCGGTTACGACGTGGTGGTGCCGTCCAACCACTTCCTCGGCAAGCAGATCAAGGCCGGGGCGTTCCAGAAGCTCGACAAGGCGCAGTTGCCCAACTATGCCAACCTCGACCCTGCGCTGCTCAAGCGCCTGGACAAGAACGACCCGGGCAACCAGTACGCCGTTCCTTACCTGTGGGGCACCAACGGCATCGGCTATAACGTCGAGAAGATCAAGGCAGTCCTGGGCGTCGATAAAATCGATTCGTGGGCCATGCTGTTCGAGCCGGAAAACATCAAGAAACTGTCCAGCTGCGGCGTTTCGTTCCTTGATTCGGCTGATGAGATGATCCCGGCGATGCTCAACTACCTGGGCCTGGATCCCAACAGCCAGAACCCTGATGACTACAAGAAGGCCGAGGCCCAGCTGCTCAAGATTCGCCCTTACGTGACCTATTTCAACTCTTCCAAGTACATCTCCGATCTGGCCAACGGCGAGATCTGCGTGGCCGCAGGCTTCTCCGGCGATATTTTCCAGGCCCGCGAACGGGCCAGCGAGGCCGGCAAGGGCGTCGATATCGCCTACGTGATTCCCAAGGAAGGCGGCAACCTCTGGTTCGACATGCTGGCAATCCCGCGCGATGCCAGCAACGTCAAGGAGGCCCACGCGTTCATCAACTACCTGCTCAAGCCCGAGGTTATCGCCCAGGTCAGCGACTACGTCGGTTACGCCAACCCGAACCCCAAGGCCGGCGAACTGATGGACCAGGAAGTACGCACCGACGAGGCGGTCTATCCACCGCAAGCGGTCGTCGACAAGCTCTACGTCAACTCCGAGTTGCCGCCCAAGATCCAACGACTCATGACCCGCAGCTGGACCAAGGTCAAGTCGGGTAAATAACGTCAACATTCTTGTTCGTCCGCGTGGGGCGAGCTGCAAATTTTGTGGGAGTTTCGTAAATGGCAGTTGCCTCCGGCGCCTATAAGAAAGCCCTCGAGGGCGACCAGACACCCAAGCAGGTGTTGGTCAAGATCGACCGGGTCACGAAAAAGTTCGACGAGACGATTGCCGTGGACGACGTGTCCCTGGAAATCAAGAAAGGCGAAATTTTCGCCTTGCTCGGCGGTTCGGGATCGGGCAAATCCACCTTGCTGCGCATGCTGGCAGGTTTCGAACGGCCCACGGAGGGGCGGATTTTCCTCGATGGCGTGGACATCACCGACATGCCGCCCTATGAGCGGCCGATCAACATGATGTTCCAGTCCTACGCCTTGTTTCCCCACATGACGGTGGCGCAGAACATCGCCTTCGGTTTGCAACAGGACAAGATCTCGAAATCCGAGATCGACGCCCGCGTGGCCGAAATGCTCAAGCTGGTGCAGATGAGCCAGTACGCCAAGCGCAAGCCGCACCAGCTCTCCGGTGGCCAACGCCAGCGCGTGGCCCTGGCCCGTTCCTTGGCCAAACGACCGAAACTTCTACTGCTCGACGAGCCGATGGGCGCCCTGGACAAGAAGCTGCGCTCGCAAATGCAGCTTGAGCTGGTGGAGATCATCGAGCGCGTGGGCGTGACCTGCGTCATGGTGACCCACGACCAGGAAGAAGCCATGACCATGGCCGAGCGCATCGCGATCATGCACCTGGGCTGGATCGCCCAGATCGGCAGCCCGATCGACATCTACGAGACCCCGACCAGCCGGCTGGTCTGCGAGTTCATCGGCAACGTCAACATCTTCGAGACCGAAGTGGTGGAAGACGCCGAGGGCCACGCGGTGCTGGCCTGCAAGGACCTGGACCGCAACATCTACGTCGGCCACGGCATCAGCACCTCGGTGCAGGACAAGGCCGTGACCTATGCCATTCGCCCGGAGAAACTGCTCGTTACCTCCGAGCAGCCGACCTGTGAGCACAATTGGTCCAGCGGCAAGGTCCATGACATTGCCTACCTGGGCGGCCACTCGGTGTTCTACGTTGAATTGCCAAGCGGCAAGCTGGTGCAGTCATTCGTGGCCAACGCCGAGCGTCGCGGCCAGCGTCCGACCTGGGGCGACCAGGTGTTCGTCTGGTGGGAAGACGACAGCGGCGTGGTGCTTCGCTCATGAACATGCGCAAACTCAAACGCCGACTCGCCCGAATAACGCCCGGTGGCCGTCAATTGGTCATCGGGGTGCCCTTCATCTGGCTGTTCCTGTTCTTCATGTTGCCGTTCTTCATCGTATTGAAGATCAGTTTCGCCGAAGCCGATGTCGCCATCCCGCCGTACACCGAGATCTATAGCTACATCGACCAGAAGCTGCAAGTGCTGCTCAACCTCGGCAATTACGTGATGCTCAGCGAGGACGAGCTGTACATCGCTGCCTACCTCGGCTCGCTGAAAATGGCCCTGATCAGCACGGTGCTGTGCCTGTTGATCGGCTACCCGATGGCCTACGCCATCGCCAACGCCCGTAAAGAGATGCAGACGGTGTTGGTGTTGCTGATCATGATGCCGACCTGGACCGCGATCCTGATCCGCGTCTACGCGTGGATGGGCATCCTCAGCAACAACGGTTTGCTCAATGGCTTTTTGATGAGCATGGGCTGGATCAGCGAACCGCTGCAAATCCTCAACACCAACCTGGCGGTGTACATAGGCGTCGTCTATTCCTACTTGCCATTCATGATCCTGCCGCTGTACGCCAACCTGGTCAAACACGACCAAAGTCTGCTGGAGGCCGCCTCCGACCTGGGCTCGAGCACCTTCAACAGCTTCTGGAAAATCACCGTGCCGCTGTCCAAGAACGGCATCGTCGCAGGCTGTATGCTGGTGTTCATCCCCGTGGTGGGCGAGTTCGTGATCCCGGAACTGCTGGGCGGCCCGGAAACCCTGATGATCGGTAAAGTGCTGTGGCAGGAATTCTTCAACAACCGTGACTGGCCGGTGGCATCCGCCCTGGCGGTGGTGATGCTGGCGATCCTGATCGTGCCGATCATCTTGTTCAACCGTAGCCAGGCCAAAGAAATGGAGGGCAAGGAATGAAGCGCTTCCGTTTTTCAAGCCTGATGCTGGTGCTGGGTTTGCTGTTCATCTACGCGCCGATGCTGATCCTGGTGATCTACTCGTTCAACGCCTCGAAACTGGTGACGGTGTGGGGCGGCTGGTCGGTCAAGTGGTACGTCGGCCTGCTGGACAACAGCCAGCTGATGGGCTCGGTGATGCGCTCGCTGGAAATCGCCTGCTACACGGCGATTGCCGCGGTAGCCCTCGGTACGCTGGCGGCCTTCGTGCTGACCCGCATCACCCACTTCAAGGGGCGCACGCTGTTCGGTGGCCTGGTCACCGCGCCGCTGGTAATGCCGGAAGTGATCACCGGCCTCTCGCTGTTGCTGCTGTTCGTGGCGATGGCGCAAATGATCGGCTGGCCCCAGGAACGTGGCATCGTCACGATCTGGATCGCCCACACGACCTTCTGCGCGGCGTATGTGGCGGTGGTGGTCTCGGCGCGCTTGCGTGAGTTGGACCTGTCCATCGAAGAAGCGGCGATGGACCTCGGGGCGCGGCCGTGGAAGGTGTTCTTCGTGATCACCATCCCGATGATCGCGCCGTCGCTGGCGGCGGGCGGCATGATGTCGTTCGCCTTGTCCCTCGACGACCTGGTGCTGGCAAGCTTCGTTTCCGGCCCTGGCTCGACGACCTTGCCGATGGAAGTGTTTTCGGCGGTACGCCTGGGGGTCAAGCCGGAGATCAACGCCGTGGCGAGCCTGATCCTGTTGGCAGTGTCCCTGGTGACCTTCCTGGTTTGGTACTTCAGCCGTCGCGCCGAAGAAAACCGCAAGCGGGCGATCCAGCAAGCCATCGAGGAAAGTGCCGCCGATTCCTGGAAACAACCGCAGGTACGCCGGCCCGAGACCGCTTCGGTCTAACCTGACGCACGACCCACTGTGGGAGCAGGCTTGCTCCCGCAGTGGTCTGTTCGTTCACTTCTTCAGCGCATCATGGGCGGTTGATGGCCAAAAGATTCACTCCGCCCTGGCGGGTAGCAGTTTCAAGGTGCTGCGGCTATTGGCCGTGACTTCTTCCTCGGCCAGGTGCGCCTGGTGATACAAGCCCTCGATGTAGGCTTCGGCCTGGTCCTCGTAGTGTTTGTCGAACGGCACGCCGCTCTGGCCGACAGGGTTGATGGTGAGGCTGTGGGTCGGGTCGCCGAAGTCGATGATGCGTCGGGTGGAGGGGCCGTAGGTCACTGGCCAGGGCGCTGGGCCAATCTTCGCCGAGAGATTGTTGGGTACTTCATGGGTGCCGGGCGCCGCGAACGGGCCGACATTGAAGATCCGGTCCAGCGGTCTTTGCTGGCCCAATGGATGTCCGTGGGTCAGGGTGTGGGCCTTGCCCCACTGCCATTGGCTGGCATCCTGGCCCAGGGTGGCTTTCAAGTGCACCACGGTTTTGTTCCAGGCTCTGATCACCGTATCCGCACGGGTTTCGGTGCCCAGTGTCGAGCGATCATCCCACCATGGCGAGTCCTTGGCGGCGGCCAGGCGTGGAAGCGCGGCGTCAATCACGCGGGTCGACAGCGCCGTCTCGAAAAAGCCATCCCCCAGTTCATCGCGCAGGGCGGTGTCGGCCAGGTCGAACAGCATTTGGTTGAACAGCGTGGCGCTGACCGAATCCAGTGGATAGTCACCCTTCCACTGGGCCAGTTGCTCGACCCATTTGCGCTCCTGCGGGTCGCTGACCGCTTCGCGCAGTATCGGCAACAAGGGCGCAAGCAGGCGCGGGCCATAAGCGGTGGTGGTGCCCAATTGCAGCTTCTGGGTGGTCTGGAGGTCCCACTTGGCCTGCTTATCGCTCAACTGCTGGTCAAGCTGCTGGCCACGGTCGGGAAGATTGTAGTAGCCGGGAATCTCGATCCCGCTGGCCGGCACCGGCTGGAAATTCGCCGAGAGAACGTAGCCCCGGGCCGGATTTTCTTCCTGGGGGTTGCTGCTGAAAGGATAGAAACCTTCTTTTTCCGCTTCAGCAGCGCTGCCGTCGAGGATGAAACCGGGCTTCACGCCGTCCGGCCGCTTAGGCAATTGCGCCGCGGCCCACCAGCCGATATCGCCCTTGGCGTTGGCCCAGACCACATTCAGCCCCGGGGCATGGATCTTGGCCGATGCGCCGCGGGCCTTGGCGAGGGTGTCGGCGCGGTTGAGCTGGTAGAAAGCTTCGAGGATCGGGTTGCGACTCTCCAGGAACCCCCACCACATGGCGACCGGGGTCTTGCCGGCGTTGGCGCCGAGGGCGTCGTTGACGATCGGCCCATGGGGCGACTGGCGCAGCACCAGGGTTACGGGGGCCTGGCCCTTGACCGCGACCTGCTGTTCGCTACGGGTCATGTCCACCCATTTGTCGCGGTACCAGACTTGTTCAGGGTTGTCCGGGTTGGTCTTCTCGGCGATCAAGTCCAGGTCGTCGTTCTGGAACATGGTGATGCTCCAGCCGAAATCCTTGTTCATGCCCAGCGTTGCAAAGGGCACCAGCGCCTGGTATTGGCCGTAGAGCTCGAAACCTGGCGCCGACAAGTGCGCCTCGTACCACACCGACGGCGCGGAAAAGCGAATGTGCGGGTCACCCGCCAGCAGGGGTTTGCCGCTGTGGGTGCGACTGCCGGAAACCGCCCAGGCGTTGCTCCCCTCGAACTGCGGCAGGCCGTTATCGGCCAAGGCTTGCTCGCTCAGCCGCGCCAGGGCATTGAGGCCTTTCCAATCGGTGGCGGTCAGTGACGGAGCGCTTGCGGGACTCTGCGGCAAAACGCCCTGGGACTGCCAGTCGAGGTCGAAGATGCTCAGGTAATCGGCACCAAGCTCGTCGCGCACATAGGTCAGCAAGGGTTCGGTGCGAAAGGCGGCGGCAAAACTGTACGCCATATAGCCGACGATGCTGGCGGTATCTTCAGCGGTGAACGGACGCTTGGGAATGCCCAGTACATCGAACTCCAGCGGCCGGGCATGGGTTTGCTGATAAGTGTTGATGCCGTCCAGGTACGCCTGTGTGGCGATCCAGGCCGGGGACTGGCGATCCTGCTCGGCAACGTAGCTGGCGGCGCGCTCACGAATGCGCAGGCTGCGCATCAGCTTGTCGGTGTCGAGCAGCTTCGGCCCGAGGATTTCCGCCAGTTCACCGCGGGCGAGCCGGCGCATGATCTCCATCTGGAACAGCCGGTCCTGGGCATGGACATAACCGAGGGCGCGATACAGATCAGTTTCGTTCTCGGCGCGGATGTGCGGCACGCCGCGTTCGTCGTAGCGCACCGTCACCGAGCCCTGTAGCCCTTGCACTTGCACCGTGCCCTGGCGGGTGGGCTGCTTGCTGTAGAGGTAGCCGCCCGCGACGATGACGGCGGTGACGACCAGTGACAGGAAGGCGATGAGGGTGCGTTTCATGAAAAATTCCATTTCCTAATTGCCGAAGGTTATCGATAAACAACGTAAATCATTGACCACAAACAAACAATAGTCAGCTATGCGACTTGTTTCCTACAAGAATAAAACTTGTCTTAGGAAGCATCCCGCATGTCTATCGGAATTGCACTACAAGAATAATGTTGCTGGTGCTTTCATATCTAATCTATAAAAGATGAATGGTTTTTCAATGCATTCTGGTCGGCGATTTGGGGCGGCGCAGAACTTGGATATTTAGTCGAAAGGGCTGTAGTAAATTTCCTACGAGTGGATTCCTTTAGTGGTGGTTCTCAATGAAAACGATTTTGTTGTGCGGCAATGGCATGAGCGGGGAAGTGATTGGCGCAATCAAAGGTTGGGGTTACAACGTAGCCCTGATATCAGAATTCCCCGATGATATAGGGACATCCGAGGCTGACTTTTATATCGAGGCCAATTCGAAGGAGCCGGAAGCAGCACTAAAGGCGGCGGAAAAACTCATTGAGGAAGGAGTTAAAATTGACGGCGTAATAAGCCTGTGTTGGGATGCCGCCATTTCAGTCGCCACGATAGCAACGAAGTTAGGGTTGTTCTCGGTCTCATTAGACTCGGCTTTAAAGTCCACGCTAAAAGACAAAAGATCAGAAGCGTTTAAAGAGTATGGCATTCGGGCCCCAGCCTTTGCAGTCATAAACTCCCATGACGAGCTTTTTAAGAAGGTTAACGATTTTAAGTTTCCCGTGATCTTAAAGCCTGTTAATCAGTCATCTTCTAAGGGGGTAATCAAAGTTTACGATATGGATGGTCTTTCACAGGCCTACATATATTGTAAAAAATTCTCTACTGACAAGCACATTATGCTGAATGAGTACGTGGTGGGCAGTGAACATAGCGCTGAAGGTCTCATGGTTGGTGGTGAATTCAATATGACCGCCATATCGGATAGAGTGTTTTCCTACGAAGCTCATGACCCATATTTTGTAGAGGTAGGGGATATCATGCCTACCGTTCTATCGATAGAAATAAAGCACGATATGCATAACTTAGTAGAAAAAGCAGCTTTGTCGCTTGGAATAAGTGACGGCGTGGTCAAGGCGGACCTAATTTATAACGCTGAAAAAGGACTGCACATTCTAGAAATTGCTGCGCGTTTAGGTGGTCCCCGCTTCGGGACAGAAATGGTCCCGTTGAGTAACGGAACTAACATTTTGAAAGCTGCTATACAGCAGGCGTTGGGAGAAAAAATCGACCCAAGTTTGCTGATTCCAAAATTTTCAAGAGGTATGGTGAATAGATCTGTATTTCCAAAGCCGGGAATAGTTAACAGTATCGCTAATCTTGGCTGCTTGAACGAGTGCGAGGGTTTCTACTCATTTAAATGGTGGGGCCGCGAGCTAAAGGTGGGCGACCAAGTTTTTCCTAGCCAGTACGGCTGTGGTGGCGTGGCGTATTTTATTGCCCAAGGTGCTACGAGAGATGAGGCACTGACCCACGCAGATAATATTGAACGACGTATCAATATATGCACTCAGCCGAGGTAAATGTATGTTCGTTTTTGGAGTTGATGAAGAACTTTCCCCAATTCATCTTGCTGAGATAGCAAGGTTGGGAACAAAAATTTGCCTGGGCGATAATGTTCGGGCCCGTGTAAGTCTATCCCGACGCAAGCTCGAACAGTTCGTAAGCGAGGGGAGAATAATTTATGGCGTAAATACAAGCATGGGCGGGTTTGTTAATTGGCATGTGCCCGTAGAGAATGCCAATACACTTCAAATGAATTTGATTAGGTCAGTTGCGACAAATGTAGGGGAGTACTTGGATGATGTCACAACCAGGGCGATTATGCTTTCCCGAATTAACTCATTGTGCCGAGGAAATTCGGCAATAACGCTAGAAGTTCTAGAGTTATTGGTCTCCCTATATAACAGCGAAATTCTACCATGTATACCAGAGAAGGGGTCGCTTGGGACAAGCGGGGACTTAGGACCTCTAGCGTGTATAGCTTTAGTCTGCACAGGTGAGTGGAAGGCTAAGTATGAAGGCACAATTATGCCAGCAAGAGATGCTCTGACGCTTGCGGGGCTGAAAGCCGCATGCTTGGGCTATAAGGAAGGCCTTGCTCTTATCAACGGAACGTCGGGAATGACGGGTGTTGCCTGCTGTTTAGTCAGGGAAACGCAGAACCTATTGGACCAGTATTGTTTGATAAGTGCTCTTAGTTTCGAGGGGCTCCGCGCAATAAAAAAACCCTTTGATCCGGAGGTGCATCGGCTAAAGCCGCACCCTGGGCAGATGCTAGTAGCGGAAAAGATATTTGATTATCTGCAATCATCTGAACTGATCCTTCAGGAATCAGATGCGCAGAGAAAGATACAATCAGAGCAAGATGGCTCGATAAAGCCGTCTGATAACCAAATTGAAGACGCTTATTCAATAAGGTGCACGCCTCAGATACTTGGGCCGGTTGTTGATGCGTTAAAATACATAAATGACGTGCTGCACAATGAGCTCAACTCCTCTAATGACAATCCATTGATTGTCCCCGAGTCTGATGAGGTGTTTCACAACGGACATTTTCATGGTCAATATGTAGCGATGGCTATGGACTTTTTAGCTATCGGACTCACCACGTTATCCAACCTGGCAAATAGACGTATTGATAGGTTCCTTGATACCACCCATAGCAACGGCTTGCCGCCTTTCCTGTGTAGTAAAAACCCAGGGCTAAGACTTGGCTTAATGGGAGGACAGTTCATGTCTGCCTCCATAACAGCTGAGAACAGATCATTGTGCACACCGCTCTCTATTCAGTCGCTTTCTACTACAGCTGACTTTCAGGACATCGTTTCGTTTGGTTTAGTTGCCGCAAGGCGCGCGAGAGAAATTTTCGAGAATACTAAATACGTAGTCGCTTTTGAACTTGTATGTGCTTGCCAAGCCGTGGAGATACGAGGGGCGCGTGGGCTGTCTGAACCTACATCAGTATTGTTCGATAAGGTAAGGGGAATAATTCCTTTCCTAGAAGAAGATGTGGTTCTTACAGAGTATCTAGAACGGTTGAGCAAAGAGTTAATAGGCTGTGAGCAATCATCATAGGCTGTCGCTGTTCTGTCGAGACTATGTGCTAAATCTTGATCATGTCGGTGTTGCGCCAGTATATCTAACATAGCGGAGTGGCTTATGGACATAAATGGTTCTCGAATAGCGGTAATTGGGCTGGGATATGTAGGGCTTCCACTCGCAGTTGAGTTTGGACGTCTATATCCGACGCTTGGGTTCGATATAAATAGCCGGAGAGTGGAGCAGCTCTTGGAGGGGGAAGATTCTAACCTTGAGGTTCCCGCGATGCGCCTGCATGAGTCATACAATTTGATGATCTCATCAGATGTAGAAGAGCTGCGAAACTATAATGTATATGTTGTTGCGGTTCCAACCCCAGCTGAGGAGGGCAAGCCAAATTTAAAGCCGTTGACCACAGCATGTGAGCTGCTTGGAAAGGTCGTAAAGCAAGGGGATGTAATTATCTTTGAATCGACCGTATATCCCGGAGTTACTGAAGAAGAATGCATTCCTATTGTAGAGTATGTCTCAGGATTAAAACTCAACTCTGGGTTTGTTGTGGGGTACAGTCCGGAAAGAATAAATCCGGGGGATAAGGATCGTGGTCTTCCCAAAGTAACGAAGCTTGTCTCCGGGTCAACTGTTGCTGCGGGTAAATTCATCGCTGAACTCTATTCCAGTATAATTCCTGCTGGCGTTCATGCTGTAAGTAGTATTCGAATTGCGGAGGCAGCAAAGCTTGTTGAGAACGTTCAGAGAGACGTGAATGTAGCGCTGATCAATGAGTTTAGTATGATCTTCAGTCGTCTTGGGATTGATACTGAAGAAGTATTAAAGGCGGCTGAGACAAAATGGAATTTTGTATCTTATAGGCCGGGTTTGGTCGGTGGACACTGCATCGGAGTGGACTCATATTACCTTGCATATAAGGCGCAGGAAGTTGGCCATCATCCGCAGGTAACTCTTTCTAGTCGGCGCGTCAATGAAAGCATGGCTGATCACGTTGTTGGCGAACTGATTAGACAGATGCTCTACCGGCAGCAGACGCTTCATAAGGCACGAGTATTGATCCTAGGTGCTACCTTTAAAGAAAATTGTCCAGATCTTCGTAATACAAAAGTAATCAATATTATTCGAAAATTGGAGGACAGTGAGATAGAGGTTGATGTATATGATCCCCGTGCAGACAAAGATGAGATGCTAAGTTTGTATGATGTCACGCTTATCTCGTACCCGGTGATTGCAGTTTATGACGCAGTGCTAATCGCCGTCGCTCATGATGAGTTTCGACGTTTTGATGAGTGTACTATTCGTTCTTGGGGCAAGTCATCATGCATTATCTATGACTTGAAATATATACTTCCTAAATCATGTAGCGATTTGCGCCTTTAAGCGGAGTTTTCATGCGTTTTTATAATGATGAGTTGGACTCCATATTAAAGGTGAGGCAGAGGACGTGGTTGATAACGGGAGTTGCAGGGTTTATTGGTTCTAACTTGCTGGAGCGTCTACTCGTCACAGGTCAGCGAGTAGTAGGGTTAGACAATTTTTCGACAGGGCAACAATCCAATCTTGACGATGTAAAGAGCAATATAGCTGAGCATCAATGGATGAATTTTAATTTGATCAAGGGGGACATAAGGTGTTTCGAAGATTGCTGTAAAAGTTTGGAAGGTGTCGATCACGTACTGCACCATGCAGCATTGGGCTCAGTTCCCAGATCCTTAAAAAAACCATTGGAAACCCATGAGGTCAATGTCACAGGGTTTTTGAATGTTCTACTCGCTTCGAAAGACACTGATGTAAAAAGCTTTATCTATGCATCGTCCAGTTCGGTTTATGGGGACGCTGAAGGAGCTGAGAAATATGAGTCGATAGTAGGCAATCAACTCTCACCCTATGCAGTTACGAAGCGCGCAAACGAGTTATATGCAGAGGCGCTTTCGTCACAGTGTAAGCATAAAATTATTGGTTTGAGGTATTTTAATGTATTTGGTCCCCGGCAAAGTACAGAAGGAGAATATTCGGCAGTGATACCAAGATGGATCAGTTTGATGATGTCTAGGAAAAATATAGTGATTCATGGCGACGGCGAAACGAGTCGGGATTTCTGCTATGTGGAGAATGTAGTACAGGCCAATATCCTTGCTTCAATAAGTAATGAATTTGTAAAGAGTCGTATATTTAATGTTGCCATGAATGCTCGGACTTCTTTGAATGAGCTTTACCTGATAATAAAGGCGCATCTTGGTTTTTATGGGGTGAGCTACGATCTTATTCCAACGAAAATAGCGTTTCGAGAGGGCGACATTCGACATTCGTTGGCGGATATAGAGCGTATAAAAAGCGAGCTTAACTTTATACCTAGGGTGTCTGTTGATACTGGCCTGCAAAGTACCGTAAATTGGTATATTAAAAATCTCAATACTTAGATATTTGGCTCACCCTAAGGTTGTCCGTAGGTTCGTGTGGCGCTAATGTCGCTTTCCAGTTGATAAATTAGGTAATTGGTGAGAGGGGTAACATGATTGTCCGAGCGGTTATCATTGGAGTTGGAAATTCCGGTTCCCGTTTCATTAAAGCATCACATTTTATTGACCCCGCAATCGGGAAAATAGATATCGTGGGCGTCGCGGACACGGATGAGTCGAAGCTTACAGCTTTGATCGGGGGGGGAGTTCCCTTAGAGAATGATTTTAGAAAGCTTCTGCGAAAAGTTAGCTGTGACATAATAATCATTTCAACAACTGACGATGCTCATTATGAGGTGCTGAAATATATAAAAGAAAATAGCATTTCATTCAAAAAAATAATATGCGAAAAGCCTATTGTTGTCGATGCTGAGCAAAGTAAGTTTGTTGAGCGCTCGTTCGGTGATGATCAGATATACGTAAGTTTTGTGGAGCGGTACAGTTTAGCTGTCTCGGAGCTTAAGAAGTTTATTTTAGAAAAGCGTCGCAGTGTGTCAAGCGTCAGCTTCGTGTGGTCGAAATATCGAGTTAAGGATGCCCGTCCAACCGTGGGGGTGACTTCTGAAATTACTCATCCTGTGGATCTCGCATGTTATATCGCAGGTGTTAGTACCGCTGCTACGCTAAGAAGCACTTCCTCTATTATTTGCGAAAGCGACTTTGTTCAAGGCGGAATGCAACGGCCGGAAACGATGCTGGCTTGTGTTGACTTTGCGGACGGTATGGTTCTGACCGGTATCAGTAGTTATATTCGAAGCGAGCGTTGTAGAACAATGGAGTTTGTTCTATCTGATGCTACTTCTAACGTTACCGAAATTGCAGTGCTCCGCTTGGATAGTCCTAAGTGGGATGATGATTATCTAACCGTGTTTAGTACAGTCTCAGGTGCAAGTCCCCTTGATTTGATGCTTTCCCATGTCACTCCTCCAAATAAAAATAGACCGAGACGACAAATAGATAAAATTTGTCGGTTTTTGGAGGACGTGATTAGTAGTATTAAAGGCGCAGGGTCGCCCGGCCTTCCAAATAAATCACAAGCCTTGTTGGTTCAAGATATTGTTCGGAGGCTGGAGGATGGTCACACAGTTAGTCGGAAGATGTTTTCAGATGAAGCACCTGTTCCGCGCAGTGATGGCCTTATCCGTTTGAAAGAGTTGGCTGTGCTAATGAAGTCTGGTGCTTCAGAGGAGATGCGTAATGACTGGAATGATCAATATTAATTCATATAGGGAAATATCCTTACAGCATAAAAGGGTCGGCCTAATAGGTCTAGGGCGAATGGGGATAGGAATCGCTGTGAGCCTTATTCGGAATCGGGAGCGCATGGTTAGCTGCGCGAATAATTCACGAAGGGGTATGACCGAGTTTCTTAAGCTGGGAGGAGTAGAGGTAGCGAGCCCTGGCGCGGTTGCAAAGTTATGCGACACCATAGTCCTATCACTTCCATCTACGGATGAGGTTGAAGAGGTTTGTTTCGGGGAGGCGGGTATATCTTCAATAGTTCATGATGGCTTGTTGATTGTTGACACTACTACGGGGCACCCTTTACGAACTAAGAAAATCGCCGACAGGCTGGCGCTACAAAACATTCGCTACGTCGATGCGCCTCTCACCAGAGGTCCTATTGAGGCTCGGCGGGGGGAGCTTAATGCAATACTCGGTTCGTCAGATGACTCTTTGGCGGATGCCTGCACAGTTTTAAGCCGGTTTTGCGGATATATACTTCATGTCGGAGCGGTTGGTGAGGGGCAGAAGATAAAACTGCTTAATAATGCACTGTCTATGGGGGTCGTTGCACTGGCGGCTGATATGGTAGGTGCTGCTCGATCGATAGGGATCGAGCCTAATTATCTAAAGCTTTTAATCGAGCGAGGCGGAGTGAACAATTCGTTAACTCAAGCATTTTTGAAATTTGCAATTGAGAAGGGTGAGGACCCACTTCAGTTTACGATCGGCAGCGCTTCAAAGGATCTGGACTACTGTTTCGACATTCTGGATACACCGGAAGATTACCAGATGTTTGCTGCTGCAAGAGAGGTCTATTTTGCCAGCGTTTTACGCGGCCAAAGTGATAGAACCTTAGGAGGACTATTGGATAATTGATTCGAATAGGCATAAGGAGTGTGGCGAATGTTTTTCGATAATGAGTTTGATAGCTGGTTCAGATCCTACCAAGCGGAAATGCTACCGGAACTTATTGCGTATTTATCTATTGATACAAGCTGTGGTAACGAAAGCGATGCTATTCCTTTTTTGACGGGTTTGTTGGAGCGGTATGGGTTTAATTGCTGCGTAGAAAACTATCATTCAGAGCTCTGTACTCACAGCGCTCGAACAAGTTCTGATGCATTCTCCGGAAAAATAAATTTAAGGGCTAAATATGAGGCGGAGTCGCTCAGCGATGAGGTTATATTGTTTAATTCTCATATAGATGTTGTGCCTGTGGAAGGTGAAGGTGCAAAGCTACTTACGCCTTGGCTCGAGGAAGGGTACATTTATGGTAGAGGGGCATGCGATACAAAAGGTAATCTTTTTTTGCTACTCGGGGCTTTAGCCTTTTTAAAGTACAAAAAGATATCTCATCAATATAAGGTCCGCTTGGACTTGGTTTCGGAGGAGGAGGTCGGAGGAAATGGAACGCTGTCCACTATTCTCCATGGTGTTTTGGCGGACCTGGTTATTGTTTTTGAACCGACGGACCTAGCGGTACATCGAGGCCACCGAGGTTGTTTGACATGTGAGGCGACTATCATTGGGAAGTCGGTTCATATGGGAAGTGACTCGGAAGGCTTGTCCGCGATAAATGTGGCGGTGCGATTAATGGAGGAGTTAAAAAAATTAGAGCACGAAATGCTTGCTGACGCGAAAGGGGATCCTGCGTTTTCTATATGGAAACGTCCGCTACAGATTAATATAGGGAAGATCTTGGGGGGGGAATGGCCGGGTACTGTTCCCGAGAGATGTAATCTAGTATTCAATGTTGGGTTCTTACCAAAAAATTCAATGATCGAAATCGAAACAATATTAGAAGATCTGGTTAGATCTCTTGAGCAGGTTTTTCTCGGGGTAAGAATTGATTTAAACTTCCACGCTGGTTTGCGAAATAAAGCCTACCTCGAATCAGAGGATAATTCGTTGTTGCGACATTTGGGTGAGTCGATATCCATTTCCCGCCGTATAGCTCGTGGGGCTCCAATTTATGCGTGGAGGGCGAGCTGTGACGCTCGCCATTATGCGCACGAGGCTAACGTACCAACAGCTATCTTTGGTGCGGGATCGTTGGGAGATGCGCATTCATCTCACGAGCGGATAGAGATAGATCAGATGCGCATTGGGATTAAAGCGTTATCGCTTTTTTTGATGGGGCCTAATGCTCAATGTATGTAGGTAACCTTTTTATTGATTTTTCGGTGGCATAGTCAGTGATGGTGGTGGAGCTCAGATGATAAATATCAAAGAGATTATCGAGGACGTTGGAGGAATGAAGGCTAACTTATTCGCGAGGGGCCTGAGCTTCGATTTGGATCGGTTACTTTCTTTATATAATGAAGTGAAGCTGCATAAGCAAAATTTGGAACAAATGCAGCGTAAGCTAAATTCAATATCTTCATCTATAAAAAAAGATCCAATGAAGGGTGGTTCTCAGTTAGTAGTCTCTGAAGCGTCAGTGCTGAAGGGAGATATTCTACGTGCGAAGGAGGCTTATAACTTGCTCTTTGACGAATTTAATTTGCTTGCACGCCAGCTGCCCAACTGGACCTCCCCCGAAGTGCCCGTGGGAAAAGGAGATGAGGACAATTTCACCGTGAAATTTGAAGGGCAGATTCCAAAATTCGATTTTTCTCATAAGGATCATGTTCAGTTAGGTCAGGAATTAGATCTAATCGATTTTGATTCGGGTACGAAAGTAGCTGGTTCAAAGTTTTATTTTTTGAAAAATCAGGCTGTATTTCTCCAGCACGCCCTTAAGAGTTTCATTTTTAACAAAGCATTGGGTGCCGGATTCACACCATTGCAAACTCCTGATGTCTCTTTCAATCATATTTTGGAAGGTGTTGGCTTCGCTCCAAAAGGTGACGAAAGTAATACTTATGGTCTTGAAGGTCTGGATAAAAGTCTTATTGCTACTGCTGAGATTTGCGTTGCCGGGATGCATGCTGGGGAGATTATTGACGAATCTAGATTGCCTCTGCTCTACATCGCTGAAAGTCATTGTTTTAGGCGTGAAGCTGGCGCTTCCGGGAGATCCAGTAAAGGGCTTTATAGAGTCCATCAGTTTGAGAAATTGGAGCTGTTTGTCATATGTAAGCCGGAGGACAGTGTTAAATATCATGACAAAATTCTTGCGTTGCAAGAGGAAATCTATAGTGAGTTAGGCGTTCCCTATAAGGTTGTAATAAACTGCACTGGGGATTTAGGAGCGCCGGCATATAAAAAGTATGATATTGAAGCTTGGATGCCAGGGAAAGGCAAGGCGGGGGAGTATGGTGAAATTACCTCCGCTAGTAATTGTACGGACTATCAGGCCCGGCGACTTGATATAAGGTATAGAGATTCGGCCTCAAAAAATAATCGGTATGTTCATACTCTTAATGGTACTGCGTCTGCGTTGGGTAGGACGATGATCGCTATATTAGAGAATTATCAGTGCAGTGATGGCTCGGTGAGAGTGCCTGAAGCACTAAAGCGTTATCTTGATTTTGATCAAATTGCCCAGATTACCAGCGCACGTAAAATACAAGCCTGAATTAGGGCCATCTAGTAATTTAGGTGGGTTTAGCCGCTCTCAACTGTACAGGTCAGTTTCGTTCTCGGCGCGGATATGCGGCACGCCGCGCTCGGCTGCGCAGCAGTCGTAAACCGGCCAATGCGGTATCACTGAATAACCATGGTGCCTGGCTTTTGGGGCTGCTGCGCAGCCCAGCGGGGGCAAACTCTCCTCGCCACGGGTCGCGGTCGAGCTGCCAAGTGAAGTGTGTCGGAGCGTGTCGCAAGGGCTGGCGCAGGAACTTCCTGCGGCCAGCGTGGAGGGAGGGATGCCGGACCATCGATGATGCTCCGGCGGCTTTCTCAGGTTGGTCGGGGGGTGGGCGTTTGTTCGTTGGACGGTCCGCCCAGGGGTGGCGCTTCGCCGCGTTCGGCCAGTTCTATGTTGTCGCCAGCGGGAGCATTTTTAGGCCTCGTGGCTACGCTTTTAACCCAATCGGCGCTCAGGTTAAGTGCTGTGACAGACGTTTGCGGGATGATCTGGCTGAAGCCTCGGGACACGTGATAGGCGTTCTCGATGGCGAGCCGCGCGCCTTCGGACTGGGTGTGCGGCAGTGTTTCCCGATTTGGATGGAAGGTGTTCTGGAGTGCTACGTTGCCTCGCTTGGTCAGGTCATCCTTGCCGTCGCCCAATGCCTTGCCTTCGAGCGGTGCCGTCACGCTGTTGGGAAAGAATGGCATCAGCGTCAGGCCGGAAGAGAAGAAGGTTGCGATGATCTGTTCCATTTTCTCCCTCACCTCCGGATCTTCACCCACCGCGGCCGCGTCTCCCACCGCTGTGCGCATGGCTATCCCTTCGCCCGCGCCAATGATCCGGGCGGCAACATCGCTGATGTTGGCCAGGTTGAACGGGTTGAGTTTGCCTGTCGCTTCGGAGAATGCCTTGGGCAGGAGCTCCTTCCACTCGCGGTTCTCCTTGGTGACGCGATAGGTGGGGATCTGCTCATCGCCATGGGTCTGGGCATATTTGGCCACTGCCTGGCCGCCCGCCATGAAGGTGCCGCCCACCGCCGAAGCGGCGCTGCGGGCAGCGATCCCTGACGCGTTGATGGAGGTGAACAGGTCCAGCGTGTCGCGTACCGCGTGGGCGGCACCGAAGGCCAGGTAGCCGGTGAAGTCGCCACTCATGGTCCCGAAGTTGTTGGCGTTCTGTTTGAGTTTGAAATCGGCGCGCTTTTCGCTTTGTGTCGCGTCGAGGGTTTCGAACTGTGGGTTGGCGACTCGGCGGCCGTTCACCGTGATGTCTTGCAGGGCCTTGGGGTACACCGCCAGCGGATCGACTTTTTCCAACCCCCTGCCGATGGTCTTGTCGACGAGGATCTGGACGAACGGGCGAAGGCCGTCGCTGATCACCTTATGTGCGCCGCCAAGGACCGCTGAAGTTGCCGCCACATGTTCGCCAAAAGGCCGATCCGCCATCTTCTCATCGATCGCCGCAGTGCTTGCACCGAAGTGTCCGGCAGAGGCGAAACCCTGGGGGATTCCCGCATCGGCGAATACGGCCAGGCCCGTCACGAAACCACTGTGGGTCTTGAGTTCGGCCACATAATCCTGGCGTGCGACGTTCTTCAGCGCGGTGTCCAGCACCTCGTTCTTCTTCGTCGCCGTGGCCAGTGCGCTAGGGTTGTCGTCCTCCTTTTCCACGAACTCGCCAAGCTCTTCCTTGACCTTGTTCAACTGGGTCAGTTCGGCGCTCGCCTGAGTGCGTTCGGCCTCGGAAAGGTCCTGGTTGCTCGCGGCTTGTTGGGCATGCTCGATCCGGCTTGCGAGGAAGTCATCCAAGCGCTGGGGCATGTCTTGTGCCATGGCTTGCATGACGCCTTTGGCATAATTGCGGAAGGCGGCGTGACTGCTTTGCAATGACTTCAGGCCATCTCCCTCCGGGGTGCTGTCGATGACCTCCTGACACAACGAGTGGTAGGCGCCGAGGGTGTTACCCACGCGCCCGCAATGTTTGTCCCAGACGGCTGCGAAACCACCGCTTTCGTTCCTGGCGGCCTTGCTCATGCCCAGGTACTGATTGAAGTCCTTGGCGAATGCCTCGGTTTCTTCCTGTCCCGAGAGCATCGGGTGGGTCGCGCCGCCCAGGCCGGCCAGATGCTTGCGCACCTCTTGGTAGCTGGTGCCTGGCGCGTATTCCAATGCCTTGCCTTCCAGCGCCATGTGCGCCCGCGCGAAGCCGATAGGGTCGCTCTCGGGGTTCATTTTGCCGAGATTTTTGATATCCGCAGTCAGGCGGCTCTGCATGGAAGTGAATTTTTTCGCCGTCGCCTCGCTGGCGTCGCCGGCGAAATGGTAGGGCACCAACGACGTGGTGGAGGGGCGAACCTGCTCGGACAGGCTGGTTCTCACCGGCAAGATCCGATCGTCCTGTTGCGGGTGTAATGGCGCCGAACCCGAGGTTCCGCCTACTGATGCTGCTGGCATGTCGTGTTCTCCTTCCTAGATCGACAGGGCGTTGTTGAGCCCTGTGCTACGCGGGGTGGGTTTGTGCTGGGTGGGCTTGGCGGCTTCGTTTGGGCGAGTACCGTCGAAGAAGTAGCCATCGCGCCAGATCAGTGCCATGTCGGCGGCACCGCCCATCAGCCCGAGCAGGCGCTCGGCCGTGAGGCCGTCCAGGGGGACGTGGCCGATCAGGACGACCTGTTTGCTGTCGTGGTTGTACGACAGCGATGGGCAGAACGCCCCGCTCAGCAAATACAGGTTGGTTTCCAGCAGCCGTTGCAGGACCGCTTCGCGATTCGCCACGGGCAACGGTCCGAAGCCGCAGTAGATGAAAACATCTCCCTCGCCCACGCCAGGCGTGTGCTTGAGGGAAAAATCCACATCCTTGACCGACAGGTTCGCCTCTTCGTAGAACGCCGACGGGACAGGAATCATCGTGAGTTCGCACAGCTGATCGATCAGCTTGCAATAGGTGGGTGACGCCATGATTGACCTCGCATTGTCATCCAGGCACCGACGAGTGCCTGCTGCCCCTGATGAGTGACCGCAGCGTCATTTCGGTTCCACCGCATGGCGTGGAACCGCCGACAGCTGATCTGCCACCCAATGGCGCCACCTCACTCAAGGTTGACCGCCCATGCTCCGATCACTCGCACCTTTGCCAGCCCTTCGATTCGTCCCCAAAGGATTGTCCATGCTGGCCATGGGGACCTTGCTGTGCGGATGCCAGCACCTCGAACCGCAGCTGACCATTGATGATCGTTTCGCCAACGAGCCTTACCGTGCCCAACTGCGCTGGCTTGAACCGGCACCCACGGACACGATCATCGAGATTGGCGAGTCATCCCCGCAAAGCGGTGGCAGCCTGTGGGCGCGCATGCGCCAGGGCTTTTCCTTGCAGGCAAGAACCCAAGGGGTGGCACGTATTGACGAGCAACGTCGCTGGCTGATGGAACGCCCGGCCTTTCTCACCCAGACCGGACGCGCGGGCAGCCGTTACTTGCATTTCATCGTGGGCGAATTGAGCAAGCGCAACATGCCCTTGGAGCTGGCGCTGCTCCCGGCCATTGAGAGTGGGTTCAATCCGAACGCAAAATCCCCTGCCCAGGCCTTGGGGCTCTGGCAGTTCATTCCAGCCACCGGACGCCGTTACCAATTGCAGCAGCGCGGTGACTACGACGAGCGCAGGGACATTCCATCGTCCACCCGGGCCGCCTTGGATTATCTGTCCTACCTGCACGATTACTTCGACGGTGACTGGCTGTTGGCGCTGGCCGCTTACAACGCCGGGGAGGGGCGGGTGCGCGACGCCATCACGCGTAATCGCGCGCGGGGCTTGGCGACCAACTATTGGAACCTGTCACTGCCGGGCGAAACCCAGAACTACGTGCCGCGCTTGCTGGCGTTATCGCAACTGGTGAACAGGCCTGCGGACTTTGGCGTGAGCCTGGCGCCGATCGCCGACCAGCCGTATTTCCAGATGGTCGCGCTGACGCAACCCGTGGATCTCGCGCAGTTGGCGCAGTTGTCGGGCGTTCATGAACGGGAGTTGCGCATGCTCAACCCTGCCGGGCGGGGGCGGGCCAGAGGACGATTGCTGATGCCCGTGGAAGCGTCGCGCAGGCTGCTGGCGCAACCGGACATGATCGCCAAGGCGGCGCTGCCTCGCGTCGGCGGTGATGAAGGACAGGTGGTCGCTGCTCCCGACTCCGGCACGGTCGAGGCACAGGTGGCGGAGGTGGCTGCGCCACCTGGGGTGTGAGTGCACGGGTGCAATACGATTCGCTTGCCGATATTTAACCCGTGGCGAGGGAGCTTGCTCCCGCTTGGGTGCGTAGCGCCCATCAACAATGGGATTGCTGCGCAATCCAGCGGGAGCAAGCTCCCTCGCCACGGATTGACCATCGCCGAATTCGGGTTCTACAAACAATCCATCGCGACATTCGCCAGGCCGCGTGCGCGAGGGTCCATCAAGACATAGGAGCCAATGGTGTTGCAGGCAAAACCGAACGCCACGCCGCGCTCGGGGTCGGCAAAGCCGATGGTGCCACCGGCGCCCATGTGGCCGAAGGTCTCGGCGCCCATGCCATAACTGCCGTTCGCCACGTTCGACTGGTTGAGCATGATGCCCAGGCCAAAACGGGTGGGGGTCTGGATGGTCGGGTCGTATTCGGCGCTGTGTTCGCGCAGCATTTCGTTGAGCAGGGGCGATTCCAGTATCCGTCCGTCGAGCAGGCCGGCGTAAAACTGCGCCAGGCTGCGCGCGTTGCCGTGGCCGTTGGCCGCCGGCTGGGCCATGCGCTTCCAGCCCGGCTCGTTACTGCGCCCCAGCGCCATCGGTGGGTTGGCGAAGGCCAATGTACTCATGGCCGTCGGCTCGGTGAGCACGTACCGCAGCACTCGGCCAAAGGCCTCATCGTCGACCTCATCCTTGGTGCGCGCCATGTAGGCGCATCGAGCGATGGTCGCGTCGTCCAGACCCATATGGAAGTCGAGGCCAAGTGGCACCGCCACCCGCTGGTGGATACTTTGCGCCGGGCTCAAGCCATCCACCCGGCGCAGCAGCTCACCCAGGATCCAGCCGAACAGCAACGGCGAGTAGGTCTGCGCTGTTCCAGCCTCGGCCCACGGCTGCTCCTCGGCGATCAGGTCGGTCATGGCGTCCCAGTCGTAAAGCGTTTCCGGCGCCAGGGGCGTGCGCAGCGCGGGCAGCCCGGCGCGATGGCAAAGCACCTGGCGAACGGTAATGGACGCTTTGCCCGCATTGGCGAATTCAGGCCAGTAGCGGCAGACCGGCACGTCCAGGTCCAGGCGTCCCTCGCCGACCAACTGCATGATCGCCACCGCCGTGAAGGGCTTGGTGCAAGAAAACAGGTTGAGCAGGGTGTCGCGCTGCCAATGCCTGTCCGGCTCCGGCCCGGCAGTTCCGGCCCACAGGTCGACCACCGTTTCGCCATCAACCTGGATGCAAAGGGCGGCACCGCGTTCGAAAGGGCTTTGCATCAGCCCGATAAAAGCTTCTCTGACGGGTTCGAAGCGAGGGTCACAGTGGCCATCGAAAGCAAGTGCATGCGTCATGTCAGCTCCGCGCGGGGTAGGGGTTCCCCTTGAGTGACGGCGGGCGGGCAAACGGTTCATCAAGTTTCAAGAACTCCTGTGGGATCTTTTCAGGCGAGCCGAGCCACTCAGGAGCAACGATCCCCGCCCTTGGAGAGTTTCATGGCTTACGAGCGTACCCTTGATTTGAATAGCGACGCGTTTCGCGGCGCGGCTTATCGGCATTATGCGGCGCTGCGCCAGGAGTCTCCGGTGTTCCTCAGCCAGCCCGAAGGGCAGTCGCCGATGTGGTACGTCACCGGCGCTCGGGAAGTCGAGGAAGTGCTGCTGGACAACGAGCGCTTCGCCCGTGACCCGTCACGGATCGATCCGCAATTTGCCGCAATGCTGGGTGGCGAGCAGTCCATCGCTTTTCTCAACGATCACATGCTCAACCGCGACGGGGAGAGTCATCGCCGCTTGCGTCGCCTGGTCAACAAGGCCTTCACCTTGAAGGCGGTAAACGCCATGCGGCCGCGCATCGAACAGATCGCCGAGACGTTGCTGGGCTCCGTACAGCCGAGCGGGCGAATGGATGTGGTGAGCCAGTATGCCTTTCCTTTGTCGATCACCGTCATCGCCGAACTGCTCGGTGTCCCCGCTCAAGACCGTGAGGATTTTCGACGTTGGTCCCACACGATCGTCCGGGAAGTGGGCCATGACCTGAGTGAACTGCAGCGCTGCTACCACGAATTCGCCAGCTACATGCTCGCCTTGATCGATCAGCGTCGGGCCCATCCGGCGGATGACTTGGTGTCGGCGCTGGCCCAGGTCGAGGAAGAGGGCAGCATGCTCAGCCGAAGTGAGCTGTGCAGCATGATTGCCCTGCTGATCATTGCCGGTCACGAAACGTCGGCGTCGATGATTGGCAATGCCGTGTACACGCTTGTGCAGCATCCTGATGCGCTGGCCCGATTGCGTGATGAGCCGGCGCTGATGCCCGACGCGGTCGAAGAACTGTTGCGTTACGACTCGTCGGTGGAGCGGGCGATGGTCCGCTTCGTCACCCGAGACACGGAGTTGGCCGGGCAGCGTTTGCAGCGTGGGCAGATGCTGGTGGCGGTGGTGGGATCGGCCAATCGCGACGAGGCGATGTGTGCCAATCCTGAACGGCTGGATATCACTCGCCCGGCCTGCCCACATATGTCGTTCGGCAAGGGCACGCATTATTGCCTGGGCGCATCGTTGGCCCGGCATGAACTGGAAATTGCCTTGGACACCTTGCTGCGACGTTGTCCGGGTCTGCAATTGGCGGTTGACCCCGGCGCTGTGCGCTGGCGCTATGTGCCCAACTTCAGGGGACCGGATGCGTTGCCGGTGTGCTGGTCGGTCGATTGATTGGGTTGTGCAAAAATTGGCATGGGCCGAATGCCCATGCCAGATGAACGATACGGCTCGTCCGACACGCCGGCCGGACGAGCCGTGAACTTACGCCAGGCTGGCCTCCAGTGTCTGCACAGGCGCTGAAACAGTGGCGGATGGCGTGTCGATTGGCATCAGGTCCAGCCCGTAGAGCACGACGTCCGCACGTTTGTCAGCGAATCGGGCGATACCCGGGAAACGTCCCCATTGCGCTGCGCCCAGTCCCTGCACGCCACGTTTGCTCGCCTCGTTGTGCTCGATGATCCAGGCCACCAGCGTCTCGAAACCATACTGCCTGGCCAATACCACCGCGGCCTGGCCCAGGCGAATGCCGACGCCGCTGCCGATGTGATCGTTGCGCACGTAGATCGACACTTCGCCGGTCAATCGGCAGGCCTGGGCGCCCCAACAAAAGCGGTTGACGATCAACCAGGCGACCACTTCGCCGGCGCGTTCGAGTACGTAGATCGGATCACCTTCCTTGACGAAACAATCGACGAAGAATGTCATTTCCTTCAGGGAAAACGCTCTGAGCACCGGAGAGCTGGTCCCCCCCAGAGCGCTTTCGTTGAAGATATCGGTCATCACCGGCAAGTCGTCGGGCGTATAGCGGCGCACGCCACGTGGCAGGTCGGGTCGGCTGTTCAAACGATTACTGATCATGGTCGGGCTTCTCCGTAGACGCTTCGCTTGAGTTGTTCACGGGCGCGAAACAACCGTGAGCGCACAGTGCCAATGGGCACGCCCAGCCGTTCGGCGGCATCGCGGTAGCTGCTCTCGGTGTCCACGGCAGTCCACAGGGTTTCGCGCATGTCCTTGGGCAGCGCGTCCATGGCTGACAGCGTACGGTCCAACAGCCGCCGGTTGTCGCACAGCTCGCTCAGGTCGATGTCTTCGCTGGATGGGATGAAATCGCTTTCGTCGAACGTACTCAGCGGTGGTTGTGCATAGAAGCGACGGAAGTGGTTGCGGATCAGGTTCAGGGCGATGCCGCACAGCCAGGTGTCCGGCTTGGCCAGGCCCTTGAACTTCTCCTGGTTGCGCCAGGCTTCCAGATAGGTGAGTTGGATGATGTCGTCGGCGTCGTCTTGGTTGAGCACACGCTTTTGCACAAACAGACGCAGCTTGCGCTCGTCGCCGAAGCAGGCGCTTGGCGCGCTGGGGCGTGTCGGTGAGGCTTGCGGGGCAAGCATGAGATTCAGACTGTTCATCAATAAATCCCTCTGAATAGGTTCCATAGCGCCGACCCGTATGTCGGCGTTACCCCTTCAGCAGGACCTGTGCCAATCCCGACCTATCCTTTAACTAACTGATATTGAAGTGGTTTTAGCTGGTGCTTTTGCTCTATTTGTGCAAGGGCATGCACGGCTTTCACGGAACTCAATGCATGAAATTGCACCGGCTGGTCCCCCGAAAATGGCGTGGGAACGATGCCGCCGAAAGGATCGAAAAAGGCCTGTCCGGCGATGGAACCGAATGCGGGATCGGCGCCACCCACTGAGCGTCCGAAACCACGCTCCCGGCCATCATGAAAGTAGAAGCCCCGACCAACGCGCACACCGCCGTCAATCTCGCCCAGGCCGCTTCGGCTGTGGCGGGCATTGGCAGGCCTGTCGAATCGTCGCAGGCCGCGCAGCCCAGTTCGATGGAGGAGGTCGGCATGACCTTCAGTCATCACGTGGAGCGCAATACCAAGGCGCTGAGCCAGCGACGCATCCGCAGCGCCCGCAGTGAGGTGGGCCGCACGCGAGTTGAAACCCGGGAGCAGTTGGAGGAGTGGTACGACCAACTCGGCCATCCGGGCAAGCAGAGCCTGGGGGCCATGGCCGCCCAGGCCGGTGTGCTGCTCAATGGCCAACCGATACTCGAAGAGGTGGTCCAGTCCACTGGCGGTGATCCGGCCCGCACCGACCTGATCTTGCAACAAGCGTTGCTGGACGCCGAGGCGCAAGGTCGCCTCGTCGAAGCCAAGCGTGCCCGGGACTATCTGCAGCTATTGCGTGAACGTTATGGCGCGCAGATCCAAGCAGGCATGAACATCGCTGAGGCACTGCTCGCTTCGGGCGGCGATCCTGAACTGCGTCAGGCGGTACGGCGGCTCTATTACGACACCGTGGTGCTCAAGCAGTCGTTGCCGACCATGATGCAAGCGTTGCTTGGCCTGTTCGGCGAAGCGGCGTTCGTGTCGGGGCTGGACATGATGCGCCGCGCGCTGGCCGATGACATCGCCGCCCATACGCCTTCACGGCCCACCGCGTTGCTGCGCACGCTGTTGATCGGCCTGGCTGCCTCGACGCAATTGAGCAGCGTGCTGCAAAGCTGTCGCGGTTTGCTCGAGCGACTGGCCTACAGCTGCCCAGCCAGCCAGCTCACGGCCGTGCTGCTGCTACAGCGCATGCTGGGGTTTGTCAGCAGCGGCCTGTCTTCGGCGGAGGTCCGTCGTATCGGCCGTGAACTGGGTGGAGACCAGGAGCGAGATCAACTCGTCTCCCTGAACGGCTTGTACCCGTTGCTCAAGCGGTTGCCGCTGGCGCTCTGGCGTGATGCCAAAAGCCGCCAGAACGCCCTGAAAAACCTGTTGGTGCTGCTCGATGAGCGCTCCCGTGGCGAGACCCGCGGACAGACCGCCGAACCGGTCATTGGAGCGCGGCCATGATCGCGATACTGAACAAAGTCGCCAACGCGGCGGTGCGCCGTATCGAAGTGGCCGGGGCGTTCGTGGTGCTCGGCATCGTGTTCATGCTGATCCTGCCCTTGCCGACTTCGGTAGTCGATGCGCTGATCGCGATCAACATTTGCATTTCCTGCCTGCTGATCGTGCTCTCGCTGTACTTGCCACGGCCGTTGGCGTTTTCTTCGTTTCCGGCAGTACTGCTGCTGACGACTTTGTTTCGGCTGGCGCTGTCGGTGGCAACCACGCGGCTGATCCTGCTCCAGGGCGACGCCGGCCACATCGTCCAGGCGTTCGGCAATTTCGTGGTGGGGGGAAACCTTGCGGTCGGGTTGGTCATTTTCCTGATCCTGACGGTGGTCAATTTCCTGGTGATCACCAAGGGCTCCGAGCGGGTCGCCGAGGTGGCGGCGCGGTTCACGCTGGATGCGTTGCCAGGCAAGCAGATGTCCATCGACAGCGACTTGCGCGCCAACCTGATCGATGTCAGCGAAGCCCGGCGCCGCCGTGAGGAACTGAACAAGGAAAGCCAGCTGTTCGGGGCGATGGACGGGGCGATGAAGTTCGTCAAGGGCGACGCCATCGCAGGCTTGGTGATCGTGGTGATCAACCTCATCGGCGGCTTCTCGGTCGGCATGGTCCAGCATGATATGAGCGCGTCTGACTCGATGCACTTGTATGCCGTATTGACCATCGGCGACGGCCTGATCGCGCAGATTCCTGCACTGCTGATTTCCCTCACCGCCGGCATGATCATCACTCGCGTGTCACCGGAAGGGCAGCCGGCGGGTAGCAGTGTCGGCAAGGAAATCGGCCAGCAATTGACTGCCGAACCCAAGGCCTGGGTGATCGCTTCGGTGGGCATGCTTGGCTTCGCCGCGTTGCCCGGCATGCCAACCCTGGTGTTCATCGTCATCGCCCTGATCACAGGCACCGCGGGCATTCTCCAGTTGTATGCCCGTGCACGCCGGGCCCGTGAGGGTGACCAGCCTGAAGCGGTGGTGACGCCCGAACAGAATGGCGCCGAAGACCTGCGCAGCTTTGATCCAACCCGTGCCTATCTCTTGCAGTTTTCCAAGTTGATGGAAGGCAAGCCAGCCGCCGAAGAAGTCATCCAAGCGATCCGCAAAAAGCGCAACGCGTTGGTGGCCGGCTTTGGCCTGACCTTGCCACCGTTTGAAATCGAATACAGCACGCTCCTGGAGGACGACGAGTTCCGCTTTTGTGTGCACGAGGTGCCGATGCTGAGGGCGACCTTCGGTAACCGCGTGGCGGTAGCGCGCGGGCCACTGCCGTTCGAACCGCGGGACGCGCAGGTCGGCAGTGAAGTGCGTGACGAGCATCAGTGGCTATGGCTGGCGCCGGACGATCCGTTGCTTGCGGACGAGCGCGTGGAGGCGGTGCCGGCGGGTGAGTTGCTGGTCGAGCGCATGAGCCGCGCGATGTTTGCCACCGGGCCGCAATTCCTCGGCTTGCAGGAAAGCAAGTCGATTCTCAGCTGGCTCGAAGCAGGGCAGCCAGAGCTGGTGCAGGAGCTGCAACGAACCATGCCTTTGGCCCGTTTCGCCGCAGTGCTGCAACGCCTGGCCGGGGAAGGCGTGCCGCTGCGGGCGGTACGGTTGATCGCCGAGTCGTTGATCGAGCATGGCCAGCACGAGCGCGACGTGGGAGCGCTGACTGATTACGCGCGCATCGCTCTGAAGTCGCAGATCTATCACCAGTACCGCGACGAAGACGGCCTGCACGTCTGGCTGTTGACGCCGGAGACCGAAGGTTTGCTGCGAGACGCGCTGCGCCAGACCCAGACGGAAACCTTTTTTGCCCTGGAAAGCGTGCACACCCGCGCCCTGGTCTTGCAGTTGCGCGAAGGGTTTCCGCTGCGGGCCAAACGCGTGGCCGTGCTGTTGGTGGCCCAGGACCTGCGCGCGCCGCTGCGTGACTTGCTGCGTGACGAGTTCAACCACGTGCCCGTGCTCGCCTTCAGCGAGTTGCATAGCAATGCCCAGGTCAACGTGCTGGGGCGCTTTGATCTCGAGCAGGAAACACTTCGGGTCGAGGATGCCGCATGACGGTTTTTTTCGTTTGGCGCGCCAGCGGCGATGCCAAGCGTTGTGACGTAAATCCAGGTGCGTTCGATGGCCTGGCTGTGACAGTAGACGAGGGCCGTCCGCGCCCCGTCGTTCAACCTGATCGTGGGCGCACGTTTGTCGCGCCTTGAGGAATCGACCATGTTCGAACTGCGAGTATTGAGTGGTCTGCACCGAGGTGCGGCATTGCCGCTGGTGGGGGAGCAATGGGTGGTCGGGGCGGCGGAAGACGCCGACCTGGCATTGTACGACCCAGGCGTTTGCGCACGTCACGTGGTCCTCAAGCAGGTCCAGGGCCAATGGCTGCTGGATACGCTGGAAGGCACCGTTTGCAATGGGCAAGGCCAGCCTTGGGCATCGACCGAGCCGTTGCAAGGCAACGCGCCGTTTTCCATTGCTGGCGTCTGGCTGTGCCTGGCCCCGGCCGATCAGCCCTGGCCCGAAGAGGCGGCGCTGGATGAGGCGGCGCAGCTGACGGCGGAGCGCGAGACCGGCAAGTCTGCGACACGGCCATCGTGGCCCAAGCGCCTGGGGATTGCCGCAGCGGTGATCACCGTCGCCTCCAGCGCGTGGGCCTTCACCAGCCAACCGGCACCGACCGTGGCGCCCGGCGCGGCACAACAGCTCAAACCGTCCAAGGCGGCGTTGGGCTCTGTCGAGGCGGTCCGCCTGGAGCTCGATCGCATGCTTCAAGAGCGTGACTTGGATGCGGCTGTACGGGTCGAGGTCCAGGGCGAGCGGCTGGCCTTGGTGGGGGAGCTGCCGCGTCAACGCCTGGCGGTGGTCGAGCGCCTGATCGAGCGCTTCCATGCTCGCTACGATACGTCGGTCGGGATCACGGCCAACGTCAACGAGCGGTTGACGCAACTGCCGTTCCAGATCGCCCAGATCGTCGGCGGCAAACGTGGCCACGTCGTCACTTCCGACGGTCGCCGGTTGTTCCTCGGCGACCAGATCGACGGCCTGCGCCTGACCGCGATCGACAGCGGCAAAGTCACTTTCGAGGGCGAGCAACGCTACGAGGTGACCTGGTGATGCAAGCCGCCATCGCCCGAATGGAAACCTGGGAGGCCGGGCAGCGCGCGCATCTGCGGCGATTCGCGCCGGTCATGGTGCGTGGTCGGGTGCAGCGGGTTAGCGGGATCCTGTTGCAATGCCGGCTGCCGGGGGCGCAGATCGGCGACCTCTGCCAGGTCGAGCGCGAGGCCCGCGAGCCATTGCTCGCCGAGATCGTCGGCTTCGACCAGCACGACGCCTTGCTCAGCGCCCTGGGCGGGCTGGAAGGTGTCCGGGTCGGCGCGGCGGTGGAGCCGCTGGGCATGCCGCATCGGGTGGTCGTCGGGCCGCAGTTGCTGGGCCAGGTGTTGGACGGCTTCGGCCGGCCCTTGCTGGAAGGGGGCGTGGGTGCATTTGCCGGGCCGCGGGTGTTGCATGCCTCGCAAGTGATTGGCGAGGCGCCCGCACCCACCGCACGGCCGCGCATTCAACGGTCCTTGATGACAGGCGTGCGTGCCATCGACGGCCCACTGACGCTCGGCGAAGGCCAGCGGGTCGGATTGTTTGCGGGTGCCGGTTGCGGCAAGACCACGCTGTTGGCGGAGATCGCTCGCAACGTCGATTGCGATGTCATCGTGTTCGGCCTGATCGGCGAACGTGGGCGTGAGCTGCGCGAATTTCTCGACCATGAGCTGGACGATGAGCTGCGGTCCCGTGCGGTCCTGGTGTGTGCCACCTCCGATCGCTCCAGCATGGAGCGTGCCCGCGCGGCATTCACCGCCACGGCATTGGCCGAGGGCTTTCGTGCCCGGGGCCAGCGGGTCCTGCTGCTCATCGATTCGCTGACCCGCTTCGCCCGAGCCCAACGGGAAATCGGCCTGGCGGCTGGCGAGCCGCTGGGTCGCGGCGGCCTGCCGCCGTCGGTCTACAGCCTGTTGCCACGCCTGGTCGAGCGGGCCGGGCTGAGCAACGAAGGCGCGATCACCGCGCTTTACACCGTACTGATTGAACAGGACTCCATGAACGATCCGGTGGCGGACGAAGTGCGCTCACTGCTCGACGGCCACATCGTCCTGTCGCGCAAGCTCGCCGAACGTGGTCACTACCCGGCCATCGACGTGTTGGCCAGCCTGTCGCGCACCTTGGTCAACGTGGCCGAGGCCGATCACCTGCGAGCGGGGATCAATCTGCGCCGCCTGCTATCGGCCTACGACCAGATCGAGTTGATGTTGCGCCTGGGCGAGTATCAGGCCGGCGCCGACCCCTTGACCGACCTGGCAGTGGAGTCTCGTGGCGCCCTGGACGCTTTCCTGCGCCAAGACCTGCGCGAGCCGGAGGCGTTTGCCTCGACACTCGCCCACCTCCAGCAGCTGACTGCTTATGTCCCGGGCTGATCTGGACGCCCTGGCGCCGGTGCGCCGGCATCGCGAGGCGCAAGCCGAACGGGCCTGGCGTCAGCAACGCGATTTGTTGCGCGAACGCGAAGCGGCGGTCGCCGCCGCGCGGGCGCGCTGGCAGGCCGCGTCTGAACAGCAGGCAGCGCGGCGCGAAGCGTTGTACGGCGAGCATCGCGGCCGTGCGGTGAGCGTCTGCGAATTGAACGCGTGGAGCACCGAGGAGCGACGCTTGATCGGTGAGCTGGCCAAGCAAACCCAAGCCTTGCAGGCATTGGATGAGGAACAGGCGCAACAGGCGCGCAACACCGAAGCCGCCCAGCAACGGTTGCAAGGGCGCAGGCGTGACCTGGAAAAACTCAGCGCCATGATGGACTACCTGGTGGAGGCCTCCAGTGATGAATGAACGCACCGTGCATGGCGGTACGCCGCCGCATCGCCCCGCTGTCCCCGTCCGTCACGCGCCGCACGCTTACGAGCAACCCCTTGCCCAGGCGAGCCGGGCAAGTCGTCTGGCAGCACGCGAGCCCGCGCTTGCATCGGAGCGCGACCCCGAAGTGATGCCCGAGCGCAGTGACGGCTACTGGTTTCGCCAATGGGTCGACGCAACCCGGGGCCATGGCGAGGACGACACCGCAGGTACCGGTTCCCTGTCGGGGATGGCGGGCCCGGAGGGAGGCGAAGTGGAGGCTTTCGTCGATCAGTTGTCGCCACGCCTGCGCGCCACGCTCGACCAGCAATTGGACCTGCTGCTGCACCTTCCGCACTTGGGACGGATCAGGGTCTCTGCGCAGCGTTTGGGCGGGGCGTCTGGCTGGGATATCGGCCTGACTGGCGAAACCCAACAAGCACATGCGCGGCTGTCGAGTCGCTCCGGTCGCCTTGAGGAAGCACTGGCCCAGAGCCTGGGCCAGCCGGTGACGGTGCGCGTGATGCGCGAAGAACAGGCGAACATGACATGACCGTACGTGCATTGACGCTGCCATCGGTGTGCGGCGATGACGTCGCCGCCCGCTTGTTGCTGGGAACGGGCGTCAGCTTGCCCTTCGAGGTAGCAGGCGAAACGGGTTTGCTGGAACTGACGCCGAGCAGCCGCACGGCAGGCGCGCCCTGCTTGTTGGAGTGCGCCCATGGCGGGTTGGCCTTGGCCGAGCCCGGCCCGGTACTCAGCTTGTTCGGCGAATGCCCGGTGGTCCTGCCCGCCGAGCCTTGCGCGGATGACGCCTGGTTCTGGGCGCTGTTCCAGCAAACCCTGAGCGAGTCCTTGCGCCAGGCGTTCGGCTTTCTCAAGCCCCTGGCCGGGCCGATGATCCGGGGCATCGCGTGTCGGCTCGACGTGAGGGTGGGCGCTGCCTGTGTCGCAAGTCACGTGGAAGTGACCGGCGCAACCCTGCTCGGGCTGCTGGGTGCCGCGCCGTGGCAGCAACGCAAAGCGCCTTGGAATGAAGATTTCGTGCTGCACGTTCCGGTGCTGTTGGGGCACCTGGCGCTGGATACCGGGCTACTGGCGGTACTGCGCCCCGGTGACGTGCTGGTGCCGCAAACCGCTCTGTTCGACGCATCCGGCCAAGGGCAGGTTCGCCTGGGCCGGCACTGTTTGCAGGTGCGGGTGCACAGTCGCGCCGCACCGTTGCGCCTGACCGTATCCGCTCTGGAGGAGACCGCTATGAGCACCCATGCCGACACCGATATCCTGACGCCCGACTGGGACGATACTAGCCGCTACGAACCGGATGCCCAGGCTCCCGACTCGGCCGATTACCCGGTGCCTGACGATGCGGACACTGAAACCGCGGAGGCACCGATGCAGGAGCGGGGCGTCGGCAACGAGCGCTTCAGCGACCTGCCGCTGGCGCTGACGATTCGCTGCGGTCACTTGAGCCTGAGCTTGGGCGAGTTGCGCAACCTGGCGCCCGGCGCGGTGCTAGAGGTCCAGGGTGTGGCGCCGGGTGTGGCGGCGTTGTTCCATGGCGAGCGGGCCTTGGCCCATGGCGAGCTGGTGGAGATCGACGGCCGGCTGGGCCTGCAAGTCACTCGCGTGGACGTGGCTGGATGAGCTTCCAGGGGGTCGACCCCTTTCTGCTGGCGCTGTTCATCGGCGGGATCTCATTGGTCCCCTTGCTGCTGATCATTTGCAGCGCCTTCCTCAAGATCGCCATCGTGCTGACGATCACCCGCAACGCCATCGGCGTCCAGCAGGTACCGCCCAACATGGCGCTGTATGCCATCGCGCTGGCCGCGACGCTGTTCATCATGGCGCCGGTCGGCCACGACATTGCCGAAGAATTGAAAGAGCGGCCGCTGGATTTCAGCAATACCGAGGCGTTGCAGGGTTCCGCCTTGAACGCGGTCAAGCCGCTGCAAGCCTTCATGTCGCGCAATACCAACCCGGACATCCTTGCGCATCTGCTGGAAAACACCCAGCGGATGTGGCCCAAGGAGCGCGCCGAGCAAGCCAGTCGCGACGACCTGATGCTGCTTATCCCGGCCTTCATGCTGTCGGAACTCGAAGCAGGCTTCCAGATGGGGTTCCTGATCTACATCCCGTTCATCGTCATCGACCTGATCGTGTCCAACCTGCTACTCGCGCTTGGCATGCAGATGGTCGCGCCCATGACCATTTCGCTGCCGCTCAAGCTGCTGGTCTTCGTCCTCGTGCAGGGTTGGACGCAATTGCTCGACAGCCTTTTCTATTCCTATCTCTGAGGGGCATGCGATGGACGCGCTGACGTTGTTCAAGGAAGGCATGCTGCTGGTGGTATTGCTCTCCGCGCCGCCCTTGATCGTGGCGGTGGTCGTTGGCGTGTTGACTTCCCTGGTGCAGGCCTTGATGCAGATCCAGGACCAGACCTTGCCCTTCGGCATCAAGCTGGTGGCGGTCGGGCTAACCTTGCTGGTCACCGGCCGGTGGATCGGAGGCGAGTTGCTGGGGCTGTTGCGCCGGGCCTTTGAAATGATGGCCAATACCTGATGACGGCCCAGGCGTTCGTCCCGTATTTCGACCTGCTGCTGTCGATCGCCCTCGGCATGGCGCGCATCTATCCTGTGGCCTATCTGGTTCCGGTGTTCTGTTTCCAGCATCTGCGAGGCTTGCCGCGCCATGCCGTGGTGTTCGCCCTGGGCATGCTGCCGGCGCCGGGCATCCGCCAGGCCTTGATCGACGCGCAGGTCAACTGGCTGACGTTGGGCGGCTTGATGTTCAAGGAGGTCGTGCTGGGCCTGCTGCTTGGCGTGTTGCTGGCGATGCCGTTCTGGTTGTACGAGTCGGTGGGCGCGTTGCTCGACAACCAGCGCGGTGCGCTCATCGGTGGCCAGTTGAACCCTGCCCTTGGCACGGACACGACGCCCTTGGGCCATTTGTTCAAGGAGATGACCATTTTACTGTTGGTCGCCACCCTGGGCATCGGCACGCTGACGCAGGTGATCTGGGACAGCTATCTGGTGTGGTCGCCCACGGTCTGGTTTCCGCTGCCCGGCGCGGATGGCTTCGGCGTGTTCCTCGGGCTGCTCGCCGAAATGTTCATGCACATGATCCTCTACGCCGCGCCTTTTATCGGCTTGCTGTTGCTGGTGGAGTTCGCCTTGGCCTTGCTCAGCCTGTATAGCCCGCAATTGCAGGTCTTTGTCCTCGCCATGCCGGCCAAGAGCCTGGTCGGCCTGGGCTTCCTGCTGTTCTACCTGCCCACCCTGTGGGACGCGATGACCGGGCGTCTCAGCCGATACGGAGAAATCCGCCATCTGCTGCATCTGTTAGTGCCGTCGCCCTGAAGGAGGGGCTCGTTCATGAGCGAAGACAGTGGCGAAAAGACCAAGCAGGCGACACCGAAGAAAATCCGCGACGCGCGCAAAAAGGGTCAGGTCGGCCAAAGCCAGGACCTGAGCAGCCTGCTGGTGCTCACGGCAATCACCGAAGTGGCCTTGAGCCAGGCCGACAGCAGCATGCAGGCGCTGGGTGACATGGTCGCGTTCCCGCTGCACCGGTTGGATGTCGACTTCGTGCGAGCCTTCGAAGAAACCCTCGCCCATGCCGGCGGCGTGCTGCTCAATTTCACCCTGATGACCGTGGGGCTGGCGATCGCCACGCGCCTGATTGCCGGTTGGGTGCAGTTCGGCTTCCTGTTCGCGCCCGAGGCCCTGCAACCCGATCCGAACCGCTTGAACCCATTGAACCAGGCCCAACAGATGTTCTCCGCCCAGGCGCTGATCCAATTGTTCATGGGGCTGGTCAAGGCCGTGTTCATTGCCAGCGTGCTGTATCTGGTGACCATGCCCGCCCTCGGGTCGTTGATCAGCCTGGTCAATGGCGACCTGAACACGTATTGGCGCGGGTTGGCGAGCTTGTTCCGGCACATCATGCACATCTGCCTGGGCGTGTTGCTGGTGCTGGCGATTCTCGATTTCGGCTTGCAGAAATACTTCTTCGCCAAGCGCCTGCGCATGAGCGAGGAAGAGGTGCGTAAAGAGTTCAAGGAGATGGAGGGCGACCCTCACGTCAAGATGCATCGCCGCAGCCTGGCCCGACAGTTGATCGACCAGCCCGCCGGCAAGGAAACCAAACCGGTGGAGGAGGCCGACATGCTGGTGGTCAATCCGACGCACTTTGCTGTCGCGCTGTTCTATCGACCTGAGGAGACACCGTTGCCGCAGCTGATTACCAAAGGTGTCGATGCCGATGCCCGTGCGTTGATCGAGCGGGCCAAGGCGGCGCGCGTCCCGGTCATCCAATGCATCTGGCTGGCGCGGACGATTTACCGGGAAGACGTTGGCGGCTATATCCCCCGGGAAACGCTCCAGGCGGTTGCGCACATCTACCGGGTATTGCGCGAGCTGGACGACGAGGCCAAGGATGACGTGATCGAAATTCCGGAACTGAACCTGCGCTGAGGCCGATGGAACCGGTGCGCACGGGTATGCCACTCAGGTAGTGAGCCGGGCTCGCCTGGGCGATGCCGGCTTGCCGACAGTATCCACCGCAAACATAGACTCGTGGAGATTCTCATGCCTGAACCCAATGCGTTATCCAGCGCCATAAGAGGCACGGGTGCCCTGCATGGCACCGAAGGCTTGCACCCATCGCGTTCACCCTCGTTGAGCCAGCAGCCTCGCGATGCGCAGCAGCGCACCGGCACTCAAAGCCTGCATGATCGAGGGCGCTCGTCCTCCGCGCCCCCTGCGGTGCACCAACGCGGCCGGACTCGTACAAGGGGCACGAACCGCACGGCCGCACCACCTGACGATCGACCGCTGAACGACAGGCAAAGGTCCGATTCCGCTCCGGCACCTCGCACTCCCGATTCGTTCATGAGCGAGATGGAAAGCCGTCAAAAAGACCTTATGCAAAGGCAGTTCGATATGCAGATGCAGATGGAAGAGCGCCAGAGCGCCATGGTGCTCGTCAAAAGCTCCGCCGACATGACCAAGCTGATGAGCGATACGGTGACGGAGGTCACCAAGGGCTTCATGGACAGCGCAAGGAAAGTCATGCAGGAAGGAGGTGAAGCGATGAAGCTTCGGTAAGGCTCGCAATGACTTGGAAAACGATGGACCCGTGGCGAGGGAGCTTGCTCCCGCTGGGCTGCGCAGCAGACCTTTTTTGTGAGGGCTTCGCCCTCAAGCGGGAGCAAGCTCCCTCGCCACGTTTTTTCGCTGTCTAGCCCAGTCGGGTGCGGCTTGTGTTGAGCGAGGCCGGACGAGGGGCGCTCGGTGTGGCAGGCACCGCCAGGCGTCCACGAACTTCGCCGACCTGGGCGATGAAACCTACGATCCAATGGCAGAACTTCGCCTCATCGAGCAGCGACAACGGACAGTGGGCGCATAAACGAACGCTGCCCTTGTCGTCCAGGGCCAGCCAGCTGCCGCCGAGCAGATCCAATCGAAAGTTGAGCTCCAGCAAGCGTTTGTGCAGGCCAGGCGCATGGGCAGGTACGTCGATCGAACAATGGAGAATGGCGACGTCGCCGGGATCGGGCAGCTCGATGATCGCGGCTTCCCGGTTGCTCGCGTCATACAGTGCGCATACGCCACCTTCCAGTTGCAAGTCTGCATTCAGGTGTTGCGCGAGGGCATGGATCAGACGCTGGGCGAACGGTGTGACGGACATGGGAAACCTCCCTCAATAAGTTGCCGAATATTCATCAAGGTCTTCCAGGCCCAACAGCGACAACTGCCGGGACTGGATTTCATCGAGCAGTTGCGGTGATATCGATGATTCTGGCAACGCCTGCCAAACCACCAGCGCCCGCTGCGGATCCAGAAACAGGAACAGCTGCGCGTAGTCGCTCGGGTGGGCGAAGCGTCGTTCAAGGGCCCGTTGGACCTGATTCACGCCTATCACGTGGCTTTGTATCTGCAAGGCGAGCCCCACGCTGTGAGGTTCCCGGCGCAGACAGAACTCAATACCAGGGGCAATTTCCCAATACGTTGCGATGCCGGCGATGATGTTTTTCTGAAAAGCCTGGCGCGTGCTTACGCTGTGTACCGAAAAAGACATACCGTTCAGTTCTCCAATGGAACGACCGAATGGTCGAGCGGGTGTTCGGGGGAGCCCAGGCCGCCGCGCATGCCCGGCGACCACCAGATCACCAGTCGGCCGTTGTCCGGTTCGGCGCGGCTACAGGCATCGCCCTGGCAACCCCAGCGGCTTGCGCAGCCAGCGAACACCGGCAGACTCAGCAGTAAGACGAGCAGCATCAGCGTGCGCCTCATGGTGTGATCCTCGCACTGGTTTGCAAGAGAGAAGAGCGCCCACCGCCTGGCGTGCGCTTGGGTTGTTTCATGACCACGAACACTTCCGTTTCCTCGCCGGGCTCAAGCCACACTTTTGGCCAGGCGGAGGCCGCCATGGTCCAGCGGCTGCTGCAGCTCGCCTCGTCGAAGCGCAGTCGATCCTGGCCATCGTTGCGCACCACGCCCACGGCAATGCCGTAGTCGGGACCGGCGAACCACTGCGCCCGTGAAGCGTCCAGCGATAAACCGGGCTGCAACGCACACAAGGTATCGGGCGAGTAAGGAATCGAGGCGGCTTGTTTGAACGTCGCCGGAATGTTGCCGTCGGCAAGTTGCGCAAGCACATCGCTGACTTCGATTCGACCGACGGGCCGAGTGCCGTTGCGACGTTCCTCCAGGCGCGCCATGGCGCCGTCCACTTGCTCTCGGTCAAGGGCAGAGATGTAGCGGGCCGGGTCGACCTGGTCGCCGATCAGGCGGGGCGTCAGAATGAACACCCGTTCACGGCGGCTGGTTTCGCGCGTGGTCGAGGAAAACAGCAGCGGCCCGACCAGTGGGATACGCCCCAACCATGGCACCCGCTCAAGATTGTCGCCGGTTTCCTCGGTATGAAAGCCGCCCACCACCAACGAGCGGCTTTCCCCCATCACCGCCTGCGTGCTGACAACCCCTCGCCGCACGCTCGGCGTTTGTTGGCCAACCTCCGAGGGTTCGATGCGGCCGTCTTCGATGTCGAGGAACATCTGGATCTGGTTGCGGCCGCCGGTCTCGATGGCATGGGGCACGACCTGCAAGCTGGTGCCCGCCGTAATGGGCTCGACAGTGGCCACACGCTCGCCAATGGCGGAGATGTACTCGGTCCGGCTGAAATCAATGACTGCCGGTTGGTTTTCCAGGGTCAATACCGATGGGTTCGCCACCACCGAGGCCAGGCCGCGACCTTCCAGGGCGCGCAATTGCGCGGAAAAATCGCCGTAGTCTTGAATGAACACGGTCGAGCTGGCGCCGGGTCGAATCATCGAGGCGCCGCCGATCAGGTCGCCGCTTTCGACGTTCCAGTTCGAGGCCAGTTCGGCCAGTTGGGTGCGGTCGATGTCGAGGATGATTGCATCGATCTCCACCAGTTTGCGCGGCACGTCCACATCTCGAATCAGCGGTGTATAGATCTCCCGCCGCTTGGGTGAGTCGTAGATGAGCACCGCGTTATTGCGCACGTCGGCCTCGACCCGGATCCTGCCGCGGCCGCCGGAACTTGTGTTGCCGCCGGGCTGCACGCGGTGGGTGTTCGGGCGGCCCATGCCGTTCAACGCCAACTGCTCGATGTTGCCCATGCTCATGGACTGATGGGCCTGCATGTTCTGGAACGCCGCTTGGGGGGAGGTCGCCTGCATCCCTCCGGAAACAGCGCTGCGGCTTTCCAGCAGGCCTTTGAGGATGGTCGCGACCCCGGGAATCACCAGCGTATCGCCCCGGTATTTGACGCTGCGGTCGGCGGCGGTGGCGTAGCGCAGCGGGAAACTGATCACTTCCTGCTTCTCTTCAGGTGTCTTGCGTGCTTCGGCAAACTGCGCCACCAGGCGCACGTAGCGTTCCGGGCCGGACACCAGTACGACGCCTTCGTCGGGCAGCTCACCCCAACCGAAACGCGGGTCCAGCAGGCCGATGTCGATCAAGGCTTGCTTCATGTCCGGTGCCGCGTCGGCGGACACTTCCAGGCGCTTGGAGTCCTGGTTCTGCAACGGACTGACGTACAAGGAGTTGCCATACATGAACCACTGGAAGCGATTTTCCAGGCCGAGCCGATCGAGGAACGCCTGGGGACTTTCAGCCCGCATCCGACCGTCGACGGTGCCTTTCACGGTCCCGTCGAGTACCAGTTGCACGCCGAATGTGTTGGCAAAGTCGCCAAGCACCTTGGGCAGGGCAGTATTCTGGGCGTCGTAGGCGTAAGGCGTGTTCTTCCAGTCGGTCGGCACCGCAGCCTCCACCGGCATGCCCGCACCAAGTGCGCCGGCCAATACCAGCGCGAGCAACGAAGACTTCGTCCAGCGCCGCGCGACCGAAGAGCTGCCCGCGGGCATCGAGCGGTAGGGTGCAAGCCACCTGTTAGGCATGACGGATTCCTGTTCCGAGCGGATGAAAATGCGCCGGGCGTCGAGCCCCGGCACGTGGGTCTTTGTTGAACATCGATTGCCAGGTGTCGCGCTGATTGAGCAGTGCTTCCAGCACGTCGAACAGGTCGTCGACGTGTGCATCCGGCGCCAATTGCGCCAACAGCCATAACCGGCCGTCCTGCGCCGAGCGGGCCAGTGCTCCAGGAAATCGCGAGAGGCTTGGGTGCGCCAGCCGAAGCACGTTTTCCAAGGATGCTTCTTTCGCTTGTGCTGCCATCAGTTCGACCGACACCAGCAGGCCGCCGTCGAGCTTGTTGAAAACTGCTTCGCCATCGTCGACGACAACCGCGAAGTGCTCCGGGCCGTCGGCGCTGGCGCTCCAGCGGGCAAGCTGTGTGCGCAGCTCATGGCATTGCATCGATGATCGCCTTGGCGAGGTTGTGGTGGGCGCTGGTTTGTTGAGTGGTCGCGTTCACCGCGACCGACATGCCGTTCATGCTGGTGAAGAATGAATGCATATCGTCGAGCGATTGGCTTTCCGCGGCGTTGATCGCCGCGTTGTTGACGTTATCGGTCGCGCGCTGGAAATAAGTGTCGAGACGGCGCTGCAAGGCATCGATAGAAGACATGGTCGGTTCCTCCGAGTGGGCGTATTCACCGGATGAGTGGTGATTACGCCGGCGGCGGTTCCGCGTAAAAGAAAGGAAAAAAGCCAGTCGCGGTGACGGTTGAATCCTCAGGCACGCCACGGGTTCTGCGTTGTTGGCTCACCGCTGCGGTTCAGGCAGGCGCAATGCCTCGACAGCCGTGGCCCAATCGACCAGGAACGTGCCGCCCGGCGTTTCCAACTTCAGCTGGTGCGCCTCCATGCGGGCGTCTGCAACCGTCGTCCAGGGACGCTCGCCCGATGAACCCAGGCTTTGGGTCAGTTTCGCCAAATCATCGGGATGACAGCGAAGGGTCGCGGCGACCGCATCATCCTGACACGAGGCAAGCTGACGCACGAGCGCATCGATGCGCGCCTGCTCCGGCACATCCTCCAACAACATCTCCAGGGCTTCGTTGACCAACAGTGCCGCGCTGCTTTCGATCCGCGCCCACATGGCCAGGCGCTGGGCTTCCCAGGCCGCGAGCACGGTTTCGGCTTTCTCCCAGAACTGTGCTTGAGCCTGGAGCACTGCGGCGTCCGCTTCTTCGGCGGCCTGCTCAAGCAGTTGCGCGGCTTGTGCCTGGGCCCGTTCGAGAGCGGTTTGCGCACGGCCGCAGTCGACCAGGGTTTCTTGAGCGATATAGGGCTGCAGAAGGCCTTGGCCATCGGGGCGCAGTTCAAGCGAACGCCGAGCGAACATCGTGCGTCTCCGTTTGGGTGGTCAGCGGTGCCGCCAGGCTTTGCTCGGCTTTCCAGCACGCGGATTGCCAGAGCGTGTCGAGTTTGGCGGCGGGTGGTTGTGGCGCGGGCAGCGATTCGAGGGCAAGGATTCTTTCGCGTGGAAAAACCAGGCGCGCCCGCTCCCAGGTTCGTTCGTCCAGCCAGGCGCGCAACAGCGCAAGCGGATCCTGGCCTTGCTCGAGCCAGTGGCCGGGACGCAACGCTTTAGCGGTGCGCTCGCACCACGCGCGGTCCTGCGCCGAAAGCGCACCCGTTGCCGTTACCGGTGAGCATGTGTTTGCCACCAGTTGGCAGGCAAGGGCCAAGGGCCGAGGCGTGCCGCAGAGCAGCGATTGCACCGCCGACCTGGGTTGTGGCGCAGTGCAAGGCGTTATGCCGAAGCCGCGCGCGAGCGCGGCATGCTGCCCGCGGGCCAGGGCGTCGATGTGTTGCGCGGTCAGCAGGCCGAGCGCCGGTGGATACCAGTCACGGTCGGCTTCTCTCCAGGCATGGCTCCACCAGCGAACCCAATCAAGCGCAACGGTCATGCGGCGGTCCCGCTGCGGTCAGGCTTGGAGCCGGGACTGTTGACTGCGAACAGTGACGGCGAGGTAGTGCCCTGGGGTGAAGCGGCGGCTGCAGTCTTGCGGTCGAGAAATCGCGGCAGCACCAACACGCCGTTGCGCCATAACCTGTACAGGCCATACAAGACGCCCATCAGCAGGGCGAGCAAGGTGATGCCGGCCGCCACGGTCACCCCCCGCCAGTAGCCGATCTCGTCGGCCTGCATGAGGAAGGGTCCGAAGTAGGCCATCTTGCGTCGTTCCTGATACGCGGCGGCGGGAACGAATACCACCGATAACTTGGCGGCGTTCTGCGCCGCGTCGGCCATGCCCGGAATCCCGCTGGCGACCAGGTTGCGTACCCGTGGCGTGATGCTGTCGGGATCAAGAGCGCTGGTGTGCTTGATGAATACCGAGGCCGAGGCGGGTTGGACCGGCTCACCGGGTGCGACCCGTTCCGGCAGGACCACATGAACCCTGGCGAGCACCACGCCATCGACTTGTGACAGCGTCGATTCGAGTTCCTGAGACAGCGCGTAGATGTAGCGGGCGCGCTCTTCCATGGGTGTGGAGATCACCCCTTCCTTGCGGAAAATCTCTCCCAGGCTGGAACGTGATCGCCGCGGCAGTCCGGCCGCTTCCAGCACTTGCACGGCGCTGTTCATGTCGGCCGGCTCGACCAGCACGGTCAGTCCGTCCTTGTCGACCTGCTTGCTGGCCTCAACGTTCTTGTCCGCCAGTTCCGCGATCACTTCATTGGCATCCTGTTCGGAAAGATGGCTGTGCAACGCCGTTCTCTCGTCGCATCCGGCGAGCAGCAGGCACAACACTAAAGGTGAGAATGCGCGCATGAACATGACCGGCTTCCCTTTACTGGAGATTGGTGAGTTTCTCGATGGCCTGGGAGCCCTTGCTGACGATCTTCGCGGTCATCAGGCTCTCCAGGTGGAAGGACGACAGCGACCGGTTCGACTGCAACATGTCTTGCGGATCGGCGGTGCGGATGGCCTTGAGCATGTCGCGGTTGGCGCGATCGTCCAGGCGCTGCAACTCGCCGGAGCGGCTGGACAGCGAATCAATGATCCTCGCCGCGACGTTGTTTTCGCTGTTGGGGACTGGGGGTTTTTCATGCATTTGCGCGTTGAACCAGCTGACATCGCTGGTCTCTGCGCCCGCTTGCGGCCGCGCGCTGGGCTTGGTGGCGGTGGAAGCAACGCTGGTGGTGTCGATGGCTTGGACGGTCATGGATTTTCTCCAATTCTCAGGGTGGACTTCAGGCGTACATCAGTTTCAAGACGTTGCGAGCGCTACCGGTGACGCTCAGGTGAAACTCGATTTCTTCCCGGCTGCGTCGACCACGACGCAGCATCGGGGCATGCTGGCCGGCCAGGCGAGCCAGGGCGAGGTCCAGTTCTTCCAGGGCGAGTTGGAACAGCCGCGTCTCGCGAGCGTCAAGCCATGCGCCACAGGCAATACGTTCGGTCCATGTCCATGTTTGTGCATCGAGGCTCGTCGGTGGGGGATATCGCGCCGGGTGTTGATCCATGAAGCCTGCGACCTCGAACAACAGGTCCAGGTCGTCTTGCTCATAACGCGCCTGGCCTTCGTCTTCGTCGATGTCCAGCAGTGTCAGTAGCTTCCTGCGCCCCAGGACCGCGATGATCTTGAGCAACAGCGGCAGGCTCGTGTCCTGACGACCCCGTTGCCTGGCCCGGTCGCTTTCAATTTCCCAGGCGCCAAACAGTGCGCCGCAAAACGGGTTGTTGGCGTTACCGAAGTCGCTCTGGCTATCGACGTCGTTATCACCGAGGGATTGTCGGCGATGGGCGAGCATCTGGGCCAGGTCGTTGAACAGGTCTTCGTTGGAATAGGCATCATCGATATCCACGTCGAGCGTGGAGCCGGTACCGCCGTTGATCTCTTCAAGAATGTCTTCGAGTACCAGGTGCAGAGGGGCTTCGGTCTCTGCCGTCAGTCTGTCCTGTGGGCTCGGCAAGCCCGGTCTGGAGTGTCCGCCCGCTGGCCCCTGTTCACTCGCCCATTGCACGAGCGACTCGCGCAGCCGGTTGCTCGCGCCATGCAGCGTCAGGTGCTCAGCGACCAGGTTCGCCAGGCCGACCGAGTTCGAGGCGGGGCGCAGCGTCGAGTCGTCGCTGGGCCGGTCCCTGGGAATATGAGGATTATCTGGCGAATGGATTTGCATAGGGCCTCCTCTCATCGCACCTCAGGTTCCCCGCCGGAGCGGGGCTGGAGCGAGAGGGTCAGAATCGTATGTTTTTCGACGCCTCCCCCATGGCGGTGATGGCCTTGGTCGCGCTGTCCATCGACTCCGCCGAGATTGCATTCATGGTGTCGGCGACCAGTTTTTTCTGGTCGAATTGGGATTTCATGGTCGTCATCGCCGCCGACGTGGCGTCCATCTGCTGCATGGCAGCCATGGAGGCGGCGAGAGAAGCTCCACCAAAACTCATAGTCGTATCTCCGGATTGTGGATTGGCGAGACGATCGTGAACGTCTCGCCGATTGAGTGGCGACCGCTGCGAAAACGGTTCCACCGATCCACTCAGCTTGTCGATATATGCAGGCACTTCATCCGGTAATACAGCGTGCGACGGGCGATACCCAGCTCGGCGATGACTTTATCGATGCAGTGATGGTGACGGCGCATGCAGTCCTCGATGAGGATCTTTTCGAACTGCTGCAGATGTTCTTTGAGCTTGAGCGTCGAGCTGCTGTGTTCCAGTTGCTCGGCACGGGGCAACGCCGGCAAGCCGAGCACGTAGCGCTTGGCGGCCGATTGCAGCTCGCGGATGTTTCCAGGCCAGGCGTAGCCGAGCAGCTGGCGCAAAAGCGCCGGCGACGGTGCGACATAGGGCCGGTCAAGTGCCAGGGCCTCACGGCGCACCAGGGACTGGAACAGCGGCACGATGCGTTCCTTGCGGCTGCGCAACGGCGGCAATTTGAGGCTGATAATGTTCAAGCGAAAATAGAGGTCCCGGCGAAACTCGCCACGCTCGACCATTTCCGCCAACGGGCTTTGGGCCGAGGCGATGACCCGCATGTCGACCCGAATGTTCTGGGTCGAACCCAGCCGCTGGACGGTGCGTGACTCCAGGACACGCAGCAGCTTGGCTTGCAGCCCCAACGGCATGCTGTCGATTTCATCCAGGTACAGCGTGCCGTTGTGCGCAGCCTCGACGAACCCAGCGCGGTTCTGGCTGGCGCCGGTAAACGCCCCGGTATTGGCGCCGAATAGCTGGCTCTCCGCCAGGGATTCGGGGATGGCGGCGCAATTGATGGCAACGAATTTTCCGGGACGGCCGGACATGCGGTGGATCTTTTCCGCCAGCGTATCCTTGCCGGTGCCGGTCTCGCCGCGCAACAGCACATCGACCCCGAGCGGGGCCACGCACTGGGCAAACGCCTCAAGGTTGAGAGCATCCTCTTTATTGGGGGTGGAAAGTGCAGCGCATAGCAACTTTTGCATCACTGACGATTCCATTTTTTGTTTGGTTTAGGAGGGTCGACAAGTAAAACGATGAAAAGGCGTGTACAACTTCCTCGCTATATATAGCGCCGCCGCGCAACCGCATTGGAAAAGAACATGTGCTGTACGAGGTTTAGAGAAGCGTTTAAAGAAAAGTTCACGTTGCGGCGGCGCTTATTAAACGATTCAGCTCCCGGGCCAGAACGCCTCGAAAACCTCTGCGCGACCCGGCTGGCTTGAGGGTTGACGGCGAAAACGGGACGCGTCGGTCAGCTTTTGAAAAATTGGATCCGACAAACGGTTCAGCGAGGGCCCCTGCTTTGAGCAAGAACTCTAGAAGAGAGCATCTACTCCAACTTCTTGCGCGGAGGAGGGGCAGGCTTTCAAAATACGTATCGTAGTTGGTTAGATCAATTAACTGTCGGCCATGAACAATAACAGCCCACCGCCAGCGTATGGGTCGCATTAACTTCCCGGTCAACACTTAGTGCTTCGAGAATCGGTTCGATAAAGCTGTTGCTCGAGTTGCAAGTCAGGCCTTCGCTGTAAGGACCGAAATACGCCAGCTTGCCGCTGCGGTCCCAGATCGCCACGGCGGGGCTGGCGGGGATCTGTGCCGAACCTGGCAACGCCGTCAGGGTTTTGAGATTGTTCAGGGTGGCGGGCAATTGGCCTTGGCTGCCGGGTTTTTGCACCGCATAGAACTCGACACCTTGCGGTGCATATTTATCGACCAGTTCGGAAAGGTGCTGCTGGTTGCCGACATTGCACGGACAAGCCGGATCCCAGAAGTGCACCAAGCGGATCGCGCCCGGGCCGGCCAGGTCGGCGGGCAGGCGCAGGAGGTCTCCGGAAAACACCGCCGTGTGTTGGCTGAATGTGCGTAGGAAACGACCCTGGAACCAGTCGTAGGCGAACCACAGCGTGACGGCGCACCCGAGTGCGAGGAGGCAGGCAAGCAAGGTCTTGCGGTGGGACGAACGCATGGAGTCGATCCTCTGAAGCGGCGTAGCTTGCCATGCCTGGCGCGACAGATGAATATCGCAGGCTCATAAAGCCTGTTTCGCGCGATGCGCCTTTGCCTGGAATATTAATGCCTGCCTCTTTCGACCCCGATGACCTGCGCGCCAGCCTGCAACCACTGGCGCAGTGGCAGCCGCTGTCTGCGCAAGCGCAGGCCTACCAGCAATTCTATGCACTCGATTTCCCGACACGCACGTTGCGCAAGGGCCTGGGCCGTTTCGAAATTGCAGGATATGAACTGGTCGGCCAAATCTGGAAGCCGGAAAGAGCCGTGGCGACAATGTTCATCTTCCATGGCTACTACGATCACATGGGGCTGTACCGGCACCTGATCGAATGGGCGCTGGAGCAACAATTCGCGGTTATTGCCTGCGACCTGCCGGGCCATGGCTTGTCCAGCGGTGAACGCGCCAGCATAGGTGACTTTGCCGATTACCAGGCGACGATGCAGGGCCTGCTGGCCGAAGCCGGGACGTTGGAGTTACCGCAGCCGTGGCACCTGTGCGGACAAAGCACCGGCGGCGCGATTGTAGTGGATCATGTGCTCAATCATGGCGCGGACAGCCCGGCCCAGGGCCAGGTCATTCTGCTGTCGCCGCTGGTTCGGCCTCGAGCCTGGGGATGGTCGCGCCTCAGTTATTTTCTACTTAAACCGTTCGTGAGCGGCATCGCCCGGCGCTTCAGCGAAAATTCCACCGACCCGGATTTCCTGCCGTTCCTGCAAGCGGACCCGCTGCAACCGCTGCGCCTGCCTACCGCGTGGGTCGGGGCGCTGGCGCAATGGATCAAGCGTATCGAGGTGGCGCCGAGCAGCCCGCGTCAGCCCTTGATCGTGCAAGGGCAGGCGGACATGACGGTGGATTGGCGACATAACCTGCAAGTGCTGCGCGGCAAATTCGACCGGCCGCAGGTCTTGATGTTGCCTGAAGGGCGGCATCACCTGGCAAATGAAACGCTGGCGATGCGCGAAGAGATGTTCGGGTTTTTGACCCAGCGGATGAGTGGGATCCGGCGAAGCTGAAGTTCTACTGCCCCAGGCTTTGCCCCACCGCCAAGCCCGCCCGAATCGCCTCCAGGGCGGCTTTGTAATAAGCCTGGCCCTCGGCCGATTCGGCGAAAGTGGCGAACTCTTCCAGCTCGGTATCCGTCAGGTCGCGGTAGACGTACAACAGCGTGTTGTTCAGGTCCGTACCGATCTGATCCATCAGGCGCTGACGCTGGCCGTTCAGCATGCCTTGGGCCTGGCCGCCGCCTAACAGACCGGGGATCATCGAACTCAGGCTGTCGGCCGCCACGCCGGCGATCGCCAGGCTGACCTCGGCGCCGGCTTCGCGGGCGGGCAGGGCCTGGGCCAGGTGACCGATGATCAACAGGCGGTTGTCGCTGGCTTGCATCTTCGGCAGGCCCTTGGCGTTCTTCGCCAATTGGTCGCGGCGGGTGGCCAGTAGCTCGGCTGCGATGATTTTACGGCCCAGCGGCGATTGAAAGAAGGTCAAGGCGGGTGTCGGGTCGGCGAGATTCTTGCGCAATTGCGCTTCGGCGCGCTGGTCCATGGCCTGGGGCGCAAAACGCTGGTTGCTGTTATTGACCAGCGCCTGGAATACCGCCGGCGGCAGGCTGCTCTGGTAGCGCTGCTGGGTGGCACTCAAGGCGTCATTGAAATGCGCCCGTTGTTCCGGCCAGCCGGCGACCTTGTACAACTGGTCGTAGCTGTCTGCCCAGGCGGGCAACACGCAGAACATCAACAGTGAGAAAAGCAAACGGCGCATAGGGACTCCTGTCAGCAGCCGACTATTCTCCGTGGGGGGCGGGAACTTGTCGAGAATTCGTATCAAGTTCGTACGGCGGTGCTACTTTGGCCGGCCGACCTGCTGCGCGGCGCTGTCGGTTTTTCAGGCGCCGGAATACTATGCGCACCATGCAAATACCTTCTGATCATCCGTTGCTGTTACGTATCGTCGACGACCTGGCCGAGCGCGGTTGGTCGCAGCAGAATATCTTCCTGCCCGATGCGCTGACGCGCGCCCTGGCGACCGAGTGCCGCCAGCGCGCCGCCGAGGGCGAACTGGCTCCAGCCGCCGTTGGGCGCGGGCCGTTTTCGCAGATCCGTGAAGGCATTCGGGGTGATCGCATCCAATGGATCGAGCCCGGCCAGGTGCAAGCCTGCGATCGTTACCTGGCGCTGATGGACAGCCTGCGCGAGGCCTTGAACCGTGGGCTGTTCCTGGGCCTGGAGGATTTTGAAAGCCACTTCGCCCTGTATCCGCCCGGCGCTTTCTATCTCAAGCATGTCGACCGCTTTCGTGATGACGATCGGCGCATGGTCTCGGCGGTGCTCTACCTGAACGACGCCTGGCTGCCGGAGCATGGCGGCCAGTTGCGCATGTACCTGGACGAAGGCGCGGCCCACGATGTGGTGCCCACGGGCGGATGCCTGGTGGTGTTTCTATCGGGGGAGATTCCCCATGAAGTGCTGCCGGCCACACGGGATCGGCTGTCCTTGACCGGTTGGTTCCGACGCCGCGGCAACGAGTTGTTCTGAACATGGAAAAGATTCTCGTCAGCCGCTGCCTGCTCGGCCACCGCGTGCGCTACGACGGTGGCGCCAGTGGTCCGTTCGACCGGCTCCAGCAATGGCTCGACGAAGGCCGGGTCGTGCCGCTGTGCCCGGAAGTCGCCGGCGGCTTGCCCACGCCTCGGGCGGCGGCGGAGATTCCTGGCGGACAGGGCGCGCAGGTGCTTGATGGCGATGCGGCGGTGATCACCACGGCGGGCGAGGACGTGCGCGAGCAGTTCCTGTCGGGCGCGTATCAGGCGTTGGACCTTGTGCGCGAACACGACATACAAATCGCGGTGCTTAAAGCCAACAGCCCATCCTGCGGAAATCTGCTGACCTATGACGGGACGTTCAGCGGTGTGAAGGTGCGTGGGGAAGGCGTGACGGCGGCGCTGCTCAAGCGCCATGGCATCCGGGTGTTCAGCGAGTTGGAGCTGGCTGAAGCGGCGTTGGCGCTCGATGCGTTGAGCAAAGCGTAAAGGCGCACACGACCGCTCTTCGTGGCGAGGGAGCTTGCTCCCGCTGGGCCACCCAGTGGCCCCCAGCATTTTAGCCTGACCCACCGCCGTGTCTGGTTTGGGGCTGCTGCGCAGCCCAGCGGGAGCAAGCTCCCTCGCCACGGGGGTTGTGTTGTCTATAACTGCTCGACTAGGAGCTCGATCTGCTCCTGCCGTTCAGCCTGGCTCAATTTTGGCTGGGGGTTGAGCGACGACCACTGCGGGTACGCCCGCGCCTTGCCCAGCGCTTCGGGCAGCTTGCCTTCGCGCCAGGTCTTGTCCTGGGGCGCGTCGATGCGGATGCTGTCCATCGCCGCGTGGCCGCGTTGATTGATCGCTTGCAGCAGTTGCCGCTGACGCAGGGCTAATAGTCGCAGTACGTTGTCATCCACCGTCAACTCCCGCTGGCCCTTGAGCTTGCCCATCAACCGGTTGCCATAGCTGCGGGCCGTTTGCAGCGCGCCGCCGGCAATGGCCCCGGCCAGGGCGGCGGCGCCAAGGGTCAGGCCGCCCACCAGCAAGTCCACGCCAGCGCCCGCCGCCGCGCCCGCCGCGATCCCGCCACCGACCCGTACGCCCAACTGCTTGAGTGTGTCGGGATTGAATAGATCATCACCCCAGCGGCCGTCCAGCAGCGGTAAATCGCTGGCGGCTGCATCTTGCGGGCGGAAGGCATAGAGCTTGAGCAAGGCCTCGACGCAGCGCTGCTCCCGCTGACGCACGGCGTTGCGCAACTGACCGATGGCCTCGCGCTCCAGGTCGGCTTCGCTGGCGACGCTGCGTCGGCAGGCGGCGCAGTCGATCAGCAGTTCGGCGATCAATCGCTTTGCGCTCTGCTGGCGAGCCAGGCGCTGGGCCTGTTGGTCGACGATCAGGCGCTCCAAGGGTTCGCGAGCGCTTTCCAGCAGCAGCGCGAGGCTTTCATAGAGCCGGCGTTCGCCGTCCTCGGGCGGGGCGACGCTGTCGAAGCGTACCAGCGCATGCAGGCCCAACCGTGCCAGGGCTTCGCGCCAGTCGGGTTCGCGATGGTGGGCGCTGTTGACGAAATTGAGCACTGGCAGCAACGGTTTCCCGCAACTGGCGAGCACTTCCAATTCATCTCGGTATTTGGCCAGCACCGGCTCCCGTGCATCGATTACGTAGAGCCCGGCATCGCTGGCGAGCAGTTGCCGCAGCACCTTGGCTTCCTGCTCGAAGCGCTGCCGCGCCTCGCTGCCCTCAAGGAAGCGCGCCAGGCGTGCCGGACCGTCCAGGCGTTCACCCGGCCGCTCCAGGCGTTCGAGATAATCGAGCAGGGCAATGGCGTCTTCCAGCCCGGGCGTGTCGTACAACTCCAACAGCGCTTGGCCGTCCACTGACAAGCGAGCCCCTTCGACGTGCCGGGTCGTGCTCGGCCGATGAGAGACCTCGCCGAAGCCGACGTCTCGCGTCAAGGTGCGCAACAGGGAAGTCTTGCCGACATTGGTGTGGCCGACCACGGCAAGTTTCAATGGCTTGATGGAGTCAGTCATGGCCGGTCTCCAACCAGTTCAACGGCGCACAGTCGGCGAACGGCAGTTGCAATTGTTGCAGCGCGTTGTGCCAGTCACCCAGGCGCTCGCCATCCAGCGCTTCGCCAGTCGGCGCCTGCAACAGCCAGACGCGGGTGGCGCTGGCGCTGCGCGCCAGTTCGGCGATCAACGCCAGGCTGCCACGGTCTGGCGAGCGCCGGGGATCGCAGGCAATCGCCAGGCGCGCGGGTGGAAAGCGTGACAGTTGTTCGAGGAGTTTGTGGCGAGACTCGCGGCTGTCGAGAATGCCGGCGTTCTTCACCGAGTCGGGCAGCTTCGGCGGCCAGGGGCGTTCGTCCAGCTCGATGGCCACCAGTAATGCGCCGTTACTCTCCATCGCATCGACTGTGCGCTCGACCTGATGCAACTGCGCGGGCGCGGCGTCATTGACCCCCAGGCGTTCGCTGCTGGGCATCAGGCGCTCGCGCAACTGAGCGTAGCCCGGCAGGTTCAGGTCCAGGCGCAGCCCGGCGCGACCACGGCGCCAGCGCCACAGGCACAGCAGGGCCAGGCACAGGCGCGGCAGCACACCGTAGACCAGCAGTGCGCCGACCAGCCACGCAGCCCAGGCCTGGCGAGCGCTCTCGATGTTCAACGCGGCGTCGCCACTGGCGCGGATCATCTCGACGGTCGGCACGCTGAACCCCAGGAGGGCAGGCAGCGCTCCGAGGGACTGGGTCAGGACGATGAAGGTTTCGCCACCGAGAAGGGTGGTTTCCCAGACGAAGCCATAACGCCGGGTCGCCATCAACATCAAGACGATTACCATTGCGCTGAGCATGGCCAGCAACCACAAACCGTTGACCAATACACCGAGGACCCAGCGATTGAGCTTGTGCCGTTGCAGCAACAGCAGGAGGGCCGGTGCCAGTTGGGCAGCCTTGGCGTCGCGGGCGAGTTTTTCGCTGAGCCACAGCCACAGGCGTCCCAGCGTGGCGCCTTGCTCGCCGGCGAAGATCAGGCCCAGCACCCAGCCGATGAGCAGCAGCAGGTTCAGCCCCAGCAGACTGCCGAGGGCCCAGAATACGTTGACCGGCGCGCGTCCATCGCCAAGGGCTGCGAACCCCAGGCCGACGCCGCTGAGCGTGGCGAGCACCGCCAGCACCACTAGCGCCAGGCGCGCGCCTTGCAGCCAGTGGCGCATGGCTTGGGTGAGGCCATCGCGTTCGGCCAGCGAGCGGGCGCGGTGGCGGATACGGGTGGACAGATCGCCTCCCGCCGCGCGGGCCAGGCGATTGGCTTCCTGGTCCTCAAGCGGGCCGGCGTGTTCTTCACGCAGGCGTACCGTCTCGGTCAACCAGAGGTTTTGCAGTTCAGTCACGAGGGCTTCCGTTGCTCGAATGAGGAATCAGCATAACCGCTGTGGCGCCTGTCCGGGCCTCTGGTATTCTCGCCATCATGAAAAAAACTCTTCCCTTAAGCCTGATCGCAGCCCTCGGTGAAAACCGGGTGATCGGCATCGACAACAGCATGCCCTGGCACTTGCCGGGGGATTTTAAATACTTCAAGGCCACCACCTTGGGCAAGCCGATCATCATGGGACGCAAGACCTGGGATTCCCTCGGCCGACCGTTGCCGGGGCGCTTGAACATCGTAGTCAGCCGCCAGCCGGACCTGATGCTCGAGGGGGCGGAAGTGTTTTCCACGCTGGAGGCAGCGGTGGCGCGGGCCGAAGCCTGGGCGCGGGAACAGGGCGCCGATGAGCTGATGCTGATTGGCGGTGCCCAACTCTACGGGCAGGCATTGGCACAGGCGGATCGGCTTTACCTGACTCGCGTGGCGCTGAGCCCGGAAGGGGACGCATGGTTTCCGGAGTTCGATCCGAGCCAGTGGAGACTGGTCTCGAACCAGCCGAACCCGGCTGAAGGGGACAAGCCGGCCTATAGCTTTGAAGTGTGGGAGAAGCGTTGAGTCAGGCGTAGACCTTAGATCGTTCCCACGCTCTGCGTGGGAACGATCAATCTCCGGTGCCGCCGCTCAAGCGTGCACCAGCTCTGCATGTTCGTCAGCTTCCAGCAGTGCCTTATCGGTCTGCTGCATCACCTGGCTGGTAATCGCCCCGGCGGTGATCGAACCGCTGACGTTCAACGCCGTGCGGCCCATATCGATCAGCGGCTCGACCGAAATCAGCAGCGCCACCAGCGCGACCGGCAGGCCCATGGCCGGCAGCACGATCAGCGCGGCGAACGTCGCGCCGCCACCGACGCCGGCCACCCCGGCCGAACTCAAGGTCACGATGGCCACCAGCGTCGCGATCCACACCGGGTCCAGTGGGTTGATACCTACAGTCGGCGCGACCATCACCGCCAGCATCGCCGGATAAAGCCCGGCGCAACCGTTCTGGCCGATGGTGGCGCCGAACGAGGCGCTGAAGCTGGCAATCGCCCGGGGGATGCCGAGGCGGCTGGTCTGGGCTTCGATGCTCAACGGGATGGTGGCGGCGCTGGAGCGGCTGGTGAAGGCGAAGGTCAGCACCGGCCAGATCTTGCGGAAGAAGCGCAACGGGTTGATCCCGGCAGCGGACACCAGCAAGCCATGGACCACGAACATCAACCCCAGTCCCAGATACGAGACCACAACGAAGCTGCCAAGCTTAATGATGTCCTGCAGGTTGGAACCGGCCACCACTTTAGTCATCAGTGCCAGCACGCCGTACGGGGTCAGCTTCATCACCAGACGCACCAGGCGCGTCACCCAGCTCTGCAAGGTGTCGATGGCGTTGATCACTTTCTGGCCTCTCTCGGCGTCATCCTTGAGCAGTTGCAACGCCGCGACACCGAGAAACGCTGCGAAAATCACCACGCTGATGATCGACGTCGGCTTGGCCCGCGCCAGGTCGGCAAAAGGGTTCTGGGGGATGAACGAAAGCAACAGTTGCGGGATATTCAGGTCGGCGACCTTGCCAGCGTAGTCGCTCTGGATCACTTGCAGGCGCGCCAATTCCTGGGTGCCGGCCACCAGGCCTTCGGCGGTGAGGCCGAACAGGTTGGTCAGGCCGATGCCGATCAGCGCGGCGATGGCGGTGGTGAACAGCAGCGTGCCAATGGTCAGGAAGCTGATCTTGCCCAGGGACGAGGCGTTATGCAGGCGGGCCACGGCGCTGAGGATCGAGGCGAAGACCAGCGGGATCACGATCATTTGCAGCAATTGCACGTACCCGTTGCCCACCAGGTCGAACCAGCCGATTGAAGCCTTGAGCACCGGGTTGCCGGCGCCATAGATCGTATGTAGAGCGATACCGAACACCACGCCCAATACCAGCGCCAGAAACACTTTCTTGGCCAGGCTCCAAGTGCGGTGACGGGTTTGTGCCAGGCCGAACAGTAAGGCGAGAAACACCAGCAGGTTGAGGATCAGCGGCAGATTCATCAAAACAGACTCCGATAAGACGTGCCAGTCGCCCGAAGCCGCGACTGTGAGCCGGGAAGCCTAACAGTCTGATATCTAATGAATTAATACTAAAAAGGCATGTTGATTGTCGTTTATGGAATAAGGACTTGGCGTTTGCGGGTATGCCACTGGCGTTATCAGGACGCAAGCGGTCGCGGCTGGGCGAGGACTGTCATACGCATTTGTTAGCGTCGAGCTCTTTGAACCCGGGAGAAATGCCGATGAAGCTCGCACCTCGTTTTCTCGCTGTCGCCTTGAGTCTTGGTCTCGCCGGCCAAGTGCTCGCCACCGAACTCAAGCACTGGCCGGCGGAGCAGGCCAAGGCCTTGGATGCGATGATCGCGGCCAACGCCAACAAGGGTAACTTCGCGGTGTTCGACATGGACAACACCAGTTACCGCTACGACCTTGAGGAATCGTTGCTGCCGTTCATGGAGAACAAGGGCCTCATCACCCGGGAGACCTTGGACCCATCCTTGAAGCTGATGCCGTTCAAGGACACGGCCGAACACAAGGAAAGCCTGTTCAGTTACTACTACCGCCTGTGCGAAGTGGACGACATGGTCTGCTATCCGTGGGTGGCCCAGGTGTTCTCGGGCTTCACGCTCAAGGAACTCAAGGGCTATGTCGATGAGCTGATGGCGTCCGGCAAGCCGGTGCCGACCACCTATTACGAGGGCGACAAGGTGGTCCAGTACAACGTCAACCCGCCGAAAATCTTCACCGGCCAGGCCGAGCTGTACAACAAGCTGATGGAAAACGGCATCGAGGTCTATGTCATGACCGCCGCTTCCGAGGAACTGGTGCGCATGGTCGCCTCGGATCCTAAATATGGCTACAACCTCAAGCCGCAGAACGTGATCGGCGTGACCACACTGCTCAAGGATCGCAAGACCGGCGAGCTGACCACCGCGCGCAAGCAGATCACCGCGGGCAAATATGATGAGAAGGCCAATCTTGGCCTGGAATACACGCCTTACCTGTGGACCCCGGCAACGTGGATGGCCGGCAAGCACGCGGCGATCCTGACCTACATCGATGAATGGAAAAAGCCCGTGCTGGTGGCTGGCGACACACCGAGCAGCGACGGCTACATGCTGTTCCATGATGTAGACGTGGCCAAGGGCGGCATCCACTTGTGGGTCAATCGCAAGGATAAATACATGACGCAGATAAACGGCATGATGGCCAAGCACGCGGCGGCCCAGGCCAAGGAAGGGTTGCCGGTGACGGCGGACAAGAACTGGGTGATCGTCAAGCCTGAAGATATCCAGTAGGAGCAGCTGCAAGCTGCAAGCTGCAAGCTACAAGCTACAAGCTACAAGCTACAAGCTACAAGCCGATGCGATGTGCTTGCAGCTCGTGGCTTGCAGCTTGCAACTGCTTCTATCCCAACATCGCCTTGTTACGCACCGCGCCTTTGTCGGCGCTGGTGGCGAGCAGGGCGTAGGCCTTGAGGGCGGTGGTGACTTTGCGCGGACGCACTTCCACCGGTTTCCAGCCTTTCTTGTCCTGTTCGGCCCGGCGTTCGGCCAGTTCTTCATCGCTGATCAACAGGTTGATCGAACGGTTCGGAATATCGATCAGCACCTTGTCGCCATCGCGCACCAGGCCAATGGCGCCGCCCGCAGCGGCTTCCGGCGAGGCGTGGCCGATGGACAGGCCCGAGGTGCCACCGGAAAAGCGGCCGTCGGTGAGCAATGCGCAGTCTTTGCCCAGGCCCTTGGATTTCAGGTAGGAGGTCGGGTAGAGCATTTCCTGCATGCCCGGGCCGCCCTTCGGGCCTTCGTAGCGAATGATCACGATATCGCCAGCCTTCACTTCATCGGCGAGGATGCCGCGCACGGCGCTGTCCTGGCTTTCAAAGATCTTGGCGTTGCCTTCGAACACATGGATCGATTCGTCGACGCCGGCGGTCTTCACCACGCAGCCATCCAGGGCGATGTTGCCATACAGCACGGCGAGGCCGCCTTCCTGGGAGTAGGCGTGTTCGACACTGCGGATGCAGCCGTTCTCACGGTCGTCGTCCAAGGTTTCCCAGCGAGTCGACTGACTGAACGCGGTTTGCGTCGGAATGCCCGCCGGGCCGGCCTTGAAGAAATGATGCACGGCTTCGTCGGTGGTCTGGGTGATGTCCCACTTGGCGATGGCGTCGGCCATGGTCTTGCTGTGTACCGTCGGCAGGTCTGTATGCAACAAGCCGCCACGGGCCAGCGACCCGAGGATGCTGAAGATCCCGCCGGCGCGGTGCACGTCTTCCATGTGGTACTTCTGGATGTTCGGCGCGACCTTGCACAATTGCGGCACGCTGCGAGACAAGCGATCGATGTCGCGCAGGTCGAAATCGATCTCGGCTTCCTGGGCGGCGGCCAGCAGGTGCAGGATAGTGTTGGTGGAACCGCCCATGGCGATGTCCAGGGTCATGGCGTTTTCAAACGCCTTGAAGTTGGCGACATTGCGCGGCAATACCGACTCGTCGTTCTCGCCGTAGTAGCGCTTGCACAGTTCGACGATGGTCCGGCCAGCCTGCAGGAACAACTGTTCGCGATCGCTGTGGGTGGCCAGCGTCGAGCCGTTGCCCGGCAACGCCAGGCCCAGGGCCTCGGTCAGGCAGTTCATCGAGTTGGCGGTGAACATGCCGGAGCAAGAGCCGCAGGTCGGGCAGGCGCTGCGTTCGTACTCGGCAACCTTCTCGTCAGAGGCGCTGGCGTCGGCGGCGATTACCATGGCGTCGACCAGGTCCAAGCCGTGGCTGGCGAGCTTGGTCTTGCCGGCTTCCATCGGACCACCGGAAACGAAGATGACCGGGATGTTCAGGCGCAGGGCGGCCATGAGCATGCCTGGGGTGATCTTGTCGCAGTTGGAGATGCAGACAATGGCGTCGGCGCAATGGGCGTTGACCATGTATTCGACCGAGTCGGCGATGATTTCGCGGCTGGGCAGCGAATACAGCATGCCGTCGTGGCCCATGGCGATGCCGTCGTCCACGGCGATGGTGTTGAATTCCTTGGCGACGCCGCCGGCGCGTTCGATTTCACGGGCGACCAGTTGTCCCAGATCCTTGAGATGCACGTGGCCCGGTACAAACTGGGTGAAGGAGTTGGCAATGGCAATGATCGGCTTCTTGAAGTCGTCATCCTTCATCCCCGTGGCGCGCCACAATGCGCGGGCGCCGGCCATGTTGCGGCCATGGGTGGATGTCTTGGAACGATAATCAGGCATGGAGCACTCCGGGCGGCTAATCAGGTACTTATCAGGTATCAATGGGGAAGTGAGCTTCTGTTGACGTCCGGAACACTCGGGATTGGCGGTGTGTCCGGAAGTGGCCGATGACTGTGCAGGATCGCTGCGCGCCTCAGCATGAGCTCATAAACCCGCCGGGGATGAATGGCGATGAATGCCACGATTCTACACCGCTGGCGCCAGGATGAAATGACGCAAAGCGCTGATCGGGCGCCAATGTCGTGCATGGGATGACGACTGGCAGGGTTCAACCCGCCAACAACCCTCTGCCATGCTGCCGGACCAGGGCATTGAGGGCCAGCCCCAGCAGGCTGAGCAGGACCAAGCCGAGGGCCAGGGTGAGCTGCAAGTCCAGTGGGGTGAGGCTGATCGAGGCGCTGGTCAGCCCGCCGACGATGAAGATCAGCACGCTACCGGCCGAAGCGGATGTGCCGGCCTGCCCGGGAAATCTATTCATGGCTTGGGTGTGGGCGGCGGCGCGGGCGATGGTCGTTCCGGTGGTGCACACGATCATGGGCAGCAACAGGGTGGTGACTGACAAGCCCAGGAGATTGGCGAGCCCCAGCATCAGCAGGCCTGCGCCGAGAATCAGGCCCAGGCCCGTGATGATTTGCGCCTGTGGATCGATTCGGTTGCTCAGCACGGTCGCGACGGCTCCGCCACCGATATAGGCCAGCCCGTAGCCTAGCAGCGCCAGGGAAAAAGCTTCGGCTGACAAGTGCAGTTGGTCGATCAGCACCAGCGGTGAAATGACGATAAACGAAAAATGGCAGGAAAACGCCAGTGCCGAGGTCAGCCAATAGGCCATGAAATTGAAGTCGCCGCAGACTTTTCGATAGGCGGCGATGAAATCCAGGCGCCTGGGTGGGCTGCCCGCCGCGCAGCGTTGAAGTAGACGACTGGTGCCGATGAATGCACCGATTGCCAGGGCGATGAAGGCCAGGAAACTGCCACGCCAGCCCATCCAGCTTTGCAGCCCGGTGCCGGCCAGTGGCGAAACGGAAATGAAAATCCCCCCGCAGGTGACCAGAAAGATTCGCAGTCGCTGCTGTTCCTGGCCGGTGAACAGGTCCTGGATCAGCGCTTGGGACAGCACGAAACAGCCACACCCCAAGGCCTGGACGATACGGGACAGCAAAAAAGACCAGTAGCCCTCGGCAAGCACGCAACCTGTTGCGCCAACGGCTGAAACGGTAATCCCGATCAGCAGCAGGTTTTTTCGCCCCATGACGTCGGAAAGCGGACCGACCAGCAGTTGCGAAAGGGCGATACCCACCGCGAACAGGCTGACGGACAGGGCAATGTCCGACGATGGACGTTCAAAATGCCCGGACAGGGCGGGGAACGAGGGCAGCACGACATCGATTGGAAAGACACCAAGCAGTGTCAGCGTCAGCAACAAGCCGACGGTGGCTGGTTTGCGGGCCGCCAGGCGGTTTTGCGGATCAGTCATGAGGCGTTCCAAGGCTTACCTGAGGGTCGCTTTCAATCCTAATGCGTCATGGCCGCCAGTCACGGGGAGATTGAGTAGGACGGTTCTGGTAATTGCGTGGGTGGGCTCCTACAGACTTATTCAGGCGCGCAAAAAAAATCGCAGCCAAGGCTGCGATCTGGTTGCCAGTCGGGGGGCACAGCGCTACGGCACTGGCCCCTCCCGGCCTCAGCTGTTGGGCAACAACCGGCAGGTGATGCTTTTGATGTAGCGGGTTTCGGCGATGGCCGGGTGTACCGGGTGGTCGGGCCCCTGGCCGCCGCGTTCGAGCAGTTGGATGTTGCGGTCCAGGTGACGGGCGCTGGTCAGCAGGATGTTCTGCAGATCGTCTTCGGGCAGGTGCATGGAGCACGACGCGCTGACCAGGATGCCGTCCTTGCTGAGCAAGCGCATGGCTTGCTCGTTGAGGCGGCGGTAGGCGCCTTCGCCGTTCTTCAAGTCTTTCTTGCGCTTGATGAAGGCCGGAGGGTCGGCGACGATCACGTCGAAGCGCTCTTCGCTGGCCTTGAGCTCTTTCAAGGCTTCGAACACGTCGCCTTCGATGCAGGTCAGCTTCTCGGCGAAGCCGTTCAATGCGGCGTTGCGCTCTACACCGTCGAGGGCGAAGGCCGAGGCATCGACGCAGAACACTTCACTGGCGCCGAACGCGGCGGCTTGCACGCCCCAGCCGCCGATGTAGCTGAACAGATCCAATACGCGCTTGCCCTTGGCATAGGGTGCCAGGCGTGCGCGGTTCATGCGGTGATCGTAGAACCAGCCGGTTTTCTGGCCTTCCATGACCGGTGCTTCGAACTTCACCCCGTTCTCTTCCAGCGCCACCCACTCCGGCACGAGGCCGAAGACGGTCTCGACATAGCGGTTCAGGCCTTCGGCGTCACGGGCGGCGGAGTCGTTCTTGAACAGGATGCCGCTGGGTTTCAGTACCTGGGTGAGGGCGGCGATCACGTCGTCCTTATGGGCCTCCATGGTCGCGGAGGCGATCTGCACGACCAGGATGTCGCCGAAACGGTCGACCACCAGGCCCGGCAGCAGGTCGGAATCACCATAGACGAGGCGATAGAATGGCTTGTCGAACAGCCGCTCGCGCAGGGACAACGCGACGTTGAGACGATGCACCAGCAGCGACTTGTCCAGTGGCAGCTTCACGTCGCGTGACAGCAGGCGCGCGCAGATCAGGTTGTTGGGGCTCATCGCAACGATGCCCAGCGGCTTGCCGCCTGCGGCCTCGAGGATTGCCTGGTCGCCGGCCTTGAAGCCGTGCAGCGGGGTGGCGGCCACGTCGATTTCGTTACTGTAGACCCACAGGTGGCCGGCGCGCAGGCGACGGTCGGCGTTGGCTTTGAGGCGCAGGCTAGGCAGGGACATGACGTCGCTCCGGAAAAAAGAGCGGGAGTATACCGTGTTGCAGGGATTGGCGGGCTTGGAGGACGATCGGTGGCCTGGCGGTGTATCGGATCCATCTTTAAGGGTTAGAATCCCTGCCTGGCCCAGAGTGTGTACCCATGTCCAAAGAGCTTACCGCCGAACAGATCCAACAGTCCCTTCAAGGCATCAGTGTGCCGCCCCAGCCGCAAATCATGGTGGATTTGCAGATGGAGCAGTACATGCCCGATCCGGACCTGGAGACCATCGCCAAGCTGATTTCCCAGGACCCGGGACTCTCGGGTGCCTTGCTCAAGATCGTCAATTCGCCCTATTACGGCTTGAGCAACAAGATCACCTCGATCCAGCGCGCCGTGAACCTGCTGGGCAGCCGCTCGATCATCAACCTGATCAACGCGCAATCGATCAAGGGCGCGTTGCACGATGATGCGATCGTGGTCCTGAATCGCTTTTGGGACACCGCCCAGGACGTGGCTATGACCTGCCTGACCCTCGCCAAGCGCGTCGGTCTGCACAACGGTGACGAAGCCTACGCGCTGGGGTTGTTCCATGATTGCGGCGTGCCACTGATGCTCAAGCAGTTCCCCACGTACATGAGCGTGCTGGAGGAGGCCTATGCCAACGCCAGCGCCGAATGCCGCGTGGTGGATACCGAAAACCGCGTGTTCAACACCAACCATGCAGTGGTCGGCTATTACACCTCCAAGTCCTGGCGCCTGCCGGATCACGTCAGCCAGGCCATCGCCAACCATCACAATGCGCTGGCGATTTTCAGCGACGACTCTTCGCGCAATAACAGCCCGCTGAAGAACCTCTTGGCGATCCTGAAGATGTCCGAAAACATCTGCGCGTCCCATCGGGTATTGGGCAATCAGGCCGAAGACCGCGAGTGGCTGTGCGTCGGTCCGCTGGTGCTCGATTACATAGGGTTGTCGGAGTACGACTTCCAGACCCAGAAACAGGAAATTCGCGACCTGGCCACTCGTTGAGTGCCAATCGTCGCCTGATTCGAGACCCCCATGCCAGAACTGCCGGAAGTCGAAACCACTCGTCGCGGAATTGCGCCGCACCTTGAAGGGCAGCGGGTCAGCCGCGTGCTGGTGCGCGACGGCCGCTTGCGCTGGCCTATTCCGGAAGATCTCGACGTGCGGCTTTCGGGGCAGCGCATCGTTCAGGTGGAGCGGCGCGCGAAGTACCTGTTGATCAATGCCGAGGTCGGCACGCTGATCAGTCATCTGGGCATGTCCGGCAACCTTCGGCTGGTTGAAATCGGCATGCCCGCCGCCAAGCATGAGCATGTCGACATAGAGTTGGAGTCCGGCCTGGCCTTGCGCTACACCGACCCTCGGCGCTTTGGAGCGATGCTCTGGAGCCTCGATCCGCTCAACCACCAATTGCTGATTCGCCTGGGGCCGGAGCCGCTGACCGATCTTTTTGACGGCGAACGATTGTTCCAACTCTCCCGTGGGCGTTCGATGGCGGTTAAGCCGTTCATCATGGACAACGCGGTGGTGGTTGGCGTCGGCAACATCTATGCGACAGAAGCGCTGTTTGCCGCCGGGATCGATCCACGTCGCGAGGCGGGCGGCATCTCCCGGGCGCGTTACCTGAAGCTGGCGATCGAGATCAAACGCATCCTCGCCCATGCCATCGAACGTGGCGGGACCACGTTGCGGGACTTCATTGGCGGCGATGGCCAGCCCGGTTATTTCCAGCAGGAATTGTTCGTCTACGGGCGGGGCGGGCAGCCTTGCAAGATCTGTGGCACGGGCCTGCGGGAAATCCGCCTGGGCCAGCGTGCGAGCGTCTGGTGTCCACGCTGCCAGAGCTGAGTCGTCCTACGGTCTATAGTCAGTAGTCATACTGCCTAGCCGAAGGATTTCCCCCAATGAATCTGCTTCGACCTTTCGTTCTGGCACTCTCGCTGAGTGTCGGTTTGCCTGTCCTGGCAAACACCGAGAGCGGTGACCCGCGCTATACCATCCAGAATCCGCCCGCTTTCGCCATGATCGGCGACTTGCTGATTGCCCGTCCTTTGCTACTCGCGGCCACTGTGATCGGTGCCGGGGCGTTCGTCGTATCGTTGCCGTTCACCGCGTTGGGTGGCGGTGTTGGCGACGCGGGGAAGGCGTTGGTGGTTGACCCGGCGAAAGCCACCTTCGTGCGCTGCCTGGGGTGTATTGGAGAAGGGTTTGAGCGGCAGGAGTGAGGCCTGTAGGCTCGTCCGAAAACTCAAGCCTTGCCCGTGATCTTGCGGTATTTCGCCATCAACTGTTCTTCAGTCTCCGGATGAGCCTCGTCCAGCGGGATGCAATCCACCGGACAGACCTGCTGGCACTGGGGCTCGTCGTAATGGCCGACGCACTGGGTGCACAGGTTCGGGTCGATGACGTAGATTTCTTCGCCCTGGGAAATGGCTTCGTTCGGGCACTCGGGTTCGCAGACGTCGCAATTGATGCAGTCGTCGGTGATGATCAGGGACATGCAGACTCCGGCCGGGGCGTTGGGCCCGGGCAGTTGAAAACGAATAGGCGCAATTGTGCCGCAATCAAGAGCGCAGTGCACGCTGGCGCGATGGACTGCGCCTGCTCGGCGGTCTGGCCGCGAAGTGAGTCGCGACCAGAGAGGGCTATTTCTTGAAGCGCAGGGTCAGCGCATCGGCCACGGCTGGGTGCACGAACTTGGTGATGTCGCCGCCCAAGGCCGCGATTTCACGCACCAGGGTCGAAGAAATGAAGGAGTAACGCTCCGACGGCGTCAGGAACAGGCTCTCGACGTCCGGCGCCAACTGTCGGTTCATGTTGGCCAGTTGGAATTCATATTCGAAGTCCGATACCGCGCGCAGGCCCCGCAGGAACACGTTCGCGTTCTTTTCCTTGGCGAAATGCGCCAGCAGCGTCGAAAAGCCAACCACTTCCACGTTGGGCAGATGCTTGGTGACCTCACGAGCCAGCTCCACACGTTGTTCCAGCGGGAACAGCGGGTTTTTCTTCGGGCTGGCGGCGACGGCAATGATCACGTGGTCGAACAGGCGCGAGGCGCGTTCGACCAGATCGCCATGGCCCTTGGTAATAGGGTCGAAGGTACCTGGGTACAACACTCGGTTCATCGCGTCGTCCTGGCGGGAGTCCGTTGGGGAGTCGGATGGTATCGCAGCCTTCTCGGTCGGCCAAGTCGGCTGTTGGGTAAGAACGCACTATAGACGTTGCGAATATCCGATATTTTCATGTTTTTTCCAGACGTTCGGCCAGGGCAATCGCCAGTTGCGCGGTCAATCCATAGACCGACAACTGCGGATTGGCGCCGATGCTGGTGGTCCAGCCACGGGCGAGGCCTTCGCGGCACGGGTCGAGTACGGGCATGCTCGGGCTCTCTTATTGTCATGGGTTGCGATGGGGCATTTTCAGGAGGGGCGTGGCTGGCTTGGGTTCATTATTGTTATTACCCGGGAGACCATCGTTAGCGGATAAACAGCTTCTGGATCAGCTTCTGCAGCGGCTTGCCATAGGGCGGATAAATCAGCTTCGCGGCGTTGAATCGTTGTTTGGTCAACACGCTCTTGGCCTTGCTGAAGGTCAGGAAACCTTCGTGGCCGTGATAGTGCCCCATCCCCGAGGCGCCAATGCCGCCGAACGGCATGTCGTCCTGGGCCACGTGCAGCAGGGTGTCGTTCAGGCATACGCCGCCGGAATGGGTTTGTTCGAGCACGCGATTCTGTTCGGCCTTGTTGTAGCCAAAGTAGTAGAGCGCCAGCGGACGTGGCCGCTGGTTAATGTAGGCAAGCGCCTGGTCGAGGTGCTGGTAAGGCACGATGGGTAGCAGCGGCCCGAAGATTTCGTCCTGCATGACGGTCATGTCATCGGTGACGTTGAGCAAAAGGCTGTGGGCCATGCGTCGGCCCTGGCCCTGGTCGAACAACTCGATCAACAGCGCGCCCTTGCTGGTGGCATCGCTGATATAGCCGTTGAGTCGCGCCAGTTGTCGTTCATTGATAATCGCGGTGTAGTCCGGGTTGTCGCTCAGCGTCGGATAGAACCCGCGAACGGCCTCGCGATATGCCTCGACGAACGCCCCGACCCGATGCTGGGGCACCAACACGTAATCCGGCGCCACACAGGTTTGCCCGGCATTGAGGGTCTTGCCGAAGGCGATGCGCTCGGCGGCGTCCTTGAGGGGTACGTCGTCGGAAACGATGGCGGGAGATTTGCCGCCGAGCTCAAGGGTGACGGGGGTCAGGTTTTCAGCGGCGGCACGCATCACGTGCTTGCCGATGCTGGTGGCGCCGGTGAACAGCAGGTGGTCGAACGGCAACCTGGAGAACGCGACGCCGACATCCGCCTCGCCAAGCACGACGCACACCAGGTCCTGAGGAAAGATCCGCGCCAGCAATTGCTGGAGCAACAAACCAGTGGCGGGGGTCGATTCGCTGAGTTTGAGCATCACCCGGTTACCCGCCGACAACGCCCCCACCAAGGGGCCGATGGCCAGGAAAAGCGGATAGTTCCACGGCACGATGACCCCGACCACGCCCAGCGGCTGATAGACCACTTTGGCCGATGCCGGCTGGAAGGCGAGGCCGACCTTGCGCCGGGAAGGCTTCATCCAGCCCTTGAGGTGTCGGCTGGCGTAATGAATGCCGTGCAGGCTCGGCATCAGCTCGGCCAGCAATGTTTCGTCTGCGCTGCGGTGGCTGAAATCCTCGCTGACGGCATCGATCAGCGCCTGTCGTTCGTTGCTCAACAGTTCACGCAATGCCTTGAGCCATTGCCGGCGTTGTTCGGCCGGCGGCATCGGGTGAGCGGCGTAGGCTTGGCGCTGGGCGGCAAAGAGTGCTTGGAGTTGGTCCAGGTGCTGTTGAGACTCGTGCAAATAAGCAACGTCGGCAGGCATGGCGGCACCGGATAATTGTTATCGTCGGTGCTTTCTAGAGCTTATGCTCTAAAAAGTCAAATGAGCGGCGGTAAATGGCTTGGGTTTTATCCTGTGACCGATAGGTCGTAAGATGCCCTTCAATTACTTTTTCATTAAAGCCCAAGCCATGGCCCCACGAATAAAAACCAGCGAGCGCATCGTGCAGAACAGCCTGGAGTTGTTCAACCGGCAGGGAGAGCGCAGCATCAGCACCAATCACATCGCCGCCCACATGGACATGTCCCCAGGGAATCTCTATTACCACTTCCCCAACAAGCAGGCGATTATCGCCGTGCTGTTCAGTGAATACGAAAACCTGGTGGACAGCTTCCTGCGCCCGCCCCAGGGGCGGCCAGCCACGGTGGACGACAAGCGTTTCTATCTGCAGGAACTGCTATCGGCAATGTGGCGCTACCGTTTCCTGCATCGAGACCTGGAACATCTGCTCGACAGTGACCCGGAACTTGCGGCTCGCTACCGACGGTTTTCCCAGCGCTGCCTGATCCATGGCACCGCTATCTACGAGGGCTTTGTCGCCGCCGGCATCCTGGAGATGGACCGTGTGCAGATCGAGTCGCTGACGCTCAACGCCTGGATCATCCTGACCTCCTGGGTACGGTTTCTCTGCACTACCCGGGAAAACTCCAGCCATCTGAGCGAACAGGCCATCAAGCGTGGTGTGTACCAGGTGCTCGTGCTGGAGGCGGGTTTTGTGACCGATCAAGCCCGCGAAGCGGTGAATGCATTGTTCAAAGAATATTATGTCCCCCTGGCCCAGACCCTGGAGGAAGGGCAGTAGGATCGGGACCCCCTGAACCCGTTACAGGAGCTCACCATGCCCATCGCTCAACTCATCAGTCCCCAAGGCCTTGAACAGAGGCGAACAGATCCCGGGCTGGTGATTCTTGATTGTCGTTTTGCCTTGGAGGATCCGGACTACGGCCAACGCAGCTACGCTGAAGGCCATATTGCCGGAGCGTCGTTCGCGGACCTTGAGCGGGATCTGAGCGGGCCGGTGATCAAGGGTGTGACCGGGCGCCATCCGTTGCCCGAACCGCAAGCCTTGATCGCGCGTCTCCAGGCCTGGGGCGTCAACAATGACAGCGATGTCGTGCTGTATGACGACGGCCCCGGTGCCTATGCCGCCCGGGCCTGGTGGTTGCTGGCATGGTTGGGCAAGCGCGACGGCGTCTACATTCTCGACGGCGGGCTCAAGGCCTGGCATGCGGCCGGCTTGCCCTTGAGTCTCGACCCGCCTGCCGTCCAGCCGGGTACTTTCAATGGATCATCGGACGCCGATTTGCTGCTTGATGTCGAGGCCCTGCAACAACGCCTTGGCCGACCGCAGATGACGCTGCTGGACGCCCGGGCACTGCCCCGTTTCAAGGGCGAAGTCGAGCCGATCGATCCGGTCGCCGGGCACATTCCAGGTGCGCAATGCGCGGCCTTCACCGACAACCTCGGCGCGGATGGACGATTTCTTCCGGTCGATCAGCTCAAGCAGCGCTTCGCTACAACGCTGGGCGATCGCTCGCCGACCGAACTGGTGGCCTATTGCGGCTCCGGCGTGACGGCCTGCCACAATCTGTTTGCCCTGTGCCTGGCTGGGTATCCGTTGGGCAAGTTGTATGCGGGGTCCTGGAGCGAGTGGATCAATGATCCGCAGCGCGGGGTGGCGAAGGGCGAGTAATGCCATGCGAGGCCAAGCCGGCCAGCCATTCGGGTATGCGTCGTTCGAGGTAATAGCCCGGACGCCGCAGCGTTCCGTCGACGAAGCCGACATGTCCACCTTGGGCATGCAGTTCGAGCCGGGTCGAGCCGGACAGCTCATCGGGCTCGGGCAAGCTGTGGGGAAATACGAAAGGATCGTCTGCGGCCTGGATAAGCAGGGTCGGCGTTGTTATCCCGGCCAGGAAGTAGCGGCTGGAAGCTCGGCGATAATAATCAGCCGCATCCGAGTAGCCGTGCAGCGGCGCGGTCACCCGGCCATCGAAATCCCAGAAGGTGCGCATGTTGTCCAGCGACCCAAGCGCGGCCAGGGCCGCAAGCCCTTCATGGCGCCCGTCATGCTGGAACTGACGCTGTTTGTTGCGCAGGTAGGCCACCATCTCGCGCATGAAGTGCGCTTGATAGAACTTGGAAAACCCCTGTCCGATGCGGTCAGCGCACTGATCCAGGCGGAATGGCACCGAAACCGCCACCGCTCCCTGCAATTGGCTGGCGCTGCCGGTTTCTCCCAAATGCTTGAGCAATACATTACCGCCGAGCGAATAACCCACCGCAAACAATGGCGCCAATGGCCGCCGGGCACGCAGGTGCGCGAGGGTGGCGGCAAGGTCTTCGCTGGCGCCCGAGTGATAGCTGCGGGGCAACAGGTTCGGCTCCCCCGAGCACCCACGCCAATTCAACGCGACGCTGGCCCAGCCCCGGTTGCCGAGTGCTTGCTGCAACCCCGCCACATAAGGCGAGTTCGAGGAGCCGGTCAGCCCATGAAGCACCAGGACCAATGGCGCATCGGCGCTGTGAGGGCCGTGCCAGTCGAGGTCGAGGAAGTCACCGTCTTCAAGCCAGAGCCGTTCGCGCTCGCGTGCGATGTGGACAGTCTTGCGCCAAAGCGGCCCCCATAGCGTCTGCAGGTGTGGATTAGCCAGGCCGAAGGCCGGTGTAAATCTTTGGCTGGACATAGAGGAGTCTACAGGCACGTCGGATCTCGTCATTTCAAGCATAGGCGCCAGGCGTGGAGGTGCGCCTGGCGCAGCAGCTCTAAATTGCCATAAAGGCTTGCGCGGCGCGACATCTGTCCTGTGGAAGGGGATCGGTCGACGGTGGCACTGGCGCTGGCAAGGGTTGCTGCTCGACGGTGGGACCCACCGTCACAATGTGCCAGGCGTCGGCTTCGAAATGGCGGTTCAGTGTGTCCTTTATTTGCCTGGGGGTCAGTTTCTGTATCTGTTGGACGGTGTAGTCCAGGTCCAGCGGCAGGTCATCTCGATTTATTCTGACCAATTGATCGAGAATTTGTGCATTGTTGGCGCTGTCATGAGCAATCGAACTGCGCTTCCGGCCTTTCAGTTGGTCAACTTCCTGTTGCGTTGGTCCGTCGCGCAGATAGTCGGTGAACATTGAACGCACCAACGCCTGAGTGCCTTGGTTGAAGTGTGGACTGGTCCGAAGTGAGATGATCGCCAGGGCGCCATCGGCCCAGTCCCAGTGCAGGATCTCGGTGCCATACACCAGGCCGCGCTTTTCCCTCAGCTCCGTCATTAACCGGTTCTTGAAAATCACGTTCGCCGCATCCAGCGCAAGATAGTCGGCATGCTTGCGCGGCACGCTGGGCTGCGCGAGCAGAAGTTGGGTTTGTTGCTGCGCCCGTTCCAGATGGCTGTTCGTTGGCGTGCCAACCGATGAGGGGGCGTTGGGGCTAGCGGCCTGGCTGGTGCCGGGCAAGGCGCTGCTGATCTGTTGGCTGATCAGTTGGGCCTGTTCGAGCGTGAGGTCGCCGACCAAGGTAATCTGCGCCGTCACAGCCGAGTAGGCGTGCCGATGGAAGTCCTGTACCGCTTGGCGTGTCAGAGCGTCCAGCGCCTCGTTCGTGCCGAACATCGGTTGGGTGTAGGGGGGCTCGGGGGCCAGTTGTTCCTTGAGGTGTTGTAGCGCAATGTCCGTCGGGTTCTGTCGGTCACGCAGAAGTATGTCTTTCGCCTCGTTTTTCACCCTTGCCAATGCTTCGTCACTGAGCGATGGGTTGCCCAATATTTGCGAAAACAACCGCAGGGCAGGGGTGCGCTTTTCCATTTCGCTCAAGCTGCGCAAGGAAAATGCGCTGCGTTGCGGATCTATACCCATGCCGAGCCTTGCCCCCAGGCTCTGAAAGGTGTCGATGATCGCTTGATAGCTTGCCATGCCTGGCACGCCTTCGTTGAGCATGCTGTAGGTTACGCCGGCGAGGCCAGGGACAGGGCTCCGGGCGCTTCCCGCCTCGAAGCTGACATGGACATCGAACATCGGCGATGCCGTCGTACGGATGAACAAGACCTTGCTGCCTGCCGTTGTCTTCCAGCCCTTGACGGCCAGGGGACGCGGCTTTGGTGCGACGATGTCGGGCTCAAGCAGCGATTGCAGGCGCACAGTGGAGCCATTCGAAACGGTATCGGCCAAGGCTTGCGCGCAGCAACCCAACAGTGCGATGCCCAGCATCGCAAGACAGCCAACGTGAGCTGATTTATTCATGGGTTTGCTCCCCTTGGATGTGCGCTATGGTCAGGCGATCACGGGTCAGATAGGTCGCGGCGGCTTGTCGGATGTCATCCGGGGTTACTTTTTTCAGCTCGGCAATTTCGTCGTTCATCAATCGCCAGGGCAGCCCGTTGCTCACCAAGGAGCCAAGGAAATGGCCCTGGCCCTCTATTGAGTCCTGGTCGTAAATGTTTTGTGCGATCAGTTGCGTGCGGGCACGTTCCAGTTCATCAGGCGCGGGGGGATCGGTTCGTAGCTTGTCAAGTTCTTGCCACACGCGCGCCTCGGCCTCATTGAACGAGCCGGTGTAGGCATTGGAGATACGGCCGTCGATCAATAGAAGACCGTCGCCACGTCCCAGCCAGTCGTATCGGGAGGATAGGGCGGAGAACAGCGGAGTCTTGAATTGAAGCTGCGATTGCAGTCGGGCGCTGCTTGAGCCTGCCAGTAGCGTTTGAAGCAAGCGCAAGGCGTACACGGTCCGAGGAGACTCGGCAGTCACCAGCACCGGGACATTGAATGCCATGAGAAATTGCTTAGTGGCGTGGGGTACGCCAAGGATGAGCCTGCGTTCGCCGGGTCGGTCCAGCTCCAGCGGTGCCCGCGACACGGTGAAAGGACGGGCGGCTACCGCCCCAAAGTAAGTTTGTGCCAGCAGCTTGACCTGCTCAAGCGTGACATCGCCAACCACGACCAACACGGCATTGCCGGGCGCATAGCGGGTTTGATACCAGTCGCGCAAATCAGCAATGTCGAGTCGCTGCAGGTCGTGCATCCAGCCGATGGTGGGCGTGCGGTAGCCACTTGAAAGATGGGCCAGGCTAAGAAAGCGTTCCAGGGCCAGCTCTCCGGGGTGGTCCTGGTTCTCGCGCCGTTCTTCCTGGATCACGGCAATTTCCGGCAACCAGTCGTCGGCGCGCAGGTGAGCGGTCGACATGAGGTCGGCCATCAGTTCGAACGCGACACCCAAGTGACGAGGCTCAAGGGTTTGATGATGTACGGTGAAATCTTCTCCGGTAAAGGCGTTATATTCGGCGCCCAGGGTATCCAGGGTCTTCATGGCCTCGCCCGCACAACTCTTGTGGCTACCTTTGTAAACCATATGTTCTAGCGCGTGAGACAGTCCTGAACGCCCCGGCGCTTCATCGGCCGAACCAACTTTGAACCAGAGTTGCGAGCTGACCAGTGGAGCACGATGATCTTCGCGCACGACCACTTTCAGGCCATTGTCCAGGGTGAACTCGTGGGTGGGGGGAGAATCGGCGACCGCCACTAGCGGTGCCAACCAGAAGAAAAGCAGCATCCGGCTGCGAAAAACGTCCATGGGTAAAATCGTCCTCAGTGGTTCACAAAATTGTGTCACTCACTGTGGCGTTTCTAGGATGGCGGCGTGCGGTAACTAAGTACCGCACCTTCCAAGCGTTCTTCGGTTCACGCGGGTGCGACTGCTCCTGCGGTGCGTTGCCAGAGCGCGTAGAAGACCCGGCCGGATTTCTGCTCGCGATGCAGGCGCCAGTTGCTCGGCATACCGAGTGTTGAAGGCGCTGTTTCGCTTTCGGTGTAGACCCATGCATCGTCCGCCAGCCATTGTCGGTCTTCAAGCAATGCACAGACGGCGGGCAGCAGATTCTGGTTGAACGGTGGATCGAGAAAGACGAGGTCGAAAGGCGTCGCCGGTTGGCTGTCCAGGTAGCGCAACGCATCGGCCGTCTGTACTTGGCCGACGGTGCAGCGCAGGGTGCCCAGGTGTTCCTTCAGGCTGGACACCGCCAGGCTGCTGGCGTCCAGCGCCTGGCCCATGGCGGCGCCCCGGGACAACGCCTCGAGAAACAGCGCACCGCTGCCGGCGAAAGGGTCGAGCACCTTGGCCCCCGCCACGTAAGGTGCGAGCCAGTTGAACAGGGTTTCGCGAACCCGGTCCGGGGTCGGGCGCAAGCCTGGGGCATCCGGGAAGCTCAAGCGTCGGCTGCGCCATTCGCCGCCGATGATGCGCAGTTGGTTCACACCGTTGTGCACGGGTTTCTTGCTGGAATTGGATGGACGGGCCATTAGTGCTCCGGGACCCCGAGCGGCTGCTCGGCAGGTTTGTCAGTGGGGGCCGGCAACGGCTCTTGCGGCACGGTCGGGCCAGCGGTGACGATGACCATCTTGTCCGTGCTCAAATGTTTGTTCAGTGCTGCCTTGACTTGCTCGACCGTCAGCTCCTGTGACTGGCGCATGAAATCTTCCAGGTAGCTCAGCGGCAAATCGTAGAAACCCATGGCGCCGAGCTGGCCAACGATGTCGGCGTTACTGGCGGTGGATAACGGAAAGCTCCCGGCCAGCTCGCGCTTGGCATCGTCGAGTTCCTTTTGGGTCGGGCCGTTCTTGAGGTAATCGGCGAATACATCCTGCACCAGCTTGAGCGTGCCTTCGCTCATCTGCGCACGGGTTTGCAGATTGATCATGAACGGGCCGCGGGCCTGCATGGCGGTGAAGCCGGAATAGATGCCATAGGTCAGGCCGCGTTTTTCACGGACTTCGGTCATCAACCGCGTACCGAAACCACCGCCACCGAGGATCTGGTTGCCCAGGGACACGGCTGCATAGTCTGGATCGTCCCGATCGATGCCCAGTTGCGCCAGCATCAGGTTGGTCTGCTTGGATGGGAACTCGATGTGGTGGACGCTCGCTTTCGGCTCCACCGGTGGCGGTGTTTTCGCCAGGGCGGGGCCCTTGGGCAGCGCGCCGGACACCTGGTTGGCAATGGCTTCGGCCTCGGCACGGGACAGGTCCCCCACCAGCGCGATCACGGCATTGCCAGCCGCGTAGGCCTTGGCGTGGAAAGCCTGGGCCTGGGCCAGGGTGATCGGCGGAACGCTTTGCGCGGTGCCGTCGCTGGAATGGGCGTAAGGATGACCGCCATACAAGCGCTTCATCAATTCCAGGCCCGCCAGTTTGCCAGGGTTCTGCTTCTGGTACTCGAAGCCGGCGAGCATCTGGTTCTTGATACGCGCGAAGGAATCGGCGGGGAAAGTCGGCTTGCCGACCACTTCGGCAAACAGTTTCAACGCCGGCTCACGCTTGTCCGCCGCGCTGAGGCTGCGCAGCGAGGCCACGGCCATGTCCCGAAAGGCACCGTTGCCAAAATCCGCGCCAAGGCTTTCGAACCCTTCGGCGATGGCGCTGACGTCCTTGCCAGCCACACCTTCGTTGAGCATGGCGTTGGTCAACTGCGCCAGCCCGGGAGCGTTGCCGTCCTGGCTGCTGCCGGCGGCGAAGGTCAGGCGCAGGTCGAACATCGGCAACTCGCGGGCCTCGACAAACAGCACCTTGGCGCCGTCAGCGGTTTTCCAGGTTTGTACGTTGAGCTGGCGACGGCTGGGTGCCTTGCCGTCCAGCTCGGCCAGTGATTGCAGCTTTTTACCGGACTTGGCGTTGTCCAAGGCCTGGCTGGCGGTGACGTCAGTGGCCGGCAGCAAATAGAACGCCAGCGCTCCAGCCACCGCGATGAATGCCAGGGCAATCAGTGGCCCCCGGCGCGATAAAATGCGCTCACTCATGAGCTTTCTCCTCGGGCAGGACGTGCGCGACGCTCAGGCGCGAGCGGGTGAAATACAGCTGGGCTGCCTTCTGGATATCCTGCGGGGTCACGCTTTGCAGTTCGGCGAGTTCGGTGTCCATCAGCTTCCAGGACAAACCGACTGTTTCCAGCTGGCCGATGGCAGTGGCCTGGCTGGTGATTGAATCGCGCTCGTACACCAGGCCGGCGATGACCTGGGCGCGCACGCGCTCCAGTTCCGCGGCAGTCGGGGCGGTGGTTTTCAATTGTTCGAGCAAGCGCCACAAACCGGCTTCGGCCTGGGCCAGGGTCTTGTTCTTTTGGGTGTTGGGCGTTGCCGACAAGGTGAACAGCGTATCGCCACGGGTGAAGGCGTCGTAATTCGACGAGCCGCCGGAGATCAACTCTTCGCCACGCTCCAGCTGTGCCGGAATCCGTCCGCTGTAGCCGCCGTCCAACAGGGCCGAGATCAGCCGCAACGCGTTGACCGAAGCCTTGTCCGTGGCGGTGGCGATGCTTGGCACATTGAAGGCGAGCATGACGCTCGGCAGTTGGGTCTGCACATGCAGGGTGATCTTGCGCTCGCCAGGCTCGGCCAGCTCCAGCGGGATTTTCGCCGACGGCACGGCGCGCCGGGCAATCGGGCCGAAGTAGCGCTGGGCCAGGGTCTTGACCTCGTCCGGCGTCACGTCGCCGACAACCACCAGGGTGGCGTTGTTCGGGACGTACCAGGATTCGTACCAGTGGCGCAGTTCCTCGACCTTCATCCGCTCCAGGTCGGCCATCCAGCCGATGGTGGGCGTGTGGTAGCCGCTGGCCGGATAAGCCATGGCCTTGAAGCGCTCATAGGCCTTGGACATGGGCTTGTCGTCGGTGCGCATGCGGCGCTCTTCCTTGATCACTTCGATCTCGCGGCTGAACTCCTCCGGTGGCAGGCGCAGGCTCGCCATGCGGTCGGCTTCTAGTTCGAAGGCCACGGCCAGGCGATCCCGGGCCAGCACTTGGTAATAAGCCGTGAAGTCGTCGCTGGTGAAGGCGTTTTCCTCCGCGCCGAGGTCACGCAGGATCAGCGATGCCTCGCCGGGGCCGATCTTGTCGCTGCCCTTGAACATCATGTGTTCCAGCGCATGGGACAAACCGGTCTGGCCCGGCGTTTCGTAGCTGGATCCGACCTTGTACCAGACCTGGGAAACGACCACCGGCGCGCGATGGTCTTCACGCACCACGACCTTGAGGCCGTTGTCGAGGGTAAATTCGTGGGTGGGTTGTGGATCGGCAGCCAAGGCTGAAAAGGGCAGACAAACCGTGCAGAGCAGCAGGCCTGCGGCGCAGCGGGCAAGAGCATTCATTCGTGTTTAAACCTGTTGGGCTGCCTGCCGGGTCTTAGCCTCAGCAGGCGAGGAGGTGCTAGGATAACGGTCCGTTTTACTGGCGGCCACGCCTATCGGGTCTTTTATCGGCCCAGGGTTGTTTGAGTTCCGTGCAAAAGCGTTGGGTTTGTTCGTGGATGCCCGCGTTTTCGCCGATGATGTCTTGCCAGTCCTTCGAAAAATCGAGGCTGAAGTGTCCTGGCGACATTTCGACAATCTGTTGCGCGTGAACAAGCTGGATGAAACGCAGTCTGTTCAGCATCGAATATTTATCACCGAGGCGCCCTCCAGGCGCGTCGCTACCGTGAGATAGCCGTCCTCCATGTTTGGTTCCAACGACGACAAGAAGACCCCAGCTGAGGCTGGCGAGAAAAAAAGCCTGTTCGGATGGCTGCGCAAGAAACCGCAGGAAGCCGTTGTCGAACAGCCGCAACCTGAGCCCGCCGACGAGTCGGTGGTCGAAGAGGCTGCGCCCATTGTCCTGCCGATCGCCGAGCCGGTGCTGCAACCGACCCAGCCTGAATCCGAACCGGTGGCCGAGCAACCGTTGACCCCGCCCGCCGGACAGACACTCTGGCCGGTCTTGCCGGTAGCGGAGGAGCCCGTCGCGCTGGTCGAGGATCCCAAGGCCGCGCAGGTCACTCCACCGATTCCGGCCCCGACGCAACCGGTCGAGACGCTGGTTGCCGAGGCGCCGGCTGTCGACATCGCGCCTGCCGCTGTCCAACCGATTCCTGAGCCAGAGCCTGTCCCAGCCGAGGTCCCCGCACCGGACGAGTCCCCGCGCACCGCCGAAGAAAGCAAGGTCGGCTTCTTCGCCCGTCTCAAGCAGGGCCTGTCCAAGACCAGCGCCAGCATTGGCGAAGGCATGGCCAGTCTGTTCCTGGGCAAGAAAGTCATCGATGACGAATTGCTGGAAGACATCGAAACCCGCCTGCTGACCGCCGATGTTGGCGTCGAGGCCACTTCGGTGATCATCCAGAGCCTGACCCAGAAGGTTGCGCGTAAACAGCTGACTGACGCTGACGCGCTGTACAAATCCCTGCAAGGCGAACTCACCAGTCTGCTCAAGCCGGTGGAAAAACCACTGGTGATTGCCTCCCAGAACAAACCGTTCGTGATTCTGGTCGTCGGCGTCAACGGCGCCGGCAAGACCACCACCATTGGCAAGTTGGCGAAGAAGCTGCAGCTCGATGGCAAGAAAGTCATGCTCGCCGCGGGCGACACCTTCCGCGCCGCGGCGGTCGAACAGCTGCAAGTGTGGGGCGAGCGCAACAAGATCCCGGTGATCGCCCAGCACACTGGCGCGGATTCCGCTTCGGTGATCTTCGACGCCGTGCAGGCGGCCAAGGCTCGCGGCATCGACGTGCTGATCGCCGACACGGCCGGTCGCTTGCACACCAAAGACAATTTGATGGAAGAACTGAAGAAGGTCCGCCGGGTGATCGGCAAGCTTGACGCCGACGCGCCTCACGAAGTCCTGCTGGTGCTGGACGCCGGTACTGGCCAGAACGCCATCAACCAGGCCAAGCAGTTCAACCAGACCGTCGAACTGACCGGGCTGGCCCTCACCAAGCTCGACGGCACCGCCAAGGGCGGGGTGATTTTTGCCCTGGCCAAGCAGTTTGGCCTGCCTATTCGATACATTGGCGTGGGCGAGGGCATCGATGACTTGCGCACCTTCGAAGCCGAGCCCTTTGTCCAGGCGCTGTTTGCCGAGCGGGAGCATTCATGATTCGTTTCGAACAGGTCGGTAAGCGCTATCCGAACGGTCACGTCGGCTTGCATGAGCTGAGCTTTCGGGTCCGTCGGGGCGAGTTTCTGTTTGTCACCGGCCATTCCGGCGCCGGTAAAAGTACCTTGCTGCGCCTGCTGCTGGCGATGGAGCGGCCCACCACCGGCAAACTGCTGCTGGCCGGGCAGGACCTGAGCACCATCAGCAATGCGCAGATTCCCTACCTGCGGCGCCAGATCGGCGTGGTGTTCCAGAATCACCAGTTGCTGTTCGATCGCACGGTGTTCAACAACGTGGCGTTGCCGTTGCAGATCCTTGGCCTGTCCAAGGCCGAGATCAACAAACGCGTGGATTCAGCCCTGGAGCGCGTGGCCCTGTCGGACAAGACCGACCTGTACCCGGGCGATCTGTCCACCGGCCAGCAACAACGCGTCGGCATCGCTCGCGCCATTGTCCACCGCCCGGCCTTGCTGTTGGCGGATGAACCCACCGGTAACCTCGACCCGCGATTGGCGGCGGAAATCATGGGCGTATTCGAAGACATCAACCGCTTGGGCACCAGTGTGCTGATCGCCAGTCACGACCTGGCATTGATCGCACGTATGCGTCACCGCATGCTCACTTTGCAGCGCGGTCGATTGATCGGTGATGGGGAGGCCGGCGTATGAGTGCGACTCGCAGCCCGAAAGTGGCCGAACGCGTGGCCCCCAAGGGCACCGATCCGCAGCCGCAGAAGAAAAAGCGCGACGATGACGACGGTCCGGATTTCGCCACGCTGTTGCGCGCATGGATAGAAAGCCATCGCGCCAGCCTGCTCGACAGCTTGCGGCGCCTGGGCAAGCAGCCCATCGGCAGCTTCTTTACGTGCATGGTCATGGCGGTGGCATTGAGCTTGCCGATGGGCCTGTCACTTCTGCTGAGCAACGTTGAGCGCCTGGGTGGTTCCTGGCAGCGTGCGGCGCAGATTTCCCTTTATTTGCAACTGGACGCGACACCGGGCGAAGGCCAGGCGCTGCGCGAGCAGATCAAGGCCATGCCGGGCGTCGCCGATGCCGAATATGTGGGGCGCGAGCAGGCGCTTGAAGAGTTCCAGCAGCAGTCCGGCCTGGGCGAAGCCCTCAAGGAACTGCCGGAAAACCCTCTGCCGGGTGTGGTGCTGGTGACGCCGAACGAGGTCGACAAGCCCACTCTTGAAGCATTAAGACAAAGACTTTCCGAGTTGCCGAAGGTACAACAGGCGCAACTTGATCTAGTCTGGGTCGAGCGTCTGGCGGCGATACTCAAGCTCGGCGACCGGTTTGTCTTCGGCCTGACGGTGCTTCTGGTGTCTGCATTACTTTTGGTGATAGGCAATACCATTCGTCTTCATATTGAAAACCGCCGCACAGAGATAGAAGTGATTAAACTCGTCGGCGGTACGGACAGTTATGTTCGCAGACCCTTCCTCTACATGGGGGCGCTGTATGGCTTCGGTGCCGGGATCCTGTCCTGGGGCGTATTGGCGTTCGGCCTGGATTGGCTGAACGATGCGGTAGTGGGATTGGCCGGTTTGTACGGCAGTGATTTTTCACTGGCCGGTGTGCCAGTCGCCGACGGCGTGTCGCTCTTGCTTGGCGCGGTGCTGTTGGGTTATATCGGTGCATGGATTGCGGTAGCACGCCACCTGCGTGAGCTTGCTCCAAAATAGTATTTTTTGCGCGTATTGACCTTTCAGTCTTTGTGGGAACTTGTCCTACGGTTCCCGGTCAATTTTCGCAGTGCTGAACTGCACGAGTTATGTGAGTCGGAGGTTTTTTCGTATGACCACTTCTTTGCAACCTGCTTATGCCCTGGTCCCGGGTGCGAACCTCGAGGCCTATGTGCACACGGTGAACAGCATTCCATTGCTGACGCCCGAGCAGGAGCGTGAACTGGCCGAGAGTCTCTATTATGAGCAGGATCTTGAGGCGGCTCGGCAGATGGTGCTCGCCCACCTGCGTTTTGTCGTACATATTGCCCGCAGCTATTCCGGCTACGGGCTGGCCCAGGCCGACCTGATCCAGGAAGGCAACGTTGGCCTGATGAAGGCGGTCAAGCGTTTCAACCCGGAAATGGGCGTACGCCTGGTGTCCTTTGCGGTGCACTGGATCAAGGCGGAAATCCACGAGTTCATCCTGCGCAACTGGCGCATCGTGAAAGTCGCGACCACCAAGGCCCAGCGCAAGCTGTTCTTCAACTTGCGCAGCCAGAAAAAGCGTCTGGCCTGGCTGAACAATGAAGAAGTCCATCGCGTCGCGGAAAGCCTTGGCGTGGAGCCTCGGGAAGTTCGCGAGATGGAAAGTCGCCTGACCGGCCATGACATGGCTTTCGACCCGGCCGCCGAAGCGGACGACGACAGCGCTTTCCAATCGCCGGCCAACTACCTGGAAGACCACCGGTACGACCCGGCCCGTCAGCTGGAAGATGCCGACTGGAGTGACAACTCCAACACCAACCTGCACGAAGCGTTGGAGGTGCTGGACGAACGCAGCCGCGACATTCTCTACCAGCGTTGGCTGGCCGAGGAGAAAGCCACGCTGCACGACCTGGCGCAGAAGTACAACGTGTCGGCCGAGCGGATTCGTCAGCTCGAGAAAAGCGCGATGAACAAGCTCAAGACATCCATCGCAGCTTGACCTGCGACAGCGGCAATAAAAAACGCCCCGATCAGTGATGATCGGGGCGTTTTTTATTTGTGTTGGGACGCGGAACGTGGAAACGATCAGGCTATTGAGCCCAAGGTGCCCGCCGCGCATGATCGAGCCCCAGCAAATAGCTGTCGCCTCCCAACTGACTCATCTGCTGGCGGATCCAGCTCGCGCGCCGCAGTACATAGGGGCTCGGTCGGCTGGCGTTCCATACCCGCGGGTTGGGTAGCACTGCCGCCAGCAGGCTGGCCTGTTGCCGGGACAAGGCATCGGCGCTTACACGGAAGTGATGCCGCGCGGCCGCTTCCGCTCCAAACACCCCGTCGTCCCACTCGACGCTGTTGAGGTACACCTCAAGGATCCGCTGCTTGGGCCATAACACCTCGATCAGCGTGGTGAACCAGGCTTCCAGGCCTTTTCGCAGCCAGCTGCGTCCCGACCACAGGAACAGGTTCTTGGACACTTGCTGGCTGAGGGTGCTCGCGCCACGGATCGAACCGCCGCGCCCGTTATGGGCAAATGCGGCCTGGATCGCGCTGATGTCGAAGCCCCAGTGCTCAGGGAATTTCTGGTCCTCACCGGCAATCACCGCCACTTTGAGACTGTCGGAAATCTGGTCCCATGGCTGCCAGTCACGCTGCAAGTCGATCGGCTCGCCGCCGAACCAGGATTCAACCTTGCGCTCGATCATCAGCGCGGTGAACGGCGGCGGCACCACGCGAAACAGCAGCACCAGCACAACGCTGCCGACGGCGAACCAGAGCAGGGCTTTAACGAATCGTCGAAACAATGTACGCAGCATAGAGATGGCTTGGCCGAACCCGTCGAGCGGGCCATTATACAGACCCTGTCCACCGAGTCTGATTGGAGTTCCCATGTTGCGTAGCTTTTTGATGCTGGCGGCGTTTTTCGGCTTCACGGGCGTGGCGCTGGGGGCATTCGCCGCCCATGGCCTGAAAAACCGCCTGAGTGCCGATTACCTGGCCATTTTCCACACCGGCGTCACTTATCAGTTGGTGCACACCTTGGCGCTGCTGGGCGTTGCGTTGCTGGCCACGCACATTCCTGGGCGCATCGTCACCTGGGCCGGGATTTCCTTTGTGATCGGCATCATTCTGTTCTCCGGCAGCCTGTACCTGTTGACCCTTACAGGTGTCACCAAACTGGGCATGATCACGCCCTTGGGCGGTGTGGCCTTCCTGATTGGCTGGCTTTGCCTGGGCATTGCGGCTTGGCGCCTACAACTTGCCGCTTAAAGCTTGCGGCTCGTAGCTGACCAAGGGGCTTGGGTCACCCAGACTGATCGGGCTAGAATGCCAGCCCCTAAAAATGATGGCGGCATCCGGCATGCGCATTCAGTTGAACGGCGAACCCCTTGAACTGCCCGACGGCGAAACCGTCGCGGCCCTGCTGACCCGTCTGGAACTCACCGGACGCCGTGTCGCGGTGGAGCTCAACCTGGATATCGTCCCGCGCAGCCAGCACACTGACACCACGTTGCACGATGGCGACAACGTCGAAGTGGTCCACGCCATTGGCGGCGGCTAGTCGCCCCAGCTTCGCAGTATTTCGCAAGAACCTCACCCCAACAGAGGATTTCCCATGAGCATCGTTCGTAGCGACAAGCCTTTCGTCCTGGCCGGTCGTACCTACCAGTCGCGTTTGCTGGTAGGCACCGGCAAATACCGCGACATGGAAGAAACCCGCCTGGCCATCGAAGCCTCGGGCGCCGAGATCGTGACCGTCGCTGTGCGCCGGACCAATATCGGCCAGAATCCGGGCGAACCGAACCTGCTGGATATCCTGCCGCCGGATCGCTACACCATTCTGCCGAACACCGCCGGTTGCTTCGACGCCATCGAGGCCGTGCGCACCTGCCGCCTGGCCCGTGAGCTGCTCGACGGCCACAACCTGGTGAAGCTGGAAGTGCTGGCGGACCAGAAGACCCTGTTCCCCAACGTGATCGAAACCCTCAAGGCCGCAGAAAGCCTGGTCAAGGAAGGTTTCGACGTGATGGTCTACACCAGCGATGACCCGATCATCGCCCGTCAGTTGGCGGAAATCGGCTGCATTGCGGTCATGCCGCTGGCCGGCCTGATCGGCACCGGCCTGGGAATCTGCAACCCGTACAACCTGCAGATCATCCTCGAAGAAGCCAAGATCCCGGTGCTGGTGGATGCCGGTGTCGGTACCGCGTCCGACGCCACCATCGCCATGGAACTGGGTTGCGAAGCGGTGTTGATGAACTCTGCCATTGCCCACGCCCAGCAACCGATCCTGATGGCCGAAGCGATGAAGCACGCGATTGTCGCCGGGCGCCTGGCTTATCTGGCCGGCCGCATGCCGAAAAAACTTTACGCCAGCGCGTCCTCACCGCTGGATGGTCTGATCAAGTAAGAGCCATTGATGACTGAATCGAACGACACGCCTGTCCTGCCGGAAGAAGGCGAAGAGCGCCAACACCGCCGCATCAAGAGTTTCGTGATGCGCGCCGGGCGCATGACCGAAGGCCAGCAACGCGGCCTGGAGCAGGGCGCACCGCTTTATGTCCTGCCGCTGGCCGATGCACCGGTGGATTTCGACCAGGTGTTCGGCCGCTCGGCGCCGCGCTCGTTGGAGATCGGCTTCGGCATGGGCCACTCGCTGCTGGAAATGGCCGCTGCTTCACCGGAACAGGATTTCATCGGTGTGGAAGTCCACCGTCCGGGCGTTGGTGCGCTGCTCAACGGCGTGCTGAGCCAAGGCCTGACCAACCTGAGGGTCTACGACTGCGATGCCATCGAAGTGCTAAACCGTTGCGTTGCCGATAACAGCCTCGACCGGCTGATGCTGTTCTTCCCGGATCCATGGCACAAGAGTCGTCACCACAAGCGCCGTATCGTCCAGGCGTCGTTCGCTGAGTTGGTGCGCAGCAAGTTGAAGGTCGGCGGTGTGCTGCACATGGCCACCGACTGGGAACCTTATGCCGAGTACATGCTGGAAGTCATGAATGTCGCGCCGGGCTACCGCAACCTGGCCGAAGACGGCAAGTGCGTACCGCGCCCGGCCGAACGGCCGATCACCAAGTTCGAACGCCGTGGCGAACGGCTCGGGCATGGGGTTTGGGATTTGAAGTTCGAGAAGCTGGCGTAAGCATCGCGCGTTAAACCATGTGGGAGCCGGTGTGCTCCCACCTTTCGTTTCACGGTCTATCGACGGTCCGCCACCACGCCAATCAGCACCAGCACCACCAGCAATACCGGCGCCAGGCTGTAGTTGTTGAACTGGCTCAAGCCTCGGACGATCCACGGCGTGGCGTAGATCAGTGCGGCGCCGCTGCCGATCATGCACAGCAGGGCGATCAGCGGGACGCGCAAGGCGCCGGCGATGCTGCCCAAGCGTTGCTCGACCCAGCCCTTGATGTCAGCACCAAACAGCACCAGCAGGCAGCCAACCAGTGCCAGGGAGATTTCCGACAGATTGCTGCGGCTCCAGCGGGACACGGTGGCGAGCAGGTCGAGTACCAGATCCATTCGTTTTCCTTGTTTGATCAGCTCAGAAATTTTTGCAACAAGTCATTGAGAAACAGTTGTCCGCGCTCGGTCGCCGCCAGACGTGACGGTTCGACCTGCAACAGGCCACTTTGTTCGGCCTCGCGGCGGCCTTCGGCCAAGCTGTCCAGGGACAGCCCGGTGCGTTGTGGATAAAGCTGCGCGTCCACGCCATCGGTGAGGCGCAGCGCGTTCATCAGGAATTCGAAGGGCAGCTCTTCGTTGGCGAGCTGTTTTTCACCGGCGAGGAAGCGTTTGGCCGGGTTGAGATAGTCCTTGGGCAAGCGGGTCTTCCAGGTTCGCACGATGCGCCCGTCCGGATGACTGAGCTTGCCGTGGGCGCCGGCGCCGATGCCGATGAAATCGCCGAAACTCCAATAGTTGAGATTGTGCCGTGCCGCGCGCCCAGGCTGGGCATACGCCGAGACTTCGTACTGGGCGTAGCCGTGTTCGGCGAGCAGCGCTTGCCCGGCTTCCTGGATATCCCACAAAGTGTCGTCTTCCGGCAAGGTCGGCGGCTGGTTCCAGAACACCGTGTTCGGCTCCAGCGTCAGCTGGTACCAGGACAAATGGGTCGGCTTCAAGGCGATGGCCTGGCGCAAGTCGCTCAGGGCATCGTCCAGGGACTGATCCGGCAGGCCGTGCATCAGGTCCAGGTTGAAGTTATCGAACCCGGCCTGGCGGGCCATGCCGGCGGCGCGTACCGCTTCGTCGCCATTGTGGATCCGGCCCAAGGCTTCGAGCTTGGCCTGCTGGAAACTCTGGATGCCGATGGACAGCCGATTGATGCCCAGCGCCCGGTACGCGACGAACTTCTCTTGCTCGAAGGTTCCGGGGTTGGCTTCCAGGGTGATTTCAATGTCCGGCGCAAAAGGGACGCGCGCCTCGACGCCCCGGAGCAATCGCCCCAAAGCCTGAGCGCTGAACAGGCTTGGGGTGCCGCCACCGAAAAAGATCGAGCTCAGTTCCCGGCCATACACAGCATGCAGGTCCTGGTCGAGATCGGCGAGCAATGCGTCGACGTATTCCTCTTCCGGTAGCTGCGGGCTGGCGGTGTGGGAATTGAAATCGCAATAAGGACATTTGCGTACACACCACGGGATGTGGATGTACAACGCCAGGGGCGGCAGCACTGGCAGCGAACCCCGTGGCGTTTGTGCACCGCCGTGGATCAGCGGTGGCGGAGCATCATTGATCATTGCAAGCCCAGGCGTTGGCGCAGCAGGGCCATGGCGCGGGCGCGGTGGCTCAGTTGATTTTTTTCCACGGGTCCCAACTCAGCGCTGGAGCAATCGCGTTCCGGCACCCAGAACAGCGGGTCGTAGCCGAAACCGTGTTCTCCGCTGGCTTCGGTGAGGATGCGCCCGTGCCACAATCCTTCGCAGAGGATCGGCAGCGGATCGTCGGCATGCCGCACCAATGCCAGGACGCATACGAACTGCGCCCCGCGCTCGGCTTCGGGCACGTCCTCGAGAGCATCGAGGAGCTTGGCGTTGTTCGCTGCATCGCCTTTGCCATCAGCGTAACGGGCCGAGTAAATGCCCGGCGCGCCGCCAAGGAAATCCACGGCCAGCCCGGAATCGTCGGCCAGCGCCGGCAAACCCGAGATACGCGCGGCATTGCGGGCCTTGAGGATGGCGTTCTCGACAAACGACAGGCCGGTCTCTTCCGGCTCCACCTGGCTGAATTCGCCGATCGAGCGCAGTTGCACCGAGCCGCCGAGCATGGCCTGGAGTTCCTTGAGTTTGCCGGCGTTGTGGCTGGCGAGCACGAGTTGGGTGAGGTTCATCATTGCCCCGGGAACAGTTCCTGGTTGAAGTTGATCGTGTTGATCTTGTCGCCGGTCTGCACCTTGATCTCAAAGGTGCGGGTTTCCTGCTGGTCCACCGGGTACTGGGCGATGTAATAGATCGCGCCTGGTTCAGTGACCTGACGGAAGGTGAGGGTGACTGTCTTGCTGGTCAGGTCCTTCACCGTGCCGCTGACTTGGGCGATCAGCGGCTTGCCGCCCTTGAGTACCGAGACATTGATCACGCCCTGGTTCTTGCTGCGGATCAGTTCGGCGGCCTTGGCGATGTCGGGGGTCAGGAAGGTGGAGTTGAAGGTGTTGTAGTGCACGGTAACGTCACCGAACACTTCCTTGCGCTCGGCCTTGATGACGTCGGCAGCCATGGCGCCCGCGCTCAGGCAGGCGGTGATCAAAAACAGTGCTAGGCGTTTCATGTCGTGCTCCTGAAAAGGCCGGTGTTCAGATTGCGACCTGGTGGTCGGCCAGGCCTGGGCTGCTGACCCGATAGATGCCGATTTCACCTAGCAGATTAGGCCATAGCTTGCTTGCCCACCCGTGCCGGTGCTGCTGGTCAACCGCCAGGCGATTGATGACCCGGGCTTCGCGCTCACGGCACAGAGCTTCGAAATCCTCGAAGGTGCAGAAGTGGATGTTCGGGGTGTTGTACCAGGTATAGGGCAGGAATTCCGAGACCGGCATGCGCCCTTTGCTCGCCAGGTACCAGCGGCAGCGCCAATGCCCGAAGTTGGGGAAGGTGATGATGCATTGGCGGCCGACACGGAGCATTTCGTCGAGGATCTTGTCGGGGTAATGCACGGCTTGCAGGGCCTGGGTCATGACCACGATGTCGAAGCTGTTGCTGGCGAAATTGCCCAGGCCCTTGTCCAGGTCCTGTTCGATGACGTTGATGCCTTTGGCCACGCATTCGGCGATGTTGTCCGGGTCGTTTTCCAGGCCGTAGCCGGTCACCTGCTTGTTGTCCCGCAGCCAGGTCAGCAGTTCGCCATTGCCGCAGCCCAGGTCGAGCACGCGGCTGCCGGCGGGGATCCATTCCTGGATGATGTCCAGATCGGCTCTCATGGCGTCCTCACAGCGTAATACGGTTCATGTAGTTGCCGAACGCCTGCAAATAGCGCGGGATCGGGATCAAAAAGGCGTCGTGGCCCTGGGGTGCGTCGATTTCCAGGTAGCAGACGTCCTTGCGCGCGGCCATCAGCGCGTCCACCAGTTCCCGAGAGCGGGCCGGAGAGAAGCGCCAGTCGGTGGTGAACGACATCACGCAGAACTTGGCGGTAGCGTTGGCGAAGGTTTTCGCCAGGTTATCGTCGAAGTTCGCCGCCGGATCGAAGTAGTCCAGCGCCTTGGTCATCAACAGGTAGGTGTTGGCGTCGAAACGCCCGGAGAACTCTTCACCTTGATAACGCAGGTAGCTCTCGACTTGGAACTCGACGCTGTGGAAGTCGTAGTTGAGCTTTTCGCTCTTGAGGCCACGGCCGAATTTTTCGCCCATGGAGTCGTCGGACAGGTAGGTGATGTGCCCGACCATCCGCGCCAGCATCAGCCCGCGCTTGGGAATCACCCCGTGTTCCTGGAACGACCCGCCGTGGAACTCCGGATCGGTGAGGATTGCCTGGCGCGCTACTTCATTGAAGGCGATGTTCTGCGCCGAGAGCTTGGGCGCCGACGCGATTGCCAGGCAGTGGCGCACGCGGTCCGGGTAGGTGATGGTCCATTGCAGCGCTTGCATGCCGCCGAGGCTGCCGCCGATCACCGCTGCCCACTGGCCAATGCCTAGGCGGTCGGCCAGGCGCGCCTGGCTGTGCACCCAGTCTTCCACGGTCAGTACCGGGAAATCGGCGCCGAACGGCTTGCCGGTGTCCGGATTGAGGCTGCTGGGGCCGGTAGAGCCGTTGCAGCCGCCGAGGTTGTTCAGGCTGACCACAAAGAACTTGCTGGTGTCGATGGGCTTGCCGGGGCCGATGCAACTGTCCCACCAACCGGGCTTGCGGTCGTCGACGCTGTGGTAACCGGCGGCGTGGTGGTGCCCGGACAGGGCGTGGCAAATCAGCACGGCGTTGCTCGCCGTGGCATTGAGGGTGCCGTAGGTTTCGTAGATCAGGTCATAGGCTGGCAGCGAACGACCGCAGGCCAGGGCCAGGGGCTCGCTGAAATGCGCCATTTGCGGCGTCACCAGACCAACGGAATCGGGGGGAAAGGCAGCTGGCATCGACCCTGCTCTCGTTGAAATGAGGCGTAAGTCTAAAGACCGCTGTGGCAAGCGGCAAGCAAAGGGCGGCGCTGATTGGCCACCGCTTTACCCGTGGCGAGGGAGCTTGCTCCCGCTGGGGCGCGAAGCGGCCCTGAAAACTGCTGCCCGGGGCTGTCTGGAAGACGATGGCGCCTGGTTTGGGGCTGCTCGCAGCCCAGCGGGAGCAAGCTCCCTCGCCACAGGAAACTGCGGTGTGCTTTAGATCAGCAGACGCAGGATTTCCGGCATCAGGGTCATCGCCGCCAAGTTGTTGATCACCAGCATGTCGATCAGCTTGAGCACCATGAACGCCAGGATCGGCGAGATATCCAGGCCGCCGAGGTTCGGCACGATGCGGCGGAACGGTGCCAGGGCCGGTTCGCAGATCTGGTTCACCAGCTCGGCGCCCGGGTTGTGGCTGCCCGGCGCGACCCACGACAGGATCACGCTGATGATCAGGGCGAAGAAGAATATCTTCAGGAACAGCGCGGTCACGCCAATGAGCGACCAGATCAGCAGTTGCAGCGGGTTGCCGATGGTGCCATAGGTCAGCAGCAGGGTCAGGGCCATCAACGCCAGTTGAATGAGGATCGCCAATACCAGCGACGACATGTCCAGGCCGAACAGGCTCGGGATGATCCGGCGCAGCGGCTTGAGCAGTGGCTGGGTCGCCTTGACGATGAACTGGCACAGCGGGTTGTAGAAGTTGGCGCGCACCAGTTGCAACACGAAGCGCATCAGCACGATCAGCAGGTACAAGCTACCAAGGGTTTGCAGCACGTAGACCGCTGCAGTGTTCAATCCAATCATGAATGGCTCCTTATTGGCCCAGTTGTTCGGCCATTTCGGCCGAGCGGTGCGCGGCGGCGCCGAGTGCTTTTTCCACCAGGGCTTCGAAGCCCCCGGCCTGGAATGATTTGATGGCGGCTTCGGTGGTGCCGGCCGGTGAAGTCACGCGGCGACGCAGCTCGGCCGCGTCGACGTCGCTGGACACCGCCATGTGGGCGGCGCCCAGAGCGGTCTGCACAGTCAGCTGGGCGGCGACTTCGCGAGGCAGGCCGAGCTTTTCGCCTGCGGCGGTCATGGCTTCGATCAGCAGGAAGAAATACGCCGGGCCCGAGCCGGAGACGGCGGTGACCGCGTCCAGTTGCTGCTCGGTGTCCAGCCACAGCGCCAAGCCGACAGCCGACAGTAACTCTTGCGCCTGCTGGCGTTGCTCGGCGGTCACCTGTTCGGTTGCGAACAGGCCGCTGACGCCCTGGCGCAGCAGCGCGGGAGTGTTGGGCATGCAGCGCACGATCGGCTGGGCGCCGAGCCAGTTATTCATGCTCGCGCAAGTAATACCCGCGGCAATCGACACCACCAGTTGATGGGGCTTGAGGTTCGGACGAAGCGCCTCGCACACGACTTTCATCGCTTGCGGCTTGACCGCCAGCACGATGACGTCCATCCCATCGATGGCCTGGGCGTTGTCGGCGAAGGTTTCGATGCCATGCTCGGCGCTCACCCGGTGACGGGTCTCTTCACCCGGATCGCTGGCGCGAATCCGTGAAGCATCCAAGCCCTTGGCCCGAAGGCCGCCGATCAGGCTGGCGGCCATGTTGCCGGCGCCGATAAAGGCAATACGCGTGTTGCTCATGACGGGTCCTTATAAAGAGATGAGTGAGTCAGCTGGGCGCTTGGCCGTAGTCGCGAGCCCCAAACAGGGCCGTGCCGATGCGCACCCAGGTAGCGCCTTGGGCGATGGCGGATTCGAGGTCATGGCTCATGCCCATGGACAATGTGTCCATCGGCAGGTCCAGGCTGGCTTGCAAACGCTGGACGGCGGCAAAAGCTGCATCCTGTTCGGCGCGATCGTCGGTGGGCTCGGGAATGGCCATCAACCCGCGCAATGTGAGGCGCGGCAGTGCGCTGATGGCGCTGGCGAGGGCGGGCAGGTCCGCTGGCGTGCAGCCGGATTTGCTGGCTTCGCCGCTGACGTTGACCTGGATGCAGATATTCAGCGGCGGCAAGTCGGCCGGGCGCTGCTCGGACAGGCGTTGGGCGATTTTCAGGCGATCCACGGAGTGCACCCAGTCGAAATGTTCGGCGATAGCGCGCGTCTTGTTCGATTGAATGGGGCCGATGAAGTGCCAGATCAAGGGCAGGTCGGTGAGTTCGGTCTGTTTGCCCAGCGCTTCTTGCAGGTAATTCTCGCCGAAGTCCCGCAGGCCGGCGGCATAAGCCTCGCGAAGTGCCTGGGCGGGCTTGGTCTTGCTCACCGCCAATAGCTGGACGCTGTGTCCGGCGCGTTGGGCGGCCTGTTCCGCGGCATGGATGCGCGATCTAACCTGAGCAATGTTGTCTGCTATCGTGGTCATAAAGAAAGGCCAGCGGTCTGAGGTTCGCGGCATTCTACTGGAATTGAGGAGCGCTATGGATATCACTGAGTTACTGGCCTTCAGCGCCAAACAGGGCGCGTCGGACCTGCACCTGTCCGCCGGGCTGCCGCCAATGATCCGCGTCGATGGCGACGTGCGGCGGATCAACCTGCCGGCACTGGACCACAAGCAGGTTCATGAGCTGATCTTCGACATCATGAACGACCGCCAGCGAGTGGATTACGAGAAGTTTCTGGAAACCGATTTTTCCTTCGATGTGCCCGGCGTGGCGCGGTTTCGGGTCAATGCCTTCAACCAGAATCGTGGCGCGGGGGCAGTGTTCCGGACCATTCCGTCGAAAGTCCTGACCATGGAAGACCTCGGGATGGGCGAGGTGTTTCGCAAAGTGACCGAGGCCCCTCGCGGGCTGGTGCTGGTGACCGGCCCGACCGGTTCAGGCAAGTCCACCACCCTGGCGGCGATGATCGATTACTTGAACAGCCACAAGCACCATCACATCCTCACCATCGAAGACCCGATCGAATTCGTTCATGAACCGCGCAAGTGCCTGATCAACCAGCGTGAGGTGCACCGCGACACTCAAAGTTTTTCCACCGCCCTGCGCTCGGCGCTGCGAGAAGACCCGGACGTGATCCTGGTGGGGGAAATGCGCGACCTGGAGACCATCCGCCTGGCGCTGACCGCCGCCGAAACCGGGCACTTAGTGTTCGGCACCCTGCACACCACGTCGGCGGCCAAGACCATTGACCGGGTGGTGGACGTATTCCCGGGCGATGAAAAATCGATGGTTCGCTCGATGCTGTCGGAATCGTTGCAGGCAGTGATCTCCCAGACCCTGGTCAAGAAGATTGGTGGCGGCCGGGTCGCTGCCCACGAAATCATGCTGGGAACCTCGGCGATCCGAAACCTCATTCGGGAAGACAAGATCGCGCAGATGTATTCGTCGATCCAGACTGGCGGCTCGCTGGGGATGCAGACGCTGGACATGTGCTTGAAAGACTTGGTGACCAAGGGATTGATCAGCCGCGAGCATGCGCGGGAGCGGGCGCGGACGCCGGATAATTTCTAGAAGGGCAGGGGCGGTAGTGCAATCCCTGTGGCGAGGGAGCTTGCTCCCGCTGGGCCGCGAAGCGGACCCAAAATAATTGGGCCCACAGATATCATTGGTCTGTTTAGGGCGGCTGCGCCACCCAGCGGGAGCAAGCTCCCTCGCCACGGTGATCAGCGCTGGACGACGCGCAGCGTATTCGGCTCTTTCGGCAACACCCGCTTGGCAACCACGTAATGAGTGTTCCAGTACGGTTTGTTCAGGGTGTCGATGGTCACCGACTTGCCACGGCGCGGGGCGTGGATGAAGCGGTCGTTGCCCAAGTAGATGGCCACGTGGTTGACCCGGCGGCTCTTGAGCTTGAAGAAAATCAGATCGCCAGGCTTGAGGTCCTTGCGCTCGACTTTCTCGCCGTGGCCGGCTGCCATGGCGTTGGAGGTGCGCGGCAGGTCGAACGTGGCGTCGTTGAAAGCGTACTTCACCAGACCACTGCAATCGAAACCTTTGCTTGGGCTACTTCCGCCCCAACGGTAGGGTGTGCCGAGTACATTCACGGCGCGGCTCAGGACATTGCTGGTTGTCTTGGTCGCCATGGGTGGCACCAGCCTGCTATGCGAGCTGCTCAAACGCTGGACGCTTTGCTTGTTCTTGCTCGAGGGAGCAGAAACATGGGATTTAGGGGTATAGCCGTTGACGTTGGGAAGACGTTGCTCACGATTGGTGGCGTGGGCGGCCAGTGGCAATAATAGGCAAATGGTTAGCCATGTCTTGAAAAATGGACGCATTAGGCAGGGCTCTTGAAGGTTAGCGCGCAACTTTATAACAGCTTTTTTTGCCATTCCGAGGCCGTTTGTCGATTCGAAACCCAGCGCAAACCCGGCAAAATTGCGACAATTTGCCTCGATTGTCCGACAGAACCCCCGTGTCACGGGCACTTGCGTGATTCGAGGTGGTCAGGACCGCTTGTCGGCGAGACACAAAAAAGTCACAAAAAATCTGAACAAATTTTTCTATCGAGGCAAAAGAGGCCATTCATGAACAGCTATCAGCAGGGCGCAATTCGCGATACCCACAGCAAAGTCATCGGGTATCTGCTGTGGATTTTGGGTTTTACCGGCGCTCACCGCTTCTATTACGGCAAGCCGGTCACCGGCACGATCTGGTTCTTCACCTTCGGGCTGCTGGGCATCGGTTGGCTGATCGACTTGTTCCTGATTCCGGCCATGGACCGCGAAGCGGACCTGCGTTTTACGCCGGGGCCGATCGAGTACAGCGTGGCGTGGATACTGCTGACGTTTCTCGGCGTACTGGGCGTGCATCGCATGTATCAGGGCAAATGGCTCAGCGGCATCCTCTATCTGCTGACCGGCGGGGTGTTTTTCCTGGGCGTGCTGTATGACTTCTGGACGCTGAACGATCAGGTTTCGATCCGCAATGCTCAGAAACGCGGAGCTTTCCAGTAAGACGGCAGATCGAGTCGCCTGCATTCGCGCAGCAGGCGACTCGATTTTTTCAGGCCTGGTGGGTGATCCGCCCATCCATCAGGGTGTAGCGCACCACACCCGGCAGGCTGTGGCCGAGGAACGGGCAGTTGTCGCCCTTGGAACGCCAGGCTTCACCGGCCACGGTGGAGGTGGCGGGGTCGAACAGCACCAAGTCCGCCGGCGCGCCCACGGCCAGTTTCCCAGCTGGAAGCTGCAGCGCCTGGGCCGGGCCGGCGCTCAGGCGTGCCAGCAGGGTTGGCAGGTCGAGCAAGCCGTCTTCCACCAGCGTCAGGGCCAGCGGCAGCAGCAGTTCGACGCTGCTGATGCCTGGCTCGGTGGCGCCGAACGGGGCCAGCTTGGCATCGCGCTCGTGGGGTTGGTGATGGCTGGAGATGGCCGAAATGACGCCGGACTTCACCGCCTCGCGCAAGCCATCGCGGTCGGCGCGGGTGCGCAGCGGCGGCTGGACATGGTAGACGCTGTTGAAATCGATCAGCGCTTCGTCGGTCAGGATCAACTGGTACAGCGCCACATCGGCGGTCACCGGCAAGCCGCGGGCCTGGGCCTGGGCGATCAACGCCGCGCCGCGGGCACTGGTCAGTTGGCTGAAATGGGCACGCACGCCGCTTTGCTCCACCAGCAGCAGGTCGCGGGCCAGGGCCACGGTCTCGGCGGTTTCCGGAATACCCGGCAGGCCCAGGAAGCTGGCGGTCGGGCCTTCGTGGGCCAGGCCACCTTCGGCCAGGTCATGATCCTGTGAGTTGAAAACCACGGTCAGCCCGAAGGTCGCGGCGTACTCCAGTGCACGGCAGAGGGTGCGGGCGTTGCGGAAGCTGTTCAAGCCGTTGCCGAACGCCACGCAACCGGCGTCGCGCAAGGCGATCAACTCAGCCAGTTGCTCGCCCTCCAGGCCTTTGCTCAACGCCCCGATCGGGAAGACCTTGGTGTTGCCGGCTTCCCGGGCGCGGTCGAGAATCAGTTCGGCCACCGCCGAGGTGTCCAGCACCGGCTTGGTCTGGGGCGGGCAGCACAGGCTGGTTACGCCACCAGCAGCGGCGGCCCGGGTTTCGCTGACAATGCTGCCTTTGCGGCTGTAGCCGGGCTCGCGCAAGGCGACGCTCAGGTCCACCAGGCCGGGAGCGGCCACCAGGCCTTGTGCGTCGAGGATGTCGACCGCGACAAAACCGACCGGCGCCGCGCCAAGGGCGACGATCTTGCAGGCATCTATATGAATGTCAGTCACTTGATCCAGGCCACTGGCTGGATCGATCACGCGTGCGCCGAGAATGCTGAGCTTCACTGGGCGTTCTCCTGGTCGGATTGGCGCTGGGCCGTTTGCCCGCTCATGGCCATGGACAGCACGGCCATGCGGATGGCGATGCCGTAGGTCACCTGGTTGAGGATCACCGAATGCGGTCCGTCGGCCACCGCCGACTCGATCTCCACGCCGCGGTTGATCGGCCCCGGGTGCATGACGATGGCATCCGGCTTGGCCCCGGCCAGGCGCGCCGTGGTCAGGCCGAACAGGCGGTAGAACTCGCCTTCGCTGGGCAGCAGGCCGCCGGTCATCCGCTCGCGTTGCAGGCGCAGCATGATCACCACGTCGACATCCTTGAGGCCTTCGGTCATGTCGGTGTAGACCTTCACGCCGTATTGCTCGACGCCGATGGGCAGCAGGGTTTTCGGCGCGATCACGCGGATGTCCGGGCAGCCGAGGGTCTTGAGGGCCAGCATGTTGGAGCGGGCCACCCGCGAATGCAGGATGTCGCCGACGATGGCCACCGACAGGTTTTCGAAGCTGCCCTTGTGCCGACGGATGGTCAGCATGTCGAGCATGCCCTGGGTAGGGTGTGCGTGACGGCCGTCGCCGCCGTTGATGATCGCCACCTGTGGGCAGACGTGTTCGGCAATGAAGTGCGCCGCCCCGGAATCGCCGTGACGGACGACGAACATGTCGGCGGCCATGGCTTCGAGGTTGCGCAGGGTGTCGAGCAGGGTTTCGCCCTTGCTCGCCGAGGATGTCGACACGTTCAAGGTGATCACGTCCGCCGACAGCCGCTGGGCCGCCAGTTCGAAGGTGGTGCGAGTGCGCGTGGAGTTTTCGAAGAACACGTTGCACACGGTCTTGCCGCGCAGCAACGGGACTTTTTTCACCGCCCGGGCACCGACTTCAAGGAAGGAGTCGGCGGTGTCGAGGATTTCCGTCAGCAGCTCGCGGCGCAGGCCGTCGAGGGACAGGAAATGCCGCAGCTGGCCCTGATCGTTGAGCTGCAGCGGGCGCTTGGTTTCGAGAGGCGTCATCGCGATGGACTCTTACAAGGGCAGTTAAAGGGCAAGGTCTTGCAGTTCGAGTTGCAGCGGCGACGGGCCGGACAGCTTGACTCGCTCATCGGCGGCCAGCGCCAGCGTCGCGCCGACCACGTTCGGCCGAATCGGCAGCTCGGCGGCGTCCAGGTCCAGCAGGCACACCAGCGTCACGCTGGCCGGGCGACCGTAGTCGAAAAGTTCGTTCATGGCCGCGCGGATGGTCCGCCCGCTCATCAGCACGTCGTCGATCAGCACCAGGTGCTGGCCTTCGATCTCGAACGGCAGCGCCGAAGGGCGTACTTGCGGGTGCAGGCCGTTCTGGCTGAAGTCGTCACGATAGAAGGACACGTCCAGGGTGCCCAGCGGTGAGTCGCTGCCCAGTTCATCGAGCAAGGCCTGGGCAACCCAGACGCCGCCGGTGCGAATGCCGATGTAGCGCGGCTCGCTGATGCCGCGTTGTTCCAGGTGCGCCGTGAGACGGATCGCCATCTGGCTGATCAGTTCGGCAGGATTGGGCAGGCTCATGCTGGCTCCTTCAGGTTCCCGGGCCGGTGGTGAGAGGCGCGGTCTTTCGCTAAAAGAAAGCGCCTTGGCGGCGCTTTCAGAAAATCAGGTTTCAAACAGGGCGGTGTTGGCGTCGAGCCAGCCTTGCAGCAGCAGGGCCGCGGCGATGGCGTCCACCGGGTTGTCGCGGTAACTGCCTTTCTGCCCGCCGCGTACCAGGCGCTCGCCCTTGGCCTCGAAGGTGGTCAGGCGCTCGTCATGGGTATAGAAGGGCAGGTTGTAGCGGCCATTGAGCCGGCGCGCGAACTTTTCCGCGCGCAGACACATGTCGCTGGGCGTGCCGTCCATGTTCAACGGCAGGCCGACCACCACGGCGTCGGGCTTCCATTCCTTGATCAGCGCTTCGACCTGGTTCCAGTCCGGAACGCCATTCTGCGCCTTCAACGTGCACAGCTCGCGGGCCTGGCCGGTGATGACCTGGCCGACCGCGACGCCGATCTGTTTGGTGCCGTAATCGAAGCCCAGCAGCAAGCGCAGCGCCATCAGGCGTGTCCTGCCTGGCTGGTGAGCAGGTTGAGGTTGACACCCAGCCGGCTGGCCGCCGCTTCCAGGCGCAGTTCGCTGCTGGTGTTGAACAGGATATCGGCGTCGAATGGGCAGGTCAGCCAGGCGTTGTCAGCCAGTTCGGCTTCCAGTTGCCCCGGTTCCCAACCGGCGTAGCCGAGGGCGATCAGGCTTTTCTCCGGGCCGACGCCGTCGGCGATGGCGAACAGCACATCCTGGGAGGTAGACAGCGACACGCCATTCAGGTCGACGGTGGCCTGGAATTTGGGGCCCGACGGATGGAGTACGAAACCGCGGTCGGTCTGCACCGGGCCGCCGATGAAAATCGGTACGTGCTGGCACAAGAGTGGCGGCTCGACCTCGGGCCGCAGTTGCTCAAGGATATCCGCCAGGTTCAGTTCCTGCGGACGATTGACCACCAGTCCCATGGCCCCATTGGCCGTGTGCTCGACGATGTAGGTCAAGGTGTGGGCAAAATTCGGATCAGCCATGTGCGGCATGGCAATCAGGAAGTGATGCTTGAGGTAGGTGGGGCTGACGTTTTTCATAGGCGCTAGTGTGGCGGCGCAGGCGCGAACTGACAAGCCGGGGATGCGCAGGAAGCGCCGATCACAGCCACCTTTAACCACAGCAGGTTCAGTTGCTGGAAAGCCGATCACCGCGGGCAAACTTCCAGGTGCGGATGATTTCCAGTCGGTCGATGTCCGACAGATCCCCTGTGAACGGCGCGAACGGCGCGGCCAGGCGCACGATTCGCTGGGCCGCCTGGTCCAGCAAGGGCTGACCGGAGGATTCCAGTACCAGCACCTCATACAGCGAACCGTCGCGGTTGATCGAGACCATCAATCGCAGGTTGCCGTAGATTTGCTTGCGCCGGGCTTCCTCGGGGTAGTTGAGGTTGCCGATGCGCTCGACCTTCTTGCGCCACTCGTCCTTGTACCACGCGCCCTTGTCGCGCATGGTCGACGCAGCGCTCAGGCGATGAATGCGCGGACGCTTGGCGTACAACTGCTGCTCCTGGGCCAATTCGGCTTCCAGGCTAGCAATGTCGCTGGACAGCTGCGAACTGTCGAAGGTTGGCTCGGGGGCCTTGGGTTTCGGATCAGGCTTGACCTCTTCCTTGACCGGGGCCTTTTTCGGCTTTGGCGCCACGGTGGTGACGGCAGCCTTCGGCGCCGTCTCCTGCACCTCCGGCTTGGCGGCCGGGGGCGGGGTGATCTTTTGTACCTTGTTGTCCTGGAATGGCGCGATCTCAGTGGTCTTGGGAATCGCTTTCTCTTCCAGGGTGCCGCTGCCTTGCTGGTTCTCCTGGGCCAGGAAGTCCGCCTTCTGTGGCTTGGTTTCGCTCTTGAAGGTGGCCAGGGTGATTTCCAGGGTCTGGCTGATCTGCTTGGGTTCGACCGTGGCAAAACCAACGCCCAGCAGCACGGCCAAGTGGATCAATGCCGCCAGGAACAAGGTAAAACCGAGACGATCAGCCGGGCGCACGCCACGATGGGCGAGCTCTTGGGGCAGATCGGACGGGCGTGTCATGACAAAAAAACCAACATCGCGGGTTTCACAGGCCGGGCATGATAACGCAATGTTGGTTTTTTGCTTCAAGCCTCAAGCTGCAAGCGACAAGCTGCATCAAACTTGCCGCTTGAAGCTTGCCGCTTGTAGCTGCTTCTCGATGGCATCCATCAACATCCCGCCGATGTCCGTTCCGAAGGCATTGTCGATTTCGCGGATACAGGTCGGGCTGGTGACGTTGATCTCCGTCAGGTGCTCGCCGATCACATCCAGGCCGACGAACAGCAGGCCTTTTTCGCGCAGGGTCGGGCCGACCTGGGCGGCGATCCACCGATCCTTCTCGGTCAGCGGGCGGGCTTCGCCGCGACCGCCGGCCGCCAGGTTGCCCCGGGTTTCACCCGCGGCCGGGATACGCGCCAGGCAATAATCGACGGGTTCGCCGTCGATCATCAGGATGCGTTTGTCGCCATCGACGATGGCCGGCAGGTAACCCTGGATCATGATCTGCTGCTTGCCGTGCAAGGTCAGCGTCTCAAGGATCACCGACAGGTTCGGGTGACCGGCGGTGTGACGGAAGATCGAGGAGCCGCCCATCCCGTCCAGAGGCTTGAGGATCACGTCGCCGTGATGGTCGGCGAACTCGCGCAACACGTCCGGGCGACGGCTGACGATGGTCGGCGGCGTGCACTGAGGAAACAGCGTGGCGAAGAGCTTTTCGTTGCAGTCGCGCAAGCTCTGCGGCTTGTTGACCACCAGTACGCCAGCGCTCTCGGCCTGTTCCAGCAGGTAGGTGGAGTAAACGAATTCCATGTCGAACGGCGGATCCTTGCGCATCAGGATCACGTTCAGGTCGCTCAGCAGCGCATCGCTTTCTTCGCCCAGTTCGAACCACTTCTCGGGATCGGCGAAGACCTTCAGCGGCTTCATCCGCGCCCGGGCCTGGCCTTCGGCCTGGTAGAGGTCGCGCTGTTCCATATAGAACAGCTCCCAGCCGCGCTTCTGAGCGGCCAGCAACATGGCCAGCGAGCTATCCTTCTTATAGGAAATGCTGGCGATAGGGTCCATGACAATGCCGACGCGTACGCTCATGGCTTGGTTCCTCGAAAATTGGGTGGGCACGAAGGGCGTGAAAAAGTGGCGTCAGAGTGGCGCCCCCAAGATTGGCGGTCAAGGAAAAACCGCCGTACCGAGCGGCTGATAGATCGGCGCTGGAGACTGTGCTAAAAAGGCTGCCATGTGACGTGCGGGCCTTGAACATCAAGGGTTTGCGCTGTCGATCACACTCACGCGTTAAAAACCGGTTTGCAGTGGCAATGGCAGAGCATCTTACGCAGCAGCAACCCAGCGCCTTGAAGGTCATGGTCATCGACGACTCGAAGACCATCCGCCGCACCGCCGAAACCTTGCTGCGCAACGTCGGTTGCGAGGTGATCACGGCGATCGACGGCTTCGATGCCCTGGCCAAGATCGTCGACCATCACCCAGGCATTATCTTTGTCGACATCATGATGCCGCGCCTGGACGGTTACCAGACGTGTGCCCTGATCAAGAACAACAGCGCTTTCAAGGCCACGCCAGTGATCATGCTGTCGTCCCGCGATGGCTTGTTCGACAAGGCCAAGGGACGCATCGTCGGTTCCGATCAGTTTCTGACCAAGCCTTTCAGCAAGGAAGAGTTGCTGGGCGCGATACAGGCCCATGTCCCGGGTTTTGCCGCTGCCCAGTTGCACCAGGCACATTAATGACGCTCGGCCTCGGGCCTGAGGTCTAGAAGAATGGGGAATACCATGGCACGAGTTCTGATCGTCGATGATTCGCCGACTGAAATGTACAAGTTGACCGGCATGCTGGAAAAGCACGGCCATCAAGTCCTGAAGGCCGAGAACGGCGCCGATGGCGTGGCACTGGCACGCCAGGAAAAGCCCGACGCGGTGTTGATGGACATCGTCATGCCCGGCCTCAACGGGTTCCAGGCCACGCGCCAACTGACCAAGGACCCGGACACCGGCCATATCCCGGTCATCATCATCACCACCAAGGACCAGGAAACCGACAAGGTCTGGGGGACGCGCCAGGGGGCGAAGGACTACCTGACCAAGCCGGTGGACGAAGAAACCCTGATCGCGACCCTGAACAAAGTACTGGCGGGTTGAAAGTGCGGCCATGAGCCAATCCCTGACCGCATTCGAGCTGTTGCTGCAGATCGATCGGCGCTGTCGGCTATTGGGCGCGGACTTGCCGTCCCAACCGGTCCACCGCGATAGCTGGAGCGGCATCGGCTTTCGCCTGGGCGATCATTGGTACGTGGCGCCCATGGGCGAAGTCAGCGAGGTTCTGCACGAGCCGCGCCACACGCCTTTGCCCGGGGTCAAGCCATGGGTTCGCGGCGTGGCTAACCTGCGCGGGCGTTTGTTGCCATTGATGGATCTGTGCGGTTTCTTCGGCCATGAACTGTCCAGCGTGCGCAAGCAGCGGCGGGTGCTGGTGGTGGATCATGACGAGGTGTTCGCCGGCTTGCTGGTGGACGAAGTCCAGGGGTTGCAGCATTTCCCCCAGGGCAGCCTCGAATCGACTTCGACGAACGACCTCGATGGCCTGGAATCGGCCTTCGTCCAGGGCCGTTTTGGCGCAGAGCGGCAATGGCGGGTGTTCAGCCCGTTTGCGCTGGCGCGCTCGCCAGGATTCATGGATGTGGCGGTTTAACGAGACTTAGCGCGGCCCCTGTGGAAGCGAGCAGGACAGGCGAGGAGCGATGATCAAAACTCAAACAGGCAAGACTCTGGAGGCGTCGCGCAGTCGTTCGCAGATCATCGTGCTGTTCGTCGCGCTGATTGTCTTCATCATGCTGTTATTTGCCAACTTCGCGTACCTCAACACCCAGTCTACGTACGACAAGCAGTACATCGGCCATGCCGGTGAGTTGCGAGTGTTGTCCCAGCGCATCGCCAAGAATGCCACCGAGGCCGCGACAGGCAAGGCCGCGGCCTTCAAATTACTGAGCGATGCGCGCAACGATTTTGCCCAGCGCTGGGGGTATCTGAAACAAGGCGACCCGGTGACTGGCCTGCCGCCGGCGCCCGCCACCCTGCGCCCGCAGATGCGCGCTGTGCAACTGGACTGGGAACGCCTGCTGAAGAACACCGATGCCATCTTGTCCAGCGAGCAGACCGTCCTGTCGTTGCATCAGGTCGCGGCGACCCTGGCCGAAACCGTGCCGCAACTGCAGGTCGAATACGAGAAAGTCGTTGAAATCCTCCTGCAACGCGGCGCGCCGGCCGCCCAAGTGGCCATGGCCCAGCGCCAGTCATTGCTGGCCGAGCGGATTCTTGGCGCGGTGAACACGGTGTTGGCCGGCGACGAGAACGCTAGCCAGGCGGCCGATACGTTTGGCCGCGACGCCGCGCGCTTTGGCCAGGTGCTCAACGGCATGTTGCAGGGCGACGCGACCTTGAAAATTTCCCAGGTACAGGATCGCGATGCCCGGGCGCGCCTGACTGAAATCAGTGAGCTGTTCGAATTTGTCTCAGGCTCGGTGGATGAAATTCTCGAAACTTCTCCGGAGCTGTTCAAGGTCCGCGAGTCGGCGGGCAACATCTTCAACCTGTCGCAGACCCTGCTCGACGAAGCCTCGCACCTGGCCACGGCCTTCGAAAACCTGGCCGGCGGGCGTTCCGTGAACACCATTGGCGGCTATGTACTGGGCTTGCTGGCGCTGATGTCGATCATCCTGATCGGGTTGGTAATGGTCCGCGAGACCAATCGCCAATTGCGTGAAACCGCCGAAAAGAACGAGCGCAACCAGAACGCGATCATGCGTTTGCTGGACGAAATCGAAGACCTGGCCGACGGCGACCTGACCGTGACGGCTTCGGTCACCGAGGACTTCACCGGGACCATCGCCGATTCGATCAACTATTCGGTGGATCAACTGCGCGATCTGGTGGCCACGATCAACCTGACCGCCGGCCAGGTGGCTGCCGCCGTGCAGGAAACCCAGGCCACCGCCATGCATCTGGCCCAGGCGTCCGAGCACCAGGCCCAGCAGATCAGCGAAGCTTCGACTTCAATCAATGAAATGGCCCAGTCCATCGATCAGGTGTCGGCCAATGCCGCCGAGTCGTCGGCCGTGGCCGAGCGTTCCGTGGAAATCGCCAACAAGGGCAACGAGGTGGTGCACAACACCATTCATGGCATGGACAACATTCGCGAACAGATCCAGGACACCGCCAAGCGCATCAAGCGCCTGGGCGAGTCGTCCCAGGAAATCGGCGATATCGTCAGCCTGATCGACGATATTGCAGACCAGACCAACATCCTCGCGCTCAACGCGGCGATCCAGGCGTCCATGGCGGGCGATGCCGGGCGCGGCTTTGCGGTGGTGGCCGACGAAGTGCAGCGGTTGGCGGAGCGCTCCTCGGCGGCGACCCGGCAGATCGAGACGCTGGTGCGAGCGATCCAGGCCGACACCAACGAAGCGGTGATCTCCATGGAGCAGACCACTACCGAAGTGGTCCGCGGCGCCCGGCTGGCACAGGATGCCGGGGTCGCGCTGGAAGAAATCGAAGGGGTTTCCAAGACCTTGGCGGCACTGATCCAGAGCATTTCCAACGCGGCGCAGCAGCAGACCACCTCGGCGGGGCAGATCTCCTTGACCATGAACGTGATCCAGCAGATCACCAGCCAGACCTCGTCCGGTTCCACTGCCACCGCCGAGAGCATTGGCAACCTGGCGAAAATGGCCAGCCAGCTGCGCCGTTCGGTGTCGGGGTTCACCTTGCCCGAGAAGCCTATGGCTGATGAGGGCAAGGGTGATTCGTCGTACCTGCCTCACAAGGGCTGATGTGCTGCATATGATTTGGAGTGGTTATGGGTGATCGGCACGACTACGTGGCCCTGGAATGGGTCAAGGGCGAGATTGCCGAAACGCTGAAGCAGGCCCACCTGGCCCTCAATCGCCTGGTGGACGACCCGCAGGCGTCGGATGCCCTTGCCCAATGCCTGGCCTGCATCCATCAGGTCCATGGCGGCCTGCAGATGGTCGAGTTCTACGGCGCGGCGTTGCTGGCCGAGGAAATGGAGCAACTGTGCGGTGCCTTGCAGAGCGATCGAATCGTCCATCGCGACGAGGCCATCAGCCTGTTGCGCCAAGCCTTGGGCCAGTTGCCGATCTATCTTGATCGGGTCCAGGGCGCTCGTCGCGACCTGCCTTTAGTGGTGCTGCCATTGATCAACGACTTGCGCAGTGCCCGGGGCGAGAGCCTGTTGTCGGAAACCAGCCTTTTCAGTCCGCAATTAGCCGATATTGCCCCGCTCGGCGAGGACGCCTTGAAACGGCTCGAGCCGGCCGACCTGCCAGGCACTTTGCGCAAGTTGCGCCAGACCCTGCAAGTGGCCCTGGTGGGGCTGTTGCGCGAACAGGACGACGCCACCCATCTCGGTTACCTGGCCAAAGTCTTTCACCGTATGGAAACCTTGTGTGCCGGCGCGCCACTCAACGCGCTGTGGCAAGTCGCTTCGGCGCTGGTCGAGGGCATGCGCGACGCACGCATCGGCAACAGCCCGGCGCTGCGCAGCCTGTTCAAGGACGCCGACAAAGAACTCAAGCGCCTGCTGGAGCAGGGCATTGCCGGCATCAATCAACCGGCCCCACCCCACTTGGTCAAAAGCTTGTTGTTCTATATTGCCAAGGCCGAACACCCCAGCGGGCAGATGCAGATCATGAAAGAACGCTACTCACTGGACGACGCGCTGTCCGACGGCGCCATGGTCGATGAAGAACGCGCGCGGCTGGCCGGGCCCGACCGCGATGCCATGCGCTCGGTGCTGGCGGCGCTTTGCGAGGAATTGGTGCGGGTCAAGGAGCGCCTGGACCTGTTCGTGCGCAGCGACCGCCAGCACGCCTCGGAACTGGACAGCCTGTTGGCGCCCCTGCGGCAGATCGCCGACACCTTGGCGGTGCTCGGTTTCGGCCAGCCGCGCAAAGTGATCATCGACCAATTGGCGGTAGTGCTGAGCCTCGCCCAGGGTCAACGCGACCCGGATGACGCGACGCTCATGGATGTCGCGGGGGCCTTGCTCTATGTCGAGGCAACGCTGGCCGGCATGGTCGGCACCGTCGAGCCTGAAAGCCGCGACGACAACCCTCTGCCAACGATTGACCTGACCCAGATCCACCAGATCGTCATCAAGCAAGCCCACACCTGCCTGCAACAGGCCAAGGACATGATCGTCGATTACATCGACGCCGACTGGAACAGCGAGCAGCTCGAGGCGTTGCCGGGATTGCTGACCCAGGTGCGTGGCGCGCTGGCGATGATTCCGTTGAGCCGTGCCGCCAGTCTCGTGGAGGCTTGCAACGGTTTCATCCACGAGCATCTGCTGCTTGATCATGCACAGCCGGGTTGGGAAGAACTCGACCATCTGGCCGATGTGATCACCGGCCTGGAATATTACCTGGAGCGTTTGAGCGAAGATCCGCAGAAGCCTGCCGAGGGTCTGCTGGATGAGGTCGAACGCAGTCTCGGCGCCCTCGGCTATTTCCCAGACGAAGCCCGCGTGCCGTTGCTCGATGATGTGCTGAGCCCCAACGAGGCCCAGGTCATGCAGGACTTGCAGGAACTGGACGATCCGCAAACCGTGCAATCGCTCGCCGAAGTCCTGGCCAGCCCGGTCTCGGCGGTCAACCCGCCGGCGAGGAACATGCCGGCCAGCCTGCTGCCGCCGCCGCGGGATGAAAGCCCGGTGGACGATGAACTGCGCGAAGTGTTCCTTGAGGAAACCGCCGAGGTGCTGGACGTCCTGCATGAGTACCTGCCGCGCTGGGCCGCTCACACGGATGACCACGTTGCCCTGGCTGAACTGCGCCGAGCCTTCCACACCCTCAAGGGCAGCGGTCGGATGGTCCGGGCGCTGATCCTGGGTGAGCTGGCCTGGGCTGTGGAGAACCTGCTCAATCGCGTGTTGGAACGCAGCGTCGGGCCGGGCACTTCGGTCCGGCAGTTGGTTGAAGAAACGGTGCAATTGCTGCCTGAGCTGGTCGCCGATTTCGCGGCCTCTCACCAGCGCCAGCGTGACGATGTCGACCGCTTGGCCGCCCGTGCCCATGCGCTTGCCAAAGGCAGTGATGAAGAGGATGACGACGAACAGGACGTGGCTGCGCTCGATCCTTTGCTCCTGAAAATTTTCGACAACGAAGCCCAGGCCCACCTCGCCACGCTCAATCGCTTTCTCGACCAAGCCGCCGAACAGTTGCCATTGCAAGCCGGCGACGAACTGCAACGGGCCTTGCATACGCTCAAGGGCAGCGCATCGATGGCCGGTGTAGCGCCGATCGCCGAGCTCGCCGGGGTGATGGACGAAATGGCCCGGGAATACAGGGCGCATCTGCTGGCTCTCGACCTGGAGGAGGTTGAGCTGTTGCTGGAAGGCGAAGGGTTGCTGCGACGGGGCCTGCGCCAGTTGCACAGCGAACCGCTGTCGCCGATCCCCGGTGCCGCCGACCTGATCCAGCGCGCCCGGGCGCTGTTGGCCGAGCGCCTGCAAGCGGTCCACGGCTCGCCGGACCAAGGCGTGCGAACCAGGCGCGATCCGCAGTTGATCAATAACTTCCTCGCCCAAGGCATGGACATCCTGCTGGACGCGGAAAACCTGCTGCAGCGGTGGCAACAACATCCCGCCGAAGGCCAGGAATTGAGCGCGCTGCTCGATGAGCTGACCACCCTCGGCGAAGGCGCGCACCTGGCCGACCTGCACCCGGTGGACGAGCTCTGCGAAGCCTTGCTCGATCTCTATGGTGCGGTGGAGGAAAGCAGCCTGGCGGTCAACGAGGCTTTTTTTCAAGAGGCGCAACGGGCCCATGAAGCGCTGATCGACATGCTTGATGAATTGGCGGCCGGGCAGCATGTGAATCCGCAGCCTGCACGCGTGCAGGCCCTGCGCAGCCTGCTTGAAGAGAGTCTCGATCCGGCCGCCACGGGACTGATCCGCAGCGATGGCAGCCGCACCCTGAGCATCCGCGAACTGAGCCACGCGACGGCCGAAATGGAGCGCAGCGCCCCCGCCGACACTTCGGTGGACGATGACATCGCAGCGATTTTCCTCGAAGAGGCCCAGGACATTCTCGAAAGTGCCGCGCAAGCCTTGCAGCGCTGGCTCGCCGACCCGGACAACGGCGCACCGTTGTCATCGCTGCAACGCGATTTGCATACCCTCAAGGGTGGCGCGCGCATGGCGGATATCCGGCCGGTCAGCGACCTCGCCCAAGAGTTGGAGAGTCTCTACGAAGGGCTGGTGGACCGCCGCTACAGCTACAGCGCGGAGCTGGCGCAGTTGCTCCACAGCAGCCACGAACGCCTCGATCTGTTGCTTGGGCAGTTGCAGCAAGGTCAACCGTTGGGGGATCCGGTTGCGTTGATCGACGCGATCCACCGGTTCCGTCAGGACAGGCCTAACGCCATCGAGATGCCAGGGTCAGGTTCGAGCGATGTGGCCGGGCACGATCCTGAGCTGCTGGAAATCTTCCTTGAGGAAGGGTTCGACATTCTCGAGAGTTCCGGCGCGGCGTTGCTGCGTTGGCAGGAAGATCCGGCGAACCGCCAGGCCGTGGAAACGCTGCTGCGAGACTTGCACACGCTCAAGGGTGGAGCGCGGATGGTGGAAATCGCGCCCATCGGCGATCTCGCCCACGAGCTTGAGAACCTTTATGAAGGTCTGTCGGCGGGCCTGTTGCAGCCAAGCCCGGAGCTCTTCAGCTTGTTGCAGGGCAGCCATGACCGGCTGGCGCAGATGCTCGACGCGGTTCGTGCCGGCCAGCCATGTCCGCCAGGCGATCGATTGATTGCGCGGATCCAGGCCGTGAATCATCCGCAGGGCGGCGAGGCCCCCGCGACCGTTGCGGCAGCGGAACCGGCGTTGCCCCAGGCCCCGGCGCCTTTGCTGGCGCGAGCCGAGCCCGTCGCGTCAAGCGACGGTGCGGACATGGTCAAGGTCTCCGCCGAATTGCTCGACGATCTGGTGAACCTGGCCGGTGAAACCTCGATCTTCCGTGGCCGCATCGAGCAGCAGGTCAACGATGCCCGCACCGCCCTGAGCGAGATGGAAACCACCATCGAGCGCATGCGCGACCAGTTGCGCCGCCTGGATACCGAGACCCAGGGGCAAATTCTCAGTCGCCAACAGGTGGAAGCCGAACGGTTGGGCTACGAAGAGTTCGACCCGCTGGAAATGGACCGCCACTCCCAGTTGCAGCAATTGTCCCGGGCGCTGTTCGAGTCCGCCTCGGACCTGCTCGACCTCAAGGAAACCCTTGATCGCAGCAACCACGACGCGGAAAACCTGTTGCAACAGCAAGGGCGCATTAACACCGAACTCCAAGAGGGCCTTATGCGTACGCGCATGGTGCCGTTCGAGCGCATGCTGCCGCGCCTCAAACGCATCGTGCGGCAAGTGGCGCAGGAGCTGGGCAAGGACGTTGAGTTCGTGGTCGGCAACGCCGAGGGCGAGATGGATCGAAATGTGCTCGAGCGCATGGCCGCCCCCCTGGAACACATGCTGCGTAACGCCGTCGACCATGGCCTCGAGCCGGCCGACGTGCGGATCGCCGCGGGCAAACCCGCCCGGGGACGTATCAGCCTCGACCTGTCCCGGGAGGGCGGCGACATCATTTTCGACATCCGTGACGACGGGGCCGGTGTGCCGCTGGACGCGGTGCGGCGCAAGGCGATCAAGCGTGGCTTGTTGTCGCCAGACAGCGACATGAGCGATCGCGACGTGTTGCAGTTCATCTTGCAGCCCGGGTTCTCCACCGCCGAAAAAATCACCCAGATATCCGGGCGTGGCGTCGGCATGGACGTGGTCCATGAAGAGGTGCGGCAGTTGGGCGGCAGCATGGGCATCGACTCCACGCCGGGGCAGGGCGTGCATTTTCGCATTCGCCTGCCGTTCACCGTGGCGGTTAACCGGGCGTTGATGGTGCAGTGTCACGAGGACCAGTACGCCATTCCGCTGAACACCATTGAAAGCATTGTCCGGGTGCTGCCCGCCGAGCTGGACGGCTATTACCAGCTCGACCCGCCGGTCTACACCTATGCCGGGCAGCGTTATGAGTTGTGCTACCTCGGCGAGTTGCTGAAAACCGGCGCTCGCCCGAAATTGCTGGGCCAGAGCCAACCCTTGCCGGTGCTGCTGGTGCAATGCAATGAGCGGCATATTGCCGTGCAGGTGGACGCCACCACCGGGACCCGGGAAATCGTGGTCAAGAGCCTTGGTCCGCAATTTTCGGCGGTCCGGGGCCTGTCGGGAGCGACGATCCTGGGGGACGGCCGGGTGGTGCTAATCCTTGACCTGCTGGCGCCGATCCGCGCTTTGCCACACCAGGTCCCGCGTCGCGATGGACGCGCGCAAGGCGAGAGTGAACCGCAACGTCCGCTGTTGGTTTTGGTGGTGGACGACTCTGTGACCGTGCGCAAGGTCACCAGCCGCCTGCTGGAGCGCCATGGCATGCACGTGCTCACCGCCAAGGACGGTGTGGACGCCATGGCGTTGCTGGCCGAGCACTCCCCCGACCTGATGCTGCTGGACATCGAGATGCCGCGCATGGACGGCTTCGAAGTGGCCACCCAGGTGCGCAACGACCCGCGCCTGGCGCACCTGCCGATCATCATGATCACTTCCCGCACCGGCCAGAAACACCGCGACCGCGCCACGGCAATCGGCGTCAACGACTACCTGGGCAAGCCGTACCAAGAGTCGGTGTTGCTCGACAGCATTGCGTACTGGGGCAAAAACCATGCATGACTCTCGCGCCAGTCATCTCACTGGGCTATTGCTGCCCTTGGCTGATCGGCACCTGATCCTGCCCAACGTGGCGGTGGCCGAACTGATCGATTACCAGAGCAGCGCGTTCGATCTGGACACCCCGCCGTGGTTCCTGGGCTGGGTGAGCTGGCGTGAACGGCAGATCCCGCTGCTGAGCTTCGAATCGGCCTGCGGCCAGAAAACCGTCATCGGTGAGCGCGCGCGCATCGTCGTGCTCAACGCTTTGGGCGGTCGGCCGGAACTGCGCTTCGTTGCGCTGCTGGTACAAGGCATCCCGCGTTCCTACAAGCTCGACAGCCAATTGAGCTACGTCGACGTGCCGCTGTGCGGGCTGGAGCAGGCGGCGGTGCAAGTGGGGGAACACGTGGCGAAAGTGCCGGATTTGTTGGCCTTGGAAGAATTGGTGATGGCGGCGGGGTTGGTAAAAAAATAGGCCTGGCGTTGTACCTGTAGGAGTAGGTATTCATTTCATCGAGATCTCAAAACCGTTGAGATTCCGTGGCCAGAGAGCTTTTTCCCGCTGGACTGTGAAACAGTCCCATAAAGGGTCTGTTAAGTCCCTTTATGGGACTGAGTTAAGCGGCAAGCCTTGATAAGTCCCAAAAAGGGACCTATCGTTCCCTTTTTGGGACTATCGGTTGTTACCATGAATCACCTTCCTCTCAGCGATGCGCTGTTCACGGCCACTCAGCGCCGGGTCTTAGGTTTGTTGTTCGGTAAGCCGGATCAAAGCTTCTACACCAACGAAATTGCTCGCTGGGCTCAAATAGGCAAAGGCAGCCTCATGCGGGAGCTGGAACGCCTGCAACGCTCAGGCGTGCTCACCATGACTCGTCTGGGCAATCAAACCCATTATCAAGCCAACCCACGCTGCCCGATTTACGCTGAGCTGCTAGGCATCGTGCGCAAAACCATCGGTATCGCCGAACCGTTGCGCCAGGCATTGGAGCCTTTTTCAGGACAACTGCGCTGGGCGTTCGTGTATGGCTCTGTCGCCAAGGGCCAAGCGAACACATCCAGCGACATAGACCTCATGCTGATTGGCGAGGGCCTGCACTACAGTGAAGTGATGGAGCGGCTCTTACCTCTGGAAGAACAACTGGGTCGCCCCCTCAACCCTACGCTCTACACGCCTCAGGACTGGGTAGCAAAATTTGCGGCCGGCAACAGCTTTGTGGTGCGGGTAGCGCAACAGGACAAGATCAATTTGCTGGGTGAAGACCCTTTGGAAACCAAGGATGGACAAGCACCAAAACCTGGAGAATCTGTTACATAGCGGCGGCCTGAAAGCCGAACCACCGGATCGCCAGGAGTGTGAGGGCCTGATGCGTTCAGCCGTGGATCGCTTGAAGGATGCCCAAACAACAGCCCTTTCTTTCGCCAGCCGTTTCGACCTGGCATACAACGCGGCCCATGCCTTGGCGCTCACGGCGCTACGCTTGAGCGGTTATCGGTCGGACAAGCGCTATCTGGTCTTCCAGTGCCTGATTCACACGGCGGACATCGGCAAAGTACAGGTCCGGTTATTCGCGTTGTGTCATGAGCGGCGTAACCTTGCCGAGTACGAGGGTTATATGGACGAAGACCATGCACTCCTTACCCAACTGATTGAGAGCGCAGCAGAACTGCTCGAACGGGTCCGGCAATTGATGGCCAAGACTTGATATCCGTGGCGAGGGAGCTTGCTCCCGCTGGGCCGGGCTGGCGCTCCAGCCCGAAGCGGCCCCAAAAGCGACGACTGCTGCGCAGCCGCGCGGGAGCAAGCTCCCTCGCCACAAAGCATTGTCCGCCGCTTTGGCATTCAACCATTACTCCAACCGTAACGATTCACCACCCAGCTTGATTGATGCCCTCGCCCCAACACTCCTAAGGTGACCCCCACGACAGCGAACCCGTGGAGTGGTCATGACAACAACAATATCCCCCGACTCGCGCTGGACGCGGCGGCGCAGCGAAAAGCAGCGGCGCCTCGGGCTGGTGAAGGGGCTGGCCGACGGTGTGGTGTTGCCCACCGACAAGATCGTCGCGGCGCTGGAGGCGTTGATCCTGCCCGGCGACCGTGTGGTGCTGGAGGGCAATAACCAGAAGCAGGCGGATTTCCTGTCGCGGTCGCTGGCGAAAGTCGACCCTTCAAAACTGCACGATCTGCACATGATCATGCCCAGCGTTGGCCGGTCCGAGCATCTGGACCTGTTCGAGCGCGGCATCGCCCGCAAGCTCGATTTCTCTTTCGCCGGCACCCAAAGCCTGCGCATCAGCCAGTTGCTCGAAGACGGCTTGCTGGAAATCGGCGCGATCCATACCTACATCGAACTCTATGCCCGGCTGGTGGTGGACCTGATTCCCAACGTCGTGCTGTCAGCCGGCTTCATGGCCGACCGTGCCGGCAATATCTACACCGGCCCCAGCACCGAAGACACCCCGGCGTTGATCGAGCCGGCGGCCTTCAGCGATGGCATTGTCATTGTCCAGGTCAACCAGTTGGTGGACGACGTCAGCGACCTGCCGCGAGTGGACATTCCAGCGTCCTGGGTCGATTTCGTGGTGGTGGCCGACAAGCCGTTCTACATCGAGCCGCTGTTCACCCGCGACCCGCGCCATATCAAGCCGGTGCATGTGTTGATGGCGATGATGGCGATCCGTGGAATCTACGAAAAACACAACGTCCAATCCCTCAATCACGGCATCGGTTTCAACACCGCCGCCATCGAACTGATCCTGCCCACCTACGGCGAATCCCTGGGCCTGAAAGGCAAGATCTGCCGCAACTGGACCCTCAATCCGCACCCGACGCTTATCCCGGCCATCGAAAGCGGCTGGGTCGAAAGCGTGCATTGCTTTGGCACCGAGCTGGGCATGGAAAACTACATCGCCGCCCGTCCCGATGTGTTCTTCACCGGCCACGACGGCTCGCTGCGCTCCAATCGCATGGTCTGCCAACTGGCCGGGCAGTACGCGGTGGACCTGTTCATCGGCGCTACCTTGCAAGTGGACGGCGACGGCCATTCCTCCACCGTGACCCGTGGCCGCTTGGCCGGTTTCGGCGGAGCGCCAAACATGGGCCATGACCCGCGCGGTCGCCGTCACGGTACACCGGCGTGGCTCGACATGCGCCACGGCGATGGCGAGGCGCCGTTGCTCGAGCGCGGCAAGAAACTGGTGGTGCAGATGGTCGAGACGTTCCAGGAGGGCGGCAAACCCACTTTCGTCGAGACCCTTGACGCGGTGGACGTGGCAAAGAAAGCCGGCATGCCCCTGGCGCCGATCATGATCTACGGCGATGACGTCACCCATCTGCTCACCGAAGAGGGCATCGCCTACCTGTACAAGGCCCGCTCCCTGGAAGAGCGCCAGGCGATGATCGCCGCCGTGGCCGGCGTCACCGCCATCGGCTTGCGCCATGACCCGAAAGACACCGCGCGCATGCGCCGCGAAGGGTTGATTGCCTTGCCCGAAGACCTCGGCATCCGCCGTACCGACGCCACCCGCGAGCTGCTCGCGGCCAAGAGCGTTGCCGATCTGGTGGAGTGGTCCGGTGGCCTCTACAACCCGCCCGCCAAGTTCAGGAGCTGGTAAATGCACGCCCTAAACCTGCAACCCCAAACATTATCCTTCGCTGAGCGCTTGGCCGACCTGGCGGTGGACGCGCTGATCGACGAAGCCGACTTGTCGCCCAAACCGGCCCTGGTTGACCCTCGCGGCAGCGGTGCCCACACCGATTTGCACCTGGGCCTGATGCACGCTTCGGCGCTGTCGTTGTGGCCGGCGTTCAAGGAGATGGCCGAAGCCGCGTTGGTCTGCGGCGAGATCGGCCTGCCGCTGCGCGAAGCCCTCGGTCGGATAGGCCGTGAAGGTGAAGCCGCGATGCTTACCACCACGGGCGGGGTGAATACCCACCGTGGCGCGATCTGGGCCTTGGGCCTGCTGGTGGCGGCGGCGGCGCTGGAACCTGAATCCAGCGTCGCGAGCGCAGTCACTTTACGTGCCGCCCGCCTGGCCTTGCTCAACGACCGTTATGCGCCCCAACCGTTAAGCCACGGCGCCCAAGTCGCCCAGCGCTACGGTGCGCGCGGTGCCCGGGAGCAAGCGCAACTGGCGTTCCCGGCCGTCACCGGCCTGGGCCTGCCGCAACTCAAGCGCAGTCGCGCGGCGGGCGCGGGTGAGCAGAACTCTCGTCTCGATGCCTTGCTGGCGATCATGACCACCCTGGCCGACACCTGCGTGCTCTACCGCGCCGGCGAAGCGGGTTTGCAGGCCATGCAACAAGGCGCCCAAGCCGTGCTGGCTGCCGGTGGCAGCGCGACCTTGGCGGGTCGCCGCCAATTGCACGCGCTGGACCAACAACTGATTGCCTTGAATGCCTCGCCCGGCGGCGCCGCCGACCTGCTCGCCGCCTGCCTGTTTCTCGACCGCATCGAGCGCGGCGATGGCCGCTTCCCAGGAGTGTGCTGATGGAAACCTTATCCTTTCAATTCCCCGCCGGGCAGCCGCCACGGGGCCGGGCGCTGGTGGGCTGCGTCGGCTCGGGCGACCTGGAAGTGCTGATCGAACCAGGCTTGGCGGGTACGCTTTCGATTCAAGTGCAGACGTCGGTCAATGGCAGCGAACAACGCTGGCGGCATCTGTTCGCGCGCATGTTCGACGGCCAGACCCCGCCTGCGATGACCATCGATATCCACGATTTTGGCGCCACCCCCGGCGTGGTGCGCTTGCGCCTGGAACAAGGCTTCGAGGAGATCGGCCATGACTGACAGCGCCGCGTTGCTCAACAAGCATAGCTTCGTCGAACTCGGTGCCCGGCAACGGGCCAAGGCCCTGCTCGATGAGGGTACGTTCCGCGAATTGCTCGACCCGTTCCAGCGTGTCATGTCGCCCTGGCTGCTGCGCCAGGGCGTGGTGCCGCAAAGCGATGACGGCGTGGTGATCGCCAAGGGCAACCTCGATGGTTTGCCGGTCGTTGTGGCAGCTATCGAAGGCGCGTTCCAGGGCGGCAGCCTTGGCGAAGTCGGCGGGGCAAAGATTGCCGGTGCGCTGGAGTTGGCCGCCGAAGACAATCGCAACGGCACGCCCACCCGCGCCGTGCTGCTGCTGGAAACCGGTGGCGTGCGGTTACAGGAAGCCAACCTCGGGCTCGCGGCGATTGCCGAGATCCATTCGGCGATTGTCGACCTGCGCCAGTACCAACCGGTCGTCGGCGTGGTGGCCGGCAGCGTCGGCTGCTTTGGCGGCATGTCGATCGCCGCCGGGTTATGCAGTTATTTGCTGGTCACCCAAGAAGCGCGACTGGGGCTGAACGGTCCGCAGGTGATCGAACAGGAGGCCGGCCTGGACGAATACGATTCCCGCGACCGCCCCTTCATCTGGAGCCTGACGGGCGGTGAACAGCGTTTCGCCACCGGGCTGGTGGACCGTTACGTCGCCGATGACGTGGCACGGATTCGCCAGCAGGTTGGCGAGCTGCTGCACCTGGGTGTGCCCACCGCGCACCGCAGCGGTCAGGCCGAGCGGTTCCTCCAGCGCCTGGCTCGCTTGGATACCGATGTGCAAATCGAACCGGCAGCGGTTCGCCAGTTGTATCAGGGAGAACGCCCATGAGTGCGTATTCGTTGAGGGGGCTGCGTTGGTTCGAGGCCTTGAGTGGCGGCGCCAGTGCAGTGCAAGGTTTGCCCGCTTCGTTGAGAGTCGCGGATGTCAGGCTGGGCGAGCAAACCGTGCGCCTGCTGACGGTGGTGGCCGATCCCGACAACCGTTTCCCAAGGGCGCGCAACGGCGAAGTCGGCTTGCTCGAAGGCTGGGGCCTGGCCAAAGCCGTGGACGACGCCATCGAAGCCGACCGCAATACCGCAGCCAAGCGTGCGTTGATCGCCATCGTCGATGTACCGAGCCAGGCCTACGGTCGGCGCGAAGAGGCCCTGGGCATTCATCAAGCCCTGGCCGGTGCGGCGGACAGCTACGCCCGCGCACGATTGGCCGGACATCCGGTGATCGGCTTGCTGGTGGGCAAGGCCATGTCCGGCGCATTCCTGGCCCACGGCTACCAGGCCAACCGACTGATCGCCCTGCGCGACCCGGGCGTGATGGTGCACGCCATGGGCAAGGCTTCGGCGGCGCGGGTGACTCTGCGCAGTGTCGAAGAGCTGGAGGCCTTGGCCGCCAGCGTGCCGCCGATGGCCTATGACATCGACAGTTTTGCCAGCTTGGGCCTGCTCTGGGAAACCTTGTCGGTGGAACAGATCGAGCAACCGACGGCGGCGGATCTGGCCCGGGTGACCGATTGCCTGCAACAGGCGATCAATGACGTGGCCGGGGCGCCTCGGGATCTCGGCAGTCGCCTGGGCGCGACCCACCGAGCAGCGTCCAGCAACGTTCGCCAATTGTTGAGGGCGCAGTGGTGAGGACGTTCCTGGCCCATGACCTGCTCTGGGGCATGACCCCGGAACAGCTGCCGGCGGATGCGCCGGACTGGGCTGTCGAGTCACTGCGCCATGGGCAACCGGTGGTGGTGCGCCGAGCGGTCACGCCGCCCGGGCACGTTGCGGTGGGCCTGCGCGGTCGCTCCCGTGAACAGCGTTACGCCGCGTCGATGCCTGTGGCTGCGATAGAGCGCCGGGTGCGTCCGGAAGACCTTTGCCATGTTGAGTCCCCTCGCGACCTGCCGGCCTTGAAAGCCTTGTCGCAGTTGCGTCCGTTACTCGATGCCAGTCGCTGGACCTGGGGCGTCAGCGGCAGCGCCGGATTCGAGCTCGCCACGGGCGTCGAGGCACTGCATGAACGCAGCGACCTCGACTTGATCCTGAGGGCGCCGCGCTTCATGGACCGTCTCCAGGCCAAGGACCTGTTGACGCAATTGGACGCCTCGGTCTGCACCGTGGACATACAACTGCAAACGCCCTGCGGTGCGCTCGCCCTACGGGAATGGGCGGGTTCGTCGCCACGGGTGTTGCTCAAGGATGATGTCCAGGCACGCCTGGTAACCGACCCGTGGCAGCCTGCTTTGGAGCAGGTCGCGTGAGCAGCCTTTTCGTTTTCCCCGGCCAGGGTGCACAGCGCGTGGGTATGCTCCACGGTTTGTCGCGGCAGATTCTGGACGAGGCAAGTGATGTGCTGGGCGAGGATGTCCTGCAACTCGACACGGCCCAGGCGCTGCAATCGACCCGCGCCGTGCAGCTGTGCCTGTTGATCGCAGGCGTGGCGGCTTCCCGTCAACTGTTGGAACAGGCCCCCGCACCGGATTACGTGGCGGGACTGTCCATCGGTGCCTATCCGGCGGCGGTGGTGGCTGGCGCGCTGGAGTTCGAGGATGCGTTGCGACTGGTCAGCCTGCGCGGCGCGTTGATGCAGCAGGCGTATCCGCAAGGCTACGGCATGACGGCAATTATCGGCTTGGATCTCGCGGCGGTGCAAGCCTTGCTGGCGCAGGTGCACAGCGAAACCACACCGGTCTACCTGGCCAATATCAACGCCGACAACCAAGTAGTCATCGCCGGCAGCGATGAAGGCATGCGCCGCGTCGCCGAACAGGCGCGCAGCCAGGGCGCCGGCAAGGCCTGCCGATTGGCGGTGAGCGTGCCGTCCCATTGTCCGCTGCTGGAGACGCCGGCCCGGACGTTGGCCCAGGCGTTTGCCGAGGTGCCGTTGAAAGCGCCAACACTGGGCTATCTCAGCGGCAGCCGCGCTCGGCCGATCATCAAGCCCGATGCCTTGCGCGACGACCTGGCGTTCAACATGTGCCGCGTGGTCGATTGGCGTGGCACGGTGCAAAGCGCCTACGAGCGTGGGGTGCGTTTGCAGATCGAGTTGCCGCCCGGCGCGGTGCTGACCGGGCTGGCGCGCCGGGTATTCGAGCAGGGCACGGTCATGGCGTTTGACGGCGCGCGGCTCGACACCCTGCAAGCGCTGTTGCATGAGGAGGGACGCCGCCAACCCTAGACACCGACTCAAGCTGGCGAAGCACAAAAACAACAACTTCGACGATGCAATTTGAGGATGACGACAATGATTATCTATGGTGTGGCGTTTCTGGCCTTTTGTACCCTGGCGGGTATTTTTGTGGGTGAGCTGCTGGGCAAGCTGATTGGCGTGCCGGCCAACGTCGGCGGTGTCGGTTTAGCGATGCTGCTGTTGATAGGTTTGGGCAGCTACCTGAGCAAGCGTGGCCTATTCAAGGGCAAGTCCGAAGCTGGCGTGGAGTTCTGGAGCGCTATCTACATCCCGATCGTGGTGGCGATGGCGGCGCAGCAAAACGTCTATGGCGCGCTCAAGGGCGGGCCTATGGCGATTCTGGCCGGGACGTTGGCGGTGGTCATCGCATTCGCGCTCGTTCCGGTGCTGGTGCGCATCGGCAACAAGACGCCTGAAGCCGATGTTTCCGTGAAAACCGTAGGGTGACCGCCATGTACGAATCGATGATGAAGGTGATTACCGGCTACGGCCTGATCAGTGGTTTTGCCATTGTCGGCATCACCATGTGGGTGTCGTACTGGATCAGCGACACGTTCACCAAGGGGCGCCTGCACGGCTCGGCCATTGCAATTTTGCTGGGGTTGGTGCTCGCGTACATCGGTGGTGCAATGACCGGCGGGCAAAAAGGTGTCGTGGATATTCCGCTGCTCTCCGGCATCGGTCTGCTCGGCGGCGCCATGCTGCGGGACTTCGCCATTGTCGCCACGGCATTTGGCGTCAGCGTCGATGAGCTCAAGCGCGCGGGACTCGTCGGCGTGCTGGCGCTGTTCGTCGGGGTGGGCACCTCGTTTGTCGCCGGGGTCGGTGTCGCGATGGCCTTTGGTTACACCGACGTGGTGAGTCTGACTACCATCGGTGCCGGCGCCGTAACCTACATTGTCGGACCGGTCACCGGCGCGGCGATTGGCGCAAGTTCCGAAGTCATGGCGCTGTCGATTGCCGCCGGGTTGATCAAGGCCATTCTGGTGATGGTGGCGACGCCTTTCGTGGCGCCCTATATCGGTCTCAACAATCCGCGCAGCGCAGTGATCTTTGGCGGCTTGATGGGCACTTCCAGCGGCGTGGCGGGCGGCCTTGCGGCGACCGATCCGAAACTGGTGCCCTATGGCTGCCTGACGGCGGCGTTCTACACCGCGCTAGGGTGCTTGCTTGGGCCTTCGTTGTTGTTTCTGATCATGCGCGGGTTGATGGGGTAGGGCTTGAGCGATCGTTGAGTGATCGTTCCCACGCAGAGCGTGGGAACGATCATGACAGGCTCGGTTTCAGGCCTGGCGGTTGGCATACATCCGACACTCGGCCAACAGCGCCAGCAGATTCGGATCACGCTCCTTGGCCTTCAGGAAGACCACGCCGATGTGCTGCTGCAACCGGTATTTCTCCTGCAACGGGATCAGCTTCACCCGGTTCTCATACACCGCCGCAATCCTGCCCGGCAGCAACGCATAACCGACCCCGGAGCTGACCATGCTCAGCAGGGTGAAGATGTCGTTGACCTGCATCGCCACCTTCGGCGCGAACCCTGCCTGCTTGAACACCCGCACGCCGTCCTGATGCGTGGCAAAGCCCTGCGTCAAGGTAATGAACGTCTCGTTGCGCACTTCGGCCAGGTCGACGTCGCTGCGCTGGGCGAAGGGTGAGTCGGCCGGCGTGGCGAGGAAGATGTCATCGGAAAACAGCGATATTTGCTCGCAGTCCGGATCGTTGACGCTGTCGTCCAGGGACACCAGGATCGCATCGACTTCCATGTTCTTGAGCTTGTACAACAGGTCGATGTTCGAGCCCATGATCAGGTCGATATTGAGTTCGCTGCGGCGGATCTTCAGGCCCATGATCAGTTGCGGCACGGTCTTGACCGTCAACGAATACAGCGAGCCCAGTTTGAAGCGTTCGGCGGAAAACCCGGCCGCCTCGCGGGTCAGGCGCACGCTTTCGACCACGTCCTGGATCAGCTTCTGCGCGCGCTCTTCCAACACATAGGCGCTCTCCAGCGGAGTGAGGTTGCGGCCTTCGTGCTTGAACAGCGGGCAACGCAGCGCGCTCTCCAGCGAATGAATGGCCCGGTGCACGCTGACGTTGCTGGTCTGCAAATCGGCCGCTGCCCGCGCCAGGTTGCCGGTGCGCATGAAGGCGAGGAACACCTCGAGCTTTTTAAGGGTCAATTCTTCGTCGATCAACATGGGGTGGACTCTTATTCGTATGGCCTGATTGTGCCCGAAGAAGCCGTGTAGCCATTTAAAAAAGCAAACCATTGCACTTTAAAGCGCCAAGCCTGAGCCTTGGCACCTGTTTCGGAATGTAGGGTGGGATTGGATGTATCACGGGGAACGACTCAACGCCTGGACGCATTTGGTGGGGGCGGTCGCGGCGTTTATCGGCGCGGTGTGGTTGCTGGTGATTGCCGGGATGGCCGGCGATCCCTGGAAGATCGTCAGCGTGGCGATCTATGGGTTCACCTTGCTGGTGCTCTACAGCGCCTCGACGGTTTATCACAGCGTGCGCGGGCGCCGGAAAGAGATCATGCAAAAGGTCGATCATTTTTCGATCTATCTGCTGATTGCCGGCAGTTATACGCCGTTCTGCCTGGTGACCCTGCGCGGGCCGTGGGGCTGGACCTTGTTCGGGATCGTCTGGGGACTGGCCGTGATCGGCATCCTGCAGGAGATCAAGCCGCGTTCCGAAGCGCGGATCCTGTCGATTGTCATCTATGCGGTGATGGGCTGGATTGTATTGATCGCGGTCAAGCCGTTGCTGGCGGCCCTGGGCAGCACCGGTTTCGCCTGGCTGGCCTCGGGCGGCGTGCTCTACACCGTCGGCATCATTTTTTTCGCCCTCGATCATCGCCTGCGCCATGCCCATGGCATCTGGCACCTGTTCGTGATCGCCGGGAGCCTGCTGCACTTCGTGGCAATTCTGTTCTATGTGCTTTGAGCGGTGGCGAACAGGCGATCCAACTGCGCCTGGGCCTGGCTGGCAACAATCTCCAGCAAGGCGCCCAGCGTATGCGCCGCAGCCTCGTTGGCTCGGGTCACGGCGTAAAGGCAAATGGGCAGAGGCGGCGCCAGTGGCCGGATGGCCGTGCGGGTGCTCGAGGCGCCCAAGGCCGTGAAGGGGTCGATAACCGCCAGCCCGGCGCCGGACTCGACCATGGCCCGGGCCAGAGAATAGGTCTGCACAGCGATGTTGACGCGCGGTGGCGGCTCCACCGATATGAGATAGCCGTCCAGCCTAGCGGATAAAGGGTCGGTGCTGGACAGGCCGATCAATGGCGCATCGGCCAGTTCCTGCAACGGCATCGGACTGCCGATTGCCGCTTCGGGCCAATGGTCGCGCGGGGCCAGCGCCACCAACACACCGCTGGCGAGCGGCTGGGCCTTGAGCCCCGGGTGGTCGGGAGGTTGCAAGGTCAGGGCGACGTCGATTTCACGCATCAGCAGGTTCTGCGTCAGTTCGCGGCTATGGGCGCTGGACAGCTCGCAGACGATGTCCGGATAGCGTCGGGTCCATTGATGGACCGCCGCGGGCAACAATGCCAGGGCCAAGGCCGGCGTGGCGCCGATCCGCAGGCTGTGCCCCGGCTCGCGGCGCAGGCTCTGGGCCAGGCGTCGAACACCTTGCAGGCTTTCGCTGACCTTGTCGACCTCGCGTTCCAGTTCCAGCGCCTCGGGCGTGGCCTGCAACTTGCCGCGCACCCGCAAGAACAGCGCAAACCCCAGTTGCTGCTCGGCATGCTGCAACACCTTGGTCACCGCCGGCTGGGAAACGTGCAGCAACTGGGCGGCGCCGCTGATGGAGCCGGCCTGGCGAATGGCCTGGAAAACCTCGATATGACGAAGGCGCATGGCAAGCCCATAACCTTTGCTTATAGGAGGCCCATCTTTATTCATTGTTCGAGGGCTGTCACCTGGTTCTAATCTCGGTCCATTCGAAACGGGTGTGAGATGGACATGGCTGAGCGGGTCTGCATCATCGGTGGCGGTGTGGTCGGGTTGGCGACGGCTTATGCGCTGGTTCGCGATGGCATCGACGTCACGCTGGTGGACGCCCGGAATGAGGTGGGCAGCGAAACCAGTTTCGCCAACGGCGGCCAGTTGTCCTATCGCTACGTCACGCCGCTGGCTGACGCCGGCGTGCCGTGGCAGGCGTTGGGCTGGATGTTGCGTGGCGATTCGCCGCTCAAGCTGCGTCCGCGCCTGGATCCGGCGCAATGGCGCTGGATGGCGGCGTTTGTTGCCGCATGCCGGACCTCGATCAACCGGCGCAACGGCGCGCACCTGTTGCGCCTGGCATTGTTGAGCCAGGCGACGCTCCAGACCTGGCGTGAAGAAGACCGTCTCGACGGCTTCGAGTGGCGGCGCAACGGCAAGTTGGTGACGTTTCGCAGTGCCGGCCATTTTCAACACGCACGCCAGCGAGTGACCGATCACGTTCATCAGCACGTGCTGGGCCCAACCGAATGCGCTGGCCTGGAGCCTGCCTTGGCTGGCGTGTCGTGGGCGGGGGCGATCTACACGCCGGATGAGGAAGTCGCCGATTGCCACGGTTTTTGCCTGCAACTGGCGGCGCGACTGCGGGCGTCAGGGCGCTGCGAATTCATGTTGGGGCGCGCCGTGACGGGTATCCATCATGCCAACGGGGCGGTGCAAGCGGTCGACCTGGGCGAGCGACGCCTGGAAGTGGAGCACTTGGTCATCGCCGCCGGGCACCGCAGCGCAGCGCTTGCATTGCCAGGGATGCGAATGCCGTTGTACCCGCTCAAGGGCTACAGCCTGACGGTGCCGATCGATGCGCGACACCGCGCGCCTGAACTGAGCATCACCGACTATGACCGCAAGGTCGTCTACGCTCGCATCGGTGAACAACTGCGCGTGGCGGCGATGGTGGACATTGTCGGCTTCGACCCAGCGCCAGACCCCAGACGCCTGGCCCTGATCCGGCGTCAGGCCATGGAAACGTTCCCGCTGGTCGGCGATTACGAACGCGCCGTCGAGTGGGCGGGCATGCGTCCGGCCACGCCCAGCGGCGTGCCGCTGATCGGCGCCACGGGTTATCGCAACCTGTGGCTCAACCTCGGCCATGGCGCCTTGGGATTTACCCTGGCCTGCGGCAGCGGTCGTTTGCTCAGCGAACTGATCCGCCATCGCACGCCTTCTATCGACATGCAGGGCCTCACGCCCCGCGCCGCCTGACCTACCGCAACGGAGTATAACAATGCAAAAAATCACGTTGATCGGCTGCACCCTGAGCCTGCTGCTCGGCTCCCAGGTTTTCGCCAACGAGCCGCCCCCGGTTGGCACGCTGGACAAGATCGCCAGCAGCCACAGCATCACCCTGGGCTATCGCGATGCTTCGGTGCCGTTTTCCTATATCGCAGATAACAGCGGCAAGCCGATGGGTTATTCGGTGGAACTGGCGAACAAGGTGGTCGAGCGCATCAAACAGCAACTGGCGCTGCCGCAACTGAACGTGAAGTACAACCTGGTGACTTCCCAAACCCGCATTCCCCTGGTGCAAAACGGCACTGTGGACCTGGAGTGCGGCTCCACCGGCGTTACCGCCGAGCGCCAGAAGCAAGTGGCGTTTTCCTACGGCTTCATTTACGTAAAGGGCCAGTTGCTGACGGCCAAGGACAGCGGCATCCGCAGCTTCGCCGATCTGCGCGGCAAGAACGTGGTGACCACGGCAGGCACCACCAACGAGCGCTTCCTCAAAAGCTACAACCAGGACAACCAGGTCGACATGTTCGTTATCAGCGCCAAGGACCACGGCGAAGCCTTCCAGATGCTCGAGACCGGTCGCGCGGCGGCGTTCTACATGGACGACGCGCTGCTCTACGGCGAACGGGCCAAGGCCCGCGATCCGCACAAATGGGTGGTGGTCGGGGAAGAGCAATCGCGGGAAATCTACAGTTGCATGGTGCGCAGGGACGACCCGCGGTTCCTCGCGCTGGTTAATGCGACCCTCGCGGATTTGTACAAGTCAGGCGAGATCAACGCGATCTATGATCGCTGGTTCCAGAAGCCGATCCCACCCAAGGGCTTGAACCTGGAATTCCCCATGACCAGCGAATTGAAGGCGATCATTGCCAAGCCGACCAGTGATCCGGTGAAATAAACTTTTTACACCGGGGAAATTTCCAGCTTCAGAAATCTCCCCACAACTGCTGCGCCACGGCCAGCGCTACCACTGGCGCGGTTTCGGTGCGCAGCACGCGGGGGCCGAGGCGGGCGGCGTGGTAGCCGTTGCCCTTGGCTTGCCCGACCTCGGCGTCGGATAGGCCACCCTCCGGGCCGATCAGGAATGCCAGCGTTGTCGGCTTGGCATGGCTGACCAGCGGCTCGGCCACCGGATGCAGCACCAGCTTCAGTTCGGCGGCGGTCTGCTTCAACCAGTCGGCCAGCAATAAGGGTGGATGAATCACTGGGACGGTGGAGCGCCCGCATTGCTCGCAGGCGCTGATCGCCACTTGGCGCCAGTGCAGCAAACGCTTGTCGGCGCGTTCATCCTTGAGGCGCACTTCGCAGCGCTCGGTGAAAATCGGCGTGATCTCGCTGACGCCCAGTTCCGTGGCTTTCTGGATCGCCCAATCCATGCGCTCGCCCCGGGACAGGCCCTGGCCTAAGTGAATACGCAAGGGCGATTCAGCCTGGCCGGCAAATTGTTCGTCGAGCTGCACGCGCACACGCTTCTTGCCGACTTCGGCCAGGGTGCCGCGAAACTCCTGGCCGGAGCCGTCGAACACCTGCACCGCATCACCCTCGGCCATGCGCAGCACACGGCCGATGTAATGGGCCTGGGCTTCGGGCAGTTCATGGTCGCCGAGGCTCAGGGGCGTGTCGATGAAGAAGCGGGACAGTCTCATGTTTTGTTCTCTAAGTACGGGTGCGCATTGCTGCATGGTCAAGTGCTGTTGTGGCGAGGGAGCTTGCTCCCGCTCGATTGCGCAGCAATCGCAAGAATGGGGCCGCTACGCAGCCCAGCGGGAGCAAGCTCCCTCGCCACGGGAAAGCGTGCAATCAGCCTGGATCACGAAAGCCAGGGTGGAAATCCTTCGGCACCGCCACGCTGACCGTGTCTCGCGTGGCGATGTCGATACCTTCGCTGGCGACCTCGGCCAGAAAGTCGATCTGTTCCGGCGTGATCACATAAGGCGGCAGAAAATACACCACGCTGCCCAGCGGCCGCAGCAACGCGCCGCGCTCCAAGGCATGCTGGAACACCGTCAGGCCGCGGCGCTCCTGCCACGGATAGGCGGTCTTGCTGGCCTTGTCCTTGACCATTTCGATGGCGAGCACCATGCCGGTCTGGCGCACTTCGGCCACGTTGGGATGGTCGGCCAGGTGCGCCGTGGCGCTCGCCATCCGCTGGGCCAGGGCCTTGTTGTTTTCGATAACGTTGTCTTCTTCGAAGATATCCAGCGTCGCCAGGGCGGCCGCGCAGGCCAGCGGATTGCCGGTGTAGCTGTGGGAATGCAGGAAGGCGCGCAGGGTCGGATAGTCGTCGTAGAAGGCGCTGTAGACCTCATCGGTGGTCACGCATGCCGCCAGCGGCAGGTAACCGCCCGTCAGGGCCTTCGACAGGCAGAGGAAATCCGGCGTGATGCCGGCCTGTTCACAGGCAAACATCGTCCCGGTGCGGCCGAAGCCGACCGCGATTTCATCGTGGATCAGGTGCACGCCGTAGCGGTCGCAAGCTTCGCGCAATAACTTCAAATACACCGGGTGATACATGCGCATCCCGCCGGCGCCCTGGATCAGCGGTTCGACGATCACTGCCGCCACCGTGTCGTGGTGCTCGGCCAGGGTCTGTTCCATCGCGGCGAACATGTTGCGCGAATGCTCTTCCCAACCCATGCCGTCGGGGCGGTGGTAGCAGTCGGGGCTCGGCACTTTAATGGTGTCCAGCAGCAACGCCTTGTAGGTTTCGGTGAACAGCGGCACGTCGCCCACCGACATCGCCGCGATGGTTTCGCCGTGGTAGCTGTTGCTCAGGGTGACGAAGCGCTTTTTGTCCGGTCGGCCGCGATTGATCCAATAGTGAAAGCTCATCTTCATCGCCACTTCGATGCAGGACGAGCCGTTATCGGCGTAGAAGCACCGGGTCAAGCCTTCAGGCGTCATCTTCACCAGGCGTTCGGACAATTCGATCACCGGCTGGTGGCTGAAACCGGCGAGGATCACATGTTCCAGTTGATCGACCTGATCCTTGATGCGCTGGTTGATGCGCGGGTTGGCGTGGCCGAACACGTTGACCCACCAGGAACTGACGGCGTCGAGGTAGCGCTTGCCTTCAAAGTCTTCCAGCCACACGCCTTCGCCGCGCTTGATAGGGATCAGCGGCAGCTGTTCGTGATCTTTCATCTGCGTGCAAGGATGCCACAGCACCGCGAGGTCGCGTTGCATCCACTGGTTATTCAGGCCCATGTACAGTCTCCTCGAGGCAGCTCGCGGCGGGCGCGGGCAAAACAATCGCGCAAGCCTATGCAATGGCGGGCCGGGGAACAACCCATTGTGTCGTCCGCGCTAGTTTCGGTGAGGCGATAGACGTCGCTGGCGGCGTTTTGATGGCTGACGTATTCTTCGCCGTTCCCGGAGCCGACTGGCTCGAAAAACCGAAAATTCTTACGTAATTCCGGAGTTCGCTGAATGTCTGCTGGTTGGCTGCGCGCCTGTGCGCTGGTGATGATAGGGCTGTTCAGCGTTTCGGCGCTGGCCAAGGACAAACAACCGACGGCCATCGTCATCGGCGGCGGGCTGGCCGGACTCACGGCGGCCTACGAATTGCAAAACAAGGGCTGGGCCGTGACCCTGCTGGAAGCCAAACCGAGCCTGGGCGGCCGTTCGGGCATGGCCACCAGCGAGTGGATCGGCAACGACAAGGTCCAGCCGGTACTGAACAAGTACGTTTCGACCTTCAAGCTGAGCACTACGCCGGCGCCGGAATTCGTGCGTACCCCCAGCTACCTGATCGACGGCACCTATTTTACTGCCGCCGACCTGGCGACCAAGCAGCCAGCGACCGCCGAAGCGCTCAAGCGCTACGAAACCACCCTGGATGATCTGGCCCGTTCCATCGACGACCCACTGAACCCGACGGCGACCAGTACGTTACACGCGCTCGACCAGATCACCGTGTCTAACTGGCTGGACCGTTTGCAACTGCCGGCCACCGCCCGACAGTTGGTCAACCAGGAAATCCGCACGCGCTATGACGAGCCGTCGCGCCTGTCGCTGCTTTATTTCGCCCAGCAGAACCGCGTCTATCGCGGCGTGTCCGACCGTGACCTGCGCGCCTCGCGCCTGCTCGGTGGCAGCCCGGTATTGGCCCAGGCGTTCGTCAAGCAACTGAAAACCATCAAGACCGCCTCGCCGGTGTCGGCCATTTCCCAGGACAAGGATGGCGTCACCGTCAAGGTCGGCAGCGTTGGTTACCAGGCCGACTATGTCGTGCTGGCCGTGCCCTTGCGGGCGCTGAACAAGATCCAGCTGACCCCGGCCCTGGATGCCCAGCACCTTGGCGCGATCAAAGGCACCAACTACGGCTGGCGCGACCAGATCATGCTCAAGTTCAAGACCCCGGTCTGGGACAGCAAGGCACGCATGTCGGGCGAGATCTACAGCAACGCCGGGCTCGGCATGATGTGGATCGAGCCGGCCATGAAGGGCGGCGCCAATGTGGTCATCAACCTGTCCGGCGACAATGCGCGAGTGATGCAGGCCTTCGGCGACAAACAGATGGTCGACCAGGTGCTGATCCGCCTCCACGCGTTTTATCCACAGGCGCGCGGCGCCTTCACCGGTTATGAAATCCGTCGCTACAGCACCGACCCTGCCATGGGCGGCGCGTACCTGGCGTTTGGTCCGGGCCAGATCAGCAAATACTGGCGCCTGTGGGAAAAGCCCTTGCAGCGCGTAGCCTTTGCCGGCGAACACACTGACGCTTTGTACCCGGGCACCCTGGAAGGCGCACTGCGCAGCGGCCAGCGCGCCGCCAGCCAGGTTGAAGACCTGGCGGCGGGCAAGTCGTTCGAACCACCAAAAGTCGCCCCGGCCGCAGCAGCTGCCGCCGGAGCGGTGGCGGCGAAGAAAGGCAATTTCTTCAGCAACCTGTTCGGCGGCTCGGATGACGACAAGAAACCAGAGCCGGCCAAGGCCCCCGAGCCGGTAGCGCCGCCTCCAGCACCGGCACCGGCCCCCGTCCCAGCCCCAGCGCCGGTGGAACCACCCGCGCCGGCGCCAGCGAAGACCGAGCCAGCCAAGAAAGCTGCGGCCAAGCCAGCGGCGAAGAAGCCGGCGGCCAAGGCCCCGGCTAAAAAAGCCCCGGCCAAGGCTCCGGTAAAAAAGGCTGAACCGGCGAAGAAGCCCGCCGCCAAACCGGCAACGACTGCTGAGACCAAGGCTCAGTAACGTCAAGTGGAAAGAACGCTGCCGTCCACTTAAGGCAAGCAATAAACCCGTGGCGAGGGAGCTTGCTCCCGCTGGGCCGCGAAGCGGCCCCAAACCCTCCCGATGCGGAACATCAGACACACCGCACCCGCCGGTTTACGACTGCTTCGCAGCCGAGCGGGAGCAAGCTCCCTCGCCACGGGTCGATCATTACGCCGACGTCCTACAGGGCTCGACGATATATCGGAAACTTCCCACCCTTTAACCGGAAGCAGCCGATAGAGCTCGCCGGGCCATGCGTTCAGGCTCCTTGAAAAACAGGAGCGCGTATGAAAATACTGATGGCAATGGTCGTATCAGTTTCGCTGTACGGGTGTGTGTATGGTGAATGTCGGGATCCCCTGATTATTCCGATGATTCCAGAACGGGACCCTCAGTTGGCGTACAAATGCACCCTTGATCCCTACAACCCAAAATGTTCAGTGAACTAATCATTCAAGGCTTTAGCTCGTAAAAACTGGAGCGAAGATGAGATTGATAGCGGCTTTAATTGTATTGATAGTGTTTGGTGTCGGTGGCTGTACTAATGGCCGTATGGTGCTTAAAAAGCACGATCCTCAATTAGCTTATAGATGCGACATGGATCCCTACAGGTCTGAATGCGTCAACAATTGACTCTAGAGAGGCGGTAGAGAAAACGACCAAGTTTTAATTTCCACATTCCTCAAATGTCGCCCCACTCGGCTTTGGTGGGGCCGAATCCGCTCGCGATGACGCCTTCCAGCCAAGCTGATCTCCTGGCTCCCCCTTCGGCACCAACCAACGCATCCGCTTTAATCTTTCCTTAACGCACTCGTCCCAGACTGATGATCGTATTTCTCGATATTTCAAAGCGAAATTTTCCGCTTTAATTCGATAGATAACTCGCTAGTCTTGGTCACAGTTTTTACAGGATATGAGCAATGCAGCTACGCAACTCCTCTTCTCGCTATGGCTGGGTCAGCATCGTTTCGCACTGGGCCGTTGCCCTGGCGGTGTATGGGCTGTTCGCGCTGGGCCTGTGGATGGTCGGGCTGGATTATTACAGCACCTGGCGCAAAGACGCGCCGGACATCCACAAGAGCATCGGCCTGGTGCTGTTGGCGGTGATGGTGCTGCGAGTGATCTGGCGTTTCGTCAGCCCGCCGCCACCGACCCTGGAAACCTATGGCCGCCTTACACGCGTCGGCGCCAGGATTGGTCATAGTGCACTGTATCTCGGGCTGTTCGCCGTGATGATCGCCGGTTACCTGATTTCCACCGCAGACGGTGTCGGGATCTCGGTGTTTGGTTTGTTTGAAGTACCCGCGCTGGTATCCGGACTGCCTGATCAGGCAGACGTCGCCGGCCAGATCCACTTCTACCTGGCGTGGGCGCTGGTAATTTTTTCCGGCCTCCATGCGTTGGCAGCATTGAAGCACCACTTTATCGACCGTGACGCGACCCTCAAGCGCATGCTGGGGCGCCAAGCCTGATGTTCAACCTCGACTCCAAAGGAATAGAAAGCATGTTGAAAAAGACGCTCGCCGCCCTGGCAATCGGTTCTGCCCTGCTGTCCGCCGGCCAGACCATGGCCGCAGACTACGTGGTCGACAAGGAAGGCCAGCACGCCTTCGTCGACTTCAAGATCAGCCACCTGGGCTACAGCTACATCACCGGCACCTTCAAGGATATCGACGGCAAGTTCAGCTTCGACGCCGCCAAGCCTGAAGCCAGCAAGATCGAATTCAACGTCAATACCGCCAGCGTGTTCACCAACCACGCCGAGCGTGACAAGCACATCGCCAGCGCCGACTTCCTGAACGCCAGCAAATTTGGCAAGGCCACTTTCGTGTCCACCAGCGTCAAGTCCACCGGCGCGAACACCGCCGATGTGACTGGTGATCTGACCCTGCTGGGCGTGACCAAGTCGATCGTCGTCAAGGCCACTTTCCTGGGTGAAGGCAAGGACCCATGGGGCGGCTACCGTGCCGGCTTTGAAGGCACTACCACGATCAAGCGTTCCGACTTTGGCAAGCAGAAAGACCTGGGACCAAAATCCGACGTGGTCGAGCTGTACGTGACGTTTGAAGGTGTTCAAGCGAAGTAACTTTCGGGCCTGACAAAAAAACGCCCCTGGTCTTGCGACCAGGGGCGTTTTTTCAAGCGTTGGAAAAACTCAGCGATTTCGCGTCAGCAATGCCGGCTTCTCACCGCGTGGACGGCTTGGCAGTTGATCCAGCTGCTCAGGCGTCGGGAAACGATCGACCTTCGATTCCTTGTGCATGATTTTCGGCTGGCTGCCACGCGGGTTCTGCACGGCGGGTTCCTGGCGAGGCTGGTCGTCATCACGGGCCGGGCGGCGTGGCCGAGAGTCTTCGCGGCGGGCCTGGCCGTCACGCGGAGCGCCATTGCGCGGGCCGCTGCGCTTGGCCGGTGGCGTGCCGGTGGACGAGCCGTTGCTGTTGCGCGGACCGTTCTGGCGACCGCCCTGTGGCTGGCCACTGCGTGGTGCTGCGCCAGCGCCAGCGCCGGGTGCCGGGGCGCCTGGACGACGACCGCGACCTTGGGCCGGTTTCTGCTGTGGCACGTAGTCGACACGGTTGCCAAAGTTATCGACATCATCGTCAAGGAACTCATCCGGGGCACGATCGGCTGCGGCGCGCGGTGCTGGGCGTTGCTGCTCACGGGCTGGCGTACCTTCACGGGGCTTCTGCTCGCGGGCCGGACGTTCGCCGCGACCGCTGGTGGCCGCCTTTTCCTTGCCCTTGTCCTTGCCTTTGTCTTTACGACCGCCGCCACCGCCGCCGCCGTTTGGACCATCGCCGCGTGGACCACGCGGGTTGCGCGGGTTACGAACATCCGGACGCTCGCGCACTTCAGGTTTTTCAGCCTCAATGGTGCTGGAATCGAAGCCCATCAGGTCGCCGTCAGCGATTTTCTGCTTGGTCATACGCTCGATGCTCTTGAGCAGCTTCTCTTCGTCCGGCGCGACCAGGGAGATCGCCTCGCCCGAACGACCGGCCCGGCCCGTACGGCCGATACGGTGTACGTAGTCTTCATCGACGTTCGGCAGTTCGAAGTTGACCACATGCGGCAACTGGTCGATGTCGAGGCCGCGAGCGGCGATGTCGGTGGCAACCAGGATGCGCACTTCGCCGGCCTTGAAGTCGGCCAGGGCCTTGGTGCGGGCGTTCTGGCTCTTGTTACCGTGGATCGCCACAGCCGGCAGGCCGTGCTTATCCAGGTACTCGGCCAGGCGGTTGGCGCCGTGCTTGGTGCGGGTGAACACCAGGACCTGTTCCCAGGCGCCGGTGGTGATCAGGTGCGCCAGCAGCGCACGCTTATGGCTGGATGGAAGGCGGAATACGCGTTGCTCGATGCGCTCGACCGTGGTGTTCGGCGGCGTGACTTCGATGCGTTCCGGGTTGTGCAAGAGCTTGCCGGCGAGGTCGGTGATGTCCTTGGAGAACGTCGCCGAGAACAGTAGGTTCTGGCGCTTGGCCGGCAGGCGGGCCAGCACTTTCTTCACGTCATGGACAAAACCCATGTCGAGCATGCGGTCGGCTTCGTCCAGCACGAGGATTTCCACGTGGGACAGATCGACGCTGCCCTGGCCAGCCAGGTCCAGCAGGCGACCGGGGCAGGCCACCAGCACGTCGACGCCACGCGCCATTGCCTGGACCTGCGGGTTCATGCCGACGCCGCCGAAAATGCAGGCACTGACGAATTTCAGGTCGCGAGCATAGACCTTGAAGCTTTCGTGTACCTGGGCCGCCAGTTCGCGGGTGGGGGTCAGGACCAGTACGCGCGGTTGGCGCGGGCCATGACGCTGGGATTTGTCTGGGTGACCGTTGGGAAACAACCGCTCCAGGATCGGAAGGGCGAAACCGCCGGTCTTGCCAGTACCTGTCTGTGCGGCGACCATCAGATCGCGACCTTGCAACACGGCGGGGATAGCCCGCTGTTGCACCGGGGTAGGCTGGGTGTAGCCGGCGGCTTCGATGGCGCCGACTAAAGCCTCGGAGAGACCGAGGGAAGCAAAGGACATGAGTAATCCTGTTTTTAGTGAGGGCCTGGCCCAAAGGGATAGTCTTGCCTGGCGCGAATGGGGTCAATCGAAGACCTCATCCCGTCCGGTCCCGCCGGGTCTGGAAGACGGGTCCGGACAGGGCTCGCGCGGGCTGGAAGCTGCGCTGTAGCGGTGTCGGGATGCCTTTTGCAAGACCGGGCGTCCGGGCGTGAGCCTGGCGGGAATGCCGGAGTATAACAGAGCAATCGCCGTGCGCCGCTTTCCTGCTGCTCAACGGTGTATTTCAACGCGGCACCGTGTCGGTCCCAGCCGCCTTGGCCGTCGGGCCGGCACCATAGCGGGCACTCAGCTCGGCATAGGCGGGCTCATGCTTGAAACGCTTGAGCTCAGCGCCGAAGCGTTGCACCAGCAGATCCATGCCGGCGCCGCGCCGCACCGCCAGGTATTGGCTTTGGCGGCTCACGACCGTGGGACTTTCGGTGATCTGGTCCCCCAGTTGTAGCGCCTTGAGCACATGCCGGCCGACCCGGCGATCAGTGATGAGCAAGTCAATCCGGCCCAGCTGCAACTTGCCGAAGTTGGCTTCGTGGGTGGGCGCCGCTTCTTGTTTGAATCGGGTCGATTCCCTGAACGCCTGACTGTACAGATAACCGGGGGAGGTGCCGACGGTCAGCCCGTCCAGGTCCTCGAGGCTACGAAACGGATGGGGCCTCGCGTTGGCGTAGAACATGACGAACTCCACATCCGACAGCGGTTCGCTGGGGTAGAGCAGCAAGGCATCGCGCTCGTCGCTGCGGAAGATGTCCAATGCGCCGTCCGCCAGCCCTTGCTCCAACATCGCCAGGCAACGTTTCCAGGGCAGCAGTTGCCATTCCACGTCGATGCCCAGGCGCTTGAAAACGATGGCCGTGGTTTCATAGTCCAGGCCCAAGGTCTTGCCATTTTCTTCATAGACATAGGGCGCCCAGGGTTCGGTGACAATGCGCAACTTCTCGGCCTGGGCGGCGACGCTCAGGCACAAGAGAAAGAGGGCTGTCAGTAACTGGACGACTACGGGCATGGCCGGAGGTTACGACGAGAACTCATCAAATAGCTAGAGCGCTCTGGCTCGCGGGTTGGTTGCCCTTTGCCTGCAAGGCGCATGAAAAAGGCCCGGGTTTTCACCAGGGCCTTTGCGTACCGGCACTTCGGGAGGTGCCTAGCGCGGCAGCTTGAGGTTGTTCCACACCGCGAGGCTAGGCTCGGCCTGGTTCAGCGTGTAGAAGTGCAGGCCCGGCGCGCCACCCTGCAGCAGCCGCTCACACATCTGCGTGATGACCTCTTCGCCGAAGCTTTGGATGCTGGACGTGTCATCGCCGTAGGCTTCCAGTTGCTTGCGGATCCAGCGCGGGATTTCTGCCCCGCAGGCGTCGGAGAATCGCGCCAGCTTGCTGTAGTTGGTGATCGGCATGATCCCCGGTACCACAGGAATGTCGACACCCATCTTGCGAACGCGCTCGACGAAATAAAAATAGCTGTCGGCGTTGAAGAAGTACTGGGTAATCGCGCTGTTGGCGCCGGCGTTGGCCTTGCGCACGAAGTTGCGCAGGTCATCTTCGAAGTTTCGCGCCTGAGGGTGCATTTCCGGGTACGCGGCGATTTCAATGTGAAAGTGCTCGCCGGTTTCTTCGCGAATGAACTCAACCAGTTCATTGGCGTGACGCAGCTCGCCACTGGCCATGCCCATGCCTGACGGCAGGTCGCCGCGCAGGGCCACGATGCGCTTGATGCCGGCGGCTTGGTATTGGGTCAGCAGGCTGCGCAGGTCATCCTTGCTATCGCCCACGCAAGAGAGATGCGGAGCGGCCGGGACTTTGACTTCGCGTTCGAGCTGCAGCACGGTGTTCATCGTGCGATCACGGGTCGAACCGCCGGCGCCGTAGGTGCAGGAGAAGAAATCGGGTTGGTAGCTGGCCAACTGACGGGCAGTGGCGATCAGTTTTTCATGCCCAGCATCGGTCTTCGTCGGGAAGAACTCGAAGCTGTAGCGGCGTTCTTGGGACATGGTCGGGGCTCCCAGCGGCAAGCTGCAAGCCACAAGCTGCAAGAGGACGGTGCGCCGAATTCTTGTGCTTTCAAGCTTGCAGCCCGCGGCTGCGTAATAGCGATGAAGAAGGAAGCCTCAAGCTGCAAGTGAACAACCGCTTTCACTTGCAGCTTGAAGCTCAAAGCTCGCAGCTGCCGTCAGTACCTATAAGCGTGCGGCTTGAACGGGCCTTCGACGGTGACGCCGATGTAGTCAGCTTGTTGCTTGGTCAGCTGGGTGACCACGCCGCCGAAACCGCGGACCATTTCCAGGGCTACTTCTTCGTCGAGTTTCTTCGGCAGCACTTCCACGGTCAGGCGCTCGGCTTTCTGGGCCGGCGACAGGTCGGCGTATTTCTGGCCGAACAGGAAGATCTGGGCGAGGACCTGGTTGGCGAACGAGCCGTCCATGATGCGGCTCGGGTGGCCAGTGGCGTTGCCGAGGTTAACCAGGCGGCCTTCGGCGAGCAGGATCAGGTAGTCGTCGTTCTGTGGGTCGAAGCTGCCAGTGCCGGTGCGGTGCACCTTGTGGACCTGCGGCTTAACTTCTTCCCATGCCCAGTTCTTGCGCATGAAAGCGGTGTCGATTTCGTTGTCGAAGTGACCGATGTTGCAGACCACGGCGCGCTTCTTCAGGGCCTTGAGCATGTTGGCGTCACAGACATTGACGTTACCGGTGGTGGTGACGATCAGGTCGATCTTGCCCAGCAGTGCCTTGTCGATGCTGGCCTCGGTGCCGTCGTTGATCCCGTCGATGAACGGCGAAACCAGCTCGAAACCGTCCATGCACGCTTGCATGGCGCAGATCGGGTCGACTTCCGACACCTTGACGATCATGCCTTCCTGACGCAGGGATTGGGCCGAACCCTTGCCCACGTCACCGTAGCCGATCACCAGGGCCTGCTTGCCCGACAGCAGGTGGTCGGTGCCGCGCTTGATGGCGTCGTTGAGGCTGTGACGGCAGCCGTACTTGTTGTCGTTCTTGCTCTTGGTCACCGAGTCGTTGACGTTGATGGCCGGGATCTTCAGTTCGCCCTTGGCCAGCATGTCCAGCAGGCGATGTACGCCGGTGGTGGTTTCTTCGGTCACGCCGTGGACCTTGTCCAGCACGGCCGGGTATTTCTTGTGCAACAGCTCGGTCAGGTCGCCGCCGTCGTCGAGGATCATGTTGGTGTCCCACGGCTGGCCATCCTTGAGGATGGTCTGCTCCAGGCACCACTCGTACTCTTGCTCGGTCTCGCCTTTCCAGGCGAATACCGGGATACCGGCAGCGGCGATGGCGGCAGCGGCCTGGTCCTGGGTCGAGAAGATGTTGCAGGAGGACCAACGAACTTCGGCACCCAGGGCAATCAGGGTTTCGATCAGCACGGCGGTCTGGATGGTCATATGGATGCAGCCGAGGATTTTTGCGCCCTTCAATGGCTGTTCGCCAGAATATTTGCGACGCAGGCCCATCAGGGCTGGCATCTCGGATTCGGCAATGATGATTTCGCGACGGCCCCAGGCAGCCAAGGACATGTCGGCGACTTTGTAGTCGGTAAAAGCAGCAGGCGTGATAACAGCGCTCATGAAGAGCCTCCATTCGTAATGTATGCGAATGGGCGCCGTTGTGCGTTTAGTGCCTGTGCGGGGAGCCCCGTACAAACAACGCCCCATCCGAGCCTGACAGGTCGAGCCTGCTGCAGCGCCCCTCGGACAGGTGGCGGGAACGGTCCAAAGGCTGGACCGGGTAAAGCGGTGGCGATTATAACTGGCTTTGACTGGATAGTTGCAAGTGCGCAGCGACAAGCTGCAAGCTGCAAGCTGCAAGCGGCAAGTTAGAAGCGCAAAAGCTCTTTTCTTGCCGCTTGTAGCTTAAAGCTTGCAGCTCAGGAGTGATCATGAATTTCCACACCCGCAAATGGGTCAAGCCCGAAGACCTCAACCCCAACGGCACGCTGTTCGGTGGCAGCCTGCTGCGCTGGATCGACGAGGAGGCGGCGATCTATGCCATCGTCCAGCTCGGTAACCAGCGTGTGGTCACCAAATACATCTCCGAAATCAACTTTGTCAGCGCCTCGCGCCAGGGCGACATCATCGAACTGGGTATCACCGCCACCGAGTTCGGCCGCACGTCCATCACCCTGACCTGCGAAGTGCGCAACAAGATCACTCGCAAGAGCATCCTGACGGTGGAAAAGATGGTTTTCGTCAACCTCGGCGAAGACGGCTTGCCCGCGCCCCATGGCCGGACCGAGATCAAGTACGTCAAGGATCAGTTTAAGGACGATACCGTGGAATAGGGTCGGCGTTGTGTTCTTCGCGAGCAGGCTCGCGAAGGCGGCATTACCGGCGCCGGTCATTTCCTGGCACCACTGAACAGCTCCGAGCGCCGCGTGTCGTAGGTACATCACGCCACCGGTTCAGGAGCTGTATGGACACTCATAAAGACGGCAAGACCCCTGACCTCTCGGCAGAGGAGCAGCACGAGGTCGACCGCAACCAGCCGCCACGGGCGGCGGTATTGCATGAAATCATTCGCACCCAGGGTGATCAGGAGCTGGAGCGCAGTGTCGCCGCCCTGTGGTGGTCGGCCCTGGCGGCCGGTTTGACGATGGGCTTGTCGCTGATGGCGATGGGGCTGCTCAACTCCCGGTTGCCGGACCATGAAGGCTTCAAGGTCATCGCCAGTCTTGGCTACTGCGCCGGCTTCCTGGCCGTGATCCTCGCGCGGCAGCAGTTATTCACCGAAAACACCCTGACGGCGGTGCTGCCGATCATGAGCAAACCCACGCTGGGCAACTTCGGCCGGTTGTTCCGGTTATGGGGCGTGGTGCTGGTGGGCAACCTGTGCGGCACCTTGCTGGTGGCCTATGTGATGCTGCACCTGCCGATCTTTGACCGGCGCACCGACCTGGCCTTTCTGGAGATTGGCCGCAAGGTGATGGAGAACGACACCGGCCAGATGTTCGCCAAAGGCATCATTTCCGGCTGGATGATCGCAACCATGGTGTGGATGATCCCCTCCATGGAGAACGCCAAGATGTGGATCATTGTCCTCATCACCTACCTCATGGCGCTCGGGGATTTCACCCACATCGTCGTGGGATCGGCCGAGGTGTCTTACCTGGTGTTTGCCGGGCAGCTGTCGTGGGAGGACTTCTGGATGGTGTTCGCCGCGCCGACCCTGGCGGGAAACATCATCGGCGGCAGCTTCATCTTTGCTCTGATCAGCCACGCCCAGGTGCGCAGCGAAACCAATACGCCCCTCAGTCGGCAAGGTCTGCCGCCGCGCCGACGTGACGTTGCCGATAAATGAAGTAAAGCGCGGTCAGCACGGTGAGCCCGCCGACCAGGGCGCCGGTCCACGGCAAGTCGGCGAGGTCGGCGCCGCTGGCGACCACCAAGCCGCCGATCCAGGCGCCGGCCGCGTTGCCCAGGTTGAAGGCGCTCTGGTTCAGGGTCGAGCCCAGGTTGGGGGCTTCGTGGGCCTGGTCAATGATCAGCAATTGCAGGATCGGGCACAGGGCGAACGCAAAGACGCCCCACAACACCAGGGTGATCGCCGCCGGAATCACCGATTGGCTGGTCTGGCTGAACGCGGCGAGCACCAGCACCACGGCCAGCGCCATGCCCACCAGGGACGGCAGCAAGCGCCGGTCAGCCAGGCGTCCGCCCAGGAAACTCCCCGCCGTCAGGCCCACGCCGAATAACAACAGCATGACGGTGATGCCGTGGGGACTCACGCCAGTGATGTCCTGCAGGATCGGTGCGATGTAAGTGAACACGCTGAACAGGCTGGTCGAAGCCAGCACGCTCATGCCCAGCGCCAGCAGCACATTGGCCTTGCCCAGCACCTTGAACTCACTGGCGAGGTTGGCCTTGTCCATGGGAATTTCCTTGGGCAGCCACACCCATTGGGCGATGGCTGCAATCACGCCGATGACCGCTACCGCCCAGAACGTCGATCGCCAGCCGGCGTATTGACCCAAGGCCGTGCCCAGCGGCACGCCCAGCACATTCGCCAGGGTCAGGCCGGTGAACATCATTGCAATCGCCTGGGCCCGTTTGTTCGGTGACACCAGCCCGGCGGCCACCACCGACCCGATGCCAAAAAAGGCCCCGTGACAGAGCGCGGTAATGACTCGGGCAGCCATCAGCGTGACGTAGTTTGGTGCGAGGGCGCAGAGCACGTTGCCGAGAATGAACATCAGCGTCATGCCCAGCAGCGTGGCCTTGCGCGGCATGTTCGCGGTGCCGATCGCCAGGATCGGTGCGCCGAATACCACCCCCAGCGCATAGCCGGTAATCAGCAACCCTGCGTGGGGAATGCTTACGGCCAGGTCACGGGCGACATCGGGCAACAGCCCCATGATGACAAATTCAGTTGTGCCGATGCCGAAAGCGGCGACGGCCAAAGCAAGCAAGGCGAGTGGCATGCGCAAGGTCTCTGTCTGTAGTCTTGACGCTCTGATCAGGCATACGCATGCCGATGCCTTGGTTCGAATGAACGGGCAGCAGCAGAATTATTGGAATTGATCTATGCGCAACTGAGTGCGGCGTGGTCGGGTGCAGTATAACGGTGGTGGTGCTTTTCGGCATGCGCTAGCTGAAAGAACCTTTCGGCCGGCCGCGACTCTTAGCCTGCGGGCTGGCATGCTGTGATGAAGCTCTAGCGGTGCTTGACGCTCGATTCTCGATAAAACTCAATAAGGAAATGCGGTATGACGGTAGCCCTGTGGTGCGTTTTGATTGCTTTTATCCTGCCTTACCTGTGTATCGGCATCGCCAAGGCCGGCGGCAGATACAGATTGCAAGATAACCACGACCCCCGGGATTTTCTCGACTCGCTCGAAGGCGCTCCCCGCCGTGCCTACGCCGCGCAATTGAACAGCTTTGAAATCGCCCCGTTTTTTGCCGCCGCCGTGATCGTCGCGCATCTGGCCGGCAATGCCGAGCTGGTCACCATCAATGTGCTGGCGGTGCTGTTCATCACCAGCCGCCTGCTCTACATCATTTGCTACCTGGCGGACTGGGCGATCCTGCGTTCGCTGGTGTGGTTCGTGGGGGTAGGGTTGGTACTGAGTTTCTTCTTTGTTTCGGTCTGAGGCTGTTTGTTGAATATTTGATATTTGTGCGGGCCTCTTCGCGAGCAGGCTCGCGAAGGGATTGCACTGTCAGCTCATTCCTCAAGGATTGGCGTTGACCGCATTCGCCACCTGTGGCACTTGCGGCAGTGCCATGCCCTTGGGCCACAACATCCAGATCTGACCTTGCTGTTTCATGTCTCCGGCCAGTTGCCCGGCCGCGTCCCCGGTGCCCCAGAACAGATCCGCTCGGACTTCGCCAGAGATCGCGCCCCCTGTGTCCTGGGCGGCGACGGGACGGTTCAGGGCGCTGCCATCGGGGCGAGTCGTCGACAGCCACAGCAGGCTGCCCAACGGAATCACCTTGCGATCCACCGCCACGCTGTAGCCGGCGGTAAGCGGTACATTCAACGAGCCTCGCGGGCCTTCGTTGCTGTCGGGGTTGCGGTTGAAAAACACATAGCTGGGGTTGCTGCCCAGCAACTCGGGGATCCGCTCCGGATGGGCCTTGGCCCAGGCACTGATGGTGCCCATGGTCACGTCTTCTTTTTTCAGCTCGCCCTGTTCCACCAGCCAGCGGCCGATGGGCCGGTAGGGGTGGCCATTCTGGTCGGCATAACCGATGCGCAACTGGCGGCCGTCATCGAGCCGGATGCGTCCCGAACCCTGGATCTGCAGGAATTGCAGGTTCATCGGGTCGGTGAGCCAGGCGATGACCGGCGCCTTCACGCCGTTGGCCTCGATGGTGCTGGCGTCGTCGTAGGGTTTCAGCACGCGGCCTTCGAGACGCCCGCGCAGGCGCTTGCCCTTGAGCTCCGGGTAGAGGCTGTCCAGCGCCACGACGATCATGTCTTCAGGCACACCGTAGACCGGGATATTCGCCGTGGCGGTCTGCGTGAGGCTGCCGGGATAGACCGGCTCGTAGTAGCCGGTAATCAGGCCGTTGGGGCTGTTTTCGCCCGAGCGCAGGCCATAGACGTCGAGGTTCTGTTTCAGGAAATTGCGTACAGCCGCGGCGGTTTGCGGCACATTGGCCGCCGCCGCGCAGGTCGGCCCCCAGGCCGCATCGGCCTTGAGGCGGGTGCAGGCGCTGCGCCAGGCGCCGAAGCCGGCCAGCAGGTCTTCATCGGCTACCGACGGAAGTGCCTCCCAGGGCGCGCTGACGTAGGTGGCGAGGGCATGAGTCTGAGGCTCCTCGACCTTTTCGCCGCGGTTGCAGCCGGCCAGCAGTGCAATCAGCGGTAAGGTCAACGCCAGGCCCGTGCGCCAGGACTTGAAGCGGCTGTTCATGATATTTCCTTTGCGGTCGTCCAGGCGCTGTCATGCGCCTGGCACCCGTATTGTTGATAGGGCCATTGGTGTTTTCCGACGACCCGGGGATACTAGCGGTCGTTTTCTGTCCAGAGGCCAAAATGTTTGTAAGACGATTTTCCATGGCAGTGCTGGCCTGCCTGATGCTGTCCGCCTGTGGTGGTGTCGATCCCAACTCACCATTGGGCCAGCGCAAGACGATTTTCAAGCAGATGCTCAAGACCAACGAAGAGTTGGGTGGCATGTTGCGTGGTCGTGTCCCGTTCGATGGCGCGCGTTTCGCCGAAGGCGCGGTGCAACTGGATCAACTTTCCCATGAACCGTGGAAACATTTTCCGCAGGTGCGTGAGCAGGATCACACCAGTGCCCGGGACGAAGTCTGGCAGAAGCAGGCGCGTTTCCAGGAACTGGCCCGCAGTCTCGAAGCGGCGACCGCCGAGTTGGTGACCGCCAGTCGGGTCCAGCCCTACCGGGCCAGTAACCTGGGGCCGGCGGTGCAGAAGGTCGAGGATGCGTGCAGTGCCTGTCATAAGGAATTCCGGGACTATTGAAACCCATCCCGGTGCTTATTTATCCAGCTCGTCCACCGCTTCCTGCAGCTCCTTGCGGGACGCCGCCAACTTGTCCTTGCGCTTGTTGATTCTCTCCGCGTCGCCTTTTTTCATGGCCTTTTCCAGGTCGGCCTGACGGCGACTGACTTCATGCTTGGCCTCCAGCACCTTGTTTTCACGCTCCTTGCGCAGGGAAGCATCGGTGCAGTGGGTGGTGACTTCGGCCAGGGCTGTTTCCAGCCCGGCCTGCTGGTCCTGATTGCCTCGGGACCTGGCCAGTTCGATCTGGTTGATGATGCCTTGGCGCTTGGCTGCGCAACCGGTCAGTTCCGGGCTCTGTTCATCCGCCATCAAGGGGGCGGCCATGGCACCGCATAAGGCCAGCAGAGCAACGGGGTACAGGAAATTCATAGCAACTCCGTATAAAAACTCACGAGCGGTCGAGACAGATGCGCAGTTGGAGCGCCTCCCGTCTCTTGGGTTCAACCGCACGGGCCGGACTAGAAGCCATCGACCCCTGCGGTGCGTAATGTTTCACTCAAGGCCAGTACCTGCGGGTCGCGAAAAAAAGCGCTCAGTTGCGCGGCGCGTCCCGGCCCGATACCCGTTTCGGCTTGCCATTGTTCAGTGTCGCGTTCAGCCAGGACATCCCAGCGTTCCTCGAGCCTTGCCCCTCCGGTGGGCGGCACGCCAAGCGCCTTGAGCCATTGACGGAAGGGGCGCTGCCGGGCGCTGTCCAGGCTGGCGAGCAGACGTGCGCTGTTGCGTTCGCCGAAACCGGCAATGTTAGCAAGCTCGGCGGCATCAAGGGCCAACCAATCCAGCAATCCGTCCAGCTGGCCGGCGGCCAGCAGTTGCTCCCAGGTGCCGGGGCCAACATGGGGCAGGGCGAGCCCGTGCTTGCCGCTGAGCCAGTTCAGGCGCGCGAGGAACTGGCTTTCACAGCCAGGCGTCGGTTGCCAGCAGCTCAAAAAGTGATGATCGGCAGCGGCGGGGATGTCGAGGCTCTGGCGTTCGACACTGCGCAGCACGACACTGTCGAGCCGCGGAATGGTCAACCCGGCCAGGCTGATGGCGACCTGGTCGCCGGGGCGGATATCCATGCCTTCCCAGCGCTTGAGTGAGCTGACGCTTACCCGGCGAATCTTGCGGTCGTCGAGCATCACCGGCGCAAGCTCCAGCACCGGCGTAATACGCCCGGTGCGGCCGATCTTGAAACGCACATCGCGCACCTCGGCCAGCGCCTGGGCGTGTGGGTATTTCCATGCCACGCTCCAGGAGGGCGCCCGGGCTCGCCAGCGATCGGCGGACGGGCGACGACTCTGGCGCAAGACGACCCCGTCGCTGGCGAACGGCAGCGGCGTGCGGTACCAGTGGTTGCGCCAGTGTTGCGCATCGGCCAATGCCTGGATGGGCTGGCTATAAACGGTCGCATCGGCGAAACCCAGCTCTTTCAGCTCGGCAATCCGTTCAGGCAGGGTCGCCGGCCCTTCCGGCCACTCCCACACGAACAGGCCGATGCCAGACGCCTGTTCCGCGCTCAGGTCCTTGCGGGCCATCAATCCCGCCACGATTGATCGGGCGTTAAGGCTGCCGCTGACGGCCTGTACGTGATCGTCGAGCCGCCAGTAGAGCTCGCCCTGGACGAGCAGGTCCGCAGGTTCGCGCAACCGTTGGGGGATGTCGCGGATCTTTCGTGCAGTGTTGGTCCAGTCATGTCCCTGGATGCCATCGCCGCGGCTGATCGCCTGGTGCAGGTGTCCACCGCGATAAACCAGGGTAACCGCTACGCCATCGACTTTCGGCTGGGCCCATACGTCGTCGCGACTGTCCAACCAGCTGCGCACGGCATCGGCGTCCTTGAGTTTATCCAGGCCGGTATGAGCGATCGGGTGGGGGACTTTCCCGCCAGCGGAGCGCAAGGGCGTGCCTGGCGACCCGAGGCCAAGGCAGTTGCGCCAATATTCCAGTTGCGCTCGGGACTGATCGTAAAGCTCATCGGCCACCAGGGAGTGGCCGAGGCGGTGATAGGCATCGTCCCAGTCATCGATCTGTTGCTGGAGGACGTCGACCTGTGCCTGGACACCTTCGGTTGGACCACTCGGGCAGGGGGCCGCGAGGACGGGCATGGTCAGTAAAAAGCCTACAAGTGCACGCAGTAACGACAGCATCGAAGCATCCTTGCCAGGTGAAGTACTGGAAGGCTAGTCAGTGTTGCAAAAGGCGCGAGGTCCAGTGCGTTACCGGGTTTTGCCAAGCGCGATGGCGAAGCTGTGGCGGTACAGTCGGGAGCGATTTGCCCGGGCAACTGTGCCTTGAACGCGTCACTGAGCGGTGCAGAATGGACGCTCGATCCGCTCTGCCAGGAGTGCAACCGATGGACCTGACCACGCTCGCGGTCTTTATCCCGGCCTGCTTTGCGCTGAACATGGCGCCGGGCCCGAACAACCTGCTATCGATCAGCAACGCCTCGCGCTATGGTTTCGTTCGCGCCTGCAGCGGTGGCATCGGCCGCCTGCTGGCGTTTGCGATCATGATTGCCCTGGCGGCGGTGGGGCTGACGGCGGTGCTGCACACCTCGGAGCTGTTGTTCCTGGGCATCAAGCTCGTCGGTGCCGGTTATCTTTTTTATCTCGCTGTGCAGTTGTGGCGTGCGCAACCTGAAGCCGCCGGCGAGGCAGAGGCCAGTTCGATGAGCATGGCCAGCCTGGCGCGCCAGGAATTCCTCGTGGCGATCGGCAATCCGAAGGCAATCCTGCTTTTTACCGCTTTCCTGCCACAGTTCGTTGACCGCGCGGGCACCGTCACCCAGCAGTTCGCGGTGCTGGGCGGGCTGTTCCTGGCATTGGAATGCGTTGCCATTGGCTTGTATTGCTACATGGGTATTTATGCCCGGCGGCTGTTCGCCCGGCCGAGTGGCAAGCGGTTCTTCAACCGAATGTGCGCGGGGTTACTGGCGAGCGCGGCTTCGTTTTTGTTGGTGGCGCGGCGGACTTGAACAGCTTGATACACCCTGAGGTTTGAAGGGGGGGGCGCTTCGCACCCCAGCGGGAGCAAGCTCCCTCGCCACGAAGGCGTAAAAAAAGCCCCTGGCGACTCAGTCGCCAGGGGCTTTTTCAATGCGGCGGGGTGTTACAGGCCAGCAGCGGCGCGCAGGGCGTCAGCGCGGTCGGTCTTTTCCCAGGTGAACGTGGTGAACGTGTCGTCACCCACGGTCTTGGTCTGCGGCGTGCGGCCGAAGTGGCCATAGGCTGCGGTCTCCTGGTACATCGGGTGCAGCAGGTCGAGCATGGTGGTGATCGCGTATGGACGCAGGTCGAACACTTCGCGGACCAGGTTGATGATCTTGTCATCGCCAATCTTGCCGGTGCCGAAAGTATTCAGTGAGATCGACGTAGGCTGGGCGACGCCGATGGCGTAGGAAACCTGGATCTCGCAACGCTCGGCCAGGCCGGCGGCCACGATGTTCTTGGCGACATAACGACCGGCGTAAGCGGCCGAACGGTCAACCTTGGATGGATCCTTGCCGGAGAACGCGCCGCCACCGTGACGGGCCATGCCGCCGTAGCTGTCGACGATGATCTTGCGACCGGTCAGGCCGCAGTCGCCCACTGGGCCGCCAATGATGAACTGGCCAGTCGGGTTGATGTGGAACTGGGTGTCCTTGGACAGCAGTTCGGCAGGCAGCACGTGCTTGACGATCAGTTCCATCACGCCTTCGCGCAGGTCTTTGTAGGATACTTCCGGGTTGTGCTGGGTCGACAGCACAACGGCGTCGATACCGACGACCTTGCCGCCTTCGTAACGGCAAGTCACTTGCGACTTGGCGTCCGGGCGCAGCCAAGGCAGCAGGCCGGATTTACGGGCTTCGGCCTGACGCTGCACCAGCTGGTGCGAGAAGGTGATCGGCGCAGGCATCAGCACGTCGGTTTCGTTGCTGGCGTAGCCGAACATCAGGCCCTGGTCGCCGGCGCCCTGGTCTTCCGGCTTGGCGCGGTCGACACCCTGGTTGATGTCGGGGGACTGCTTGCCGATGATGTTCATCACGCCGCAAGTCGCGCCGTCGAAGCCGACGTCGGAGCTGTTGTAGCCGATCCCCAGGATCACATCGCGAACGATCTGTTCCAGGTCGACCCAGGCCGAGGTGGTGACTTCGCCGGCGATGATCGCCACGCCCGTTTTCACCAGAGTCTCGCACGCCACGCGGGCGAACTTGTCTTCAGCAATGATGGCGTCCAGCACCGCATCAGAAATCTGGTCGGCGATTTTGTCCGGATGCCCTTCAGACACGGACTCGGAGGTGAAAAGGGAGTATTCGCTCATCTCGATGTTTTCCTACAAGTTACCGATGGTGAGTGTCGCCAGCCGGTCGCTGAAAATGGCGGACCTGAATCTGGAAACCATTACGTAAGCCCACATAGAGGCTTTCCCCGGGCACGAGGCCCGCAGCGGTGGCCCAACGGGCCAGATCGTCCTGTTCAAACCCCAACCATAGATCACCGCAGGCCTCCTTGGCCCAACTCTGGTTGTGGCTGCATAACTCTGTCACCAACAGGCTACCGCCCGGTTGCAGCAGATTGGCCATGTGCTTGAGCGCATCGGCCGGTGCGGCGAAATGATGAAGCACCATGTTCAATACAACACAATCGGCCTGCAGGCTCACGCCGTTCAGGGCGTCGGCCAGTTGCAGCCTGACATTCGCCAGGGACTCGCGCTCGCACACCTGGCGGGCCAGTTCGAGCATCGCCGGGCTGTTGTCCAGGGCGGTCACCTGGCTGAAGCGCCGCGCCAGTTCCGGCAGGAATGCACCGTCGCCGGGGCCGACTTCCATCGCCGTGGCGGTGGGCTCGAAGCTCAGCTTGTCCAGCAGCGCCACGACGCTGTCACGGTATTGCGGCAGTCCTGCGATCAGGTCCTGCTGGGCGCGAAATTTCTCCGCCACCCGGGCGAAAAAGTCCTGGCTGGCGGCGGCTCGTTGCCCGTGCACCTGGGCGATCCGGGCCTGCACGTCCAGCGGCAAGTCCAGCTCGTCCACCTCTTCCAGCAACGCTGCATGCAGCTTGCCGCCCAGCAGCTCGGTGTGGGGCAGGGCGCGGCGGTAGAAAATGGCGTTGCCTTCACGGCGCGTCGCCACCAGGTCGGCCTGGGCCAGCACCTTCAGATGATGGCTCATGCCGGATTGGCCGATGCCGAAGATCTGCGCCAGTTCCAGAACGCCGAACGAGTCGTTGGCCAGGGCGCGCAATACATTGAGCCGCAACGGATCGCCGCCGGCCTTGCAAAGGGCCGCCAGCTCATCGCAATCGTCATGGCGAATGGAAGGCACGCGTAAATTCATGGGCGGCAGTCTAGTGACCGGTCTGGCCCATCGCAAGGGCAATATCAAAAAGTTTTGATATTGCTCGATAAATGGCACTTCCCGAAGGAGGCGTGACTCTACCCACCATCAGCGGAAAGGTTTCACCCAGCTAATGCGACGTTATCCGCCGCAAATATCGCCTTTGGACGACTATCTGATTGCCCAAGGCGGGTGGGTGAGGGAAAATGCTCGCCTTTTTTCAGTTTCGTTATTCAAAACCCAGGAGATCAGCGATGCCCAGCCGTCGTGAGCGTGCCAATGCCATTCGTGCCCTCAGCATGGATGCCGTGCAAAAGGCCAACAGCGGCCATCCCGGTGCCCCCATGGGTATGGCGGATATCGCCGAGGTGCTGTGGCGCGACTACCTCAAGCACAGCCCGAGCAACCCAGCGTTTGCTGACCGTGACCGCTTCGTGCTGTCCAACGGCCACGGCTCGATGTTGATCTACTCGCTGCTGCACCTGACCGGTTATGACCTGTCGATCGATGACCTGAAAAACTTCCGCCAGCTGCACAGCCGCACCCCGGGCCACCCGGAATACGGCTACACCCCGGGCGTGGAAACCACCACCGGTCCATTGGGCCAGGGCCTGGCCAATGCCGTGGGTTTTGCCTTGGCAGAAAAAGTCCTGGCCGCGCAGTTCAATCGTCCAGGTCACAACGTTGTCGATCACCACACCTACGTGTTCCTGGGTGATGGCTGCATGATGGAAGGTATTTCCCATGAAGTCGCTTCCCTGGCCGGCACCCTGGGCCTGGACAAGCTGATCGCGTTCTATGATGACAACGGGATTTCCATCGACGGCGAAGTCGAAGGCTGGTTCACCGACGACACCCCGAGGCGTTTCGAGGCCTACAACTGGCTGGTGATCCGCAACGTCGACGGTCACGACCCTGAAGAAATCAAGATCGCCATCGAGACCGCTCGCAAGAGCACCCAGCCGACCCTTATCTGCTGCAAGACCACCATCGGTTTCGGCTCGCCGAACAAGCAAGGCAAGGAAGATTGCCATGGCGCGCCACTGGGTGCCGAGGAAATCGCCCTGACCCGCGCCGCGCTGAAGTGGGAGCACGGTCCGTTCGAAATCCCGGCCGACATCTATGCCGAATGGGACGCCAAGGAAAAAGGCCGCGCGGCCGAAGCCGAGTGGGACCAGCGTTTCGCGGCCTATTCCGCCGAATTCCCTGAGCTGGCCAACGAGCTGGTGCGTCGTCTCAGCGGCGAGCTGCCGGCCGATTTCGCCGAGAAGGCTTCTGCCTATATCGCTGAAGTCGCGGCCAAGGGCGAGACCATCGCCAGTCGCAAGGCCAGCCAGAACACCCTGAACGCCTTTGGCCCGCTGTTGCCGGAACTGCTCGGCGGTTCGGCAGACCTGGCCGGTTCCAACCTGACGCTGTGGAAAGGCTGCAAGGGCGTGACCGCCGAAGACGCCAGCGGCAACTACATGTACTACGGCGTTCGTGAGTTCGGCATGAGCGCGATCATGAACGGCGTTGCCCTGCATGGTGGCCTGGTGCCTTACGGCGCGACCTTCCTGATGTTCATGGAATACGCCCGCAACGCCGTGCGCATGTCGGCGCTGATGAAAAAACGCATCCTGTATGTGTTCACCCACGACTCCATCGGCCTGGGCGAAGACGGCCCGACGCATCAGCCGATCGAGCAACTGGCGAGCCTGCGCTGCACGCCGAACCTGGACACCTGGCGCCCATGCGACGCCGTGGAATCGGCCGTGGCCTGGAAATACGCCATCGAGCGTAACGACGGTCCGTCAGCGCTGATCTTCTCGCGTCAGAACCTGCAGCATCAGGAGCGCGATGCCGGCCAGATCAGCGACATCACCCGCGGCGGCTACGTGCTCAAGGACTGCATCGGCGAGCCTGAACTGATCCTGATCGCGACCGGTTCGGAAGTGGGCCTGGCCGTTCAGGCGTTTGACAAGCTGACCGCGCAGGGCCGCAACGTGCGCGTCGTGTCCATGCCGTGCACCAGCGTGTTCGATGCCCAGGATGCCGGCTACAAGCAGGCCGTGCTGCCGCTGCAAGTCAGCGCGCGGATTGCCATTGAAGCCGCCCACGCCGATTACTGGTACAAGTATGTTGGCCTGGAAGGCCGCGTCATCGGCATGACCACCTACGGCGAGTCGGCCCCTGCGCCGGCGCTGTTCGAGGAATTCGGCTTCACCCTGGAAAATATCCTGGGTCAGGCTGAAGAACTGCTGGAAGACTGATCCGTAAACAGGCTACCTGTTCAGACGCTATCGTGAGCAAGCTCGCCCTCCACACGGTTCTACCGGTCTTGTGGGAGCGGGCTTGCCTGCGATAGCGCTGGCCCAGACGACGCTGCCCTAGTGGTTCAACCCGATCAGAGAACCCCATGCCCCAACCGCGTCCCTACAAAGTTGCACTCAACGGCTACGGCCGCATTGGTCGTTGCGTCTTGCGTGCGTTGTTCGAGCGAGGGGCCTCGGCCGGTTTCGAAATCGTGGCGATCAATGATCTGGCTGACATGGCCAGCATCGAATACCTGACACGCTTTGACTCCACCCACGGCCGGTTCCCCGGCGAAGTGCGGGTCGAGGGCGATTGTCTGCATATCAATGGCGATTGCGTGAAAGTCCTGCGCAGCGCCACTCCTGAAGGCATTGATTGGGCGTCCCTGGGCGTTGATCTAGTGCTTGAATGCTCCGGTGCCTACAACACCCGCGACGATGGCCAGCGTTTCCTCGCAGCTGGCGCGCCACGGGTGCTGTTCTCCCAGCCGATGGCCAGCGAAGCGGATGTCGATGCCACCATCGTCTACGGGGTGAACCAGGATTGCCTGACCGGCGAAGAGCTGCTGGTGTCCAACGCGTCCTGCACCACCAACTGCGGCGTGCCGCTGTTGCGCCTGCTGGACCAGGCCATTGGCTTGGAGTACGTGTCGATTACCACTATTCACTCGGCGATGAACGACCAGCCGGTGATCGACGCTTATCATCATGAGGATTTGCGTCGTACCCGTTCGGCCTTTCAGTCGGTGATCCCGGTGTCCACTGGTCTGGCGCGCGGCATCGAACGGCTGTTGCCGGAACTTGCGGGACGAATTCAGGCCAAAGCCGTGCGGGTGCCGACGGTCAACGTGTCCTGCCTCGACATTACGATGCAGACCGTGAGCGATACCGACGCCACCGAGGTCAACCGGATCCTGCGCGAAGCCGCCACCAGCGGCCCGCTCAAAGGCCTCCTGGCCTACACCGAGTTGCCTCATGCCAGTTGTGATTTCAACCACGACCCACATTCGGCCATCGTCGATGCCAGCCAGACCCGTGTTTCCGGGCCCAGGCTTGTGAACATCCTGGCCTGGTTCGACAACGAGTGGGGTTTTGCCAATCGAATGCTGGACGTTGCCGAGCATTACCTGCAAATAGCTTCCAATAAACCTGCTCTCTAAACAGTTACCCAGGAATTGCGACCCATGACCGTGTTGAAGATGTCCGACCTCGATCTGCAAGGTAAGCGCGTACTGATCCGCGAAGACCTCAACGTCCCCGTCAAGGACGGTGTTGTCACCAGCGACGCGCGTATCCTGGCCTCGCTGCCGACCATCAAGCTGGCCCTGGAAAAAGGCGCGGCCGTGATGGTCTGCTCCCACCTGGGCCGCCCGACCGAGGGAGAGTTCTCAGCCGAAAACAGCCTCAAGCCCGTCGCTGACTACCTGAGCAAGGCCCTGGGCCGCGACGTGCCGCTGGTGGCCGATTACCTGGGCGGCGTCGACGTGAAGGCCGGCGACGTCGTGCTGTTCGAAAACGTGCGCTTCAACAAGGGCGAGAAAAAGAACGCTGATGAGCTGGCCCAGCAATACGCCGCCCTGTGCGACGTGTTCGTGATGGACGCGTTCGGCACCGCTCACCGTGCCGAGGGCTCGACCCATGGCGTGGCGAAATTCGCCAAAATCGCCGCTGCCGGCCCGCTGCTGGCGGCCGAACTGGACGCACTGGGCAAGGCCCTGGGCTCTCCGGCCCAACCGATGGCTGCTATCGTTGCCGGCTCCAAGGTTTCCACCAAGCTGGACGTGCTCAACAGCCTGAGCCAGGTCTGCAACCAGTTGATCGTCGGCGGCGGCATCGCCAACACTTTCCTCGCCGCCGCCGGTCACCCAGTCGGCAAGTCACTGTACGAACCGGACCTGTTGGACACCGCCCGTGAAATCGCCGGCAAGGTCAGCGTGCCGCTGCCGGTGGACGTGGTCGTCGCCAAGGAGTTCGCCGAGAGCGCCACCGCCACCGTCAAGCTGATCGCCGACGTGGCCGAGGACGACATGATCCTCGACATCGGCCCACAAACCGCCGCCAACTTTGCCGAACTGCTGAAATCTTCCAAGACTATCCTGTGGAACGGTCCGGTCGGTGTGTTCGAGTTCGACCAGTTCGGCAACGGCACCAAGGTGCTGGCTCAGGCCATCGCCGAAAGCAACGCGTTCTCCATCGCCGGCGGCGGAGACACCCTGGCGGCCATCGATAAATATGGCGTGGCCGAGCAGATCTCCTACATTTCTACCGGTGGCGGCGCGTTCCTCGAGTTCGTCGAAGGCAAAGTGCTGCCGGCCGTGGAAGTCCTGGAAAGCCGGGCCAAGGCCTGAGGCAGCGTTGACCAGGCAAAGGAGTGTTCCGATGGTCAAGACGTTCATGACGCTGATGGCCGCGACATTGCTGGCGGCCTGCGCGAGCAGCCCGAAAGCCACGGCGCCCGATACCGCGGCGCCAACGCCCGAGGATGGCTGCTACCAGGCTGACTGGCAGGCCGAGACCAACCCGGTGCTGAACAAGCGATCCGGCCCGGACGGCCTGGATAAATACGAGACGCAAGCGCCGGTCAAGGAACATGGTTGCCCTTGACGGGTCAGACTCTTTAACTCAGGGCGGGCGGCGCGGGCCGTCAGCCGAGGAACACGGATGAAAGGCTTTATCGCCGTTGTGGCATTGGCGTTGTTGGCCGGTTGCTCGCAACTGGGTTTTTTCCAGTCGTCCGAGCCTGCCGTAGAGGGCTGGACGAGCTGGACGTGTGACAGCGAGGCCAAGGTGCTCTGGCGTTATGCCGATGCTGCTCACAAGGAAGTCGACGTACGCCTGGGAGGCGCCGAGAAGGTCTATCACCTCAAGCTGGAACCGGGCGCTGAAGGTTCGCTGTACAGTGATGACATGCTGGCGTTTCACGTAAAAGGCGAGGAAGGCCTGGCGTATTGGGTCGCCACCAATGACTTGATTGGGCGTGGCTGCAAGGCTCAATAAGCTGATTCCAAGCTTTGGGCCCGCGCTACGATTCTTGCAACACCGAACACGCAGGCCGGGTTTCCCGACCTCGCAATGACTTGAATAGCCGCCGCCGCTCCGGCAGGCTGGCACGATTAACGACCCTCGACCGGGAGAGACACACACAATGGCACTTATCAGCATGCGTCAGATGCTGGACCACGCAGCCGAGTTCGGCTACGGCGTCCCAGCCTTTAACGTCAACAACCTTGAGCAGATGCGCGCCATCATGGAAGCCGCTGACAAGACTGACTCCCCGGTGATCGTCCAGGCTTCGGCCGGTGCCCGCAAATACGCCGGCGCGCCGTTCCTGCGTCACTTGATCCTGGCGGCAATCGAAGAATTCCCGCACATCCCGGTGTGCATGCACCAGGACCACGGCACCAGCCCTGACGTCTGTCAGCGCTCCATCCAACTGGGCTTCAGCTCGGTGATGATGGACGGTTCCCTGGGCGAAGACGGCAAGACCCCGACCGACTACGAATACAACGTGCGCGTCACCCAGCAGACCGTCGCCATGGCCCACGCCTGCGGCGTTTCGGTGGAAGGTGAGCTGGGTTGCCTCGGCTCCCTGGAAACCGGCATGGCTGGCGAAGAAGACGGCATCGGCGCCGAAGGCGTGCTAGATCACAGCCAGATGCTGACCGATCCGGAAGAAGCCGCCGACTTCGTCAAGAAAACCCAGGTCGACGCCCTGGCCATCGCCATCGGCACCAGCCACGGCGCCTACAAGTTCACCAAGCCGCCGACCGGCGACGTCCTGGCCATCGACCGCATCAAGGAAATCCACAAGCGCATCCCTAACACCCACTTGGTGATGCACGGCTCGTCCTCGGTGCCGCAGGAGTGGCTGGCGATCATCAACCAGTACGGCGGCGACATCAAGGAAACCTACGGCGTGCCGGTTGAGGAAATCGTCGAGGGCATCAAGTACGGCGTGCGCAAGGTCAACATCGACACCGACCTGCGTTTGGCTTCTACCGGTGCCATGCGTCGCTTGATGGCGACCAACCCGAGCGAGTTTGACCCGCGTAAGTTCTTCGGTGCGACCGTGACGGCGATGCGTGATGTGTGCATTGCGCGTTATGAGGCGTTTGGTACGGCGGGGAATGCTTCGAAGATCAAGCCGATCTCGTTGGAAGCGATGTATCAGCGGTATTTGAAGGGCGAGTTGAACGCTAAGGTTAATTGATGGTTTAGCGTTGTTGAAAAACCCGCAGTGATGCGGGTTTTTTATGTTTGGGATTTGGGTATATATCCGTTACCGCAGTAATAGATATGCACACAGAACTTGATAGCGCTGTGTCAGCCAGCATCCCTGTCAATGACCCACCGCTATCGCGAGCAAGCTCGCCCCCACTGAGGATCGTCTCCCACCGCGAGGGCTTTATTGGTCTTCGAGGACATGTTGTTCAATGACACCGAACACGTCGGTGACATCCTGGACCAGAATCCGAGCGACATTGGCGAGGGTGTTGAAGTCACCGGCAGCCGAATCGCGCAGGGTGGCGCAGGCCATGAGCGTCAAGTAGTCGAGAGTCGCGTGCAGGCGCTCGCTGGCGCAGGCGTGAAGCTCGGTCAGTGGGGCGGTTTTATCGATGAACAGGACGGGGTGGGTGGTGGCGATCGGCGTGAGCGGAGTGAAGCGGCTGAGCAATTGTTCGGCTTTCATGACAAACCTCTAACTCAAGAAAAAGTATTTGCCACCGTTCGCTGCGAAACAAATTGGGTGGCAGCCATGTGCGGGTTCGCAGACCGAGGAGTTAGAAGCCCGGCAGACCCGAAGATCTCCCACACACAGCCGCCATGAAAAGCCGACGTCGGCAGGAGAGGCCTATGTCGATTTCTGACGGTCGTGATTCTAACTCACACGGGCTGCGAAACCCTCGTCCACTGACCAAAGCCAGCAGACCCGCCGAACTATAGAGGAAATTTTCGAGGCCAAAATCGACCCTGTAGGACGCACCGCCCCTGTGGCGAGGGAGCTTGCTCCCGCTCGGGGGCGCAGCCCCCGTAAAACGGTGCATGCGGTAGGTCTGGCGAGAAGAGGGGCCGGTTCGCAGCCCAGCGGGGATAAATCCTCTCGCCACAAGAGGGTGTTTTCCTACGAGATTTTCGGAAGTGAAATCTCAGGTGTTGTGATCGATGTCCAACTTGCTGAACGTCACCTTGCCGCCTTCACTGGTATAGCCACTGTTGTCCTGCACATACACCCCAGCCTTGAAGTACAGCGGCTTGACCCGCCAGGCGCCGCCGACCGTGGTGTACCAGCTATTACCCGCAGCGGTGATGCCCAGGTCGCCGGTGCGATCAAGGTGTATCCGATAAGAAAAGGCCCGGTCAAGCTTCACGCCTGTCGCCACCGTGATGACCCGGCTTTTGCTGTCATCGGGGCGCATGCGCACCTTGGCGACGATGTTGCCGGTGTTGGTGGCGTCCTTGAACTGGTATTCCAGCTTCACCATCGGTTTGTTGCTGTCCTTGGCATGGATCTGACCAATGACAATCTTGCCGCTGCTGGGAACCTGATTGACCACCAGCGTCGCGCGCAATTGATTGTCGGCCTCGGGGTACAGCCAGTTGCGCAGGGTGCCGTCTCTGTAGGTTTCGCGCAATTCGCTGCGCGGATAGATCGCATTTTCAGTCTTGGAACCGGTGACGGGTGACCAGAAATAGACCGTGCTGCCTTCGGAGTTGAAATACTTGTCCCTGAACCCGTTCACCAATCGAGGTGTTTCGATGGTCTTCGGCGGGCTGCCTTCGGGGATGCTCAGGTTCCAGGTTGCAAGGTCGACCATGTTCGGATCCTTTCTGAGAAGAAGAAATGATTTACGCCACAGCCTGAGGCTCTAAGACGCGCTTTCTGCGGACGCCGGCAGGCGCGCGGACAAACATTTGGCACGTTCGTTCGGCGGAGGATTGGCGTCAGCAGTCCGTCAGAGTAGGGATTACCGATTTTGTGCCGCAGATAATTGACCGTTGGTCGGTAGCGTCAAATTTTTATTGAACGATGGCTTTTTGGCGGTGCCCTTGCAACGTTGATCGAAGGGGAGCGAGTCGGCTGCGGGCAAGCAGCGATCCATGCTGCTGCTCGGGGGGCGAGCTTAGAGGTTGTGATCGATATCCAGCAGGCTGAAGGTCGCTTTCCCGCCTTCAGTGGCGTAGCCGGTGTTGTCCTGCACGTAGACACCTGCCTTGAAGTACAGCGGCTTGTTGCTCCAGGTGCTGTTGACTGTGCCACTCCACTGATAACCGGCACCGCTGATGGTCAAGAGACCTGCACGGTTGAGGTGGATAAGGTACGAGAACGGCTGGTTGAGCTTGATGCCCGTGGCAATGGTAATGACCTGGCCCGCTGCATCATCAGGGCGCATGCGCACCTTGGCGACGATGTTGCCGGTGGAACTGTAGGTCTTGTACTGGTATTCCAGCTTTACCATGGGACTGGTGCTGTCCTTGGCGTGGATCTGGCCAATCACCAGCTTGCCGGTGCTCGGCACCTGGCCGACGGTCAGGGTGGCGGCCAGCTTGTTATCCGCAGCCGGGTATAACCAGTTGCGCAACGTGCCGTCGCTGTTGGTTTCGCGCAGCTCGCTGCGAGGGTAAATGGCGTTGGCCGTCGTGGCGCCCGTGACGGGGACCCAGAAAAACACGGTGCCGGTTTCAGCGTTGAAGTACTGGTTCTTGAAACCTTGTACCAGTTGCGAGGTTTGGATGGTCGCCGGTGGTGCGCCTTCAGGAATGCTCAAGTTCCAGGTTGCGAGATCGATCATGTCTAGGTCCTGCGTATCGGATGTAAGAGTGGGTACGCCGTGTCGGGAGGCTTTAAACCGCCCTTTGAAGCGTGTCGAAACGCTGGAGAGGGGCTTTTTCTTGTTGACCGTTCGGCGAATGTTTGACGTCAATTGTTCGTCGAATGGGTCATTGCAGTTTCTGTGCCTGAGAAGGGTGACCGTTAGTCGGCTATTTCGGGCTTTGCCTGGATGATGGCGTGTTGACATCTACTGCTTTTCAGAAAGCCGGTCTAGAGTGAGATCACTGTATTTTGTCCGCCTTGCTCTATAAGGCAGGCATGGCGTCCGATAAGAGAAGCAGCATGGAATGCGCGCAACCCCCGTTTGGCGAAGACAGCTCTGTCCTGTTAATTGTTGATGATTACCCTGAAAACCTGCTCAGCATGCGAGCGTTGTTGCAGCGCCCGGATTGGCAGGTCATGACCGCAGCCTCCGGGGTCGAGGCCTTGAACCTGCTGCTTGAGCATGACATCGACCTGGTGCTGCTGGATGTGCAGATGCCGGACATGGACGGCTTCGAGGTGGCGCGCCTGATGCGCGGCAGCCAGCGAACGCGGCTTACGCCGATTATTTTCCTGACGGCCAATGAGCAATCCCAGGACGCGGTCATCAAGGGCTACGCCAATGGCGCGGTGGATTACCTGTTCAAGCCGTTCGACCCGCAAATCCTCAAGCCCAAGGTTCATGCCTTGCTGGAGCACCAGCGCAACCGCCGGGCCTTGCAGCGCCTGAGCCAGGATCTGGAAGCCGCCCGGGCCTTCAACGCCTCGGTACTGGACAACGCCGCCGAAGGCATCCTGGTGGTGGATGAGAGCGGGTGCATCCGTTTCGCCAACCCTTCCACGTGCCGTTTGCTCAACGCCACCGCCGACCTGTTGCAAGGAAGGGCGTTCTTGGATTTCCTGCAAAAACCCCACATTCCCGATTGGGTGGGTTCGCAGATCCATACGGCTTATCAGCGGGGCGAAACCTGGCGCCTGCACGACGCCGTGTTGCGCACCGCGCCCGGCCAGCAAGTGTCGGTGGCCTTGTCTTGCGCGCCGCTGTCTTCGGAACAAAAGGCCATGGTGGTGACGCTCCAAGACATGTCGGTGGTCCGCCATCTACATCAGCAACTCGAATTCCAGGCTGTTACTGACCCGCTGACCGGTTTGCTCAACCGCAGGGGGTTTTATCAGACGGCGGAAAACCTGTTGATGCGCAGCGAACGGTCGGAGAGCAACTGGGTGCTGCTGTACCTGGACCTCGACGGCTTCAAGCGCGTCAATGATTCCCTGGGACACGATGCCGGCGACCGAGTGTTGCGCTGGGTGTCGGAACAATTGAAAGCTTGCCTGCGTCCGTTCGACATCCTGGCGCGACTGGGCGGTGATGAGTTCACGGCCTTGCTGGATCTGGAAGTGCCCGAGCAAGCAGCCAAGATTGCCGAAAAGCTCATCGAGCGCGTCTCGGTCTGCCAGCAGATCGAAGGCATGGACGTGGCGTTGGGCGCCAGTATCGGTATTGCGACCTACCCGGACTGCGGCTCCAATCTGGATGGTTTGTTGCGCGCCTCCGACATTGCCATGTACGAAGCCAAGCGTGCCGGTCGCCAGCAATATCGTTTTTACGACCACGAAATGAACGGTCGAGCCCGTTCACGGTTGATGCTTGAAGAAAGCGTGCGCTCAGCAATCGAGAACCGTGACTTCAATATGGTCTATCAGCCGCAAGTGGACATTCGCGACGGGCGGATCCGCGGGTTCGAGGCGCTGTTGCGCTGGCAGCATCCGAGCGTCGGGGACGTGCCGCCGGGCTTGTTCCTGCCCTTGCTGGAGGAGGCGCGACTGATCAGTCGGCTTGGCAGTTGGATTTACCATCGCAGCGCGGCCCAGCGCAAAGTCTGGGAACGCTTTTTCGCCGATGACCTGGTGCTGGCGGTGAGCCTGAGCAGCACCCAGTTCGGCATGCCCAACCTGGTGACCGAACTGCGTCAGGTTCTGGAGCGCCATGCGTTGAAGCCTCGGCAATTGGAGGTCGAGGTGACCGAGGATGCACTGATGCGCAACCCGGACGAGACCCATAAGCAGTTGCGGCTGTTGCGCCACTTGGGGGTGCGGGTCGCGCTGGACGATTTCGGTTCCGGCCCCTGCTCGCTGACGCATCTGCGCGACTTGGAACTCGATACGCTCAAGCTGGACCGGCATTTGATCGCCCGTTTGCCGGACTCGCCACGGGATGCCGCGCTGGCCGCCTCGGTGATCGATTTATGCATTCATCTAGGCTTGCGGGTGATCGCCGAGGGGGTCGAGACTCAGGCGCAATATCAGTGGCTCAAGGACCATGGCTGCGAATACGTGCAGGGCTTCCTCGTCGCGCGGCCCTTGATGGCCGAGGACACCGATGCCTTTGCCCGGCCGTTCGACTGGAGCGCGGTGCAGGCCTGAATTCGCTACACTGGCGGCCTCATTGATTGTGTTGCCGTCCGATGACCGTGCTCAAATACCTCCAGGCGTACCCCACCGCCCTGCAAGCCCAGGTGCAACAATTGATTGCCCAGGATCGACTGGATGAATACCTGCGCGAGCGTTATCCCGGCCGCCATCCGATCCAGAGCGACAAGGCGTTGTACGGTTACGCGCTGGACCTCAAGCAGCAGTACCTGCGTAACGCCCCGGCAATCGACAAGGTGCTGTTCGACAATCGCCTCGACTTGACTCATCGCGCACTTGGCTTGCACATGGCGGTGTCGCGAGTGCAGGGCGGCAAGCTCAAGGCCAAGAAGGAAATTCGTATTGCTTCGCTGTTCAAGGACGCGGCGCCTGAATTCCTGAAGATGATCGTGGTGCACGAGTTGGCCCACTTCAAGGAGTCGGACCACAACAAGGCCTTCTACCAGCTGTGCGAGCACATGCTGCCGGGCTACCACCAAGTTGAATTCGACTTGCGGGTTTACCTCACCTGGCGGGATCTGCAACAAGACAAGGAATGACCGTATGGACGTCAGCAAGACCAAGAGCAGCTTCTACCGCCGCTTGTATGTGGCGTACCTGATCGACAGCGACACGGCCAGTAACATTCCCGCCCTCACCGAGTCCACCGGCATGCCCAGGCGCACCGCCCAGGATACTGTCGCGGCACTGGCTGACCTGGATATCACTTGCGAATTCGAGCAAGAGCAGGGCGCCCGGAACCATGCCGGGCGTTACCGGATTCGCGATTGGGGCGCTATTGATCGGCGGTGGATCGAGCAGAATCTGGATCGGATCAAAGCGGTGCTGGAGTATCCCTGAGGAATTGGCGGATGGCAGCGTTGGCGCCTTCGCGAGCCTTAAGGTCGATGCATGCCGATGTGTGGAATCCCATCTTCCAGGTACTCGACACCTACCGCTTCAAACCCATACCGCCGGTAATACCCTTGCAGATGCGCCTGGGCCGACAATGAGATCGACGTCCCAGGCCAGTGCCTTTCGGCCTGCTTGAGGGCCTGCTCCATCAGTATGTGCCCCAGCCCCTGACCTCGGGCGTTGGGCGCGATGACGACCCGGCCAATCACCACATCGCTGTTCTGCGAATGGGGATCGAGCAAGCGAAGGTAGGCCACCAAGTGATTGTCCTGCCATGCCATCAAGTGGCACGTATCACCCTCCAGATCCAGTCCGTCGACGTCCGGGTAGGCGCAGTTCTGTTCGACGACGAACACATCGGCACGCAGTTTCAGAATGGCGTAGAGCTGTTCCTTACTCAGGTCACTGTGATGTTTGCAGACCCATTCGATTTCCATTTTTGAATTTCCTTGAGAACTTGATGCCGATATTAGGCGCCCTGGCCTTGGATGTCTTTCTGCGGTTTGTCGGAAAATCTGTGACAAAGGCCAAAATGCCATCATCGATGTGTCGCGACCTTGTCTTCTTTGTGTAATCTTCAATCCAGCACTGCGCAGCGGCTTCGATAAGCTAACGTTAGGACCGGATATCCCAGGATATCCCTTGAGTATCGGGCTAAAAACAAACCGGGCTTTGAACCCGTCAAGGATGTTTGGCATGCCGCGATTGCATCGAGCTGTTGCTTTGGTCGGGTTGCTGTTGCTGAGCCACGACGCCTGCGCGCAAAAGCTGCGCTTGGTCGCCGATGCCTGGCCGCCCTTTACCGACTCGACGCTGGTCAACGGTGGCTTGGCGACCGATATTGTCACCACGGCGCTGGCGCGGGCGGGGTATGCCAGCGACTTCGAGCAGGTGCCCTGGGCCCGGGCAATGCTGGGTATCAGCGAAGGACGCTACGACGTGCTGATCAACGCCTGGTACGCCGAGGAGCGCACCCATGTGGGCCAGTTCTCGGCCGAATACCTGCGCAATCGCGTGCGCTTCATCAAGCGCAAGGACGCGGACATTGACTTCGATAACCTGCAGCAACTGTACGAATTTCCCATCGCGGTGGTACGCGGTTACGCCTATTCCAAAGCGTTCGATGAGGACGGGCAGGTGCAGAAAGTCCCTGTGCACAACTTTGCGATGGGCGTTCGCATGCTGGTCGCCGACCGGGTGAAGCTGACCCTGGAGGATGAATACGTCGCCCGTTATTACCTGAGTCGTGAATCCGCCAAGGTGCGTAATGCCGTGGAATTTCTACCCAAGCCGTTGAGTGAAAACAGCCTGCGTATCCTGGTCAGCCTGAAGAATCCCGAGCATGCGCAGATCGTTGCCGGGTTCGATCGGGAGATCGCGGCGATGAAAGCGGATGGAAGTTATCAGAAGTTATTGAAGGCGCACGGGATGTAGGGGTAAGAGCAGCTTCAAGCTTCAAGCTTCGAGCTGCAAGCAGGGCGCCACCAGCTTGACTTGCAGCTTGAGGCTTGAAGCTCGCCCCGTCAGGCCTTCATCAGGTGCGCTGCCAGTGTGCGCAAAGGTCCCAGTTGGCGGCAGATCAAACCCAGTTGTGTCTGCACCAGCCGCTGGCCCTCGTCGATTTCATCGGGCATCTGCTCCAGCTCACTGGCGAGGGCTTCTTCTTCGTCGCTCTGGATGGCAATCGGTTGCTTGCTCGCCAAGCCCTGGGCGATTTCATCGATGCTCGTCGCCAGCTTCACGCCCGCGCCGTTGATCAGTTGCTCGCGAACCTCCGCCGGTAACTCGGTGCCCCGGTGGGCGCCCAACCCCGACAGGTAGCTGAGCAGGGTGTGGGACAGCACCAGGAAGCGGAACCCCACATCGGCTTCCTTCCGGAAATGCCCCGGCTCCATCAACATGTTCGCCAGCGTGGTCGATAGCGCCGCGTCGGCGTTGTGGGCGTTGCGTCGGGCCAGGCGATAGGCCAGGTCGTCGCTTTTGCCCGCCGCGTACTGCTGCATGATCTGGCGCAGGTAGATGCTGTTGCAGGTCAGCGTGTTGGCCAGCACCTTGTTCAGCCGCCGGCCCTGCCAGTCCGGCAGGAACAGGAACACTGCCAGCCCGGCGATCAGACTGCCAAGCAAGGTATCGAACAGCCTTGGCAGCAGCAGCCCGTAGCCGTCTCCGACCTGGTTGAAGCAGAACAGCACCATGATGGTGATCGCCGCTGTCGCCAGGGTGTAGCGCGTGGTGCGGTTGGTAAAGAACACCACCCCGGCGGCAATGGCGAAGCATGACTGCACCAGCGGGGTGGGAAACAGGTCGAACAACGCCCAGGCCACCGTCAGGCCGATGGCGGTGCCGATGATCCGCTGGCCGAGCTTGCGCCGGGTGGCGCCGTAGTTGGGTTGGCAGACGAACAAGGTGGTGAGAATGATCCAATAGCCCTGGGATGGGTGGATCAGATGCACCATGGCGTAACCCACGCTCAGGGCCAGGGGCAAGCGCAGGGCATGACGGAACAGCAGCGAGGTGGGCGTCAGTTGAGTGCGCAAGCGCAGCCAGACGTCCTTGAGGTTGCGCGGCGAGCGGTCCAGCAGGCTGCTGTCGGTGGCGTCGGCCAGGGCGTCGGGGTTGCTTGCATCGCTGAGCAATCGGTCCATGGTGCCGAGGTTGACCGACAAGGCCCGCAACGATCGCAGCAAGCCGCGCCAGGCCGGGTTGCTCTGGATGCGCAGATGCTCGAGGGACGCGTGCAAATCGTTCAAGGCTTCGGCGAAGCTGTCGTCGTAGACGAACGGCTGGCGCAGCTGGATCGACTCCGCCAGTGCCTGGCAGGCCTTGCCTTGCTGGCGCAGCAGGCGTTGGCAGCGGAACAGCACGTCACTGTGGAAAAAAGCTTCGGCCAGCGCGTTGTAGGGGTAGTGGGAAGAACTGGCGCGTTCATGGATGTCCTGGGCGAGGAAGTACAGCTTGAGGTAGCGGCTGACTTTCGAGCCCGGCCGGCCATTACCGACGCGATGCAGGATGATTTCCTTGGCGTTATTGAGCGCGGCGACCACGCGGCCATTCTGTTGGGCCAGTTCCAGGCGGCGGGCTTCGATATCCAGGTGACGGATCGGCTCAAGCAGCGATGACTTGAGTTTCAGGTAGCGTCCCAGCTCGCGGAACAACCGCGCCAGGCTCTGCTGCACCGGCTGGTTGGAAAACAACGCATGCCACAGCACCGAGAGCAGGCCATACCATGCGGCGCCGGCCACCAGCAGCAAGGGCTCATGCCAGAAATCGGTGACCGCGCCGCCGCGCTGATCCACGCCGATCATCGTATAGACGGAAAGAATCAGGGTGGCCGAGGCAATTGCGCCATAACGCTCGCCCAAGGCGCCGAGCATGGTCAGGCCAAAAGCCGCCAGGGCCAGGGCGACGATGAACAGGACTGGGTAGGGAAACAGCAACTCCACCGACAGCGCGGCGACAGTGAAACAGACCAATGTCACGGCCAGCGCATTGAGGCGGCCCTGCCAACTGTCGTCGGTCTCGGCCAGGGCGCTGGCGATGATGCCCAGGAACAGCGGGATCAGCAGCGCCATCTTATCCAGATACCAGCACAGCCCCATGCTGCCGGTCAGGGCGATGAACACCCGCACGCTATAACTGAATTTGTCCAACGCCCAGAGGCGACGCAAGGATTGGCTAAACGAGGTCGATGACATGAAGTGCAAGGGCCTGACGGACAATGACGCTAAATTGAGGCAGTAATGACGCCGATGCAATGGCGACGATCACTTGCGACAGCAAAAAGTGTTCCCGGAGGCAATGACGCACCTCGCCACAGAGGCAGGCTCAACACAGGTGGGATCAGACGTACTGCGCCGCCGCATAGCCGGAAGCCCAGGCCCATTGGAAATTGAATCCGCCCAGATGGCCGGTGACGTCCAGCACTTCACCAATGAAATACAGCCCTGGGCTTTTGAGCGATTCCATGGTCTTGGACGAGACTTCCCGCGTGTCGACGCCGCCCAAGGTGACTTCGGCGGTGCGATAGCCTTCGGTGCCGGCAGGGATCACGTTCCAGCTCGCCAGTTTCTCTGCGATGTCGGCCAGCTCCGAGTGGGTGTATTGCTTCATCGGTTTGGAGACGAACCAGGTATCGGCCAGCAGGTTGGCCATTTTTTTGGTGAACAGCTCGCTGAGCAGCGTCTTGAGTTCGCTGTTGGGGCGCTCGGCCTGTTGCTGTTGCAGCCATTGCGGCACGTCGTGGTCAGGCAGCAGGTTGATTTGCACCGTGTCGCCCGGCTCCCAGAACGACGAAATCTGCAAGATCGCTGGGCCGCTCAGGCCGCGATGGGTGAACAGGATGTTCTCGCGAAAACTCTGCTCGTTGCAGCTGACCAGGCAATCCACCGACGTGCCGGAAAGCTCGGTGCAAAGGGCCTTGAGCTGATCGGTGATGGTGAACGGCACCAGCCCGGCGCGGGTCGGCAGCAGCTCATGGCCAAACTGTTTCGCTACCTGATAACCGAAACCGGTGGCGCCCAGGGTTGGGATGGACAGCCCGCCGGTGGCAATCACCAGGGATGGGCAGCTGATGGTTCCAAGGGTGGTTTGCAACAAATAGCCGCTTTCGGCTTTTTCGATCTGTTGGACTGAGGTGTCCAGGTGCAAGCTCACGCCGGCCTGGCCACACTCGTCCAGCAGCATTGCGAGGATGTCGCTGGATTTGTTATCGCAGAACAACTGGCCGAGTTTTTTCTCGTGGTAGGGCACGCCGTGCTTGGCCACCAGTGCGATGAAATCCCACTGGGTGTAGCGGGCCAGGGCTGATTTGCAGAAATGCGGGTTCTGCGAGAGAAAATTGCCAGGCTCGGTGTACATGTTGGTGAAATTGCAGCGCCCACCGCCCGACATGAGGATTTTCTTGCCGGCCTTGTTGGCGTGGTCCAGCAACATCACCTGCCGCCCGCGCCCGGCGGCGGTCAGCGCGCACATCAACCCTGCGGCGCCAGCGCCAATGATCACGACTTCGGTAGAGCGCAAAACGGTGTCCTCACATTCAGATGAGTATGGAGCTTTTGTGGCGAGGGAGCTTGCTCCCGCTGGGCTGCGAGCAGCCCCGAACTGACGACACGGTGCACCTGGAATATCGCATCGCCTGGATTACGACTGCTGCGCAGCCGAGCGGGAGCAAGCTCCCTCGCCACAGGGTGAATCAACGGCAATCAGAGAATCCGCACCCGCAACGAGCGGCCCTTGATCTTGCCATCGTTCAGCCGCTGCAGCGCCTGTTTGGCGATCCCGCGTTCCACTGCCACGTAGGCCTGGAAATCGAAAATCGCGATCTTGCCGACCTGGGCGCCGGGAATGCCGGCGTCGCCGGTCAGGGCGCCGAGGATGTCGCCGGGGCGGACCTTGTCCTTGCGCCCGGCGCCGATGCACAGGGTGCTCATCGCTGGCAGCAACGGGGCGCCGCCCTGGGACTTGAGGTTGTCCAGTTGGTCCCAGCTCAGCGGAGATTTCTGCAACTGCTCGATGGCCTGGGCGCGGTGGGCTTCGGACGGCGCCACCAAGCTGATGGCGATGCCTTTCTCACCGGCGCGGCCAGTGCGGCCGACGCGGTGGATATGGATCTCCGAGTCCCGGGCCAGTTCGACGTTGATCACCATGTCCAGCGCGTCGATGTCCAGGCCGCGTGCGGCCACGTCGGTGGCGACCAGCACCGAGGTGCTGCGGTTGGCGAACATCGCCAGCACCTGGTCACGGTCGCGCTGTTCCAGGTCGCCGTGCAGGCCGACGGCGGAGATGCCCTTGGACGTCAAGTGGTCAACGGTCTCCTGGACTTGCTGCTTGGTGAAGCAGAAGGCCACGCAGGAGGCTGGACGGAAATGCGCGAGCACCTTGACCACCGCGTCCATGCGCTCCTCCGGGGAGATCTCGTAGAAGCGCTGCTCGATCTGCGCGTCGGAGTGGAACGCCTCGGCCTTCACTTGCTGCGGGTTGCGCATGAACTTGGACGACAGTTGCTTGATGCCAACCGGGTAGGTGGCGGAAAACAGCAGGGTCTGGCGACGCTCCGGGGTCTGCTGGATGATGTCTTCGATGGCGTCGTAGAAACCCATATCGAGCATGCGGTCGGCTTCGTCGAGGATCAGCGTGTTCAAGCCATCGAGCACCAGCGAGCCCTTGCGCAGATGCTGCTGGATACGCCCCGGCGTGCCGACAATGATGTGAGCGCCGTGTTCGAGGGAGGCGATCTGGGGGCCGAAGGAGACGCCGCCGCACAAGGTCAGGACCTTGATGTTGTCTTCGGCGCGGGCCAGGCGACGGATTTCCTTGGCGACCTGGTCGGCCAGCTCGCGAGTCGGGCACATCACCAGTGCCTGGCAGCCGAAGAACCGTGGGTTGATCGGGTTCAGCAGGCCGATGCCGAAGGCCGCGGTCTTGCCACTGCCGGTCTTGGCCTGGGCGATCAGGTCCATGCCCTTGAGAATCACCGGCAAGCTTTGCGCCTGGATCGGCGTCATCTGGGCATAACCGAGTGATTCGAGGTTAGCCAGCATGGCGGCGGACAGCGGCAAAGTATTAAAAGCGGTGGCAATGGTGGTCACGGGACTGGCCTGCAAAACAAAATGTCGCGCAGTGTAGCAGCCTCGTGCCACTTTCTTCGAACGTTCTGGACGAGCTGCGGCGCAGTTCCGAAGCGGACAGATTTCCCTGTGGCGATCTGGCTTTATCGAAGCTAGTGCTCGATATGCTCATCCGGCCGCTTCACCCGCCGTCCGTCTTCCCGTGACAACTGGGAGAAAATCGTCGCCGCCAGCATCGCCATGATCCCCACCGTCACGAACGTCAGTTGGAACGCACCCAATACCGTGTCCACGCCATCGTTGCCGACCTGGGCGGTAAAGCCGCCGAGCAAGGCGCCGGCGCAGGCTACGCCGAGGCTCAGGGACAATTGCGCCACCACCGACAGCAAGCTGTTGCCGCTGCTGGCGCTGGCGTCGTCCAGGTCGATCAGCGTCACGGTGTTCATCGCGGTGAATTGCAGCGAGTTGATCGCCCCCAACACCGCCAGTTGCGCCAGCAGCAGCCAGTACGGCGTCTGTTCGCTGACCAGGCCCATGCTCGCCAACATCACGCCCAGCGCCACGGTATTGCCGGTCAAGACGATGCGATAGCCCAGGCGTTCGATCAATGGCCGGGCCACGGACTTGGCTACCATCGCCGCCGCCGCCAGGGGCAACATGCTCATCCCGGCCTGGGACGGCGAATAGCCCAGCGCCACCTGTAGCAACAGCGGCACCAGAAACGGCAGGGCGCCGCTGCCCAGGCGCGCGAACAGGTTGCCGAGAATGCCCACGGCGAAGGTCCGGGTCTTGAACAGTGACGGTGGGAACAGGGCGTTCTCGACATGCCCGGCCCGCAACCAATACGCCGCCAGGCAAGCCATGCCGCCAAACAGCAGCAACATCACCCGCAGGTGCGGCAAGTGCAGTTCACCGAGGCCTTCCATGGCGATGGTGATCAGCACCATCGCCGCGCCGAACAACAGGAACCCCAGCCCATCGAACCGCGTGCGCTCGCTGCCGCGCAGGTCCGGAATGAATTTCCAGACGGCATAGCAGCCGATTACCCCCACCGGCAGGTTGATGATGAAAATCCAGTGCCACGTCAGGTACTCGACCATCCAGCCACCCATGGTCGGGCCGATCAGCGGGCCGAGCAGGCCGGGGATGGTGATGAAACCCATGATCCGCACCAGCTCCGAACGCGGGTACGCCCGTAGAACTACCAGCCTGCCCACCGGCAGCATCAGCGCGCCACCCAGGCCCTGGACGACCCGGGCGCCGATCAGCATGCTCAACGAATTGGACAAGGCGCACAGCAACGAGCCGAAGCTGAACAGCAGGATCGCGCCGAAGAAAATCTTCTTGGTGCCAAAGCGGTCGGCGATCCAGCCCGAGGCCGGGATCAGCAGGGCCACCGTGAGCATGTAGGCGATGATCACGCCTTGCATGCGCAGCGGGTTCTCCGCCAGGTCGCTGGCCATGGCAGGCAGGGCGGTGTTGAGGATGGTCCCGTCCAGGGACTGCATGAAGAAAGCAATCGCCACGACCCACGGAAGCCAGCGGGCGGTGACGGCGTCGAGTGGGGCGCGGTTGGGCATGGGACCTCTTGCATTAAAATTGAACAATTACCTGTGGCAAGGACGCTCTTGTGGCGAGGGAGCTTGCTCCCGCTGGGGGGCGAAGCACCCCCAACCGGCCAACACGGTATGCCTGAAAGATCGCGTCGCCTGGATTACGACTGCTTCGCAGCCGAGCGGGAGCAAGCTCCCTCGCCACAGGAGGGTGAAGCCATCTTCTTGGTGCTACAACGTCAACGTCAAGCGCTTCACCAACGCCCCCGGCAACAACATCGAGGCCGTCGCCCGCTGGCTGTAGGTACTGGCCGAGAGAAGAAGTTCCCGCTCCTGGGTCAGGCCTTCGAGTTGCGAACCGAGCAGGCTGTAGACGCTGTCGTCGAAACGCATGGTGCTGACCGGTGCCTGGATCTGGCCGTTCTCGACCCAAAACGTGGCGAAGCGGGTCATGCCGGTCAGGCGCGCGGCCGGTTGGTCGGAATAATTCAGATACCACAGGTTACTGATGTACAAGCCAGTGCCGAGTTCCTCAAGCACATGCCTTTGCTCCAAGTGACCTTCTTTCATTTCCAGCGCTGTCGGGTATTCGTAGCTGCTGGCGCCGTTGGCGGTGACGCCGTATTCGGCGGCGCTGCGGGAATTGACCAACCGGGCATTGGCCGTGCCCTTGGCAATCAGCGCCAGGTCATCGCGTGGATAGCCTTCGTCGGAAAATGCCGGGCTCAAGGAGCCGCTGACCTGCTCCGTCAGCCACACGTTGGGGCTGAAGTTGGCTTCGTTGGCATAGAACTTCTGCAGCGGGCTTTGCTTGCTGGCGATTGCCCGCGCCGAGAACCCACCCCAACTGAGCATGCCCATGATTTCCTCCAGCGCAGCCGGCGCCAGGTAGGCGCGGTACTCGCCAGGCGGCAGCGTGCGCAGTGGCCGGCCAAGAAACGTCAATTGTTCGCGGGCTTGCTCGAAGCGCCGGGCGAATTCCTCACTGCTCCATGCGTGTCCGGCATAGCTTGCCTTTACGGCCTGGCCGTTGTCATGAAACAAGCTGAAGTCGAAATTGAAGCTGTTGGCCTGATGCCAGCCAAATGCCCCCGAGGAACTGGCGAAGCCACGGCTGATGGGGCCGGCGGCGTAAAAACCGACCAGGTCCAGGCCTTCGGCGGCGCGGGTGATTTCAGCGACGGCCTGCGCGGTCTCGGGCAGCGAATGATCCTGCACATTGTTGCTCTGCCAGTGATTGTGATTGAGCAGCAGGTAGGGATCGGCTGGCAGCAGAGGCAAGGTGTCGCGCAATTGTTGCAAGCCCTCGGCCAAGCGTTGCAGGTCGGTCTCGGTGTCGCCGGACAAGGTGATCTGCAAGTCGGCATGACGGCCCTCGTCGATCAACTTGAGACTGACGTTGGCCTGCTGCACCTGTCCGGCCTGGCGAACCTTGCCGTGGTTGAAACGCACGAAAGCCGAGGATTCGGCGGCATAGCCCAGGGTGAATTGTTCAGGGCCGTGCAACGCATTGCGCAACCAATCGACCAACGCCTTGAACGCCCCTGACTCATTAGTGACCGTACTCATCAGGCGTCTCCCCCAAACACATCGACATTGCTGAACACACAGGCCGGCGACGCGTGGCCGACGCGGATCACCTGGTTCGGCTCGCCCTTGCCACAGTTTGGCGTGCCCAGGACTTGCGACGTGCTGGAATCGCCCACCGCCTTCAGGCTCTTCCAGAATTGCGCGGAGATGCCTCGGTAGTTGGGGTTCTTCACCACGCCCTTGAGCTCGCCGTTCTCGATCAATTGGCCCCATTCGCAGCCGAACTGGAATTTGTTGCGAGCGTCGTCGATCGACCAGGAGCGGTTGGTCCGCATCAGCACACCGTGCTCGATGCCCTGAATCAATTGCTCCAGGGTCTGGTCGCCGGGCTCGATGTTCAGGTTCGCCATGCGGTCGATGGGCGGCCGATTCCAACCGCAGGCGCGGCTGTTGGCGACACCGTCGAGGCCGGCGCGAAACTGCGACAACGCGCCGCCCAAGGGTCGCAGCAACAGGCCTTCTCGAATCAGGAACTGCTTGCTCGCGGCGGTGCCGTCGTCGTCATGGCTGTAACTGGCCAGTTCTTCGGGAATGTCCGGGTCGAAGGTCACGTTCAGCAGATTGGAGCCGTATTGCAGCTGTCCAAAATCGCTGGTCTTGACGAAGCTGGTGCCGGCGTAATTGCGCTCGTCCCCCAGGATGCGATCCAGTTCCAGCGGATGACCGATGGATTCATGGATCTGCAGCATCATCTGGTCGGGCATGAGCAGCAGGTCGCGCGGCCCTTGCGGGGTGTTCGGCGCCATCAGCAGTTGCAGCGCCTGGCCGGCGATTTTCGGGCCGGCACCGATCAGGCCGCAGCGGCGGATGACATCGAAGCCGCCTTGCTGGCCGAAGTTCTCGCGGCCCAAGGTTCGGGTCTGGCTGTCTTGCCCGTCGAAAGCGGTCACGTCCAAAGCCGGGTAAATGTAACGCTGGGCCTGGCGCAGTTCGGCACTGGCACTGTTGAGGTAGATCTGTTCGACCTGGGTCAGGCCAATGCTCACTTGCCAGTTCACCAGGCGCTCGTCCGCCGGCACTGCCGCCGACTCGTCGCCAAGCAACTGGAAGCAATCGCCCAGTGGAGGGAAGGCCTGGTCGAAATGAGGAGAGAAATAATCGGCGCGGTCGCTGGACACCGATTGCTCGCGCAAGTCGAGCAAGGCGTGGGGCTTGAGCTGGCGGGCCTGTTGCTCGGCCCGTGCCAGCGCCGCTTGCAGACCGGCCTGGGACAAGTCGTTGGTGGCCGCATAAGCCTCGACGCCGTTGACTCGCGCGGTGAGCATCGCGCCTTCGTCGCGGCTCAGGCTGGGCGGTTCGGCGACATTCTTGCGCACCGACAGGTGCTGGCCGGACTCGCGGACATAACGCAAGGAGAAGAACTCGGCGCCCGTGCGCAGCGCAGCAAACCGCTGCTTGAGCTGGGGGTGGAAATCGAACATGGAACCTCCTTGTCTGGAGTGGCGGTGCAGCGAGGTGCGGCGCGTTGACGCGGCGGCTCTAGAGTAGGCCTGGGGCTGGGAGGGATCAAGGCAGAAGGGAACAAAGACGGGGGAGCCTGGATGCCATCGCGAGCAGGCTCGCGATGGCGGTCAAGCATCTTACTGCGCGCCGGGCGCCACTTCACGCAATGGCTTGCCGCGCACCGGCGCATCGCCCGCCACGTAATAAGGTGCGGCACTGCGCGGCAGGGGCTGGCGACCACGGATCTTGTCGGCGATTTTCTCGGCGATCATGATCGTCGGGGCGTTCAGGTTGCCGGTGGTGATGATCGGCATGATCGAAGCATCGACTACGCGCAATCCCTGCATGCCATGCACACGGCCTTCGCCATCCACCACTGCCATGTCGTCGGTGCCCATCTTGCACGAGCAGGACGGATGGAACGCGGTTTCGGCGTGTTCGCGGATGAAATGGTCCAGTTGCTCGTCCGTCTGCACTTCGATGCCCGGACTGATCTCGCGACCACGGAACGGGTCGAGCGCCGGTTGCTGCATGATCTCGCGGGTCAGGCGGATGCCATCGCGAAACTCCTGCCAGTCCTGCTCGGTGGCCATGTAGTTGAAGAGAATGCTCGGGTGCTGGCGCGGGTCTTTGGACTTGGCCTGGATCCGTCCTCGGCTCGGCGAGCGCATGGAGCCCATGTGCGCCTGGAAACCGTGTTCCTTCACACCGTTGCTGCCGTTGTAGTTAATCGCCACCGGTAGGAAATGGTACTGGATGTTCGGCCATTCAAAATCAGGACGGGAGCGGATGAAACCGCCGGCCTCGAACTGGTTGCTGGCGCCGATCCCGGTGCCGTTGAACAGCCATTCGGCACCAATGGCCGGCTGGTTGTACCAGAGCAGCGACGGGTACAGCGAAACCGGCTGGGTGCAGGCGTATTGAAGGTACAGCTCAAGGTGATCCTGCAGGTTTTCACCGACGCCCGGCAGGTCGTGGACCACCGGGATGTCGAGGCTTTCGAGCAATTTTGCCGGACCGACGCCGGAGCGCTGCAGGATCTGCGGCGAGGCGATGGCGCCGGAGCACAGCAGCACTTCCTTGCGCGCCCGGGCTTCGACGCGCTCCTCAGCGGCGCCCACCAGGTAACGCACGCCGACCGCGCGCTTGCCTTCGAACAGGATCTTGTCGGTCAGGGCGTGGGTGACGATGGTCAGTGTGGAGCGCTTCTTGGCGATGTCCAGGTAACCGCGCGCGGTGCTGGCGCGGCGGCCGTTGGGCGTCACGGTGCGGTCCATCGGGCCGAAACCTTCCTGCTGGTAGCCGTTGAGGTCGTCGGTACGCGGGTAACCGGCTTGCACGCCGGCCTCGACCATGGCGTGGAACAGCGGATTGTTGCCAGGCTTTGGCGTGGTCACGCTGACCGGGCCTTCGCCGCCGTGGTAGTCGTTCGGGCCGATGTCGCGGGTTTCGGCTTTACGGAAATATGGCAGGCAATCCAGGTAGGTCCAGTCTTCCAGACCCGGCAGCTTGGCCCAGTTGTCATAGTCCAAGGCGTTGCCGCGGATGTAGCACATGCCATTGATCAGCGAAGAACCGCCCAGGCCCTTGCCGCGACCGCATTCCATGCGGCGGCCGTTCATGTGTGGCTCCGGATCGGTCTCGTAGGCCCAGTTGTAGCGGCGGCCTTGCAGCGGGAATGCCAGGGCGGCGGGCATTTGCGTGCGAAAGTCCAGGCGATAGTCCGGGCCGCCGGCTTCGAGCAGCAGGACGCTCACGCCTTCGTCTTCGGTCAGGCGGGTGGCTAATGTGTTGCCTGCTGAACCGGCGCCCACAATGATGTAGTCGTATTCTGTAGTCATAGGTTCTCCGGGGAGCTGCAAGCTCCAAGCTTCAAGCTGCAAGAAAAAGCAGCGAGCGGTGTATATGAGAGCAACGGCAAACCCGAACTGCTTTTACTCGCAGCTCGAAGCTTTCCGCTCGAAGCTCCTCAGAACACTGAGGCGTAATCGCCCATTTCGACCTGTACCGATTTGATGCGGGTGAAGTTGTTCAGCGAGCTGATGCCGTTCTCCCGGCCCACGCCCGATTGCTTGTAGCCACCGACCGGCATTTCCGCCGCCGATTCGCCCCAGGCGTTGATCCAGCAGATGCCGGCTTCGAGCTGGTGGATCACCCGGTGGGCGCGGTTCAGGTCGCGGGTCACGACGCCGGCGGCCAGGCCGAAGTCGGTGTCGTTGGCGCGGCGGATCACTTCTTCTTCGGTGTCATAGGTGAGGATGCTCATCACCGGGCCGAAGATTTCTTCGCGCACGATGGTCATCTCATCGGTGCAATCGGTGAATACGGTCGGCGCGACGAATGCGCCCTTGGCCAGGTCGCCATCGGTCAAGCGACCGCCGCCGCACAGCAGGCGCGCGCCTTCGGCTTTGCCTTTCTCGATGTAGCCCAGCACGCTTTCCATGTGGGCGAAGCTCACCAGCGGGCCGAAATTGGTGTTTTCGTCTTCCGGATTGCCGATGCGGATGCGCGCCACGCGTTCGGTGATCTTGGCTTCGAAGGCAGCCTTCAGGTGGCTCGGCACGAACACGCGAGTACCGTTGGTGCACACCTGGCCGGAGCTGTAGAAGTTGGCCATCATCGCGGTGTCGGCGGCGCGATCCAGGTCGGCGTCGTCGAAGATGATCAGCGGCGACTTGCCGCCCAGCTCCATCGTCACGTCCTTGAGCGATGAGCTCGACGCGCTGGCCATGACTTTCTTGCCGGTGTCGGTGCCGCCGGTGAAGGAGATTTTCTCGATGCGCGGGTGCTCGGTCAGCCAGGTGCCGACTTCGCGGCCGCTGCCGGTGAGTACGTTGAACACGCCTGCTGGGACGCCGGCTTCGGTGTAGATCTCGGCCAGTTTCAGGGTGGTCAGGGAGGTGACTTCGCTTGGCTTGAAAATCATTGCGTTGCCAGCGGCCAGGGCCGGTGCGGATTTCCACAGGGCGATCTGGATCGGGTAGTTCCACGCGCCGATGCCGGCCACCACGCCCAGGGGCTCGCGGCGGGTGTAGACGAACGACGTGGTGCGCAGCGGAACCTGCTCGCCTTCAATGGCAGGCACCAGGCCAGCGTAGTATTCCAGCACGTCGGCGCCTGTGACGATGTCGACGTATTTGGTTTCGGAGAAGGACTTGCCAGTGTCCAGGGTTTCCAGGGCCGCCAGCTCATCGTTGCGCTCGCGCAGGATGTCCACGGCGCGGCGCAGGATGCGCGAACGCTGCATGGCGGTCATCGCCGCCCAGATTTTCTGGCCCTTTTCGGCGCTGACCACGGCGCGTTCGACATCTTCTTTCGTCGCGCGCTGCACCAGGGCGAGTACTTCACCGTTGGCCGGGTTGATGGCTTCGAAGGTGGCGTCGCCGCTGGCATCGCTGTACGCGCCATCGATGTAGAGTTTTTGCAGTTCGAAACGGGCCATAAAGTCCTCGCAAGTGCATAAGTGGTTGGCTTGGCCACCGGGCGTGTCGTTTATAGCTGACTACGCGGTTCGGTGGCGGTTCAGGAGTCGAGCGGTTCTCCGTGCTCTGGTTCTCCTGCCTTGGCCAGTTGGAAATCCATGTATTCGTAAGCGATCTGGTGTGCCTGGGCGGTATCGAACGCGTCTCCCGACAGCGCCCCGCGCAGCCACAAACCGTCAACCAGCGCGGCCAGGCCCCGTGCCGCGCTGCGTGCCTGGTCAACGGGCAACACGCGGCGGAACTGGCAACACAGGTTCGAATACAGACGGTGATCGTTGATCCGCTGCAACCTGTGCAAAGACGGGTGGTGCATGCTGGTGGCCCAGAAGGCCAGCCAGGTTTTCATCGCCGGGCCGTTGACCTGGCTGGCGTCGAAGTTGCCTTCGATGATCACCTTCAGGTGAGATCGCGGGCTCGGGTCCGTCAGCGCTTGACGCCGCGCGGTGACGTTCTCGCTCAAGACGCTCATCAGGTACTGGGCCGTAGCTGCAATCAGGCCATTCTTGTCCTGAAAGTAGTGACTGATGATGCCGTTGGAAACACCGGCCAAACGGGCAATCAGCGCAATGCTGGCGTCCCCCATTCCGACCTGATCGACAGCCTGCAAAGTGGCTTCGATCAATTGCTGGCGGCGGATGGGTTGCATACCGACCTTGGGCATCTAGCACATCTCCTTAGGCCCACAGACAGACGAGTGCAGTCCGCCATGGTGAGGGCCAGTCTATTTTGTTTTGATTGAACGTTCAATCAACAAAAAATAAGTTCTATGACATGTCGTCGCTATTTGCCGGGGCGAGGACTTTTGGGGATGTCTTTATAACACTCGTTGGTTGGCATGTAGGCCGAATGCGCCTGGTAGCTGGTCTTGCACACACAAAAACGCCGCGATCATCTCGCGGCGTTTTGGTGTGCGTGGGCTTGCTTAGCCCAGGTTTTTGCCGAGCAGCGCGTGGTACAGCTCGCTGTCGCCCAGGATTCCGACGACTTTCTGGTTATCGTGGAGCACCAGTTTGTTGCCGGTCTGGTAGCGGATTTGCAACGCGTCGCGCATGCCGATGTTGGAGTCCACCAGGGTCGGGCGGCGGTCGAGTCCTTCGACGGCTTGGCCCGGCGCCCAGTTTTGCAGGTCCAGGGCCACGCCGTTCTGCCGGGCGCCCTTGATGGTGTTGCCTTCGGCCAGGTCGAGCCAGGAATCGCCGCCCGGGTCCAGGCACACCGAACCGTTGATGCGCTTGCAGTTGTCCAGGGTACGCATCAGGCTGCGACCGCACAGGACGTTGAGCGGGTTGGTGTGGGCGACGAACGTACGCACATAGTCGTCCGCCGGGTTCAGCACGATCTGTTCCGGCTTGCTGTACTGGATGATCCGGCCGTCTTTCATGATCGCGATACGGCTGCCCAGTTTCAGGGCTTCGTCCAGGTCATGGCTGACGAATACGATGGTCTTGCTCAGCTTGCGCTGCAGTTCCAGCAGTTCGTCTTGCAGGCCTTGGCGAATCAGCGGGTCGAGGGCCGAGAACGGTTCGTCCATCAGCAGGATGTCGGCGTCCATCGCCAGGGCGCGGGCCAGGCCGACCCGTTGCTGCATGCCGCCGGACAATTCGTCGGGCTTCTTGTTGCGCCATTGGGTCAGACCCACCAACTCAAGCTTTTCATCCACCAGCTTCCTGCGTTCCTTCTCCGGTCGACCCTGCATTTCCAAGCCGAAGCTGATGTTCTCGCGCACCGTCAGCCAGGGCATCAGGGCGAACTTCTGGAACACCATGGCGATGCGTTTGGTGCGCATCATCTTCAGTTCTGCGGGGGTGCAGGAGGCGATGTCGATCTGCCGGCCTTCGTGTTCGACGAACAGCTTGCCGCGACTCACCGTGTTCAAGCCGTTGATGCAGCGCAGTAGGCTCGACTTGCCGGAGCCGGAGAGCCCCATCAGTACGCAGATCTCACCTTTTTCGACATCCAGGCTGGCCTTTTCCACGCCGACGATCTGCCCGGTCTGCTTCAGGATTTCGTTGCGGGTCATGCCCTTGTCGAGCAGCTTGAGGGCTTCGCGTGGATCTTTGGAGAAGATCACGTCGACCTCTTCGAAGCGGATGATGCTCATGCGTCACCCCCTACTTTGGCGTCGGGTTGTTTGCAGATTCGGTCGAGCATGATCGCCAGCAATACGATCGCCAGGCCGGCTTCGAAGCCCAGGGCGATATCGGCGGTGTTCAGTGCGTTGACCACGGGTTTGCCCAGGCCGTCGGCACCGACCAGCGCCGCGATGACCACCATCGACAGCGACAGCATGATGCACTGGGTGATACCGGCGGCAATGCTCGGCATGGCATGGGGCAATTCAATGCGTGAGAGGAGTTGGCGACGGGAGCAGCCGAAGGCTTTGCCGGCGTCCATCAGTTCGTCCGGAACGTCGCGGATGCCCAGGTAGGTCAGGCGGATGGGCGCGGCAATCGCGAACACCACCGTGGAGATCAGGCCGGGGACCACACCCAGGCCGAAGAGGGTCAGGGTAGGAATGAGGTAGACGAAGGTCGGCACGGTCTGCATCAGATCGAGTACCGGACGCATCATGGTGTAGAACATCGGCTTGTGCGCGGCAACAATGCCCAGCGGCACGCCGATCAATACGCAGACCAGGGTCGCGAAGAGTACCTGGGCGAGGGTTTCCATGGTCTCCTGCCAGTAACCCAGGTTCAGGATCAGCAGGAAGGAGGCGACGACAAAAACGGTCAGGCCCCATTTGCGCTGGATGAAATGCGCCAGCAAGGCGATGAGGCCGATCAGGGCCAGGGGGTTGAACCAGGTCAGCGCAAACGTCACGCCGTGAATCATCGTTTCCAGAAACATCGCGATGGCGTCGAAAGTGTCGGCGCCGTTTTGCGTCAACCATTCGACAAAGCCCGCGATGTACTGGCCCAAGGGTATTTTCTGATCAATAAGCATGGTAGTGAACTTCCGCATGCAAGGAATAAACAGCCCGGGCGGGCGAACCCGTCCGGCATAAGCTTGTTACTGCGCGAGCTTGGCTTTCACGGCCTCCAGGCCAGGCTTGCCGTCAATGGTGGTGACGCCGGCGAGCCAGGTGTCGAGCACCTGTGGATTTTTCTTCAGCCAGGCCTTGGCGGCGGCTTCAGGCTTCATCTTGTCGTCCAGGACGTTGCCCATCAGCGTGCTTTCCATGTCGAGGGTGAAGACCAGGTTTTTCAGCAACTGACCGACGTTGCCGCACTCCTGGGCGTAGTCCTTGCGCGTGTTGGTATAGATGGTTGCCTGGCCGAAGTTCGGACCGAAGAATTCATCGCCACCGGTGAGGTATTTCATCTTGAAGCGGGTGTTCATCGGGTGCGGTTCCCAGCCCAGGAACACCACGGCGGTGTTACGGCGCTGGGCGCGATCGACCTGAGATAGCATGCCGGCTTCGCTGGATTCGACGACCTTGAAGCCAGCGTCCTTGAGACCGAAGGCGTTCTTGTCGATCATGCTCTGGATCAAGCGGTTGCCGTCGTTGCCAGGTTCGATGCCGTAGATCTTGCCGTCCAGTTCCTTCTTGAACTTGGCGATGTCGGCGAAATCCTTCAGGCCCTTGTTAAAAAGCTCTTCGGGAACAGCCAGGGTGTACTTGGCGTTCTCCAGGTTGGCGCGCACGGTTTCCACGGTGCCGGCTTCGCGGTAGGCCTTGATGTCGTTTTCCATGGTCGGCATCCAGTTGCCGAGGAAGACGTCCATGTTCTTGCCGTCGGCCAGGGATTTGTAAGTCACTGGCACTGAAATCATCGTGGTCTTGGTCTTGTAGCCGAGGGCGTCGAGGACGACGCTGGTGGTAGCGGTGGTGACGGTGATGTCGGTCCAGCCGACATCGGAGAAGTTGACGGTGCTGCACTGTGCGGGTTCTGCAGCGTTGGCCAGCATCGGAAGACTCAGCATGGCGGCCAACAACAACGGCTTGGAACCTTTCATGGGTGGACTCCTGGTGTTTTATCGGCAGTGTCCGGTCGGGACAACCGCGCTTTTTTGCTTTTTTTAAGTTGCGGTTGGTGGCGCGTGGGCACTCTGGGTGACACGCGGCCTTGCAAACGAGCCGTAACCGATCATGTACCAGTGCAAATCTGACGCCTACAGGGTGCGTCGTATCCAGTACAGGGAGGGTCGCATCCAGTGTTGGTGACGTCGTTTACAGATTTTTTCTGCCCTCGGCTGGCTTCTGACACGCAAAAAAACGTCGTTAACCCGGGCAAAAGGGCCGCGGCGCTGGTGGGCATGATTGCGTCGGTGTCAGACGTCGAAAGCCGATTCAAAAGCCGGATGATGCGGCCATCCCGGCGTTGAGCGTAGCAGCTGCGCCACCGGGCGCTCCCGCGCCCGGATGTGCCCGTTCTGGAGATCCAAGGCAATGGCCATCAGCGTATTCGACTTGTTCAAGATTGGTATCGGCCCGTCCAGTTCCCACACCGTGGGGCCCATGCGCGCCGCAGCGTTGTTTGTCGAAGCACTTCGGGCCAAGGCGCTGCTGCACGATGTGCGCCGGGTCGAGGTGCAATTGTTCGGTTCCCTGTCGGCCACCGGCATCGGCCACGGCAGCGACAACGCGGTGATCATGGGTCTGATGGGCGAATGGCCCGACGCGATCGATCCGTCGCAAATCGGCACGCGCATCCAGTTGTTGCGCGAAACCCAGACCCTCTTGCTGGACGGCCGCCTGCCGGTGCCTTTCGTCTGGGACCGCGACATGCGCCTGATCGATGAAAACCTGCCGTTCCACCCCAACGCGATGACGTTGGTGGCCGAAGGTGAAAGCGGCGAACTGCATCGGGACACCTATTATTCCGTGGGCGGCGGTTTTGTCGTCGACCAGGCCCAGGCGTCCAGCGGCGTGGTGGATCTGGATGACACCCGGTTGCCTTACGATTTTTCCAGTGCCGAAGAACTGCTCGGCCTGTGTCGCACGCACAATCTGCGGGTGGCCGAATTGATGATGGCGAATGAGAAAGTCTGGCGTTCCGAGGAAGAAATCCGCAGCGGCTTGATGAAACTCTGGCGGGCCATGCAGGATTGCGTCGAGCAAGGCCTCAAGCATGAAGGCATCCTGCCTGGCGGTCTGAATGTACGTCGGCGCGCGGCAAAGCTGCACCGCAGCCTGCAGGAACTGAACAAACCGAACGTGATCGGCTCGACCTTGAGCGCCATGGAATGGGTCAACCTGTTTGCCTTGGCCGTAAACGAAGAGAACGCCGCCGGTGGGCGAATGGTCACGGCACCGACCAATGGCGCGGCAGGGATCATTCCCGCCGTGCTGCATTACTTCATGAAATTCAGTGAAGTGGTGACCGATGCCAACGTCGTGGATTACTTCCTTGCGGCAGCGGCGGTGGGGATCCTGTGCAAGAAGAACGCTTCGATCTCCGGCGCCGAAGTCGGCTGCCAGGGCGAAGTCGGCTCGGCCTGCGCCATGGCGGCGGCGGGGCTGGCGGAAATCCTCGGAGCGACGCCGGAGCAGCTGTGCAACGCCGCGGAAATCGGCCTGGAGCATAACCTTGGCCTGACCTGCGACCCGGTCGGCGGCCTGGTTCAGGTGCCGTGCATCGAGCGCAATGCGATTGCCGCAGTGAAAGCCATCAACGCCGCGCAAATGGCCCTGCGCGGTGACGGCCAGCATTTTATCTCCCTCGACCGAGTGATCCGCACCATGCGCGACACCGGTGCCGACATGCATGACAAATATAAAGAGACATCGCGCGGTGGCTTGGCGGTGAGTGCGGTGGAGTGCTGATTTAGGAGCCGCAAAATCCTGTGGCGAGGGAGCTTGCTCCCGCTGGGGCGCGAAGCGCCCCTTTGCTTTTTTTCTGACCCGATCAAGGTGCCTGACTCAGGGCTGCTTCGCAGCCAACGGGAGCAAGCTCCCTCGCCACGGGTATCTAGAAAATCGCTCGTAAAATGCACACCAGCATAAAAACACGCCACCTTTTAGCGCGTCGCAAACAGATAAGGCGTGACTTATTGGTCACGCCTTTGTCCGCCGCGCTACCGTCCGTCCCCGCGCTGGTGGTGACAACCGCCGCGAAAACCCCGCAGCCCAGTAACCACAAGTGCTACCGAACTGCTCACAGCCCACCGTGGCGCTTGCCTGGCGCCATTGATGGCACTTCAACCTCGCCCCGACGAGCGCCTTATATAGACAGGCGCCATGTCGTTTTCAGGATTTATTGAACACGCATTCAAATTTAGGCATGGCAATTGCTCTATCCCGATAAAGCCCCGTCTCGCGCAAGAGATTGATGGGTCAATAACAAGAGCCTCCGCCTGAGGCCATCACCCGCTTTGTGTGAGGAGATACCGCGATGACGACGTCCAACTCCGGGGCCCAACCCCAGAACCGTGCGCCTCAATCCATCGGCTTTTTGCTGCTGGACAATTTCACGCTGATTTCCCTGGCGTCCGCGGTGGAACCGCTACGCATGGCCAACCAGCTCTCCGGTCGCGAGTTGTATCGCTGGACCACCCTTACCGTAGACGGCGGGCAAGTCTGGGCCAGTGACGGTCTGCAGATCACCCCGGATGCCTCCATGCACAAAGCGCCGGCCTTGGACACTGTCATTGTGTGCGGCGGCATCGGCATCCAGCGCACCGTCACTCGCGAACATGTCTCATGGCTGCAAAGCCAGGCCCGTCAGTCCCGTCGCCTCGGCGCGGTCTGCACCGGCAGTTGGGCCCTGGCGTGCGCCGGCCTGCTGGACGGTTTCGATTGCAGCGTGCACTGGGAATGCCTGGCGGCGATGCAGGAAGCCTTCCCGCGGGTGTCGATGAGCACGCGCCTGTTCACCCTCGACCGCAACCGCTTCACCAGTTCCGGCGGCACCGCGCCGCTGGACATGATGCTGCACTTGATCAGCCGCGATCACGGCCGTGAGCTGTCGGCGGCGATCTCGGAAATGTTCGTCTACGAGCGCATCCGCAACGAGCAGGATCACCAACGCGTGCCGCTCAAGCACATGCTCGGCACCAACCAGCCGAAGTTGCAGGAAATCGTCGCGCTGATGGAGGCCAACCTCGAGGAGCCGATCGACCTGGACGAACTGGCGGTGTACGTCGCCGTGTCCCGGCGTCAACTCGAGCGCCTGTTCCAGAAATACCTGCACTGCTCGCCGTCGCGCTATTACCTCAAGCTGCGGCTGATTCGTGCGCGGCAGCTGCTCAAGCAGACGCCGATGTCGATCATCGAAGTGGCTTCGGTGTGCGGCTTCGTCTCCACGCCGCACTTCTCCAAGTGCTACCGCGAATACTTCGGCATTCCACCGCGCGACGAGCGCGTTGGCTCCAACACCACGCAACAGGTGGCGATGATGCCGCTGCCGCAGGCCCTCGTCCTGTCGCCGCTGTCCGGCCCGCTATCGGCCCTGAGCCAGGCGCGCAACGAATCGACGTTTGCCAGTGTGAGACTCTAAAACAGAGGGCTTTTGGGGCGAGGGAGCAGGCTCCCTTGCCACAGGGTCAGTTGTGGTTCTGTTGGTATTGCGCCAGTGCCGGTAACAGTTGCTTGTCGATTGCCTGGCGCACCGCCGGCAGGATGGTCGCGCTGCTGGTGTACATATCCTTGACCATCTTGCGCAGCTCATTCGCCCGGGCCGTGTCCAGGCCGCGCACCGCGCACTCGCAGGCCTGCTCGGCGGTGGTGCCGCTGGGTATCTGCAGTCCCAAGGCCTTGAGCTGGCCCAACAGGTCTTCTTGGTCGATCAAATCGGCGTACATCATGACGCTTTTCCTTGTTCAGGGATTGGGGTCGTGACTGGATTCTGGTAGCCGTCCGAAGCGGCGGCAAGGGCAAATCGTCGTTGTGTCATGAATGACTATGAGCGCGTCGTTTTCGGCTAACTCGCCGGGCCCTGGAGTGGGCACACTGACCCCAAGCTGAATCACGATGGTTTGGTCACCCTCGCGCAACAGCTCCTCCAGTAACGCTCCTGCCCCGATCCTGTCACGGCTTGATCGGGGATTTTTTTGCCTGCTTGCAGGAGAAATTGACCTCGTTGGCGCAGGTCCATCCCGTCGATGCGCAAGGTTGATTCACCCGCCAGGCAGCTCAACGAGCCGGTGGCAGGGCGATCACCCGACCGATGTACGCCGGGGACGGCAGGTCGGATTGGCTGTCGAGCATGGCTTTGAGGCGGGCGAGGGTCTGTACGGTAAAGGGGGCGGAGCGTGGGCCTGCCAGGTCGACGTGCAACAGCATCTGCTCATTGCCGGCCAGCTCCTTGTCACCACCCGCCAGGTGCAGGCTGTGATAAAGATGCAAGCGCTTGGCGTCGTGGCCGATGATCTGCGTGTGCACCTCGACGTCGGCGCCGAGCTTCACTTCATGCAGGTAGTTCAGGTGCAGTTCGAGGGTGAACAGCGAGTGGCCGCTGGCTTCGCGGCTCTGGCTGTCGAGACCGAGCTGGTCCATCAGCGCGTCGGTGGCGTAGCTGAAGACCAGCAGGTAGAAGGCATCGCGCAAATGGCCGTTGTAGTCGACCCATTCGGGGAGGATGCGGGTTTGGTAAGTGGTGAGGGTGGGCATGGCTGTCTCCGAGCGTGATCAGTTATTCGCTGAAGGCCATGCCATGTTTGGCCTTGGTGGCTTTCACCGCCTCCAGCACCGCCAGCAGGCAATCATCACGATAGCGCTCCAGCGCCGAAATGCTGTGGCGGCCGAGTTGCTCGCTGGTGCCGTCCACCACATCATCGATCAGTTTCTCGGTCAGTTCCGGCGCGGGCAGGTAGGTCCAAGGCAGTTGCAACGCCGGGCCGAACTGGGCCATGAAATGGCGCATCCCGGCATCACCGCCGGCCAGCGTGTAGGTCAGGAACGTGCCCATGAACGACCAACGCAGACCGGCGCCAAAACGAATCGCGTCGTCGATTTCCCCGGTGGTGGCTACGCCGTCGTTGACCAGGTGCAACGCCTCGCGCCACAACGCTTCGAGCAGACGGTCAGCGATGAAACCGGGGACTTCCTTGCGCACATGCAATGGGCGCATGCCGAGGGATTCGTACACTTTCATTGCTGCTTGCACGGCTTCGGGCGCGGTGTTTTTCCCGCCCACTACTTCCACCAGGGGCAGCAGATAGACCGGGTTGAACGGATGCCCGACTACGCAACGTTCCGGATGGGTTGAACCCTCGTAGAACTCGCTTGGCAGCAGGCCCGAGGTACTTGAACCGATCAGGGCGTCGGGCTTGGCGGCGGCGCTGATCTGGCTGTGCAGCTGGAGTTTGAGGTCCAGGCGCTCGGGGGCGCTTTCCTGGATGAAATCGGCATCGCGCACGCATTCTTCGATGGTCGCGACGAAGCGCAACCGGTCCTGCGAGGCTCCGGCGGCCAAGCCTTGTTTCTCAAGGGCGCCCCAGGCGTTGGCGACGCGTTTGCGCAAGGCTGCCTCGGCACCGGGCGCCGGGTCCCAGGCGACCACGTCCAGGCCATGGGCCAGGGCGCGGCTGACCCAGCCGCTGCCGATCACACCGCTGCCCAAGGCGGCGAAGGTTTTGATGTCAGTGATGAAACGCATGGTGATTTCCTGAGGGTTCAATGATTCATATTCGAGGTTTGATCTGGTTAGCCGCGCTGGGCCAGGCCCATTTTCTTGCGGCCTTCTGCCGGGGTCAGCAACCGGGCACCGAGGCGGCTGAGGATTTCGCCGGCGCGTTCCACCAGTTGGCCGTTGGTGGCGAGCACGCCTTTGTCCAGCCACAGGTTGTCTTCCAGCCCGACCCGCACGTTGCCACCCAGGAGCACGGCTTGGGCGGCCATCGGCATTTGCATGCGACCGATGCCAAACCCGGCCCACACCGCGTCGGTTGGCAGGTTGTCGACCATGGCTTTCATGGTGGTGGTGTCCGCCGGCGCGCCCCACGGAATGCCCAGGCAGAGCTGGAACAGCGGGTTGTCAAGCAAGCCTTCCTTGATCAGTTGCTTGGCGAACCACAGGTGACCGGTGTCGAAGATCTCCAGCTCGGCCTTGACCCCCAGTTCGGTGATGCGCTTGGCACCGGCCCGCAGTTGCGCTGGGGTAGAGACGTAAATGGTGTCGCCGTCGCCGAAGTTCAGGGTGCCGCAATCCAGGGTGCAGATTTCCGGCAACAGCGCCTCGACATGGGCGAGACGGGTCAGCGGGCCTACCAAGTCCGTGTTGGGGCCGAACTCCATCGGGTTCTCGCCGCTACCGATCTCCAAGTCGCCACCCATGCCGGCGGTGAGGTTGACGATGATGTCGACGTCCGCCTCACGGATGCGCTCCATCACTTCGCGGTACAGCGCGACGTCGCGGCTGAACTTGCCGGTCTGTGGGTCGCGAACATGGCAGTGCACTACGGTCGCACCGGCTTTGGCAGCCTCGACGGCAGCCGCGGCGATCTGTTTTGGGGTGACCGGCACGTGAGGGCTTTTGGCGGTCGTGTCGCCAGCACCGGTGAGTGCGCAGGTGATGATGACGTCGTGGTTCATGGTGCGGATTCCTTCAGGCGTGATGAGTCACCGCGCAGCTCTTTAGTGCTGCGCAGAGGGTTTAACGTTTGGTCAGTTACTGGTGAGTTTCAGGTTGTCGGCAGCCGGCTTGCCATCGAACGTCGTGACGCCTTCGAGCCAGCGCTGTTTGTCTTGCGGGTGATCCTTGAGCCATTGCCGGGCCGATTCGAGCGGATCCTTGTGATCGAGCAGGGGTTGCATCATCCGGCTCTCATCTTCGGCGGTGAAGGTCAGGTTGCTCAGCAGCTGGCTGACGTTCGGGCATCGCTGCGCATAGTCCGGCGCGGTGACGGTCCAGACGGTGGCCATGCCTTCGTTCGGGCCGAGGGCGCCTTCGCTGCCGGTGAGGTAGCTCATTTGCACGTTGACGTTCATCGGGTGCGGCGCCCAGCCGAAGAACACCACGGCTTCCTTGCGCCGCACGGCGCGGTCCACGGCGGCGAGCATGCCGGCTTCGCTGGACTCCACCAGCTGGAACTTGCCCAGGCCGAACTGGTTCTTGGCGATCATCGCCTTGATCTGGGTGTTGGCGCCGGAGCCGGGTTCGATGCCGTAGATCTTGCCGCCCAACTCTTTTTCGAACTTGGCGATGTCGGAAAACGTCTTCAGGCCCTTATCGGCCAGGTAAGTCGGTACGGCCAGTGTGGCGCGGGCGTCCTTAAGGCTCGGTTGCTCCAGCACCTTGACCTGTTTGGCTTCGACGAACGGCGTGATGGTCTGGGTCATCAGCGGGTTCCAGTAGCCCAGGAATAGGTCGAGGCGCTGGTCGCGGATCCCGGCGAAAATGATCTGTTGGGAAGCGCTGGTCTGTTTGGTCTTGTAGCCGAGGCCGTCGAGCATCACCTGGGTCAAGGCGCTGGTGGCGATGACGTCGGTCCAGTTGACCACGCCCAGGCGCACGTTCTGGCATGTGGCGGGCTCGGCTGCCATGGCGAACGGGCTCAGGAGAGTCGTACCGCTAAGTGCAAGCACGCAAGAGCTGATCAGTCGTTTCATGTCGGGTTCCTCGGCAGTTTTTATTGTTATGGGGGTTCCGGTGTCTGTGCGCCGGTGATGCCAAGTTACGCAGCCAGGGCCTGCTCAAAGCGCACAGCGGCGACGTGCTCTTGCACTGCAGCGACCTGTCCTCTTGAAGGGGCGTTGCAACTGGCGTATCAAGGTCCGCACGCTACCCGACCACCGAGCGCGCCATGTCCCAGGATTTCTACTTCTTGTTGATGCCGGGTTTTTCGGCCATCGGTTTCATCTCGGCCATCGAGCCCTTGCGGGTCGCCAACCGTTTTCGTGGCGAGCTGTATCGCTGGCACGTGTTGAGCGCCGATGGTGGGGCGGTTTTGGCGAGCAATGGCATGTCGGTCAACGCGGATGCCGCGCTGGAGCCGCTGAAGAAAGGCGCGACGCTCTGGGTGGTGGCGGGTTTTGATCCGTTGAAATACGCCGGCCCGGTGCTTGAGCGCTGGCTGCATCGGCTGGACAGCGAAGGCGTGATCCTGGGCGGCATCGACACCGGCAGTGTGGTCCTGGCCGAGGCGGGACTGCTGGAAGGGCATCGGGTGACGCTGCATTGGGAAGCGATCGAGGCGTTCAAGGAGTCCTATCCACAGCTCAGCGTGACCCAGGAACTCTTCGAAATCGACCGCCGCCGCATCACCTGCGCGGGCGGCACCGCGTCCATCGACCTCATGCTCGACCTGATCGGCCAGGCCCATGGCCCGGAACTGGCGATCCAGGTCAGCGAACAATTCGTGCTGGGTCGGATTCGTCCACGCAAAGATCACCAACGCATGGAAGTTGCCAGCCGCTATGGCATACGCAACAAGAAGCTGGTGCAGGTGATCGGCGAGATGGAAACCCACAGCGAACCGCCGCTGAGCACCTTGGCCTTGGCCGAATCCATCGGCGTCACCCGACGCCAGCTCGAACGCCTGTTCCGTCTGCACCTGAACGACACCCCGAGCAACTTCTACCTGCGCCTGCGCCTGGAAAAAGCCCGGCAACTGCTGCGCCAGACCGACATGAGTGTGTTGGAAGTGAGCATCGCCTGCGGGTTTGAGTCGCCGTCGTATTTCACCCGCAGTTATCGGGCAAGATTTGTGCGGTGTCCGCGGGAGGATCGGCGGCGGCAGGGGGATGAGCGAGAGGTGGTTTGACAGGGTTTTATACAACGAGCCTTTCGCACCCTTCATCGATTCAACGCTGGAGGCGGTGGGCAAGGCGCTGAAGAACATGGGAAGCGCAGTCGTACCCGGTACCCAGACCATCCAATCCTCGGGCAAAGAACCTGTGGCGAGGGGATTTATCCCCGTTGGGGCGCGAAGCGGCCCCAAAACCTGGCGACTCGGGAGTGTCAGATAAATTTAATAGCTGCTGTTGGGGCTGCTGCGCAGCCCAACGGGGATAAATCCCCTCGCCACAGTCACGGTGTCTGGTTGGGCATTGGTAGAGAATCTATTTCTTCATCAACGCCGAGCAGGCTGCTTTATAGGCCTCGTGCTGATACTTGTTCAGCGTCGCCGGCAGGGCGAAGTCATGTTTCTTGCTCTGTGCATTGATGGTCTGCGGCGACAGCAGCGTTACCTCACAACCTTCCAGCAACTGGAAAACCCCTTCGATCTTGAACGTGGTCGGCCCACCGGCGAACTCGCCTTTCTTGCTGCGCTTCTTGATGGCGATGCGTTCAATGCCGTTGTCCGCCACGAATGCCCTCACCTGGGCGGCGAAAGCCTTGACGTTGGCGGCTTCGTCATCGTCGTCCAGGGCGATTTTCTTGATACTCAATGGGACGTGGCTCAACGCTTGTTGATCCAGCGAGGCGAGGGCGATGATCGCTTCGCTGCCTTTGATTTCGATGCCGCAGATGATCATGAGTGGCCTTGGATTCCGGATGTCTGGAGCCTCAGTCTATCCACCTTGATCAATTCATGCTCGCGCGCAGGTCCAGCATGATCTTGTCGAAATAGTCGACACGGATCACGCCAAAGCGCGGGTACTCGAAATCCAGGATCACATACAGCACGCAGACCATCACCGCCGCGTATCCAAGGCTGTGCAGCCAGTTGCGCCGCTTTGTACCGGCCATGCCGTAGCCGATCAGCAGGGCGCTGATTAGGGTCATTGTCACCAGCATCAGGTAAATGGTCAGGGGCGGGTGGGTTTCGTGGGCCACGGCGCGAGTGGTGGTGATGTCGATCATTTCGTTTTGCGCCTGTAGCACGGGTGTGCCCAGGGTTGGGGTGGGCATCTGTTTCAGGGCGGCGACGGTGAGTTCCCAGATGGTCTGCTGCAAACCATTGGCCCGGTCATGAGCGGCCTCGTCGACTTCGTCTTCGCGCAGGTCGCGGTAGTACTCGATACGCGCATCAACATAGTCCCGGAACGCCTGGCGGATCTTGGGTTGTTCACTGGAGGGCAGGAGGGCCAGGCGCAGCCAGGCAGTGCTCATGGCATTGGTTTCGGCGACGATCAGCGCGCGACGCTGGTCCAGGCGCGAGGCCGCGCCGGAGAAGGTAAAGGCGATCAACAGCGCCAGCAGGCCGAACACCGCGCCTTCAATGGCGCCGATGCCCTGGCGGGCGCCGTCCGGGTCCTGGGCCAAGTGACGGTTGCCGACCCGACGACCGACTTCGATGCCGAGCACGATGGCGATAAAGATGGCTAACCCATAGAAGGGCAAGGCGGTAAGAGAGTGCATACGAAAATCCTTTTGATCGTCGTGTGTGACTCGTCTGTACAGCCGGGCTCGGACGGGTATGTAGCCAGTTTAGACGACGTTGCTGGTTTGTCGCTTTTGAGGTTTTACAGTTCCAGCTGATCGGCACGGATACCAAAAGCAGCGGCAATTTTTTCGCGGGTCGCCCTGCGCGGCTTGCCGACTGATTCCTGTTGGGCAAACGCCGGTTGGGAGATGCCCAGACGACGGGCAACCTCCTCCTGGGTCAAACTCAGATGTTCGCGCCAGGCGCGAATCGGTGTCGCACCGTCGACGATACGGCTGACTACCTCATGAGGAATCAGATCCGGTTCTAGTTTTTGCGCAACGTATTTTGCATACGGAATGACCACGAATGCCGGGTTCCCGTCTGCGTCGTTGATGATCTGGATATCAGTAGGTTCGTTCATCGCGTTTCTTGACCTCTTGAATGCTGACGACCTTGATCGCCCCGTCCCAATCGAACATGACTCGATAGCTACCTACCCGCAGGCGGTACGCATAGCCATGGCCAACAAGTGCTTTGACATTCACCACGTCAGGCATCTGGGCGAGCGCCGTAACGGCGTCCCGAACCTGAACCTGATGGACGGAGTGCAATTTCAAAAGCTGCTTAACGGCTTTTCTGGTCCAGTGGATAGTGTTCATGGAAGGATATAAGTCTTTTATAAGATTTGCGAATCCTGACTTATATCCCGTCCAGGGCCAACGCGTGAAAGATGTCTGAATATTGCTCTCACTCCTGCCCAATCGACTCCAAAAACTCCGACCGGTCATCGCTCACCTGGGCCATGCAGTCGTTTTCGGCGATTTTGTAGGCGTCGCTGCCGGGTTTGGCCGGGAAGGCGGCGATGGCGCAGTCGGCGTCGCGCTGTTTTTGCCACAGTTGTTGGGCGGCCTTGACCTTGGCGGTAATGTCGTTGAGCTGGGCCTTGTCGCTGGCGTAGCGGGTTTGCAGGCGCTCAAGGAGACTCTGCAGGTTTTCGCTGAGCAATTGCTCGGCGGCGGTTTTGCCGTAGGCCGAGCATGCCAGGGTCTGGACGTCGTTTTCGACTTCGTCGCAGGGATTGGGCTCGGTGTCTTCGGTTGCGTGTGCCAGGGTGCTGATCAATGCCAAAGCCAGGAAGATTGATTTCATCGCGTTGCCGCTCAAGTCCAGTAAAAACCAGTGATGCGGCGGATTCTGGCGCAAGCGTCGGGTAAAGAACAGACGGGCAGGGTGGACCTGTCGCAGCCCATTGTCGCGGATTGACGCTTTCGGCAATTCCCCTGTCGTTTTTGCACCCGGTCGCGACGGCCCTCAGGCATATGCTGGCCCCAAAGCGCCGGCACACGATTCGGCGCATGAATCGCTAACAAGGGGACTGCCTGATGAGCCCAGCCGAATTGCACGCCGACAGCATCGTTATCGACGGGCTGATCATTGCCAAGTGGAACCGCGACCTGTTCGAAGACATGCGCAAGGGCGGCCTGACCGCAGCCAACTGCACCGTGTCGGTGTGGGAAGGTTTCCAGGCCACCATCAATAACATCGTTGCCAGCCAGAAACTGATCCGCGAGAACAGCGACCTGGTGATCCCGGTGAAGACCACCGCCGACATCCGTCGCGCGAAGGAGCAGGGCAAGACCGGCATCATCTTCGGCTTCCAGAACGCCCACGCTTTTGAAGACCAGCTCGGCTACGTCGAGATATTCAAGCAGCTCGGCGTCGGCGTGGTGCAGATGTGCTACAACACCCAGAACCTGGTGGGCACTGGCTGCTACGAGCGCGACGGCGGCCTGTCGGGCTTCGGTCGCGAAATCGTTGCCGAGATGAATCGCGTCGGCGTCATGTGCGATTTGTCCCACGTTGGCTCCAAGACCTCCGAAGAGGTGATCCTTGAATCGAAGAAACCGGTCTGCTACTCCCACTGCCTGCCGTCCGGCCTGAAGGAGCACCCGCGCAACAAATCCGATGAAGAACTGAAGTTCATCGCCGACCATGGCGGTTTCGTCGGGGTGACCATGTTCGCGCCGTTCCTGGCCAAGGGCATCGATTCGACCATCGACGACTACGCCGAAGCCATCGAATACACCATGAACATCGTCGGCGAAGACGCCATCGGCATCGGCACCGACTTCACCCAGGGTCACGGCCAGGATTTCTTCGAAATGCTGACCCACGACAAGGGCTACGCCCGCCGCCTGACCAGCTTCGGCAAGATCATCAACCCCCTGGGCATCCGCACCGTGGGCGAGTTCCCGAACCTGACCGAAACGCTGCTCAAGCGCGGCCATCCTGAGCGTGTGGTACGCAAGATCATGGGCGAGAACTGGGTCAACGTTTTGAAAGACGTCTGGGGCGAATAAACCCTGCTGTATCACTGAATCCTTTACCTGCGGCCATTCGCGCCGCAGGCACATCACGAATATCCGGAGTCAAATTTTCATGGCCAAGATCGCCCCGCAACTGCCTATCGAAGTCGACAGCGAAACCGGTGTCTGGACCTCCGACGCCTTGCCAATGCTGTATGTGCCGCGGCACTTCTTCGTTAACAACCACATGGGTATCGAGGAAGTGCTGGGCGCCGACGCCTACGCCGAGATCCTCTACAAGGCCGGCTACAAATCCGCCTGGCACTGGTGCGAGAAAGAAGCTGAATGCCACGGCCTGGAAGGCGTCGCGGTGTTCGAGCACTACATGAAGCGCCTGTCCCAGCGTGGCTGGGGCCTGTTCAAGATCCAGGACATCGACCTGGACAAAGGCACCGCCAGCGTCACGCTCGAACACTCGGCATTCGTCTATGTGTACGGCAAGGTCGGGCGCAAGGTCGACTACATGTTCACCGGCTGGTTCGCCGGCGCGATGGACCAGATCCTCGCCGCTCGCGGCAGCAAGATCCGCACCGTGGCCGAGCAGGTCTATGGCGGTTCGGAAGAAGGCCACGACGACGGCCTGTTCATCGTCAAGCCGTTGTAAGTCGAGGATTGCGCCATGGCTTTTGAAGCAATGTTCCAGCCGATCCAGATCGGCAAGCTGACCATCCGCAACCGCGTGCTCAGCACCGCGCACGCCGAGGTCTACGCCACCGACGGCGGCATGACCACCGACCGGTACGTGAAGTATTACGAAGAGAAGGCCAAGGGCGGCATCGGCCTGGCGATCTGCGGCGGCTCGTCGGTGGTTGCCATCGACAGCCCGCAGGAGTGGTGGAGTTCGGTGAACCTGTCCACCGACCGCATCATCCCGCACTTCCAGAACCTGGCCGACGCCATGCACAAGCACGGCGCCAAGATCATGATCCAGATTACCCACATGGGCCGTCGCTCACGCTGGGACGGTTTCAACTGGCCAACGCTGATGTCGCCGTCCGGCGTGCGTGAGCCGGTGCACCGTGCGACCTGCAAGACCATAGAACCGGAGGAAATCTGGCGGGTGATCGGCAATTACGCCAGCGCCGCCAAGCGCGCCAAGGCCGGAGGCCTCGACGGCGTCGAGCTGTCCGCCGTTCACCAGCACATGATCGACCAGTTCTGGAGCCCGCGGGTCAACAAGCGTACCGACGAATGGGGCGGCAGCTTCGAAGGCCGCATGAAATTCGGCCTGGAAGTGTTGAAGGCCGTACGCGCTGAAGTCGGCGACGATTTCTGCGTGGGCATGCGCCTGTGCGGCGACGAGTTCCACCCGGACGGCTTGTCCCACGAGGACATGAAGCAGATCGCCAAATACTACGACGATACCGGCATGCTCGATTTCATCGGCGTGGTGGGCTCGGGTTGCGACACCCACAACACCCTGGCCAACGTCATTCCGAACATGAGTTATCCACCGGAGCCGTTCCTGCACCTGGCCGCCGGTATCAAGGAAGTGGTCAAGGTCCCGGTGCTGCACGCGCAGAACATCAAGGACCCGAACCAGGCCACGCGAATCCTCGAGGGTGGTTACGTCGACATGGTCGGCATGACCCGCGCTCACATCGCTGACCCGCACCTGATCGCCAAGATCAAGATGGGCCAGATCGACCAGATCAAGCAGTGCGTCGGTGCAAACTACTGCATCGACCGCCAGTACCAGGGTCTGGACGTGCTGTGCATCCAGAACGCCGCGACGTCCCGTGAATACATGGGCGTGCCGCACATCATCGAGAAGTCCACCGGGCCCAAGCGCAAAGTGGTCGTCGTGGGTGCCGGCCCGGCGGGGATGGAAGCGGCGCGTGTGGCCGCCGAACGTGGACACGACGTGACCCTGTTCGAGAAGAAGGAATTCATCGGCGGGCAGATCACCACGGCCTCGAAAGCCCCGCAACGGGACCAGATCGCCGGTATCACTCGCTGGTTCCAACTGGAGCTGGCGCGCTTGAAAGTCGACCTGCGCCTGGGCGTTGCCGCCGACGCGCCGACCATCATGGACCTGCGTCCGGATGTGGTGGTGCTAGCCGTCGGCGGGCATCCATTCATCGAGCAGAACGAACATTGGGGCGCCGCCGAAGGGCTGGTGGTCAGCAGCTGGGACGTGCTCGATGGCAAGGTGGCACCGGGCAAGAACGTGCTGGTCTACGACACCATCTGCGAATTCACCGGCATGTCGGTGGCCGACTTCCTCGCCGACAAAGGCAGCCAGGTCGAGATCGTCACCGACGACATCAAGCCTGGCGTGGCCATTGGCGGGACGTCGTTCCCTACCTACTACCGCAGCATGTACCCCAAGGAAGTGATCATGACCGGGGACATGATGCTGGAGAAGGTCTACCGCGAAGGCGACAAATTGGTAGCGGTGCTGGAGAACGAATACACCGGCGCCAAGGAAGAGCGCGTGGTGGACCAGGTGGTGGTGGAGAACGGCGTGCGGCCGGACGAAGAAATCTACTACGCGCTCAAGGAAGGTTCGCGCAACAAGGGCCAGATCGACGTCGAAGCCCTGTTCGCGATCAAGCCCCAGCCGTGTCTTGCGCAGAGCGGCGACGGCTACCTGCTGTTCCGCATCGGCGACTGCGTGGCCCAGCGTAATACTCACGCCGCCATCTATGACGCCCTGCGGTTGTGCAAGGATTTTTAAGAACAGCCACGAGCCACAAGCTTCAAGCTGCAAGAAAAGAGCAATGCAGGACTGGCTTTTACTTGCCGCTTGTGGCTTGAAGCTTGCCGCTTGAGGTAACTCTGATGCTAAACACCCTTCTTCCAATCCTGCTGTTCGCAGCCCTCGGCCTCGCTGCCCTGGGTGCCTTGCGGCGGGTGAATATGTGGCGCCGGGGCCGACCCTCCAAAGTCGACCTGATCGGTGGCCTCTTCGCCATGCCCAAGCGCTACATGGTGGATCTGCACCATGTGGTGGCGCGGGACAAGTACATCGCCAACACCCACGTCGCCACGGCGGGCGGGTTTGTCCTGGCGGCGGTGCTGGCCATTCTTGTGCACGGTTTCGGCCTGCAAAACCTCATCCTCGGCTATGCCTTGCTGTTCGCCACGCTGCTGATGTTCAGCGGCGCGATCTTCATTGCCCTGCGCCGCCGCAATCCCCCCTCGCGGCTGTCCAAGGGCCCCTGGATGCGCTTGCCGAAAAGCCTGTTCGCGTTTTCCATCAGCTTCTTCCTGGTGACCTTGCCGGTGGCCGGGATCCTGCCGGCGGACTTTGGCGGCTGGTTGCTGGTGGCGTTGCTGGGCCTGGGCGTGCTGTGGGGCGTGTCGGAAATGTTCTTCGGCATGACCTGGGGCGGGCCGATGAAACATGCCTTCGCCGGCGCCCTGCACCTGGCCTGGCACCGCCGTGCCGAACGCTTTGGCGGTGGCCGCTCCACCGGTCTCAAGCCGCTGGACCTGAACGACCGCGCCGCGCCGCTGGGTGTGGAAAAACCCAAGGATTTCACTTGGAACCAGCTGCTGGGCTTCGACGCCTGCGTGCAGTGCGGCAAGTGTGAAGCAGCCTGCCCGGCGTTTGCCGCCGGCCAGCCGTTGAACCCGAAAAAACTCATCCAGGACATGGTCGTCGGCCTGGCCGGCGGCACCGATGCGAAATTTGCCGGCAGCCCTTACCCAGGCAAGCCCGTAGGCGAGCACGGCGGTAACCCGCATCAGCCGATCGTCAACGGTCTGGTGGACGCCGAGACCCTGTGGTCCTGCACCACGTGTCGGGCGTGCGTCGAGGAATGCCCGATGATGATCGAGCACGTCGATGCCATCGTCGACATGCGCCGCCACCTGACCCTGGAAAAAGGCGCCACGCCGAACAAGGGCGCCGAGGTGTTGGAAAACCTCATCGCCACCGACAACCCAGGTGGTTTCGCCCCGGGCGGGCGGATGAACTGGGCCGCAGACCTGAACTTGAACCTGCTCAGCGAGAAGAAATCCACCGACGTGCTGTTCTGGGTCGGCGACGGTGCCTTCGATATGCGCAACCAGCGCACCCTGCGCGCCTTCGTCAAAGTGCTCAAGGCAGCGAAAATCGACTTCGCCGTGCTCGGCCTCGAAGAGCGCGACAGCGGCGACGTGGCCCGGCGCCTGGGTGACGAAGCGACGTTCCAACTGTTGGCCAAGCGCAACATCCAGACCCTGGCAAAATACAGCTTCAATCGCATCGTCACCTGCGACCCCCACAGCTTCCACGTGCTGAAAAACGAATACGGTGCCTTCGATGGCAATTACCTGGTGCAGCACCACAGCACCTACCTGGCGGAAATCATCGACGCCGGCGCGCTGAACCTCGGCCAACACAAAGGCGACAGCGTGACTTATCACGACCCGTGCTACTTGGGGCGCTACAACGGCGAGTACGAGGCGCCGCGCCAGGTGCTGCGTGCGTTGGGCATCGAGGTCAAGGAAATGCAGCGTTCCGGTTTCCGCTCGCGTTGCTGCGGCGGCGGTGGCGGTGCGCCGATCACCGACATCCCGGGCAAGCAGCGCATTCCCGACATGCGCATGGACGACATCCGCGAAACCGGCGCCGAACTGGTGGCCGTGGGTTGTCCACAGTGCACCGCGATGTTGGAGGGCGTGGTCGAACCACGGCCGATGATCAAGGACATTGCCGAACTGGTGGCCGACGCGCTGCTCGAAGACGCGGCCCCGAGCAAGCCCGTGACCCCGGCCAAACGTGAACCTGCGGAGGTGCATTAATGAGCGACATCATCCGCCGCGACCCTCGCGCCGAGTGGATCGCCCGCAACCGCCTGCACCCGCTGCATGCGGCCATGCAACCGGTACAGCACAGCTGGATGGGGCCCAATGGCGTCATTCGCAAGAACGTCCACGGCGTCGGCTTCATCGGCCCCAACGGCATCAAGCGGATTGATCGCAGCGGTGTCCAGCAAGGTGGTGCGAGCAAACGCACCGCTGCCGTGGAAGTCCAATTGCCATTGCATCAGGTGCCGCAACCGGCGTTCTACATCAGCGTAGTGCCGGACATGGTCGGTGGCCGTCTCAGCAGTCACGACCGCGATCTGTTGGGCCTCGCCCACCAGCTGGCGGGCGCGGAAGGCGCGGTCCTGGCGGTGGTGTTCGGCGAGCATAAAGAGAATGCCTTCGCCACGGCGGGCGTGGACCGCTTGCTGGTGCTTGAAGGTGAAGAGTTCAGCGGCTATGCACCGGAACAACGGGTGCAAGGCCTGCGGGCTGTGGATAACCAGTTCGGCCCGCGGCATTGGTTGTTGCCAGACAGCCGCACTGGTGGCGGCGAACTGGGTCGGCGTTTTGCCGCCGCCCTGGGCGAGCGCCCGGCCACGCGGGTCTGGCAGGTCAAGGGCGAGGAGTGTATCGGCCGCGCCGGTGCGGGCCTGCAAGACTTGGCCAGGCCGTTGGCGCGTTTGATCCTGGCAGCGGCCGAATGCGCCGAGCCAGTCAGCGAAACCCGTCACGAAGCCTTGCCGGTGGAGTTATCCACAGGCGTGGCCCGCAGCTTGTCGCGAATTGAAGACCTCGGTGCGGTGGCGGTGGATCCTGGCGCGATTCCGATGGCTGAGGCCGAGTTCATTTTCTCCGGCGGCAACGGCGTCAAGGACTGGGAGCTTTTCCACAGGACGGCCGCGGCCCTTGGCGCCACCGAAGGCGCTTCGCGGGTGGCGGTGGATGACGGCTTCATGGCCCGCGACCGTCAGGTCGGCGCTAGCGGCACCTGGGTTACGGCGCGGGTCTATGTGGCCGTGGGGATTTCCGGGGCGATCCAGCACCTGCAAGGCATCGGTGCTTGCGACAAGGTGGTGGCGATCAACCTCGATCCCGGCTGCGACATGATCAAGCGTGCGGACCTGTCGGTGATCGGCGACAGCGCGGCGATTCTCCAGGCCCTGATCGCGGCGGTAGAGGCTTACCGCAACGAAGCCAGGCGCGATGCGGCTTAAGCTAAGGAAACGTTCATGAGTACCCAAGTGATCAGCCTCGTCTCCATCGGCGCCCACCCGACCTCCGGTCGACCCCGGCGCGCCGAACAGGACGCCCGCGCCGTGGAGCTGGGCCTGCAACTCGCCGGCACGGATCTGCAAGTGCTGCATGCCGGCGATGTGGCCGAACCGGCCTTGCGTGCCTACCTGGGCATGGGCCTGGATGAACTTCATGTGCTGGAAAACCCGGAGGGCGCCGACGCCCTGCCGGCCCTGACCGATTACCTGCGCGACGCCGGCGCTCAAGTAGTGCTCACCGGCAGCCAGGCGGAAACCGGCGAAGGTTCGGGCATGCTGCCGTTTTTGCTGGCGGAAAACCTCGGGTGGCCGCTGGTGGTGGGGCTGGCCCAGGTGGAATCCATCGAAAACGGCGCGGCCCTGGTGCTGCAAGCATTGCCGCGTGGCCAGCGGCGACGGCTCAAGGTGCGCTTGCCGTTTCTCGCCACTGTGGATAACGCTGCCCCCAAGCCCCGTCAAAGTGCCTACGGCCCGGCGCAGCGTGGCGCATTACAGGCTGAAGAAGTCGAAGTGGTCGACGACAACTTGCTGACGGTGGCGACCCTGCAACCGGCCAAGCCACGGCCCAAGCGCCTGAAGGTAATCAAGGCCAAGAGCGGCGCCGACCGTATGAAAGCTGCCACGGCCAAGGCCAGCGGCGGAGGTGGGCAGGTGCTCAAGGGCGTCAGCCCGGAGGCGGGGGCCGAGGCAATTCTCAAGCTGTTGGTGGAGGAAGGGGTGGTTCGCTGAGCCCAGACTCACCACGATTGACTGTCCTGGCCCCCTCGCGAGCAAGCTCCCCACAGGGGGTGGATAACCTGTTCGCTTCTCGGTGCACCACGCGTCAATCAAGCCTTACAGGCCTTCGCTCAAAAAACGTGCGGCCTAACTGGCGGTTTTTTCGGGGTTTTTGTCAACCGCCACACTAAGCCTCTGATACTTGCCCCCAATCTCTGTTGGCGCTTCTGTGGATAAGATGTTCGCTCAACGCTGCAAGCCGTACGGGACGGGGTGTTCAGTGGGTTGGTCATAAAATGATCGATTGGCGTTTTTTATCAGGAAAACCTTTGTAAACCGCGATTTACAAGCCGTTCATGGAGTTTTCCACAGAAGCGTCAAAATTACCCCCAAACCCTGTTGGCGCTTCTGTGGATAAGGTGTTTGTTCACCGCCACAGCCCATGTATTCATGGGCTTACAGAGGTTTGTTCAAAAAACAACCGATAAGCCAGTAAAACCGTCATCCTCCATAAGTCACGGTTTTTATTCGCGTTGCCGTAGAAAAAATTCCCGACCTGCGCGCATTTGTCCCCATTTGCTGTGGGTGTCCTTGTGGATAACTTGTTCGCGGAACCCTGAAGGCCGCAGCGGGCTTAGCGCGAAAGGCAATAGATCAAATTTCATACAGTTCTAAGGAACCGCCTTGACGTAGAGGTGTCGGCTGTCTTCACTCAGGGCACAAGGACAGCGCGACTTTATCCATATCTGGTTCAGGGAGAACGCACGATGGATAGCAAGGCCCCCCACCCGTATCCCGCTTCAGCCCCGACGTGCATCCCGACACCTGTTACTTCGCTACCCCAGCGCGCTCATCGTGCAGCCCATCAGCGAGTACGCCTATAGCGCCTGAGTTTCCCCCCGATCAACACCGTTGACTGCCGCTTTAACCCATACGGGATAGTGGCCAGGCGTTCATGCGCCTGTGAATTTACAGGCAACCGCAGAGTTGCCCCTTCTGCCTGAGAGGACTTGAACATGACACGGATATCGACCCCCATCAGTGAGATCAAGGAACACTACGACGTTATCGTCATCGGTTCGGGATACGGCGGCGGGATTGCCGCCTCGCGCTTGTCCCGGGCCGGGCGCAGCGTCTGCCTGTTGGAACGTGGCCGGGAGATCCAGCCGGGCGAATACCCCAACACGTTGCTCGCCGCCACCGAGGAATTGCAAGTGCATGACCCGGACGGCCACATCGGTTCGCGCACCGGGCTGTTCGACCTGCACGTCAACGCCCAGCAGAACGTAGTGGTCGGGTGTGGCCTGGGCGGCACTTCGCTGATCAACGCCAACGTCGCGCTGGAAGCCGAGCCGGGCGTGTTCGAGGACCCGCGCTGGCCGCTGGCGATGCGCGAACACAGCGACACGTTGCTCAAGGACGGCTACGCGCGGGCCCGGGAGATGCTCAAGCCCAATCCCTATCCGGCGTCCGCGCCGAACCTGCCCAAGCTCGATGCCCACAAGAAATCCGCTGACTACCTCAAGCAGGGCGCGCACTTCTACAGGCCGCCGATCAACGTGACGTTCGACAAGCTGCCGAACAACCTCAACCACGTCGGCGTCGAACAGTTGCCGTGCAATGGTTGTGGTGATTGCGTCTCGGGCTGTAACAACAAGGCCAAGAACACCACGCTGATGAATTACCTGCCGGACGCCTGGAACCACGGCACCGAGATTTTCTGCCAGGCCGAAGTGCGCCATCTGGAGCGCGATGGCGACGGCTGGATCGTGCATTTCCAGTACCTGGACAGTGGCCGCGAAATGTTCTCGGCGCCGACGCTGTTCGTACGCGCCGGTATCGTGGTGGTGTCGGCCGGTACCCTGGGTTCCACCGAAATCATGTTGCGTTCACGGGACAAGGGCCTGTCCATGTCCAACCAGTTGGGCGAGAACATGAGCGGTAACGGCGACATCCTCGGGTTCGGCCACAACTGCGACCAAGTCATCAACGGCATCGGCTTCGGCGCCCATTCGGCCAAGGAGTTGGAACCGGTGGGGCCGTGCATCACCTCGGTGATCGACATGCGCACCGAAGGCGACTGGCGCAGCCGCATGGTGATCGAAGAGGGCTCGATCCCCGGCGCCCTCGGCCGGGCCATGGTGCCGAGCATGGCGGCATTCGCCGAGATGGTCGGCGTGCCCACCGACACCGGGTTCGGTGCCAGCCTCAGATACAAGGGACGCGAAGCCGAAAGCTTCCTGCGTGGCCCGTATTACGGCGCGCTGCATAACATGCAGACCTATCTGATCATGAGCCACGACAACGGTAAGGGCCGCATGGTTCTCGACAACAAGGACCAGTTGCGTATCGACTGGTCCGGTGTCGGCGAGCAGGAAAACGTCACCCTCGGCAACGAACGGTTGCACCAGAGCACCAAGGCGCTGGGCGGCATCTGGGTCGAGAACCCGATCTGGACCAAGCTGCTCAAGCACAGCATCGTCTCGGTCCATCCGCTGGGCGGCTGTGTGATGGGGGAAGACGCGAGCCAAGGCGTGGTCAATCACAAGGGACAGGTGTTCAGTGGCGCCAGCGGCACCGACGTCTACCCAGGCCTGTACGTCACGGACGGCTCGGTGATCCCGACGTCCCTGGCGGTCAATCCGCTGCTGACCATTTCAGCGGTGAGCGAACGCAACATGGGGCTGCTGGCGGCCGATCGCGGTTGGCTGATCGACTACGCGCTGCCTTCGGCCCCGCGCAAACCGGTGGCGGCGCCGACCCTTGGCGTGCAGTTCACCGAAACCATGAAGGGCTATTTTTCCAGCGCCTTCACCCAACCCCAGGGCACCGACCTGGCTCTTTACGAAGCTGCGGCCAAGCGGGGCGAGGCCGACAACTCGCCCATCGAGTTCACCTTGACCATCACCGCTGCCGACCTCGATCGGCTGATCAAGGAGCCGGAGCACGCCGCGACACTGGTGGGCACTCTCGACGCGCCGCTGTTGTCGCCCAAGCCGTTGGTGGCCAGTAACGGCGTATTCAACCTATTCGAGCAATATCAGGAACAGGTTGGCGTGCGGCACATGAACTACGACATGAAACTGGCCGCCGAGGACGGCACTGAGTATTTCTTCAGCGCGTTCAAGACCGTGCCGGAGGACGACGGCGTGCTGAACATCTGGCATGACACCAGCACCTTGTACGTCACGCTCTATCGTGGGCCGGACAAGACCGGCGCGGTGATCGGCTCCGGGGTAATGCACATCCTGCCGGCCGACTTCGCCAAGCAGATGACCACCATGAAGGTGCTTAACGCCCGTAATGAGCGTGAGCGGGTGGAGGCGCTGGCGCGGTTCGGCAAGTTTTTTGCTGGAATCCTGTGGGAGAGCTACGGCGGAGTGTTCGCTGGCGATGTCTATTTCAACCCCGACGCGCCAGCTCGCTTGAAACGGCCGCTGGATGCGCCCGCGCCGGTGGTGCATTTCTTCCAGACCGAAGACAACGTCGAGCTGCGCCTGACCCGCTATCAGGCCGGCAGCAAAGGCCCGGTGATGCTGGTCCATGGCTTGGGCGTGGGCTCGAATATCTTCTCCACCGACACCATTCACACCAATCTGCTGGAATACCTGTGCAAGCACGAGTACGACGTCTGGCTGCTGGACCTGCGCGTGAGCATCCTGCTGCCGGCCAGTAAAAACGAATGGAACGGCGATCAGGTGGCCCAGTACGACTTCAAGGCCGCCATCGGGCAGATTCAACAGGCAACCTTGGCCCGCGACGTGCAATGCGTGGTGCATTGCTACGGCGCGACGACCTTTTTCATGTCAATGCTGGCGGGCTTGCAGGGCGTGCGTTCGGTGGTCTGCTCGCAGATCGCCGCCGACACGGTGGTCGCCACCGCCACGGGTCTGAAGGCCGGTTTGCACTTGCCGGGCATGCTCGATGCCATCGGCATCAAGTCCATGACGGCCTACGCGGACACCAAGGAAAGCTGGTTCAACAAACTCTACGATAAGGCTCTCAATGGCTATGCCCGGATCGAGGCCCAGGGCTATTGCACCAACCCGGTCTGCCATCGCATTACGTTCATGTATGCATCGCTGTACCGCCACGACACCCTCAACGAAACCCTGCACGACAACCTGCATGAGTTGTTCGGCGAATCGAACATCCAGACCTTCGAGCACTTGGCGCTGATCGTGCGCAAGGGGCATCTGGTGGACTTCAAGGGCAACGACGTCTACATGCCGCATTTTGATCGGCTGAAGCTGCCGATCTGCTTCATCAGTGGTGCCGACAACCAATGCTATCTGCCGCAAAGCACCCTCAAGACCTACGAGCGGTTGTGCGAGATGCATGGGCCGCAGTTGTTCAGCCGCCATGAGGTCCCCGGCTACGGCCACATCGACTGCATGTTCGGCAAGGACGCGGTGGTGGATGTGTATCCGATCATCCTCGGGCACCTGGAGAAGACGGCGCTCGGTTGAAGTATGACTATCCCGTGGCGAGGGAGCTTGCTCCCGCTCGGCTGCGAAGCAGTCGTCGCTTTTGAAGTCTTGGGGGCCGCTACCCGGCCCAGCGGGAGCAAGCTCCCTCGCCACATGGGTTTGTGGTGAGTCAGGAATAAGGAAAAGGATGCCATGAACACTTACATCCGCTGGTTCCAACGCATTATCTGGATCGGAATCGTCATGAACATGGTCTTCGCGATTCCGGCGCTGTTCGCCCCGGCGTTGCTGACGTCCATGCTCGGCCTGCCGCCGGTTCTATCCGATCCCTGGCTGGAAAACGCCGGCATGTTGCTGGTGGGGATCAGCCTGTTCTACATGCCCTCGGGGTTCAACGCGTCGCGTTTTGTAGTGCATTCATGGTTGTGCGTGCTCTCGCGGCTGGTGGCGGTGGTGTTCTGGATCTACCTGATCAACACCAGTAACCAAGGCGCGCTGTTCGTACCGATGTTGATGGGCGACCTGGGCATGTTCCTGATATTGGGCGTGCTGTTGTACTTGGGCAGCCCGCGGGAAAATCGTCCGCTGGCCTTGCTTTGCGTCGGTTGGCGAGAGTGGCGTGAAGGCTGGGCACAGCGCTGGCAAAGCCATGGCTTCAAAACAGGACTGTTGGTCGTACTGTTGGTGCTTGGTTTCATCGGCTACCAGACCTGGTACCAGATGATCCGCGAGGTACCGCAACCGGACTTCGCTTCCGACGAAGACCATTACAAATACGCCGCCATCGGCCTGGGCATCGAGGCGCGGATTCCCTACTACCTGTTCGCCGTGCTGCCGCAGATGTGCCCGGAAAAGCTGCCCAAGCCGGGCGGTTACGAGGTGTTCGGTTTCCTCTATGAAAACGGCAACGACCTACCCATCGGCATGGCCAAGCGGCAGCTCGGTTATCCCACGGTCGAGCCGAACTGCGCCCTGTGCCACACCGGTTCCTACCGGGCCAATGCTTCTGACGTCGCGGTGCCGGTCGCCGCCGCGCCGGCCAATACCCTGCAACTGCAAGCCTTCCAGTGGTTCGCCTACGAGTGTGCCAGCGATCCGAAATTCACCCCTGATGCGGTGATGGCGGCGATCAACGGCAAGTTCCAGTTGGGGTTCTTCGAAAAGCTCTATAACCGCTACCTGATCATCCCGATGGCCAAGAGCTCGCTGCTCAAGCAGAAACAGGCCTACGCCTGGCAGAAGCTGCGTCCGGCCCAAGGCCCAGGGCGGACCGATACCTTCAACCCGACCAAGATGGTGGTGTTCGGCTTCCCGGATGATTCCACCATCGGCACGGTGGACTTGCCCCAGGTCTGGAACCAGAAACCCCGCGAGTCCATGTACCTGCATTGGGACGGCAATAACAACCAGATCCACGAACGCAACTACGCCGCCGCCATGGCCGTGGGCGCGACGCCGCAGTCGGTGCTGCCGCCGAGTTTCAACCGGGTGACCAACTGGCTGCTGGGCCACAAGGCGCCGGCATGGCCGTTCGCTTTGGATCAAGCAAAAGTCGCCCAAGGCAAACCGATCTGGGAGCAGAACTGCGCCGGCTGCCACGACTTCGGCCGCAGCGACACCGGCCAGGTCACTACCAACATCGACCAGTTGGGCACCGATCCCCATCGGCTGAATTCCTTCACCACCGGGCTGGTGACGGCGTTCCACGGCTTCAAGAAAGCGCCGTTCGATTTTGGCGCCTACCGCAAGACCCAGAGCTACAGCAACACGCCCACTGACGGCATCTGGCTGCGCGCGCCGTACCTGCACAACGGTTCGGTGCCGACCCTGTGGGATTTGCTGCAACCGCCGGAGCAACGTCCGCAAGTCTTCTACACGGGCTCCGACATCTACGACCCGCAGAAGGTTGGCTTCATCACCAGCGGTGCGCAGATGAAGGTATCAGCGGATTTCAAATACGACACCCGCCTGGAAGGCAACCATAACGGTGGCCACCTGTATGGCACGCAACTGTCGGACGTCGACAAACGGGCCCTGATCGAATACATGAAGACCCTGTAGCCCAGGGCAAAACGAAGGAGCGTTCACATGTCATTACTGCACCATTGGGAACATGAGTTCGACAAGGTCAAGGTCCGCCTGCATGGGTTGGTCACGCGACTGGAGATGTCCTGGAAAAAACTCGTCAACGACCTGGAACCCGAGGAATTCCAGGCCATCGTCAAATTGCTGGAGCGAGGCCACGACCAGGCCCGGCATGTCATCGAGCACGGTGACTTGCCCGATGACGAACCGGCCGTGCCATGGGAGCTGGCCCATGGTCTTTCGATCCTCAAGATCGGCAACGCCACGCCCTTGCCGCAAAAAGAACAGGAGCTGCCAACGCGGGTACTCAAGGACGGCACTTTGCTGGGCTGTCGAAAGTGGGAGCTGCTGGACTTGCTGTGGAGCGAGGCGCTGCTCAAGTGGATCGAAAACCTGCGCCATCACGCGCCGTTTGCTACCAACCCGGCGCTGGTGAAAATGGACAACGATGTGCTACTCGCCATTGCCGGCGACTGGGGCACTGGGCCGTTCGACAGCCACGCGCCGGCGGTGGCGGTGGCCAACCAGATGCAATTGGCCCTTGCCGATTTCACCATTCATCTGGGCGACGTGTATTACGCCGGCACGCACTCCCAGGAAGACGTCGACATGGTCGGCTGGCCCCAGGGCAAGCACGGCTCGTTCACCCTCAATTCCAACCACGAGATGTACAGCGGCGGCCACGGCTATTTCAAGGAACTGGCCAAGCGCTTCCCGGTGCAGCAAGGCACCAGCTACTTTGCCTTGTACAACGACGACTGGCTGGTGGTCGGCCTGGACAGCGCCTACGCCTCGGACGCCATGAACCTGTACATGGACGGCACCCTCAACACTCAGCAGATCGAGTGGATGAAAACCCTGCCCAAGCGCAAGAAGCTCATGGTGCTCAGTCATCACCAGGGCTTTGATATTTCCGGACACCACAAGACCGCGCTCTACCAACCGGTCTGCGATGCCCTGGGGCGTGAACCGGATTACTGGTATTGGGGGCATTTGCACAACGGCATCTGCTACGCGCCGCAAGGCGGACTGCACGCGCGTTGCGCCGGGCACGGGGCGATCCCTTACGGCACCACCAGCGAGCTGAACGGGCATGCCCGGGTGCTGTGGTCGGAAACGGAATTGGCGGGGGACGAGGCGTATCCGGAGCGGGTGTTGAATGGGTACGTGAAGGTGCGGCTTAAGGGGGAGGAGATTGTCGAGACGTTTTATGGAGAGGATGGCAGTGTGCGGTGGTCGTCCAGCCCATGATCGTTCTCACGCCCGGCGTGGGAACGATCATGCGGGTTTTGACTTAACCCTGGACCGGAACGCCCTTGAGGTATGGCGCCGGTTCAGCTCCCAGGTTGTTGAGCATGCGCTCGCTGTACCAGTCGACGAAGTTCACCACGCCGAACTCGTAGGTCTTCGAGTACGGGCCTGGCTGGTAGGCGGTGGAGTTGATGCCGCGCTGGTTTTCTTCGGCCAGGCGACGGTCCTGGTCGTTGGTGGCGTCCCAGACTTCGCGCATGCGCGCCACGTCGTAGTCCACGCCTTCGACCGCGTCCTTGTGCACCAGCCATTTGGTGGTGACCATGGTTTCCTGGGCGCTGATTGGCCACACGGTGAACACGATGATGTGGTCGCCCATGCAGTGGTTCCACGAGTGCGGCAGGTGCAGGATGCGCATCGAGCCCAGGTCCGGGTTCTTGATGCGGCCCATCAGCTTGGCGCAGCCCTGCTTGCCGTCCATGGTCATCGACACGGTGCCCTTGAGCAGCGGCATGCGCACGATGCGGTTACGCAGGCCGAAGCTGGCGTGGGCGTAAGGGATTTTCTCGGCGTCCCAGGCGGCGGCGGAAGCGGCCACATGGTCCTTGAACGCCTGGTCGGCCCGTGGGTCGGTGACGTCGTCCCATTCCAGCAGGGTCTTGAGCAATTCAGGGTGCGAGGCGTTGCAGTGGTAGCACTCGCGGTTGTTTTCCAGCACCAGCTTCCAATTGGCCTTTTCGAACAAGGTGGTCTGGATCGCCACCTTGGTGTTTTCCATGTCGTAGGGTTCCATGTAGTGGTTCAGCGTCGACAGGAAGTCATCGATGGCCGGCGGGTTCTCGGCCAGGCTGATGAAAATGTAGCCGCCGGCGGTCTTCACGTTCACCGGCTTTAGGCCGTACTGCTTCATGTCGAAGTCGGCACCCATCTCGGTGCCGGCGAACAGCAGGCGACCGTCCAGCTCGTAGGTCCACTGGTGGTAATGGCAGACCAGCTTGGCGACCTTGCCCTTTTCGCTGGTGCACAGCCGCGAACCACGGTGGCGGCAGACGTTATGGAACGCATGTACCACGCCCTCGGCGCCGCGAATCACGATGATCGGGTTCTTGCCGATCTGCAGCGTCAGATAGTTGCCCTTGGCCGGGATCTCGCAGGTCATGCCGGCGATCAACCATTCCTTCTGAAAGATTTCCTGCATGTCGATATCAAACAGGCGCTCATCGGAGTAGAACGGCTGCGGCAGCGAGAAGGTGCGCTCGCGCTCTTGCAGCATTTGCGCGGTGGCCTTGCGTGCGGGTTCCAGCGGATCGCCCAGGCTCAGGGTAGTGGTGACGTCCATCGTTTTATCCTCGTGGCTCTCTAAATGGAGCCGGTGAAAATGGCTAATCGGTTGTGCTACGCAAGGCAGAAAACTTTGTTTATCTGTTGGGGCGAGTGTGGGGCCGCGCAGGGGCGCAACCTTATCCATGGGCGACATGGCCCAATCTGTTCCCGACGCGCAAGCCCCGGTAATAGGGGGCTGGTCGCGATAAGTATGTGAATGTCGCAGATAGGTAAATGGCGGCGCAGGCGCCTGCGCACAATCGCCATCATGAAGGCCGACAGTCGGCCGTGGAGATCAGCATGTCCAATACTTTCCTGAACCCGGTCACCACCCAGACCTGGGCCAATGGCCGACATATCGTTCGTTGCGTCAAAGTCATCCAGGAAACCTGGGATGTGCGCACCTTCTGCTTCATGGCCGACCAGCCGATCCTGTTCTTTTTCAAGCCCGGGCAGTTCGTCACCCTGGAGCTGGAAATCGAAGGCCAGCCGATCATGCGTTCCTACACCATCTCCAGTTCGCCGTCGGTGCCCTACAGCTTCTCGGTGACCATCAAGCGCGTGCCGGGGGGCAAGGTTTCCAACTGGCTGCACGACACGCTGCACGAAGGCCAGGAACTGGCGGTGCACGGGCCGGTGGGGTTGTTCAATGCCATGGATTTCCCGAGCCCGAAGGTCCTGTACCTCAGCGGTGGCGTCGGAATCACGCCATGCATGTCCATGGCCCGCTGGTTCTACGACACCAACGCCAACGTCGACATGACCTTCGTCCACAGCGCTCGCTCGCCCAAGGACATCATCTACCACCGCGAGCTGGAGCACATGGCGTCGCGGATCGACAACTTCAGCTTGCACCTGATCTGCGAAAAGCATGGCCTGGGCGAGCCGTGGGCCGGTTACCGCGGTTACCTGAACCATAAAATGCTGGAACTGATGGTGCCCGATTTCCTTGAGCGCGAAGTGTTCTGCTGCGGCCCGACGCCGTACATGAGCGCGGTCAAGCGCCTGCTGGAAGCGGCTGGTTACGACATGAAGCGTTATCACGAGGAATCCTTCGGCGCCACGCCACCGGAAGCCCGTGCCGATGCAGTGGAGCAGGCCGAACAGGCGGCCGACGCTCCGCAGGTCGATGCCGCGGACCTGCACCTGGTGGAGTTCACCTCCTCGGGCAAGAGCATCCGCGTAGGGCCGGGAGAAACCGTACACGCCGCCGCCGCCAAGCTCGGCATGATGATCCCCAAGGCTTGCGGCATGGGCATCTGCGGCACCTGCAAAGTATTGAAACTGGGCGGGGAAGTGGAAATGGAGCACAACGGCGGGATCACCGAAGATGACGAGGCCGAGGGTTACATTCTGTCGTGCTGCAGCGTGCCGAAGGGGGATGTGCGGATTGAGTTTTGATCTGCCCATCCTGGTAGCGGTGAGCCCCCTGTGGCGAGGGAGCTTGCTCCCGCTCGGCTGCGCAGCAGTCGTCATCCCGAAAGCACGAATTAACTGATAGGCCGCATGGGGCTGCTGCGCACCCCAGCGGGAGCAAGCTCCCTCGCCACAAAAGCTTCAAAGCTTCAAGGCCTGAAGATATCGGTCGTTGCTTCAGGCGCTCATCACTTCCCGAATATCCGCCGCCAATTCCTGCACCCGCGCTTCTTCGGTGTCCCACGAGCACATGAAGCGTGCACCGCCCTTGCCGATGAAGGTGTAGAAGCGCCAGCCCTTGGCGGTCAGGGCGGCGATGGCCGGTTCCGAGAGTTGCAGGAACACGCCGTTGGCCTGGACCGGGAACATCAGCTCGACGCCAGGAATGTCGCTGACCAGTTGCGCCAGCAATTGGGCGCAGTGGTTGGCATGGCGGGCGTGCTTGAGCCAGGCGTCGTTTTGCAGCAATCCGACCCACGGCGCGGACAGGAAGCGCATTTTCGAAGCCAATTGCCCGGCCTGCTTGCAGCGGTAGTCGAAGTCCACAGCCAGGTCGTGGTTGAAGAACAGGATCGCCTCGCCCACTGCCATGCCGTTTTTCGTCCCGCCGAAGCACAACACGTCCACGCCGGCCTTCCAGGTCAGGTCGGCCGGGGTGCAGCCGAGGAAGGCGCAGGCGTTGGAGAAGCGCGCGCCGTCCATGTGCAGGTTCAGCCCCAGTTCCTTGCAGGTGACGCTGATGGCGCGGATTTCTTCCGGCGTATAGACGCTGCCGACTTCCGTGGCCTGGGTCAGGGTCACCACGCGCGGCTTGGGGTAGTGGATGTCTTGGCGCTTGAGGGCGATCTCGCGGATCGACTCGGGAGTCAACTTGCCGTTTTCGGTGCGCGCCACCAGCAGCTTGGAACCGTTGGAGAAAAATTCCGGCGCGCCGCATTCGTCGGTTTCGACGTGGGCGGTTTCAGAGCAGATCACGCTGTGGTAACTCTGGCACAACGATGACAGGGCCAGGGAATTAGCGGCGGTACCGTTGAACGCGAAGAAAACTTCGCAGTCGGTTTCGAACAGGGCACGGAAATCATCCGCCGCGCGGTGGGTCCATTCGTCGTCGCCATAGGCGCGCTGGTGGCCCTGGTTGGCTTTTTCCATAAACGCCCAGGCTTCGGGGCAAATGCCGGAATAGTTGTCGCTGGCGAATTGTTGACTCTTGTCGGTCATGGCCTTGCTCCTTGAATAGAGAGTCCTGGATAAAGAGATCCCTGGTGGAATTCCCGGATGGAGAATTCCGCGGTCCGGCGAACCTTGAGTGCAGAACGCCGTGTTCAATAGTGGCGCGCACTTTACCCAAGATTAGCGAGGGAGCACACGGGATGTTTCGGTCAGAAAATCACAAAATCAGCGGGCCGCTGTACACATGAGTCGGCGCGAAGGTGCGCTGGACCTGCTCAAGTGGCTGGCACTGTTGGCGATGGTCCTCGATCATCTGCGATATGTCGGTTTTTCCGCCGATTGGCTCTATGTGCTGGGCCGCTTGGCATTTCCCTGGTTCTGCCTGGCAATGGCGGCCAACCTCGCACGCAACGGCGCCAGCTCGCTTCCATGGCGCTACCTGGGCTGGCTGTTGCTGTTCAGCGCCATCAGTGAAATCCCCTACCGCTTGTTCATTCCCCAGCCCACGACGTTGAACGTGATGCCGACGCTGGTGCTGGGACTGTTGGTGGCGCGCAGTTGGCAAACCCCTACGTTGGAGGCGCGATGCCTGGCGGTGGCGGCGCTGCTGCTGGCGGCGCTGTGCTCGTCACGGTTGATGTTCGGGTTCTACGGCGTGCTGCTGCCGCTGACGATGTTGCTGGTGTTTCGTCGGCCCTGGTATTTCGCGTTGCTACCGGGGATGGTCTGCGTGGCGGCCAATCAATGGCGGGTGTTGTATGGCGCGGCATGGCTGGGGGATGCGGTGGCGTCGTGGGGACTGGTGGCTTGCCTGATCGCGCCAGGGCTCGGGCTCTTGCTTTTGCGACAGGCGGGTCGTTTTCAGCCGCCAGCGATGCGGCGCTGGGCCTATGCGTTGTACCCCGCGCATTTCCTGCTGTTGCTCGCGGTTCGCCAGATTGCCACTTGACCCTTGTGGCCGGTGTTCCATTCGATTTGATCCCATGTCGTAAACGCACCTTTGCGTGGCGTCCATAGGCATTTGACCTGCCTGCGCCGGCCATACCATCGCATCCAAAGGGCACGACCGAAACGGTCCGTGCCTCACCGAGACGAAAGGCGCACTGCCGCCGCTGGGAGAGACGCGATGTTCAGCAAACAAGACCAAATTCAAGGCTACGATGATGCGCTGCTGGCGGCGATGAACGCCGAAGAGCAACGCCAGGAAGATCACATCGAGCTGATCGCGTCGGAAAACTACACCAGCAAGCGCGTGATGCAGGCCCAGGGCAGCGGCTTGACCAACAAATACGCCGAAGGCTATCCAGGCAAGCGCTACTACGGCGGCTGCGAGCACGTCGATAAAGTCGAAGCCCTGGCCATCGAACGCGCCAAGCAGCTGTTCGGCGCCGATTACGCCAACGTCCAGCCGCACTCAGGCTCATCGGCCAACAGCGCCGTGTACCTGGCGCTGATCCAGCCGGGCGACACCATCCTGGGCATGAGCCTGGCCCACGGCGGTCACCTGACCCATGGCGCGAAAGTGTCGTCCTCGGGCAAGCTGTACAACGCTGTGCAATACGGCATCAACACCGACACCGGCCTGATCGACTACGACGAAGTCGAGCGCCTGGCGGTCGAGTGCAAACCGAAAATGATCGTCGCCGGCTTCTCGGCTTATTCCAAGACCCTCGACTTCCCGCGCTTCCGCCAGATCGCCGACAAGGTGGGTGCCTTGTTGTTCGTCGACATGGCGCACGTCGCCGGCCTGGTTGCCGCTGGCCTGTATCCTAATCCGCTGCCTTACGCCGACGTGGTCACCACCACCACCCACAAGACCCTGCGCGGTCCACGCGGCGGCCTGATCCTGGCCAAGGCCAACGAAGCAATCGAGAAAAAACTCAACGCCGCGGTGTTCCCCGGTGCCCAGGGTGGCCCGCTGATGCACGTGATCGCCGGTAAGGCGGTGTGCTTTAAGGAAGCGCTGGAGCCTGGCTTCAAGGCCTATCAGCAGCAAGTGATCGACAACGCCCAGGCCATGGCTGGCGTGTTCATCAAGCGCGGCTACGATGTAGTGTCCGGCGGCACCGATAACCACCTGTTCCTGGTCAGCCTGATTCGCCAGGGCTTGACTGGCAAGGACGCCGACGCCGCCCTGGGCCGCGCCCACATCACCGTCAACAAGAACGCCGTGCCGAACGACCCGCAATCGCCGTTCGTGACTTCGGGCCTGCGCATCGGCACCCCGGCGGTGACCACGCGCGGCTTCAAGGTCAGCCAGTGCGTCACCCTGGCCGGCTGGATCTGCGACATTCTCGACAACCTCGGCGACGCCGATGTCGAGGCCAATGTCGCGCAGCAAGTGGCGGCCCTGTGCGCGGACTTCCCGGTTTATCGCTGAGTCGGTTTTGGAGTAATCACTATGCAACGCTATTCGGGCTTCGGCCTCTTCAAACACTCTCTCAGCCATCACGAGAACTGGCAGCGGATGTGGCGCACGCCGACTCCGAAAAAGGTCTACGACGTGGTCATCGTCGGCGGTGGCGGGCATGGCCTGGCGACCGCCTACTACCTGGCCAAGGAACACGGTATCACCAACGTGGCCGTGGTCGAGAAGGGCTGGCTGGGTGGCGGTAACACCGCACGCAACACCACCATCGTGCGCTCCAACTACCTGTGGGACGAATCGGCCCACCTGTACGAACACGCGATGAAACTCTGGGAAGGCCTGTCCCAGGACCTGAACTACAACGTGATGTTTTCCCAGCGTGGCGTCTACAACCTGTGCCACACCCTGCAGGACATCCGTGATTCCGAGCGTCGCGTCAGCGCCAACCGCCTCAATGGCGTGGACGGCGAGCTGCTCAACGCCAAGCAAGTGGCCGACGAGATCCCGTACCTGGATTGCTCGAAAAATACCCGCTACCCGGTGATGGGCGCGACCGTCCAGCGTCGCGGCGGCGTGGCCCGTCACGATGCCGTGGCCTGGGGCTTTGCCCGGGCGGCGGACGCGTTGGGCGTGGATCTGATCCAGCAGACCGAAGTCATCGGTTTCCGCAAGGAAAACGGCGTGTGCATCGGCGTGGAAACCAACAAAGGCTTCATCGGTGCCAAGCGCGTCGGCGTCGTCACCGCCGGTAACTCCGGGCACATGGCCAAGCTCGCGGGCTTCCGCCTGCCGATCGAATCCCACCCGCTGCAAGCGTTGGTGTCCGAGCCGATCAAGCCCATCATCGACAGCGTGATCATGTCCAACGCCGTGCACGGCTACATCAGCCAGTCCGACAAGGGCGACCTGGTGATCGGCGCCGGTATCGACGGCTACAACGGCTACGGCCAGCGTGGCTCGTACCCGGTGATCGAGCACACCGTCCAGGCCATCGTCGAGATGTTCCCGGTGTTGTCCCGCGTACGCATGAACCGTCAGTGGGGCGGCATCGTCGACACCACGCCGGACGCCTGCCCGATCATCTCCAAGACCCCGGTGCCGAACATGTTCTTCAACTGCGGTTGGGGCACCGGCGGCTTCAAGGCCACCCCGGGTTCGGGCAACGTCTTCGCTGCAAGCCTGGCCAAGGGTGAAATGCACCCGCTGGCCGCGCCGTTTTCCATCGACCGTTTCCACAACGGCGCACTGATCGACGAACACGGCGCTGCTGCCGTCGCCCACTAACAGGAGAAATCCCTATGTTGCACATCTTCTGTCCTCACTGCGGCGAACTGCGCTCCGAAGAGGAATTCCATGCATCTGGCCAGGCGCACATCCCGCGTCCGCTGGATCCGAACGCCTGCACCGATGAGGAGTGGGGCGACTACATGTTCTTCCGTGACAACCCACGCGGGTTGCACCATGAACTGTGGGACCACGTCGCCGGTTGCCGCCAGTACTTCAACGTGACCCGCGACACCGTGACCTACGAGATTCTCGAAACCTACAAGATCGGCCAAAAGCCGCAGTTCACCGACAAGGCTGACAGTCCGAAAGCGGCTGCACAGGCTCTGGGAGAGAAGGTATGAGCCAGATCAATCGCCTGTCCAACGGCGGACGGATCGACCGCAACAAAGCGCTGAGCTTCACTTTCAACGGCCAGACCTACAAAGGCTTCGAGGGCGATTCCCTGGCCGCCGCGCTGCTGGCCAACGGTGTCGACATCATCGGTCGCAGCTTCAAGTATTCCCGGCCGCGCGGTATTTATGCCGCCGGCGCGGAAGAGCCGAACGCGGTGCTGCAGATCGGTGCCACCGAAGCCACGCAGATTCCGAACGTGCGCGCCACGCAACAGGCGCTGTACCAGGGTTTGGTCGCCACCAGCACCAACGGCTGGCCGAACGTGAACAATGACATGATGGGGATTCTCGGCAAGGTCGGCGGCAAGCTGATGCCGCCGGGCTTCTACTACAAAACCTTCATGTACCCGCAATCGTTCTGGATGACTTACGAGAAGTACATCCGCAAGGCCGCAGGGCTGGGTCGCTCACCGACCGAGAACGATCCGGACACCTACGACTACATGAACCGTCACTGCGACGTGCTGATCGTCGGGGCCGGCCCTGCCGGCTTGGCCGCCGCGTTGGCCGCGGCTCGCAGCGGTGCACGCGTCATCCTGGCGGATGAGCAGGAAGAGTTCGGCGGCAGCCTGCTCGACTCCCGCGAAAGCCTGGACGGCAAGCCGGCGACCGAATGGGTCGCGGCTGCGGTGGCTGAACTGCAGTCGATGCCGGAAGTGGTGTTGCTGCCTCGCGCCACGGTGAACGGCTACCACGACCATAACTTCCTGACCATCCATGAGCGCCTCACCGACCACCTCGGCGACCGCGCACCGATCGGCCAGGTCCGCCAGCGCATCAACCGCGTTCGCGCCAAGCGCGTGGTGCTGGCGACTGGTGCTTGCGAGCGCCCGCTGGTCTACGGCAACAACGACGTGCCGGGCAACATGCTGGCCGGTGCGGTGTCCACCTACGTGCGTCGCTACGGCGTGGCACCGGGCAAGAAACTGCTGCTGAGCACCAACAACGACCACGCCTATCGCGTCGCCCTGGACTGGTTCGACGCCGGCCTGCAAGTGGTTGCCGTCGCCGACGCCCGCAGTAACCCGCGTGGTGCGCTGGTGGAAGAAGCCCGTGCCAAGGGCATCCGCATCCTCACCGGCAGCGCCGTGATCGAGGCCCGTGGCAGCAAGCGCGTCACCGGGGCACGTGTTGCCGCGATCGACGTTCGCGCCCACAAAGTCACCAGTCCAGGCGAATGGCTGGACTGCGACCTGGTGGCCAGTTCCGGCGGCTACAGTCCGGTGGTCCACCTGGCTTCGCACCTGGGCGGCAAGCCGATCTGGCGTGAAGACATCCTCGGTTTCGTGCCGGGCGAAGCACCGCAAAAGCGCGTGTGCGTCGGTGGTGTGAACGGCGTCTACAGCCTCGGGGATAGCTTGGCCGACGGTTTTGAAGGCGGCGTGCGCGCGGCCAGCGAAGCCGGCTTCAAGGCCGTGGAGGGCGTGTTGCCAAAGGCCCTGAGCCGTCACGAAGAGCCGACCCTGGCGCTGTTCCAGGTGCCTCACGAAAAATCCACTGCACGGGGGCCGAAGCAATTCGTCGACCTGCAGAACGACGTCACCGCCGCCGCCATCGAACTTGCCACCCGCGAAGGCTTCGAATCGGTTGAACACGTCAAGCGCTACACCGCACTGGGCTTCGGCACTGACCAGGGCAAGCTGGGCAACGTCAACGGCCTGGCCATCGCGGCCCGTTCGCTGAACGTAAGCATCCCGCAGATGGGCACCACCATGTTCCGTCCGAACTACACGCCGGTGACCTTCGGCGCGGTGGCGGGCCGGCACTGTGGGCACATCTTCGAGCCGGTGCGTTACACCGCGCTGCAGGCCTGGCATGTGAAAAACGGTGCCGAGTTTGAAGACGTCGGCCAGTGGAAGCGCCCTTGGTACTTCCCGAAGAACGGCGAAGACCTGCATGCCGCGGTCAAGCGCGAATGCAAGGCCGTGCGTGACAGCGTCGGCCTGCTCGACGCCTCGACCCTGGGCAAGATCGACATCCAGGGCCCGGATGCCCGCGAGTTCCTCAACCGCGTCTACACCAACGCCTGGACCAAGCTCGACGTGGGCAAGGCCCGCTATGGCCTGATGTGCAAGGAAGACGGCATGGTCTTCGACGACGGCGTAACGGCCTGTCTGGCGGACAACCACTTCCTCATGACCACCACCACCGGCGGCGCGGCACGCGTGCTGCAATGGCTGGAGATCTATCACCAGACCGAATGGCCGGACCTGAAGGTGTACTTCACCTCGGTCACCGACCACTGGGCGACCATGACCCTGTCGGGGCCCAACAGCCGCAAGCTGCTGGGCGACGTCACCGACATCGACCTGGACAAGGACGCATTCCCGTTCATGACCTGGAAGGAAGGCCTGGTGGGCGGCGTGCCGGCACGGGTGTTCCGGATCTCGTTCACCGGTGAACTGTCGTACGAAATCAACGTGCAGGCCGACTACGCCATGGGCGTGCTCGAGCAGATCGCCGAGGCCGGGAAGAAGTACAACCTGACCCCGTACGGCACCGAGACCATGCACGTACTGCGGGCCGAGAAGGGCTTCATCATCGTCGGTCAAGACACGGACAGCTCGATGACCCCGGACGACCTGAACATGGGCTGGTGTGTCGGCCGGACCAAACCGTTCTCGTGGATCGGCTGGCGCGGCATGAATCGCGAAGATTGCGTGCGTGAAGAGCGCAAGCAATTGGTAGGCCTCAAGCCGATCGACCCGAATGTCTGGCTGCCGGAAGGCGCGCAACTGGTGTTCAACACCAAGCAGGCGATCCCGATGACCATGGTGGGCCACGTGACCTCCAGCTATGCCCACAACTCCCTGGGTTATTCATTTGCCATGGGTGTGGTCAAGGGCGGCCTCAAGCGGATGGGCGAGCGGGTGTTCGCGCCATTGGCCGATGGCCGGGTGATCGAGGCAGAGATCGTTTCTTCGGTGTTCTTCGATCCGAAGGGCGATCGGCAGAATATTTGATACCTGACCGTTCCCACGCAGAGCGTGGGGACGATCAATCTACGAGACAGGTGCTCCATATGACCGCAGTCAACGTGTACCAACAACGCCCAACCACCGGGGCCAAGGCCGAGTCGTCGCTGCACCATGCCGACCTCGCAAGCCTGGTGGGCAAAGGCCGCAAGAACGCCGGTGTGACCGTGCGCGAGAAAAAACTCCTCGGCCACCTGACTATTCGTGGCGACGGCCACGACCCGGCGTTCGCCGCTGGTGTGCATAAAGCCCTGGGCCTGGAATTGCCAGGTGCGCTGGCCGTCATCGTCAAGGGTGAAACCAGCCTGCAATGGCTGGGCCCGGATGAGTGGCTGCTGGTGGTGCCGAGCGGTGAGGAATTCGCCGCCGAGAAGAACCTGCGTGAAGCCCTCGGCGACCTGCACATCCAGATCGTCAACGTCAGCGGCGGCCAGCAGATCCTCGAACTGTCCGGCCCGAACGTGCGCGATGTGCTGATGAAATCCACCAGCTACGATGTACACCCAAGCAACTTCCCGGTGGGCAAGGCCGTGGGCACGGTGTTCGCCAAGTCGCAACTGGTGATTCGCCACACCGCCGAAGACACCTGGGAACTGGTGATCCGCCGCAGCTTCTCCGATTACTGGTGGCTGTGGTTGCAGGATGCGGCGGCTGAGTATGGGCTGAGCGTGCAGGCTTGATTCTTGGCCTTGGAATGCGGTTGTGGCGAGGGAGCTTGCTCCCGCTGGGGCGCGTAGCGGCCCTCGCTTTTTGGCGGTTGCTACGCAACCGAGCGGGAGCAAGCTCCCTCGCCACGGGTTTTGTGTCGCTTCGTTAAATTCGAACAGGAGTCACCGCAATGAGCCGCGCCCCGGATACATGGATCTTGACTGCCGATTGCCCCAGCGTGCTCGGCACGGTGGACGCGGTGACCCGCTTTCTGTTCGAGCAGGGCTGCTATGTCACCGAACACCATTCCTTCGACGACCGGCTCTCGGCGCGTTTCTTCATTCGCGTGGAGTTTCGCCAGCCCGACGGTTTCGACGAGCAGAGCTTTCGTGCGGGATTAGCGGAGCGGGCGCAAGCCTTCGGCATGGTCTTCGAACTGACGCCGCCCAACTACCGGCCGAAAGTGGTGATCATGGTCTCCAAGGCCGATCACTGCCTCAACGACTTGCTCTACCGCCAGCGCATCGGCCAGTTGTCCATGGATGTGGTAGCCGTGGTATCCAACCATCCCGACCTAAAGCCGCTGGCCGACTGGCACCAGATTCCCTACTACCATTTCCCCTTGGACCCGAACGACAAGCCCTCCCAGGAGCGACAGGTGTGGCAGGTGATCGAAGACACCGGCGCCGAGCTGGTGATCCTTGCCCGCTACATGCAAGTGCTGTCGCCGGAGCTGTGCCGCAAGCTCGACGGCAAGGCGATCAACATTCATCACTCGTTGCTGCCGGGCTTCAAGGGCGCGAAGCCGTATCACCAGGCCTACAACAAAGGCGTGAAACTGGTGGGCGCTACGGCGCACTACATCAACAACGACCTGGACGAAGGTCCGATCATCGCCCAGGGCGTCGAAGTGGTGGACCACAGCCATTATCCCGAAGACCTGATCGCCAAGGGCCGGGACATCGAAGGGCTGACGTTGGCCCGGGCCGTGGGGTATCACATCGAGCGAAGAGTGTTCCTGAACGCCAATAGGACGGTGGTGCTTTAGCTTCAAGCTACAAGCTACAAGCTTCAAGCCGCAAGAAAAGGCGGTATGCGTGCTTCTTGCGGCTTGTAGCTTGCCGCTTGAAGCTAAATTCACTTTCTTTACAACAACAAATACAGAGGTGACTGACATGTCTGGTAATCGTGGTGTCGTGTATCTCGGCAACGGCAAGGTCGAAGTACAGAAAATCGACTATCCAAAAATGCAGGACCCGCGCGGCAGAAAGATCGAGCACGGCGTCATCCTGCGCGTGGTCTCCACCAACATCTGCGGCTCCGATCAACACATGGTGCGCGGTCGTACCACTGCCCAGACCGGCCTGGTCCTGGGCCACGAGATCACCGGTGAAGTGATCGAGAAGGGCAGCGACGTCGAGAACCTGAAAATCGGTGACCTGGTGTCGGTGCCGTTCAACGTGGCTTGCGGACGCTGCCGTTCCTGCAAGGAGCAACACACTGGTGTCTGCCTGACCGTCAACCCGGCCCGTGCCGGCGGTGCCTACGGTTACGTGGACATGGGCGACTGGACCGGCGGCCAGGCCGAATACGTGCTGGTGCCGTACGCCGATTTCAACTTGCTGAAACTGCCGGACCGCGACAAGGCCATGGAGAAAATCCGTGACCTGACCTGCCTGTCCGATATCCTGCCGACCGGCTACCACGGCGCCGTCACCGCCGGTGTTGGCCCTGGCAGCTCGGTCTACATCGCCGGTGCCGGCCCGGTTGGCCTGGCGGCCGCCGCTTCCGCGCGCCTGTTGGGCGCGGCGGTGGTGATCATCGGCGACGTCAACCCGGTTCGCCTGGCTCACGCCAAGGCCCAGGGTTTCGAAATTGCCGACCTGTCCACCGACACGCCGTTGCACGAACAGATCGCCGCATTGCTGGGCGAGCCGGAAGTGGACTGCGCCGTCGATGCGGTAGGCTTCGAAGCCCGCGGCCACGGCCACGACGGCGTCAAGCACGAAGCCCCGGCTACCGTGCTCAACTCGTTGATGGGCGTGGTCCGCGTCGCCGGCAAGATCGGCATCCCCGGCCTCTACGTCACCGAAGACCCGGGCGCTGTCGATGCAGCGGCCAAGATGGGCAGCCTGAGCATCCGCTTCGGCCTGGGCTGGGCCAAATCCCACAGCTTCCACACCGGCCAGACCCCGGTGATGAAGTACAACCGCCAACTGATGCAGGCGATCATGTGGGACCGTATCAACATTGCTGAAATCGTTGGCGTGCAAGTGATCAGCCTGGATGACGCGCCGAAGGGCTATGGCGAGTTCGATGCGGGCGTGCCGAAGAAGTTTGTGATTGACCCGCACAAATTGTTCAGTGCGGCGTAAGCAGTAGAAGGGCAAGACGGGGAAAGGGCGACTTCGGTCGCCTTTTTCCGCTGTGCTTGTTCCCTAGCTCCGATCTCGTGAACATGGACGGGGTTTTTATTCCGGCATCACTCTCGAGGCTTGCATGCCTTTGTCCCCCTTCTGGGCTTCAAACGAAACGGTCTGCTTCTGTTTCAACGTTTTATAACCCTCGCCATCTATCGCCGAGTAATGAACGAACAACTCATCGCTTCCTTTGCCGCAAGTGATGAGGCCATAGCCCTTCGCATCGTTGAACCACTTCACGGTTCCTTTGACTCGGTCGCTCATTTTTTATTCTTCCTGCTTGCCCGAATGAAGAAAGGCACAGGGACTGTGGTTCGCCCAGAGCCTTGTTTTCGTTGTCACGGCTGAGCTTAGGGACCGTATGAACAGTTGCCTACTGTCAACGTTGACAGTAGGCAATACCGAGAGGAAATAACGGTTTGCGCGTTGATAGTCGGATGACTGGCGCCGCAGTCATGCGGCTACTGCTGGGCAGTTGCGGTCCCGACCCGTTCGCAGAACTCAGGGTAGAAACCTTTGGCGCTAGGGCCTTGGCAATAGGCTTGCGCCTGGACCAGGGCGTCACCGCTGGATTTCAGGCTGCGGGGCATGCCGGCAAAGGTTTCGTATCCGCCTTGTTGAGTCTTGATGGCGTCAAACCCCGGCATGTCATAGACCAGTTCCACATCATCATCGGCAAGGATCCGCGCCTTGACCGTCACTTGCGTGTACTGCTTGCCCCCCGGCGCATTGTTGAGCGCCGCCAGGCCGTGGCCGACAACCCGCAGCATGTGTGCAACCCAGGGCTCGCAGTCATCCGCGCAAGCGCCCGGACGGTAAAGTACGGTCAGCGTATGCTGGTCCCGGGTCACGTCTGTCAGGGTCGGGTCGGAGCGTTTGATGCGGTGTTCGATGGTCAGCCAGGCCTTTTGCTCTTCGCTGATGTTGTCCGCTAGCTCGGGGTTCAAGGGCCCACGCTGGCATTCGTTGACGCCCAGGACGATGAGCATGCCTGTCAGGATGACGGCAAGGGTGGCTCCGCCGATTTTTACGTTCATGGAGAAACTCTGTTGGGAGACACGGCACTGTACGGTAACGGAGTCTTGAAGGGCAGGGGGGTGAAAAGTCGGGCGCTCGATGAATTACGCTACTCAAAATTGACTTGGAAGTAATCAGCATTAATTAACTCGCAGCGATGAACGTCAGGGCTTTCACAACGGTTGTTTACCCATGGCGAGAATGACGGAACCTGCATCTGGATATCCTTCAGGATTAAATTTATCTCGCCGTATTTACAGGTAAAGGTAGTACGTGCGATGAGTGGTTGATCGTCGTTTTCGTGGACGACGTACTCGGCTCCGTTGAATAACAATAAAGCAGGGCTGACTACATTCACCAGGCTTTGGCTTTGCCAGTCGAGGTCGTTCGTTTCATCGACAAAGAAGACATCTTCTAATGCCTCAATATTTCGCTGTATATCGGCGACGGCAGGGCATGTTATTTGGTCGGCGTAAACTTGGCTGGTCATTCCAACTAATAATCCTGCGCCCAGCGCCCATTTATTTAACATCTACGCGCCTCCTGGCTCGGTCATGCTCGATATTTACAGCTCTGTCCGGGCCGGACCACTGTCGGAGTAGACAGTCCTTTATGTCAATTCTGAATTATGTGGGGATATTTATCGGTGCGCTGTTATAGCGAAGAATATTAAGCGGGAGAGCTGGAATTTCAGATATGGTTGTAGGGCGATTCTTAACTTGATGTGGGAATAGATATAAACGCCACGACGGAACAATCGCTATTTGCCTCAGTCCAACGCCGTGCTTTTGCGCCGCTTCTTACGAAGCGGCTTTTTCGCGGTGATCGAGGATGTCGCATGAAAGTTTCAAGCGGTTTTGTACTGTCCTGCCTGCTGTCATTGGCAGCCAGCCCGGCGTTCGCGCAGTTCAACCTGGGTGACGCGGCCAACGTCTTGTCCGCCATGCAAGGCGACGAGCAGGAGGGTGCCGTGGCCGCTGCGCCGAAAGCCGCCGGCTTGCTTAACACCTTGGGCTCGGAGCTGAAGATCACACCGGAACAGGCCGTGGGCGGCGCCGGAGCGATGTTGGGGCTGGCAAAGAATCGGCTCAGCGAGCCGCAGTTTTCCGAACTGAGCAAAAGCGTGCCGGGACTGGATCAGATCGCCGGCAACAGCGCCATCGGCGGGCTCAACGGCCTGGGCGGTTTGCTCGGCGCCGGGTCGGACAAGAACGCCTTGCTCGACGGCCTGCTGGGTAACGTCAAGGACACTGGCGACCTGAACAATGCCTTCAGCGCGCTGGGCATGGACAGCGGCATGATTGGCCAATTTGCCCCGATCATCCTGCAATACCTCGGCCAACAGGGCGTGGCCAGCTCGCTGCTGCAAAACCTCGGCGGTATTTGGGGCACTGGCGCTGGTATCTGATCAGTTGCGTTCGTTGCGCAACGCGGCGATGCGCCGGTCCTTTTCGGCCCAGAGTTGGTTGACCCATTGCTGGACGAATTGGCGAAACACCGGGTCGTTTTCGTAGTCGCCCTGCCACAGCGCAGGATCCAGCTCGCGGGTCTGGATGTCGATGATGACCTTTGGCACGGCGCCGCTGATCAAATCCCAAAACCCAGGTATCCGCTGTTGCGGATACACCACCGTCACGTCCAGCACCGCGTCCAGTTGTTCGCCCATTGCCGCCAGCACGAACGCCACACCGCCGGCCTTGGGCTTGAGCAGGTGGGCGAAGGGCGACTGTTGCTGTTGGCTTTTGGCGGCCGTGAAGCGGGTGCCTTCGAGGTAGTTGACCACGGTGACCGGTTGGCGCTTGAACAGCTCACAGGCTTGCCGGGTGATTTCCAGGTCTTTGCCGGCCAGCTCCGGGTTCTTTGCCAGGAACGCCTTGGTGTAGCGCTTCATGAACGGGTAATCCAACGCCCACCAGGCCAGCCCCAGGAACGGCACCCAGATCAGTTCTTTCTTGAGGAAGAACTTGAAGAACGGCGTGCGCCGGTTGAGGGCCTGGACCAGGGCAGGAATGTCCACCCACGACTGGTGATTGCTGATCACCAGGTAAGAAGTGTCGCTGCGCAAGCCTCCACCGCCGCGGATGTCCCATTGAGTGGGAATGCACAGGGCAAAGATCAGCTTGTCGATTTCCGCCCAGGTCTCGGCGATCCACATCACTGCCCACGAGGCATAGTCGCGAAAGCGTCCGGGCAGGATCAGCTTGAGCAATGCAAACACCATGAGCGGCCCGAACAGCACCAGGGTGTTGAGCAACAGCAACAGGGTGACGAAACAGCCGGTGAGCAGGCGGCGCATAAATGACTCTTGCAAACGGTTGGGCGGGCCATGATAAGCAAGCTTCGGGCGGCAGGCCAAATTGGCTCGGACGCAAGTTTCACTTTGGCTTGGTTAGACTGGGCTGGCTCCCTCGCCCACAGGTGTGCGATCAACCGAACGAATTCGTCGGCCACGGTCTAAAATCCCACTCCCACAACGGAAGCTCTTACATGAAATCCATGCTAGCCCTGCTTTCCCTGGTGGCCCTTCCCGTGCTCGCCGCCGAGCCCACCCTGTACGGGCGCTACGAATACATCGCGCTACCGGAAATCGGCGGCGAAGTGCTCAAGGCCAAGATGGACACCGGTGCGTTGACCGCCTCGCTGTCGGCCAAGGACATCGAGACATTTACCCGGGATGGCGATGACTGGGTGCGGTTTCGCCTGGCGACCAAGGACGCGAGCAACAAAATCTACGAGCACAAGGTCGCGCGCATCAGCAAGATCAAGACCCGTTCCGAAGAGGACGAGGACGACGATGAAAAAATCGCACCCAGCAAACGTCCGGTGGTGGAACTGGGAATGTGCCTGGGCAACGTCAAGCGCACCGTCGAGGTCAATTTGACTGACCGCAGCAGCTTCAACTACCCGCTGCTGATCGGCGCCAAAGCCCTGCGCGAATTCAAAGCGGCGGTCAACCCGGCGCGGCGGTTTACCGCGGATAAACCCAACTGTTGATTTCCCCGATTGACGTGCTCCTGGGCTTGGGGCACCGTTCCGGCAACTTTACTGTCGGGCTCGGACGCCATGCCTCATATTCTGATTGTCGAAGACGAAGCTGCTATCGCCGATACGCTGGTGTTTGCCCTGCAGGGCGAGGGCTTCGACACCACTTGGTTGAGCCTTGGCGCAGCCGCCCTCGAGCACCAGAAAAACACCCCGGCGGACCTGATTATTCTCGACGTGGGCCTGCCGGATATCAGCGGTTTCGAGACGTGTAAAAATCTCAGACGTTTCAGCGACGTTCCGGTAATTTTTCTTACGGCTCGGGATGGCGAGATCGACCGGGTGGTGGGATTGGAGATCGGCGCCGATGATTACGTGGTCAAGCCCTTCAGTCCTCGTGAAGTGGCCGCCAGGGTCCGTGCCATCCTCAAGCGAGTGGCGCCAAGGCCTGTCGCGGAAACGGGTTCGGCATTGTTCCAGGTGGACAACGATCGAGTGCAAATCAGCTATCGCGGCAAACCGTTGAACCTCACTCGCCATGAGTTTCGCCTGTTGCACTGCCTGTTGGAGCAACCCGAACGGGTCTTCAGCCGCGAACAGTTGCTCGATGCCCTGGGCGTGGCCAGCGATGCCGGCTACGAGCGCAGTATCGACAGCCACATCAAGAGCCTGCGCGCCAAGTTGCGCCTGGTCCGGGCCGAGGCCGAGCCGATCCAGACCCACCGGGGCCTGGGCTACAGCTACAGCCCGGGACACAGCTGATGCCGCTGGGCATTCGGATTTTCCTGGCCTACGTGCTGTTTATCGGCTTGGCCGGTTACTTCGTACTCAACACGGTGATGGAGGAAATCCGCCCCGGCGTGCGCCAGTCAACCGAAGAGACGCTGGTGGACACGGCCAACCTGATGGCCGAGATCCTGCGGGACGACTTCAAGGCTGGGACGCTCAGCCAGAATCGCTGGCCGCAATTGCTCAAATCCTACGGTGAGCGCCAGCCGGCGGCGACGATCTGGGGGCTGCCAAAAAACCAGGTCAGCCATCGCATCTACGTCACTGATGCCGACGGCATTGTGGTGCTCGATTCTAGCGGTGTAGCGGTGGGCCAGGATTATTCACGCTGGAATGACGTCTACCTGACCCTGCGCGGCCACTACGGCGCCCGTTCGACGCGCAGTGATCCGGATGATCCGGCGTCCTCGGTGATGCACGTCGGGGCACCGATCCGCGACAACGGCCGGATCATCGGCGTGGTCACCGTCGCCAAGCCTAACAGTTCGCTGCGACCTTATATCGATCGCACGGAACGGCGTCTGCTGCTCTATGGCGCCGGGCTGATCGGCCTGGGCCTGTTGCTGGGCGCGGCGTTGTCGTGGTGGCTCAGCGCGGCACTTCGCCGTTTGACGAGCTACGCCCAGGCGGTCAGCCAAGGACGTCGGGTGGAGGTGCCGCATTATCGCGGCGGTGAGTTCGAGCAACTGGCGGGCGCCGTTGAACACATGCGCACCCAACTCGAAGGCAAGGCTTACGTCGAGCGTTATGTCCACACCCTGACCCACGAACTCAAGAGCCCGCTGGCCGCAATTCGCGGCGCCGCCGAGCTGCTCCAGAGCGACATGCCCGCGGCCCAGCACCAACGTTTTGTCAGCAATATCGACAGCGAAAGCGTGCGCATGCAGCAATTGATCGAACGCCTGCTGAACCTGGCCCAAGTCGAGCAGCGCCAGGGGCTAGAGGACATCGTCGAGGTGCCGTTGGCGGCGCTCGTGGATGAGCTGCTCGAAGCCCGCGGTGGCTGGATCGAAAACCGTCAGTTGCGCATAGAGCGGCACATAGCCGCCGACCTGACGCTGACTGGGGAAGCGTTCTTGTTGCGTCAGGCCTTGGGCAACTTGCTGGAAAATGCCTTGGACTTCACCCCGGTCGAAGGGCTGTTGCGCATCAGCGCCGAGCGCCTCGGCAAGCGCGTCGAGCTCCGGTTGTTCAATCAGGCCGAGCCGATTCCCGACTACGCGCTGCCGCGCCTGAGCGAACGGTTCTATTCCTTGCCGCGCCCAGGTACCGGTCGCAAGAGCACAGGGCTGGGCTTGAACTTCGTCGAGGAAGTGGTGCAGTTGCACGGTGGCGAATTCGCCATCGGCAATGTCGAGGGTGGAGTTGAGGTGGTGCTCCGTTTGCCCTGAACCCACAGGCTTCACGTTGATCAGGTGAATGCAGTCTCCACACAATTTCCACATTCCCCTCATAAACTTTCCACAAGGCGCCGCCAGACTCTCCCCATTCGAACAGGGAGAGCCCTACATGAACCGCAGTCTCGCCATAAAACTGGGCATGATCGCCCTATTGATTCTTTTGCTGATGATCCCGCTGTTGATGATCAACGGCCTGATTGACGAGCGTCAGGAGCTGCGTGATGGAGTGCTGCAGGACATCGCCCGCAGCTCCAGCCACAGCCAGCAGTTGATCGGGCCGATGATCGTGGTGCCGTTTCGCAAGGACGTGAAAGTCTGGAACACCAATGAGAAGACCGGCGTGCGGTTCCTGGAAACCGTCGAGCAAACGGGTGAGATGTATTTTCTGCCGGAGCAATTCGAACTCGACGGCCAGATCCGCACCGAAACCCGGGCCCGGGGTATCTACGAAGCGCGATTATTCCATGCCGACAATCGGATCGATGGGCGCTTCAAAGTGCCGGAACGCTATGGCATCGCCCCGAAGGATTTTGCCGACTATCGCTTCGACGAGCCGTACCTGAGTGTCGGGATCAGCGACATCCGCGGCATCGAGAATGCGTTGACCCTGACGCTGAACCAGCAGGCGGTGGACTTCCTGCCCGGCTCGCGGCTCGGCTGGCTAGGGCAGGGCGTCCATGTGCCGCTGCCGATGATCACCGCCCAGGGCAGCCCTGAGTTGACGTTCGGTTTCGACCTGCGCCTGCAAGGCACCGGCGAGTTGCAAATCCTGCCGGTGGGCAAGTCCACCAAGGTTCATCTAGCCGCCGACTGGCCGCACCCCAGCTTCATCGGCAACTATTTGCCGGTCAAACGCGAAATCAATGAGCAGGGTTTCAGCGCTGATTGGCAGACCTCGTTCTTCTCCACCAACCTCTTGGAAACACTGCAAGCCTGTGACCCAAGCGACGGCTGCGAGGCGTTCCGCAGCCGGGCCTTTGGCGTGAGTTTCGTCGACCCGGTGGATCAGTATCTGAAAAGCGACCGGGCGATCAAATATGCGCTGCTGTTCATCGCGCTGACCTTCGCCGGGTTCTTCCTCTTCGAAGTGCTCAAGAGCCTGGCGGTGCATCCTGTCCAGTACGCGTTGGTCGGTGTGGCGCTGGCATTCTTCTACCTGTTGCTGCTGTCGCTGTCGGAACACATCGGCTTCACCTTGGCGTACCTGGTATCGGCCAGTGCTTGCGTGGTGCTGATCGGGTTCTATGTCTGCCATGTGTTGCGCAGCGTGAGTCACGGCCTGGGTTTTTCGGCGGGCCTGGTGGGGTTGTACGGTTTGCTCTACGGCCTGCTGAGCGCTGAGGACTATGCGCTGTTGATGGGCTCGCTGCTGCTGTTCGGCCTGCTCGGGGTGTTCATGGTGCTGACGCGCAAGCTGGACTGGTACGGGGTCGGGGCGAAGCCCGCAGCTGCGATGAGCTTCGATCTGGGGGAGATGAAATGAGCCGGTCGTTGGGTTTGCGGGACGATCAGCGTGAGGGGATGAGGTTGGTGGCGCTGATTACCGGTTTGTTTGCGGCTCAACCGTGTTGGCCGGTTCACGAGCAATCCCGCTCCCACAAGCAACAGGCAAGACACGCGGGAAGGGGCTTGCTCGCAAAAAGGCCTGTAGAGCCGAGGCAGATTTAAACCTTGGACACCGTTTCGATCATCGAAGGCCGCAAACTGACTTCGGCAAACCACTGCGCCAGCTGGGGATTGGCCTTGCGCCACTCCAGGTCTGGGTGGCGCAAGTCCAGGTAACCCACGGCGCACGCCACGCTGATGGAGGCGACGTCGAAATGGCTGGCCAGTTCGGCAATCGCTTCGGCTTCAAGGGTGGCCACGGCGCGGCGAATCTTGTCGCGTTGCGCGTCGAGCCATTCGTCCCAATGTTTTTCCGCGGGGCGCAGCGCGGTTTCGTAACGGATCATCACCGCTGCATCCATGATCCCGTCGGCCAGCGAGGCCAGGGTCAGGCGCCGCCAGCGGGCCGCGCCATCCCGGGGAATCAATGGGTTGCCGACGTGCTGGTGGTCGAGGTAGTCGAGGATGACGCGGCTGTCGTGGATCACGTTCCCGTTGGCCAGGCGCAAGGCCGGGATCTTGCTCAGCGGGTTGTCGCCGATCAGCGCTCGGTCGGGCTTGACCGGCGTGAGTTGGCTGAGCTGCAAGGCCACGCGGTCCTGCTGGCCGGTTTCGTGCAGCAGCACCAGGACCTTGCGGACGAAGGGCGAAGCAGGGTTATGGAACAGGGTCATGCTGGGGGTGGACATGCAGACATCCTCGGTTGACGGGCTAGGCGTAGCCTAGACAGTTAGGCAGCGGCTGGCGAGCGGCCAGTTGAGTCCCGCTGTGCTCGGCGAGTCATCCTCGTTTAATTAACCCCCAAGTCCCTAGAACGGTTGGGATTCCCAATCCAACCCAGCTCACCGCATCCCACGCCCCATCGCCTAGCAGCGCTGAAAACAGTCCTGCCGCGCTAAGCGCGCCGATCGCCACCGGGATACCAAACACTTTCCAGAAACTCGACTGCCGAGGCCTCACGGGGCAACCTCCGCGCCGACCGTTGCGCGCTTGGCGGCTTTACGCCGTACCAGCCACAGGTAAACACCACTGCCCAGGACGATAATCGTCAGCACGTCCAGGGTCGCCCAGAAAATCTGCATCGGCCGGCCGCCGTAGTCGCCGAAATGCAACGGCAGGGACAGGCTCATCACGTCCATGTACCACGGCCGCTCGGCCACGGCGGTGACGTCCAGGGTGGTCGCATCGATCAACACAGGCGTCAGCAGATGCGAGGTCAGGTGGGTGTCGCCCTTCATGAAGACGCTGTAATGGTGCTCGCTGGAAAACAGCGTGCCGGGGAAGGCGATGAAACTCGGCTCCATGCCCGGCGCGACGTCCTTGGCGATGTCCAGCAATCGGGTGGCTGGGGCCAATTGTGTCAGCGGTGGGGCGTTGCGATAGGGTTCGACCATGGCGCTGAGGCTGTCGTTGCGCCACGCGGCGATGATCAAGTCGGCGCAGGCTGCGATCACGCCGGTCACGCCGACAGTCAGCGCCCAGACCAGAGTGACCACGCCGATCAGGTTGTGCAGGTCTAGCCAGCGCAGGCGCGTGGATTTGTCCTGGCGCACCGTGGCGAACTTCAACCGCCGCATGAACGGCAGGTACAACACCACCCCGGAAATAATGGCGATCACAAACAAAAAGCCCATGAATGCCAGCAGCAATTTGCCCGGCAGCCCGGCGAACATATCCACGTGCAGGCGCAGCATGACCATCATGAAGCCGCCGTTCGCCGAGGGCATTTCCAGGGCTTCGCCGGTGCGCGCGTCGAGCATGAAGGTGTGGGAGGAGTTGGGTTCGGTGCCCGGCGTCGGCGCCATGATGGTAATGACGCCGTTGGGGTCGTCTTCGTCCCAGCCAAAATATTGGACCACTTCACCCGGACGATGAGCCTTGGCTTTTTCCACCAGTTGCGCAAGATCCAATGGCGGCGTGCCTGCTGGCATTTCCCGCAGCTCTGGCGCGTCACCCAGCAGGTGCTCGATTTCATGATGGAAAATCAACGGCAGCCCGGTGATCGCCAGCATCAGCAGGAACACCGTGCAAATCAGGCTGCTCCAGGTGTGGACGAAGGACCAGCGGCGAATGGTTTTGCTTTTCATGATTGATCCGAATGCAAAAGGGTCATGCTGGTGCATGACCCTCTGAGGGTTTTGCAAATGCTAACTGTTTACCATTTGTAATTCACGCTCGCGACGACGTTGCGTTGGTCGCCGTAGTAGCAGTAGAAGCCATCACAGGTCGACAAGTATTCCTTGTTGAAAATGTTCTTGGCATCCACCGCCACGGTGACGCCCTTGAGCGTGTGGTTCAAACGACCCAGGTCGTAGTGGGCCGAGGCGTCATAGACGGTGTAGGAACCGACGTGGCCCCAATCAGTGTTGGTGGTGTTGCCATAGGTGTCGCCGATATAACGCACACCGGCACCGACGCCGAAACCGCCCAGCGGTCCGTTGTGCCAGGTGTAGTCGGCCCAGGCGGTGGCCTGGTTGCGCGGTACCTGGGCCATGCGCTGGCCTTCTTCAGCCGCAGTGCCCTTGGTGATCTCGCTATCGTTGTAGGTGTAGGAACCGATCAGTTTCAAGTTGTCGGTAACGTCGCCGGAGGCTTCCAGTTCGAGACCGCGTACGCGGACCTCGCCCACTTGGCGAGTGATGTTGTTTTCGCTGACGGAGTTGTTTTGCTGAGTCAGGTCAAACACTGCGGCGGTCAATAGGGTTTTGGTGCCCGGTGGCTGGTATTTGATACCGAGTTCGTACTGTTCGCCTTCGGTTGGTTTGAACGAGTCAGTGCTGTTAACGGCTGAACCCGCCACAGCCTGGAACGACTGTGCGAAGGAAATGTACGGCGTCACGCCGTTATCTAAGACGTAGCTCAGCGCCGCGTTGCCGCTGAATTTCTTGTCGCGCTGGGTGTTCGTCGCGTCGTTCTGGTTGTGGAATACAGTGCTGGTGTGAATCCAGTCTTCACGACCACCGAGGGTCAGGCGCCAGTTGTCCAGAGCGATCTGGTCTTGGAGGTACAGGCCAGTCTGGTGAGTTTTTTGGTTGTAGTGGTACATGTCGAAATACTGGACGTTGGAGAAGTCCTGTCCATAAGTCGGGTTGTTGACGTTGCTGGTAGGCACACCACCAGACCCCCAGCGCCAGCGAGCGTTGCTATTGGAGCGCTGGTGGTCCAGGCCCAGCAGCAGCGTATGGCTCAAGGCTGCGGTCTGGAAGTCGGCCTGGAAGTTGTTATCCACGGCGTATTGGCTGATGTCTTCATCAACAATACTGGCGCTGCGTTTGACGGTGCCATCGGCGCTCACCGATTCGTCCGGGCCATCCGGGAAGAAAGCTCCACCGGCGGAGATACCCTGGAATTCCAAGTCGCTCTTGGTATAGCGCAGGTTCTGACGGAACTGCCAGGTATCGTTCAGGCGGTGCTCAAAGTTGTAGCCCAGCGCGGAGTAAGTACGGTCGTAGAATTCCCAATCCGGATCGCCCAGGTTCTTGTGATGGGAAATCTTGCCCGCTGGTGAAGCCAGCTTGGTGCCTTGCAGCGGCAGGAATTGACCGGTGATGCCGGTGTCGTCGCGGGTGTATTGCGACAAGAAGGTCAGGCGTGTGTCGTCGTTGATGTTCCAGGTCAGGCTCGGGGCGATGTTGTAGCGCTTGTCCGGGATGTGGTCGACCTGGGAATTGCTGTCGCGCACTGTGCCGCTGAGTCGATACAGGAACTGGCCTTCGTCATCGACCTTGCCGGTGCTGTCGAAGTTGATCTGCTTGTGTTCGTAGCTTCCAGCCTGCAATTGGACTTCGTTGCTGCTCTCGGCTTGTGGGCGACGGCTGACCATATCGAGCATGCCGCCAGGTGGCGTCTGGCCGTAGACCGAAGAGGCCGGCCCGCGCAACACAGCGATGCGCTCAAGGTTCCAGGGCTCGATTTTCGTCGTGATGTAGTTGCCCTTGGGCAGCGGTAGGCCATCGAGGAACTGGGTTGGCACGAAGCCGCGCACCAGCAGCCAGTCGTTGCGCGAATCCGAACCGTAGCCGCTGCTTTGCACGCCGGCGGTATAGCGCAGGGCGTCGTTGAGGTTGAGCACGGAGCGCTCGTCCATTTGCTGGCGCGTGACCACCGAAACCGAGCGCGGCAGCTCGACAATCGGCGTATCAGTCTTCGTGCCCGCCGCCGTTCGGGTGGCGACGTAACCTTCGGTCGGTCCCCACGCGGTTTCGCTGACGCCGGCGCCGATCACGCTGGTTTCCGGCAGCACCATGACGCCTTCGGGCACGGCCACCAGGCTGTAGGTGCCGGCGCTGCTTTGCTCCAATTGCAGGCCGGTGCCACGCAAGGCCTGCCGCAAGGCGCCGGTGGCGTCGAATTGGCCCTGGACCGGTGCCGAGGCTTTGCCCGACGCCAGGGACGGGTTCAGGCTCAGGGCGAGGCCGGCCTGGCTGGCGATCTGGTTCAGGGTGCTGGCCAGCGGCGCGGCGGGCAGGTTGTAGGCCCGAACGCCGGAGGCCTGCTCGGCGGCCAGCAACGGGCCGCTGGCCAACGGGGTGGCCAGAGCGATGGCGATAGCCAATAGGCTGGGGCGCAACAGGGTCTCAAACGGGCGGGACATACGGCGGCTCCTGAATGGAAATATTTCTCAATTGCCTGTGTGCCGGATGAAAATCGAAAAGTGATAGGGTTGGATGAAAATTATTTAGATTCAGATTGCACGGGCTGGCGTCGCCGTCGAGAGGACAGGCCCAGGGGATCAACCTTTTACTTCAAGGCTTGGCTTCGGCTCGCGGTCCCACCACGACCCACCAGCGGGTGTGATGCTCGACCTGCACCGGCAATGTCGGTAGCAAAGCGGTCAGCGCCAGGTCGGTGTCATGCAGCGGGAAACTGCCGGTGATGCGCAGGTCCGCCACTTGCGGCTCAACGCCCAGATAGCCGCGTCGATAACGACCCAGTTCATGGACCAGGTCTTCGAGGCGGGCGTTGTCCACCACCAGCATGCCGCGTGTCCAGGCGTCGGCGCCGGGGGTCAGGGCCACTGTTGGCCCCAGGCCTTCCTTGAGCATCAGCACCTGTTGGCCTTCGTACAGAATCTGTTCTTCCTGGGCGCTCTGCGGATGCGCCGCCACGGCGGACTTCAACACGCTCAGGCGGGTGCCCTGGTCTTCGAGCTTGACCAAAAAACGCGTGCCCAACGCGCGCATACTGCCCTCGCGAGTCTCGACGATGAACGGACGCGGATCGTTGTGACCGGTTTCCACGAGGATTTCGCCTTCCTGCAGGACGATGCGCCGCTGCTTGGCGTCGAAACGCACATCCAATGCACTGTGGGTGTTGAGGTTGATCAGCGTGCCGTCCGCCAGGCGCAACGTACGCTGCTCACCGGTGGCGGTGCGCTGGTCGGCCAGCCAATAATCGAGCGGCAAATAACGATCGCCGGCGAACAGCGCCAGCCCGATGACCGCGACGATGCTGGCCAGGCCGCTGCCAACCTTGCGCACCCGGCGCCGGATGCTCGCCTTCGATTGCAGCAGCGCGGCCCGCGCTGGACCACTGGCGATGCTGAAACGCTGGTCGAGCATGCCCAGTTGCTGCCAGGCGCGGGCATGTTCCTCATCGGCCGCGTGCCATTGGGCGAACGCCTCCCGCTCCTGAGGACTGCCGCCGCCTGGATCCAGGGACAACTGCCAGGCGATGGCTGCGTCCAGCACCCGCGCGGAGACCGGTTTGCCATGGGCCGTGTTCATGTCGGCTCACCATAAAGGGCGATGTAGCACTGCTTCAGGCCTTGGGCCAGGTATTGGCGTACCCGTGGCACCGAAACCCCCAGGCGCTCGGCAATTTCGGCGTGGCTGAGGCCGTCGAGGCGGTTATAGAGGAAGGCTGCGCGGGCCTTGCTGGACAGTTTGCCGAGCAGGCGATCGATCTGCTTGAGGTCTTCGAGGATCAGTTGCTGTTCTTCCACCGACGGGTGCTCGGCCTCGGGGATCAGCATAAGTTCGGTCAGGTACGCCTGCTCCAGCGCCGCCCGACGAAAGTAATCAAACAGCAGGCCCTTGGCGACCGCTACCAGAAAAGCCCGGGGCTCGCGCGGTGCCGTCAGCTCGCCACGGCCCAGCAGGCGCACGAAGGTGTCCTGGCTCAAGTCCTCGGCACGCTGCGGGCAGGCCACGTTGCGCCGAAGCCACGCCAGTAACCAACCGCGATGGTCACGGTACAACGCACCAACCAAATCACTGTGGGAACTGGGGACTGACGACACGGAACATTCACCGACGCATTAAGTAACGAGAATTGTTCGCAATTGTGGCAGAGGCGGGGGAAAGAAAGCAATTGGCACTGGTCGGGAGTTATAGCGATATGCCACTCCCGCGTGAACCCTGCGCTTCAGGGCTGCGGATTAAAGCGAGGGCGCCTGCTGCCGCCGTTTCCATTGTCCGAGGCGTTGTTGCAGATCGAGTGGGCTGTGGATCGCTTGTTGGCGGGCGCGACTGAACAGGATCAGGGCCAGTTCCGCAGTGGCCAAGGCGTCGGCGCTGGCGTTGTGACGGTCAAAGATTTGCAGTTTGAACCAGTCGATCCACTCGTCCAGTCCCCCTTGGCGGATATTCGCCTGAGGGCAAAGCATCGGCGCCATGTCGGCTACATCGACAAAGCGGTGCTGCAAGCGATAGCCCAGGTAGTCTTTCAGCGCGCGCCCGAGCATGTGGCAATCAAAAGGCGCGTGGAACGCCAGCAGCGGACTGTCGCCAACGAACTCCATGAAAGCCAGCAGGGCTTCGGCCGGATCGCTGCCGGCGGCGATGGCACTCGGCGCCAGGCCATGGATCAGTACGCTTGGCCCGAGCTTCTGCTTGTTGCATTGCAAGGTCCGCTCGAATTGCTGGCTGAAATCGATGGCGCCGTCTTCTATGACCACGGCGCCGATGGACAGTACATGGTCCTTGTTCAGGTTAAGGCCGGTGGTTTCCAGATCGACCACCACCCAACGCTGTTCACGCAGGCTGCGTTCAGTCAGTTGAGTGGGCGTGGGTAGGTCCCTGAGGCGCTGTTGCAAGGCCTCCGACAACGTCGGTTGGACCGGACGCAACCAGGAAAACAGGCTCACAACTGATACCTCAGCGTCAGGCTGCTTTGCAGGCGTTGAGCCTGGCGCAGGGATTCGCGCAGGATGCGCCGGTCCAGGTGATTGAGGCTGTCGGGATCGACCCGGTTGGAGTAGGGCTGGTTTTCCCGGGTTTGCAACTGGTGCTGTTGCATGCGCGTCTGTTGGATGAAGTGATAAGCCTCTTCATAGGCAGCGCCGTCGAGCGGCTCGATCACTTCCTTGACGACCAGTTGCCGCAAGCGCTCCAAGGTGTTGTTGGCCTCGATACCGTTGGCCAGCGCCAGCAACCTTGCACCGTCGACAAAGGGTGTCAGGCCTTGCACCTTCAAGTCGAGGGTGGCTTTTTCGCCGTTCTTGCGGCTGAGCACAAAGTCCCTGAAACGCCCAACGGGCGGGCGATGGCGCAGGGCGTTTTCAGCCATCATGCGCTGGAACAAACGGTTGTCAGCCACCTGACCCAGGATCTGCTGGCGCAACTGCTCGCAGCCTTGCTCGTCTCCCCAGACCACTCGCAAGTCGAAATAAATACTTGAGCCCAGCAGGTTCTCCGGGGTCGCTTCACGGATAAATGCTGCGAAGCGTCGCGCCCATTCGGCGCGGGACAAGCACAGCTCGGGGTTGCCGGCCATGATGTTGCCTTTGCACAACGTGAAGCCGCACAGCGCCAGGCTCTGGTTGATCTGCTGGGCGATGGGCAACAGCAGGCCGCGGATCTGCGCCGCATGGGCCGCGTCCTGGGCTTCAAAGAGGATGCCGTTGTCCTGGTCGGTGTGCAGGGTCTGCTCGCGCCGGCCTTCGCTGCCGAAACACAGCCAACTGAACGGCACGCCCGGGTCGCCCTTTTCGGCCAGGGTCAGCTCGATGACGCGGCAGACGGTGTGGTCGTTGAGCAGGGTGATGATGTGGGTGATCTGGGTCGACGACGCGCCATGGGCCAACATGCGTTCCACCAGTTGACCGATCTCGCCGCGCAGGGTCACCAGGTTTTCCACCCTCGGGGCGTTGCGAATCGTCCGGGCCAGATGCACCAGGTCGACCCGCTGCAGGGAAAACAGGTCGCGCTCCGACACCACGCCGCACAAGCGCTGGTCCTTGACCAGGCAGACGTGCGCAATATGGCGCTCGGTCATGGCGATGGCCGCGTCGAAGGCACTGTGGTCCGGTGACAGGAAAAACGGCGCCTGGGTCATGCGCATTCCAATCGACTCGGAAAAATCCCCGATACCATCGGCCACGACCTGCCGCAGGTCGCGCAAGGTAAAAATACCCACAGGCGCTTTCTGCTCGTTCACCACCACGATGCTGCCGACCTGCTGATCGTGCATCAGCTTGACGGCTTCGCGCAGCGGCGTTTCGGGACTGCAACTGACCGGATGACGCATCGCCAGTTCGCCCAGGCGGGTATTGAGCGAATATTGCGTACCCAGGGTCTGCGCGGATTTTTGCTGTACTTGTTGGTTGACCAGGTCGAGCAAGCTGCTGACGCCGCGCAGGGCGAAGTCGCGAAACGGGGCGGACAAGGCGAACAGCTTGATGAAGGCCAATTTGTTCAGTTGCAGGCAGAAGGTATCCTCGCCCGCCCGGTGCTCGGTGCGGGTGGCTCGCTCACCCAGCAGCGCGGCGAGGGGGAAGCATTCGCCGGTGGTGATTTCAAAGGTCGTCTCGGTGCCGCCCTTGGCCGTGTGCGGGCGCTCGCCCACCACCCGACCTTGCTTGACGATATAGAAGTGTTCCACCGGACCGTCGGCCGGCTTGATGATGGTTTCGCCCGGCGCATAGAAACGCAGCAGGCATTGCTCCACCAGATAGGCCAGGTGGGCGTTTTCCATTTGGTTGAACGGTGGGAAGCGCTGAAGAAACTGCAGCGTCCCCTGGATGTTTTGCAACACCGCGGTTTTCCCTGCCTGGATGAAGGCGTCCGCTTTTTTCATAACGATTACGCAGCTTTTTCGAATTATTGTGGTCGGATCTGTGCCCCATGGTCGGCCCCTGAGCGTGCGGTTGCCCATTGGACGTAAGTCTAGGTCGCCGCAACGGGGCCGAAACTACGGAAAAATCCTACGCCCGGCCTCGGAAAATTCTTCCTGGAATGCTCTTGGAAAAAAATCCGACGAAGTGCACATTGAAGCGCCGCAGAACGATGTCTGACCACTGTGCCAGGGGATCGATTCAAAAACGTAGAGAGCATCATGTCCGACCACGATATTTTGAGTGACGCCGAGCGCGAGGCGCTGAGTGCCGTCATGCTGGAACCCGACCTGCCGCCGCAGCGAGTCTTGATCGTCGACGATGACAAGGACGCCCGCGAGTTGCTGTCGGAGATCCTGGCATTGGACGGGATTCACTGCATGACCGCCGCCAGTGGCGAAACGGCGCTCAAGATGCTGGAAACCAAGCCGTCGATCGGCCTGCTGATCACCGACCTGCGCATGGGCAATGTCGATGGTCTGGAGCTGGTGCGCCTGGTGCGCGAGTCCGAACGGGCAGCGCTGCCGATCATCATCGTGTCAGGCGATGCAGACGTGAAGGACGCCATCGAAGCCATGCACTTGAGCGTGGTGGACTTTCTGCTCAAGCCGATCGATACCGACAAGCTGCTGGGGTTGGTCAAGCATGAGTTGGGGATGGATCTCTAACCCATCCTCTTCAATGGTGCCGAAGTGCTTCTGTGGCGAGGGAGCTTGCTCCCGCTGGGCTGCGAAGCAGACCCTTTTTTCAGAGTTCGGAATATTCTTGACGTGGATTGCGGTCGCTGCGCAACCGAGCGGGAGCAAGCTCCCTCGCCACAAAGGCGGTCATGTATTGCAGAAGAAAAAGCCCTGATCGAGAGATCAGGGCTTTTTCTTGTGCCGCGTCTACCGCTCAATCACAGCCCATTGGCTGCCTTGAACTCGCGACGGCGACGGTGAAGCACCGGCTCGGTGTAGCCGTTAGGCTGCTTCGTGCCTTCGACCACCAGTTCAACCGCCGCCTGGAAGGCGATGTTGCTGTCGAAGTCCGGCGCCAGCGGCCGGTACAGCGGGTCGCTGGCGTTCTGGCGGTCGACCACTGGTGCCATGCGCTTGAGACTTTCCATCACCTGGTCTTGCGTGACGATGTCATGGCGCAGCCAGTTGGCGATGTGCTGGCTGGAGATACGCAGCGTCGCACGGTCTTCCATCAGGCCGATGTCGTTGATGTCCGGCACCTTGGAGCAGCCGACGCCCTGGTCGATCCAGCGCACCACGTAGCCGAGGATGCCCTGGGCGTTGTTGTCCAGTTCGTGCTTGATCTGCTCCGGCGTCCAGCTCGGGTTGACCGCCAGCGGGATGGCCAGGATGTCGTCCACCGAAGCGCGGGTGCGCTTGGCCAGTTCGGCCTGGCGGGCGAACACGTCGACCTTGTGGTAGTGCAGCGCGTGCAGGGCGGCGGCGGTCGGTGAGGGAACCCACGCGGTGTTGGCGCCAGCCAGCGGATGAGCGATTTTCTGTTCGAGCATCGCTGCCATCAGGTCCGGCATCGCCCACATGCCCTTGCCGATTTGTGCGCGACCTTGCAGGCCGGTGCTCAAGCCGATATCGACGTTCCAGTTTTCATAGGCGCCGATCCACTTCTCGGCTTTCATGTCAGCCTTGCGCACCATCGGGCCGGCTTCCATGGAGGTGTGGATTTCATCGCCGGTGCGGTCGAGGAAGCCGGTGTTGATGAACACCACGCGCTCGCTCGCCGCCTTGATGCAGGCCTTGAGGTTGACCGTGGTACGGCGCTCCTCGTCCATGATCCCGACTTTCAGGGTATTGCGCGGCAGGTTCAGCACGTCTTCGACGCGACCGAACAATTCGTTGGTGAACGCCGCTTCTTCCGGCCCGTGCATCTTCGGCTTGACGATGTACACCGAACCGGTGCGGCTGTTGCGGCGCGAGGTGTTGCCGTTGAGGCTGTGGATCGCTGCAAGACTGGTCACCAGGCCGTCGAGGATACCTTCCGGCACCTCGTTGCCGTCCCTGTCCAGGATCGCGTCGATGGTCATCAGGTGGCCGACGTTACGCACGAACAGCAGCGAACGGCCGTGCAGGGTCACGCCTGAGCCGTCGACGGCGGTGTAGACGCGGTCGGGGTTCATGGTCCGGGTAAACGTCTGGCCGCCCTTGGCGACTTCTTCCGACAGGTCGCCCTTCATCAGGCCGAGCCAGTTACGGTAGATCACTACCTTGTCATCTGCGTCGACGGCGGCGACCGAGTCTTCACAGTCCATGATGGTGGTCAGCGCGGCCTCCATCAGGATGTCCTTCACGCCGGCGGCGTCGGTTTGGCCGACTGGGGTGCTGGCATCGATCTGGATTTCGAAGTGCAGGCCGTTATGCTTCAGCAAAACTGCGGTGGGGGCCGAAGTCTCGCCTTGGAAACCGATCAGTTGGGCGTCATCGTGCAGGCCGCTGTTGCTGCCGCCCTTGAGGGTGATCACCAGTTTGCCGTCGACGATCTTGTACGCGGTGGAATCGACATGGGAGCCGGCCGCCAGCGGCGCGGCTTCGTCGAGGAAGGCGCGGGCGAAGGCGATGACTTTGTCGCCGCGCACCTTGTTGTAGCCTTTGCCTTTTTCCGCGCCGTCGGCTTCGCTGATGGCGTCGGTGCCATACAGCGCGTCATACAACGAACCCCAGCGGGCGTTCGAGGCGTTGAGGGCGAAGCGGGCATTCATCACCGGCACGACCAGTTGCGGACCGGCCATGCGCGCGATTTCATCGTCGACGTTTTGCGTCGTGGCCTGGAAATCCGCGGCTTCTGGCAGCAGGTAACCAATGTCTTGCAGGAACGCTTTGTAAGCCACGGCGTCATGGGCCTGGTCGGCACGAGCCTGGTGCCAGGCATCGATCTGTGCCTGGAAATCGTCGCGTTTGGCGAGTAGGGCTTTGTTCGTCGGAGCCAGGTCATGAATGACCTTGTCGGCGCCGGCCCAGAACGCGTCGGCGGTGAGGCCGGTTCCGGGAATGGCTTCGTTATTCACGAAGTCGAACAGGACTTTGGCGACCTGCAGGCCACCGACTTGAACGTGTTCAGTCATTGCTTGCCTCACTCTGCTCAGCTATTTCGCTTTTCAGCTCTTCGATTTTGATAATGAAGCCTCGGGACATTTAAACCACAAACCCCGGAACCAGTACATGCCATCGCTGGCGGCTGGGTGTTCAAGCCTTGCTGACGGGGCTATTCAGGGATGCGACTGGCCTTAAGCAGACATAGGTACAACCGGTGTATCGCGGTTATGTAGTGCGCGCTGCGGAATACTACATGATCAATTGCGGTTGTGAAAATCAGACTAATTGCGTCGTTCCGCGACCGATTAAAGCAGTACAGTCACGGCGCGGCACCGAATGTTCTCAAAAAACAGTCAGATTGTTCCAGATAAATCTTTTTAACTGTACACATTATCTGCTGAGAAGGCCCTGCCGGCCTAATCCGCAGCGCTGCCTATACTGTGTCATCCACCCCACAGAGGCTGTGCCATGGACCACCTTGTCATCACTGTTTTTGCACCGGACAAGCCGGGGCAGGTCGAGCGTATCGCTGAGTGCATTGCCGAGCACGGCGGTAACTGGCTGGAAAGCCGCATGTCGCACTTGGCCGGGCAGTTCGCCGGGATCCTGCGCCTCAGCGCTCCGGCCGAGTCTCATGAAGCACTGATCGAAGCCTTGCACGGACTATCGGCCCGCGGCATTCGGGTGCTGATCGCGGAAAATCCAATAGAAGAGTCCTGTACCTGGAAACCCATCGCCATGGAGCTGGTGGGCAACGATCGTCCCGGCATCGTGCGCGACATCACTCGCCTTCTGAGCGAGCAGGGCGTGAACGTCGAGCGACTGGTGACCCATGTTCGACCCGCACCGATGAGCAGCGAATTGCTGTTTCATGCCGAGGCGATTCTTGGCGTGCCTTTGACCTTGTCGCTGGATATGTTGCAGGAACGCTTGGAAACGCTGGCCGATGAGCTGATGGTCGAACTGAAACTGAACGACGAAAGCTGATGCTGGTTATCCAAGGAAACGTTGCGCCTGCCTGTGGATAACCTGTAGAGACCCGCCGCCAGCCCAGGCCCGCCGGGCCTTAGCGGGTAATGGTCAAAAAATCGCCAATTTTCAAGGGCTTGTGCACAAACGGCGGGGATCACGTTGTGGATAACCTTGGGAAAGATAAACGCAGGCCACGCCAGACGTGGCCTGTAGACATTTGTGCAATTTATGATCAGTTGCGCCGGCGCATACTCATCACTGCGTCCACGCTGTACACCGCCAGGCCGGCCCAGATGAACAGGAACGCGACCAGGGTGCTGGAGGACAAATGTTCATCGAAAAACAGCACCGCGAGCAGCAGCACTAGCGTCGGCGCGATGTACTGCAAGAAGCCCAGCGTGGTGTAGGGCAAGTGTCGTGCCGCTGCGTTGAAGCACACCAACGGTACGAGCGTCACCGGGCCGGCCGCCACCAGCCACCAGGCTTCGGAAGTCGTCCAGAACACCGCTTGGGCGCTGGTGGCTGCTGGATTGAGCAACAGCCAGGCGACAGCAATCGGTACGAGCATCCAGGTTTCCACCACCAGCCCAGGCAATGCCTTCACCGGCGCCTGCTTGCGGATCAACCCGTAGAAGCCAAAGGTCAACGCCAGCATCAGCGACACCCACGGCAGGCTGCCCACCTGCCAGACCTGCTGTGCTACGCCGAGCGCTGCCAACCCGACCGCCACCCATTGCATGCGCCGCAAGCGCTCGCCGAGGATCAGCATGCCCAGCAGCACGTTGACCAGCGGGTTGATGTAATAGCCCAGGCTGGCTTCGAGCATCCGCCCGTTGTTCACCGCCCAGACATAGGTCAGCCAGTTGGCGGCAATCAGCGTGCCACTCAGGGCAAGGATCGCCAGGCGACGCGGATTGTCGCGCAATTCACGCCACCAGCCCGGGTGTTTCCAGACCATCAACAAGACCGCGCCGAACAGGGCGGACCAGAGCACTCGATGGATTATGATTTCCACCGAGGGCACGTTAGCGATGGCTTTGAAGTAAATCGGGAACAGGCCCCAGATAATGTAGGCGCTCAGGCCCAGGATATACCCGCGACGCGGGTTGGCGGCTTGCATGCAGAGTCCTTGCTTAGGCAGCTAACAAAAGCATGATTGTAAGGAGATTTATCTGATAACGCTGCTGGCCTTTTCGAGCGATGGACGTCAGAACAACTTCAGCGGCTCTTCGTTGAGCGCCGCCAGTTGTTCGCGCAACGCCAGTACCTGATCGCCCCAATAACGCTCGCTGCCGAACCAAGGGAAGCTGCGGGGAAACGCCGGATCGTCCCAGCGGCGGGCCAGCCAGGCGCTGTAGTGCATCAGTCGCAGGGCGCGCAGGGGTTCGATCAGGGCCAGTTCGCGCGGGTCGAAGTCGTGGAACTCTCGATAGCCGTCCATCAGTTCCGACAGCTGCCCCAGGCATTCCTGACGGTCCCCGGCGAGCATCATCCACAGGTCCTGTACCGCGGGGCCCATGCGGCAGTCGTCCAGGTCGACGATGTGGAACACCTCGTCGCGACACATCATGTTGCCCGGGTGGCAGTCGCCGTGCATGCGGATGTTCTGGTGGGGCGTAGCGGCGTAGACATCTTCGACACGCTTGAGCAGATCCCTGGCCACTGACTCGTAGGCCGGCAGCAGGCTGCGGGGGACGAAACCGCTTTGCAGCACAGTCGCCAATGAGTCATGACCGAAGTTTTTCACGCCCAGGGCTTCTCGATGCTCGAACGGACGAGTCGCCCCGATCGCATGCAGACGGCCGAGCAACTGGCCCAGGCGATAGAGCTGGTCAAGGTTGCCCGGCTCCGGCGCACGGCCGCCGCGACGGGGAAACAGGGTGAAACGAAACCCGGCGTGTTCGTGCAGGCTTTCGCCGTTGTGGATCAGCGGCGCCACCACCGGCACTTCGCAGTCGGCCAGCTCGAAAGTGAACCGGTGTTCTTCCAGGATCGCTTCGTTGGTCCAGCGCTGCGGGCGATAGAACTTGGCGATCAGTGGCTCGGCGTCTTCGATGCCGACCTGATACACGCGGTTTTCGTAGCTATTGAGGGCCAACACGCGGGCGTCGCTGAGGAAGCCAATGCTCTCGACGGCATCGAGGACGAGGTCGGGCGTGAGGGTTTCAAACGGATGGGACATGCTGACTCCTGCGCAGCGGCAGGGCTGCCGCGTCCGACCCAGCATCTTAGCGTAAAGCAGTCCCGATTGATCGGTGGGCGTTAAATCGCTCTTCGCAGCGAGGGAGCGAGCTCCCTCGCCGCGAAGTGTCAGGCGCCGATGACTCCGCCATCTTCCCGGGTAATGATCATTACCGAAGACCGCGGCTTGCCATTAGGCAAGTGCTCGGGGAATGTCGAACCACCGTTTTCGCCAGGGTGCTGGATCCCGACGAACATCGTCTTGTAGTCCGGCGCGAAGCTGATGCCGGTCACTTCGCAACCCACGGGGCCGACCATGAAGCGGCGGATTTCGCCGCTGTCCGGGTCAGCGCAGAGCATCTGGTTGTTGCCCATGCCAGCGAAGTCCCCAGCGTTGCTGGAATCGCCGTCAGTCTGGATCCAAAGCCGTCCGGCCTTGTCGAAGCCCAGGCCGTCGGGGCTGTTGAACATGTTCTGGGCGTTGACGTTGGACGAGCCGGCTTTTGGCGTGCCGGCGTGTACCGTCGGGTTGCCGGCGACCACGAACAGATCCCAGTCAAAAGAGTTGGACGCATGATCGTCGCGCTCGGTGCGCCAGCGCAGGATCTGTCCGTAGACGTTCTTGGCCCGAGGGTTCGGCCCATCCACCGGTTGGCCGTCTTCGCCGCGCTTGGCGTTGTTGGTCAGGGTGCAATAGACCTGGCCGTCTTTCGGGCTGACCACGATCCACTCCGGACGGTCCATGCGAGTCGCGCCGACGGCACTGGCGGCCAAGCGCGCATGGATCAGCACGTGCGCCTGATCGGGGAAACCTTTGCCGGCGTCGAGGCCATTCTTGCCGTGGGTCAATTCGATCCACTGGCCCTTGCCTTTCGGATGGTCCGGATTGCCGTCGCCGGCATCGAAGCGCGCCACGTACAAGGTGCCGTGGTCCAACAGGTCGCGGTTGGCCTTGGCGTTGCCGTGGTCGATGCGCTGGCGGCTGATGAATTTGTAGATGAATTCACCACGCTCGTCATCGCCCATGTACACCACGGCGCGACCGTCGTGAGTCTGCGCCAGGGCAGCGTTTTCGTGCTTGAAGCGGCCCAGGGCGGTGCGTTTCACCGGGGTGGACTTTGGATCGAACGGGTCGATTTCCACCACCCAGCCGTGGCGATTGAGTTCGTTGGGGTTCTTCGCCAGGTCAAAACGCGGGTCATGCAGGTGCCAGTTGATTTCGCGACTGGTGAGGGTGGCGCCATAGCGTTTTTGCGCGTCGTCGAATTTCAGGTCGGCGTCGCTGCTACCGAAGCAGTCGGTGAAGTTTTCTTCACAGGTCAGGTAAGTGCCCCATGGCGTCATGCCGTTGGCGCAGTTCTGGAAAGTCCCCAGCGCGTTCTTGCCGCTCTTGTCGGCGCTCGTTTTCAGCAGGTCGTGGCCGGCTGCCGGGCCGCCCAGGCGAATCGGCGTGTTGCCGTGGATCCTGCGGTTGTAGCGTGAGTCCTGGACGAACTGCCACTGGCCTCGACGACGCTGGATCTCGATCACCGACACGCCTTCGCTGGCCTGGGCCTTGTGGACTTCTTCGCTCGACTGCGGCTGGCCGCCGTGGGGGAAAAGGTAGCGGTAGTTGGTGTATTCGTTGTTGATTGCCATCAGCGCCCGGTTGTTGTCGCCGGGAAATGGAAAGAGGCTCATGCCGTCGTTGTTGTCGCCAAATTGCATTTCCTGGGCGCGGGCGGTGCCGTTGCCGCTTGGGTCGAATGCCGGCGCATTTTTTTGCAGCGGCTGGCCCCAGCTGATCAGCACCGAAGCCTTGTAGCCTGACGGCAGTGTGATGGTGTCGGTGGTTGCGGCAGCGATGCTGTCGAAGCCCAGCATGCTTTTGTTGCCTTCGCTCACGGCGGCGGCCATGACGCTGCGACTCAGCAGGTTGCCGCCCAGGAACATCGCCGCGCCGCACAGGGCGCCGGCGCCGATGAAGCGACGACGGCTCATGCCGACGATTTTTTCCAGGTCGGTGGATTGGTTTTCTTCTAATAGGCTCATCGGGAGGCTCCCTGCTGGTTTTGGCAGTCACCTTAAAGCGGGCACATGAAGCTTTTGTTTCAGGGCACTAAAGCGGTGTGCCAAGCAGCACGTTTGACGGCGAAAACCGCACCTGAACCGGGGAGCCGGCGGCCAGGTTTCGCTCGCTTAACTGGAGCGGGGCGGCCAGGGCGCATAGCGTCTGTCCGTTGGGCAAGCCAATGCGCACTTCGCTGGGGCCGTCTTCGGCGGCGGCGATGTGCTCGATTACGCCTGGCAAACTGTTGATCTGCGGATGGCCTGGCTGATCGGCGGGATAAAGCTCCAGCCAGCCGGCCTTGATCAATGCAACCACTTCGGCGCCGATCTCCAACTCCAGGCGCAGCGTACTGTCACGGGTGATCTGCGCTTCGATGAGCAACCCTCGCGCCAGTTCCAGGCGTATCCGGTCGTTGTGCCCGTGGGCCTCGATGCGTACGACTTTGCCGTGCAGTTGGTTGCGGGCGCTGGTGCGCAACATCAGACGGCTGAGCAGACCCAGGTCGCCCGCGTCTTCGCTGGCTTCCAGCAGTTGCGCCTGCAACGCTTGCAGGCGCTGGTAAAGGCGCAGCACGCGCCGGCCCTCTTCGGACAATTTCGCGCCGCCGCCGCCCTTGCCACCGACGCTGCGTTCGACCAACAGCTGATCCGCAAGGTTGTTCAGCTCATCGATCGCATCCCATGCTGCCTTGTAGCTCAGCCCGGCGCTTTTCGCGGCCCGGGTGATCGAGCCCTGTTCGGCAATGTGCTGCAACAGGGCGATGCGTTGTGGCCGGCGGGCGATGTGCTGGGTCAGAAGCGTGGGCAATGACATGACGGAAACTGTGCGCAGGGGGCGATGTGCCGACGTTGGCTCCTCGGCCGCCGCGCGTCAAGCCGGGTCGCCGGGTTTCGGTGTTCGCGCCAGGCAGTAGACATCGACCCGTGCGGCACCGGCATCGAGCAGCAGGCGCGCCAATGTCTCAGCCGTGGCGCCAGTGGTGAGTACATCGTCCACCAGCGCCAGGTGCCGATTCTTGAATAACGCGTCGGGCATCAACGCGAAGGCCTGGCGCAGATTCCGACGCCTGGCCCGGGCGTCCAGGGCTTGTTGCGCGGGCGTGTCCTGAACGCGCAGCAGCAGGTTCTCTTCGCAAGGGATCTGCAGCGGCCCGCTGAGCCAACGGGCCAACAGCGTCGCCTGATTGAAACCCCGCTGGCGCAAACGTCGGGTTGCCAGCGGCACCGGCACCAGCGCATCGGGACGCTCCAGCCCTTCGTCGAAATGGTGCTGCAGTGATTGCGTGAGCAATTCGCCGAGCAACCGGCCCAGCGGCCACTTCGCCTGATGCTTGAAGCGGGTGATCAGGCTGTCCACCGGAAAATCGTAGGCCCACGGCGCCAGGACGCGCTCGTAGGCAGGGGCGCGTGTGGCGCATTGTGCGCAACGCAGCCCGGTCGTGGGCAGCGCAAGGGCACATACGCTGCATTGGCCGCCGAGCCAGGGCAGCTCGCTTTCGCAAGGGGTGCAGATCGGCTGTGGCGTATCGGTGCTCTCGCCACACAGCAGGCAGGATTGTTTGTTTTTTAACCAGATGTAAACCGGTCCTTTGGCTCGTGGTTGACAGCGCATGACTCTTCCTTAAATATGCCGAACATCCGTGTCGCGCCTGTGGGTATTCCATGCCCCAGGTGCCAGCCAAGCATAATCAAGGAAATGCCCATGAGCGCCAGCACCACTGCCAACCTGCGTCATGACTGGTCTTTGGCCGAAGTCAAAGCACTCTTCGTCCAGCCGTTCAATGACCTGCTATTCCAGGCGCAGACCGTGCACCGCGCGCACTTCGACGCCAACCGCGTCCAGGTTTCCACGCTGCTGTCGATCAAGACGGGTGCTTGCCCGGAAGATTGCAAATATTGTCCGCAGTCCGGCCACTACAACACCGGGCTGGAAAAAGAGAAGCTGCTGGAGGTGCAGAAGGTCCTCGAGGAGGCCGCGCGCGCCAAGGCCATCGGTTCGACCCGGTTCTGCATGGGCGCCGCTTGGAAGCACCCCTCCGCCAAGGACATGCCTTACGTATTGGAGATGGTCAAAGGCGTGAAAGCCATGGGCCTGGAAACCTGCATGACCCTTGGTCGCCTCGACCAGGAGCAGACCGAAGCGCTGGCCCAGGCCGGCCTGGATTACTACAACCACAACCTCGACACCTCGCCTGAGTTCTACAGCAGCATCATCACCACCCGCACCTACAGCGAGCGTCTGCAGACCCTGGCCTACGTGCGTGACTCGGGGATGAAGATCTGCTCCGGCGGGATCCTGGGCATGGGCGAGTCTCTGGATGACCGCGCCAATCTGTTGATCCAGTTGGCGAACCTGCCGGAGCATCCGGAGTCGGTGCCGATCAACATGCTGGTGAAAGTCGCCGGCACGCCGCTTGAGAACGCCGAAGACATCGATCCGTTCGATTTCATCCGCATGCTCGCCGTAGCGCGGATCCTGATGCCCCAGTCCCATGTACGGCTGTCCGCTGGTCGTGAAGCGATGAACGAGCAGATGCAGGCACTGGCGTTTTTTGCTGGCGCCAACTCGATTTTCTACGGTGACAAGTTGCTGACCACCGCCAATCCGCAGGCGGACAAGGACATGCAGTTGTTCGCGCGCCTGGGCATCCAGCCCGAAGCCCGCGAAGAACACGCCGACGAAGTGCACCAGGCCGCTATCGAGCAGGCGCTGGTGGAGCAGAAGAGCAGCGAGCAGTTCTACAACGCAGCGGTTTGAGTGGATGCATAACCCAGTGGGAGCAAGCCGCTCCCATTGGGATCTTTCCAGCCTTTGAATAACGGTTCACCCGAGGCCTGCATGCCCTTCGATCTCGCCGCACGCCTGGCTGCCCGTCGTGCCGAAAATCTTTATCGCCAGCGCCCGCTGCTCGAAAGTCCCCAGGGGCCGGAAGTGGTGGTGGACGGCCAATCGTTGCTGGCGTTCTGCAATAACGATTACCTCGGCCTGGCCAATCACCCCCAGGTCATCGAAGCCTGGCGCGCCGGGGCGTCTCGTTGGGGCGTGGGCGGTGGCGCCTCGCACCTGGTGGTTGGCCACAGCGGACCGCATCACGCTTTGGAGGAGGCCCTGGCCGACTTGACCGGGCGGCCGAGGGCGCTGTTGTTCACCACCGGATACATGGCCAATCTTGGCGCCGTGACCGCATTGGTCGGGCAGGGCGATACGGTGCTGGAAGATCGTCTTAACCACGCTTCGTTGCTTGACGCCGGGCTGTTGTCCGGAGCCCGTTTCAACCGTTATCTGCACAACGATGCCCAAAGCCTGGCTAACCGTCTGGAAAAGGCCGTCGGCAATACGCTGGTAGTTACCGATGGCGTGTTCAGCATGGACGGCGACATCGCCGATCTGCCGGCCCTGGCCCGCGAAGCCAGGGCCAAAGGGGCGTGGCTGATGGTCGATGATGCGCACGGTTTCGGCACGCTAGGCGCCACCGGCGGCGGTGTCGTCGAACATTTCGGCTTGAGCCAGGACGACGTGCCGGTGCTGGTCGGCACGCTGGGCAAGGCGTTCGGCACCGCTGGTGCCTTTGTAGCCGGTAGCGAGGAACTGATCGAAAGCCTGATCCAGTTCGCACGGCCTTATATCTACACCACCAGCCAGCCGCCGGCATTGGCCTGCGCCACCCTCAAGAGTCTTGAATTGCTGCGCAGCGAACGTTGGCGGCGCGAGCACTTGCAGGTGCTGATCCGCCAGTTCCGCCTGGGTGCCGAGCAGATCGGCCTGCAATTGATGGACAGCTTCACGCCGATCCAGCCCATTCTGATCGGTGACGCGGGGCGGGCTATGCGCTTGTCGAAAATGCTGCAAGAGCGGGGGCTGATGGTCACGGCGATCCGCCCACCGACCGTGCCGGCCGGCAGCGCCCGTTTACGGGTAACCCTGACCGCTGCCCACAGCGAAGCTCAGGTGCAACTATTGTTAGAGGCACTGGCCGAGTGTGTTGCCCGGCTGGGACCGGAGCCAAGTGATGCGTGATCGACTGATTTTGTTGCCTGGCTGGGGGCTGGGCATTTCGCCGCTCGAACCTCTTGCGGCGGCGCTACGAGGGCTCGACGAGCACTTGCAGGTGGAAATCGAGCCCTTGCCTGCACTGGCATCGAGCGACCTCGATGAATGGCTCGATGAGCTGGATGCCACCTTGCCCCAGGATGCCTGGCTGGGCGGCTGGTCCCTGGGCGGTATGTTGGCATCGGAACTGGCGGCGCGCCGGGGCGAGCGCTGCTGCGGCCTGTTGACCCTGGCGAGCAATGCTTCTTTCGTGGCCCACGAACAATGGCCGAGCGCGATGGCCGGCGAGACCTTCGATGGATTTCTTGCCGGATGTGCCGCCGACCCGCGCCAGACGCTCAAGCGCTTCAGCTTGCTGTGTGCCCAAGGGTGCAGCGACCCGCGTGGGTTGTCGCGGTTGTTGCTCGCCGGTGCACCGACCACGTCGCCCGATGGCTTGATGGCCGGGCTCGAACTGCTGGCGCAACTCGACACCCGCGTTGCGTTGCAGGGCTTTCGCGGCCCGCAATTGCATCTGTTTGCCGGCCTCGACGCCTTGGTACCGGCCGAAGCGGCCGGTGATTTGCTGGCGTTACTGCCGGATGTCGAAATCGGTCTGATTGAACAGGCCGGTCACGGATTCCTTCTGGATGATCCCCACGGCGTGGCGGGGGCGATCCAGGCTTTTTTGCATGAGTTCGGTGATGACTGATTTGGCTGCTGTGAAACTCCCCGGTGCCTTACCGGATAAACGTCAGGTGGCGGCCTCGTTTTCCCGAGCGGCGGCCAGCTATGACAGCGTCGCGCAATTGCAGCGTGATGTGGGCTGGCAATTACTCGGGTGTTTGCCGTCGTCATTCAAACCGGGGCGCTGGATGGATCTGGGGTGCGGCACGGGTTATTTCACCCGGGCGCTGGGCGCGCGCTTCGGCGTGGCGACCGGCTTGGCGCTGGATATCGCCGAGGGCATGCTCAACCATGCTCGCCCCCAAGGCGGTGCGGCGCATTTCATCGCCGGCGACGCTGAGCGCTTGCCTTTGCAATCGGCGAGCTGCGAGCTGGTTTTCTCCAGCCTTGCGGTGCAATGGTGCGCCGATTTCGCCTCGGTGTTGAGCGAGGCCCATCGCGTCCTGAAACCGGGCGGAATGTTCGCTTTCACAAGTCTGTGTGTCGGCACACTGTACGAGCTGCGCGACAGCTGGCGGCAGGTGGATGGCCTGGTGCACGTCAACCGTTTCCGTCCATTCGAGACTTATCAACAGCTGTGCGCTACCAGCGGATTGAAGGTCGTCAGTCTTGAAAATCAGCCTCATGTATTGCATTACCCGGACGTGCGCGGCCTGACCCACGAGTTGAAAGCTTTGGGTGCGCATAATCTGAACCCTGGCCGCCCCGGTGGGCTGACGGGCAGGGCGAGGATCCTGGCGCTCATTGAAGCCTATGAACAGTTCCGTCAGGCCCAGGGTTTGCCGGCGACGTACCAAGTGGTCTACGCAGTTCTGGAGAAACCGCTATGAGCCAGGCTTATTTCATCACCGGCACCGACACCGACGTCGGCAAGACCACCGTTGCGGCGGGCCTGCTGCACGCTGCCCGGCAGGCCGGCATGAGCACGGCCGCGGGCAAACCCGTGGCCTCTGGCTGCGAAGTAACGCCCAAGGGCCTGCGCAACGCCGACGCGTTGGCGTTGCTGGCCGAGTGCTCGGTGCCGCTGACTTATGCACAAGTCAATCCGGTGGCACTGGAGCCAGCGATCGCGCCGCACCTGGCCGCCCGTGAAGCGGGCGTGGCGTTGACGGTGCAGTCGCTGCTCGGCCCGATGCGCGAGGTGCTGGCGCTGGACGCCGATTTCACCTTGATCGAAGGCGCGGGCGGTTGGCGTGTGCCGCTGTCTGGTCAGGACAATCTTTCCGACCTGGCCATAGCGCTGGGCCTGCCGGTCATTCTGGTGGTGGGCGTGCGGCTGGGTTGCATCAGCCACGCGTTGTTGACCGCCGAGGCGATCGCCCGTGACGGCCTGCAGCTGGCTGGTTGGGTGGCCAATATCATCGATCCGGCCACCTCGCGCCTGGAAGAGAACCTGGCGACCCTGGCCGAGCGACTTCCGGCGCCGTGCCTGGGCCGGGTGGCGCGAATTCAAAGCGTGACGGCCGAAGCGGTGGCCGCACACCTGCAACTGGATCTGCTGGACTGACACCGCGCCAAGGTTTTGCCTATGACGAGGCACAGTGCCATTAGTGTTTTTGTCGGGCCTTTTGCCGGTGCATCTGATTCAATGCCGATGTCGACCCTTCAAAAAGACGAGTCCTGCCATGGAAATCTCAGGAAACACCGCGTTCTATGCCGGTCTGAGCACGATTCAGACAGGACAGAACCGCGTCGATCTGGCGTCTGGCCAGATTGCCAACAATACGATTGAACGCTCGGTCACCAGTCAATCGTCCGAGCTTCAGGTGGATCGCCTACGTTCGGTGGATCGCAGCCAGCAATCGGATCTGGCCAGCAACATGGTCGATCTGGCCCAGGGCAAGTTCCAAGTGCAATTGGGTGTGAACGTTGCGAAGGCTTCCGACGAAATGCTCGGAACGTTGATTGATACATTCGCCTGATCCGTTCTTCCTGCTTTGCCAAAGCGCCGCGATTATTCGCGGCGTTTTCGTCTGTAACCCCCTCTTCCTCAACTAATCTTTCCCCTGCGTGTTCCGGGCCTGCTTCCTGGCGACGGATTCTGTCGCCTGCCGTTGCGGCGAGACGATGACGAACGGCAAAAGATCGACGCTTGACAAGCTTTGGGCGTAAACGTATGTTTCAAACAACTGTTTGACCGCTACAACAAATCCACGCGGTCGCTCATCCCCGGTTACATCAGCAGAGGTTTATTGCTATGCCTGACTACAAGGCCCCCTTGCGTGATATTCGCTTCGTTCGTGACGAACTGCTCGGCTACGAAGCGCATTATCAGAGCCTTCCGGCTTGCCAGGACGCAACTCCGGACATGGTTGACGCCATTCTCGAAGAAGGCGCCAAGTTTTGTGAGCAGGTGCTGGCTCCGCTGAACCGCGTGGGTGACCTCGAAGGTTGCACCTGGAGCGAGTCCGGCGTGAAAACCCCGACCGGTTTCAAGGAAGCCTACAAGCAGTTCGTCGAAGGCGGCTGGCCAAGCCTGGCCCACGACGTCGAACATGGCGGCCAAGGCCTGCCGGAATCCCTGGGCTTGGCGGTCAGCGAAATGGTCGGCGAAGCCAACTGGTCGTGGGGCATGTACCCGGGCCTGTCCCATGGCGCGATGAACACGATTTCCGAGCACGGTACGCCTGAGCAGCAAGAGGCTTACCTGACCAAGCTGGTGTCCGGCGAATGGACCGGCACCATGTGCCTGACCGAACCCCACTGCGGCACCGACCTGGGCATGTTGCGCACCAAGGCCGAGCCTCAGGCCGACGGTTCCTACAAAGTCAGCGGCACCAAGATCTTTATCTCGGCCGGTGAACACGACATGGCCGACAACATTGTCCATATCGTTCTCGCACGCCTGCCGGATGCTCCGGCTGGCACCAAGGGGATTTCGCTGTTCATCGTTCCCAAATTCCTGCCGAACGCCGACGGTTCCATCGGTCAGCGCAACGCCGTGAGCTGCGGCTCGCTGGAACACAAGATGGGCATCCACGGCAACGCCACTTGCGTGATGAACTTCGACGCGGCCACCGGTTACCTGATCGGCCCGGCGAACAAAGGCCTGAACTGCATGTTCACCTTCATGAACACTGCACGCCTGGGCACCGCACTGCAAGGCCTGGCCCACGCCGAGATCGGCTTCCAGGGCGGCCTGAAATACGCTCGTGACCGCCTGCAAATGCGCTCCCTGACTGGCCCGAAAGCGCCGGACAAGGCTGCGGACCCGATCATCGTGCACCCTGACGTGCGTCGCATGCTGCTGACCATGAAGGCCTTCTCTGAAGGTAACCGGGCGATGGTGTACTTCACCGCCAAGCAGGTGGACATCGTCAAATACGGCGTGGATGAAGAGGAGAAGAAGAAGGCCGATGCGCTGCTGGCGTTCATGACGCCGATCGCCAAGGCGTTCATGACTGAAGTCGGCTTCGAAGCGGCCAACCACGGCGTGCAAATTTATGGCGGCCACGGCTTTATCGCCGAGTGGGGCATGGAGCAGAACGTGCGCGACAGCCGTATCTCGATGCTGTACGAAGGCACCACCGGCATCCAGGCCCTCGACCTGCTGGGCCGTAAAGTGTTGATGACCCAAGGCGAAGCACTCAAGGGCTTCACCAAGATCGTCCACAAGTTCTGCCAGGGCAACGAAGGCAACGAAGCCGTCAAGGAATTCGTCGAGCCGTTGGCTGCCTTGAACAAGGAATGGGGCGAGCTGACCATGAAAGTCGGTATGGCCGCCATGAAGGATCGCGAAGAAGTCGGTGCTGCCTCGGTGGACTACCTGATGTATTCCGGTTACGCCTGCCTGGCCTATTTCTGGGCCGACATGGCGCGCCTGGCGGCGGAGAAACTCGCAGCCGGCACCACCGAAGAAGCCTTCTATACCGCCAAGCTGCAGACCGCGCGCTTCTATTTCCAGCGCATCCTGCCGCGCACCCGCACCCACGTTGCGACCATGCTGTCAGGCGCCAATAACCTGATGGACATGAAGGAAGAGGATTTCGCGCTGGGTTACTAACGCCTACGCGAATCTCAGAAGCCGCTGCTCTTTCGGGAGCTGCGGCTTTTTTGTGCACGCTTGCTCAAGGATCTACGCAGACCCTGAAACATATTCATCCAACAGTGCCCTAAGAAAACTCCCGCCTCTGCCGTTACAGCGATGGCAGTGTGACATCTTTCACATCCCGCGTGCCTTAATGCTCCAGTTGCAGGCACAATGCCATCTTTGATCAGCCGGGTCGGAGCTTTACCCTTGCCGCGTTTTTCCGCAATGCGTTTCAGCCATTTCCTACCGTCGACAGTGCTATTGCTGGCGGGGCTGGCGGCTGCCTACGTCAAGGACCTCAACGTTTTCTTCACCTCCCTGTTCAACGTCCTTCCCACGTTGGTGCTGCTATTGGGGGGTGCGTACTGCGCGGTTTACCGACGTCAGCGTGAACTGTTTCTGATGGCAACGGTGTACATCGCCTATTTCCTGCTGGACACCCAGACCGATTTCTACCGCGATAACGGCAAGGTCCGCGAAGACGCGGCTGTGGTGTTCCATCTTGTCTGCCTGTTGCTACCGCTGTTGTTCGGGCTGTTCGCGGCGTGGCAGGAGCGTACTCACTTGTTCCAAGACATGGTGGCGCGTTTTGCGGTGCTACTGGCATTTGGTGGCGTGGCCTTGGCCTTGGAGCAGAGTTTCCCCCAAGCCTTGCTGCTGTGGCTCTCGGAGATCCGCTGGCCAGCGTTGCACGGCGCCTGGATGAGCCTGATCCAGCTGTCCTACCCGGTGTTCGCCGCTGCGTTCGTGCTGCTGGCCTGGCAATACTGGCGCAACCCGCGTCCTTTGCACGCGGCGCAACTGGTGGGATTGCTGGGGCTGTTCTGGATGCTGCCGAAGACATTCATCTTGCCGTTCACCCTGAACATCATGTGCAGCCAAGTGATGCTGATGATCGCCGCCGCGGTTGCCCATGAGGCGTATCAAATGGCGTTCCGCGACGAGCTCACCGGCCTGCCGGGCCGTCGGGCACTGAACGAACGCATGCAGCGCCTGGGACGCAACTATGTGCTGGCGATGAGTGACGTGGACCACTTCAAGAAATTCAACGACACCCACGGCCATGACGTGGGTGATCAGGTGCTGCGCCTGGTCGCCAGCAAATTGTCGAGGATCGGCGGTGGCGGTAGGGCGTATCGCTACGGCGGGGAAGAATTTGCCCTGGTGTTCGCAGGCAAGACCATCGATGAGTGCATGCCCCATCTGGAAGTCATCCGCCAGTCCATCGAGACGTATGCCATTCAGCTGCGCAACCCCGACAACCGTCCCCATGACGATCTACAGGGTCGCCAACGCCGCTCCGGCACCGGCGCTTCCAGCGTATCGGTGACGGTCAGCATCGGCGTCGCGGAACGCGTCGAACAGCGCACGCCCGAAGAAGTGCTCAAATCAGCCGACCAAGCGCTCTATAACGCCAAGGGAGCGGGGCGTAACTGTGTGATTGCCTTCGGGCAGAACCGGCGCGGCGCGGTGCGCATGGAGGCTGCCGCGGGTTGAGTGATGACGGCGCATTCAGCGTCTGGACTGTGATTGTGGGCCTTGATCGCCGGCAGTAGGTTGAAACGATCTGCTACCGGAGAAAACCACCATGCCCGAGTACAAAGCCCCCCTGCGCGACATGCGCTTTCTGATCGATCACGTCTTCGATTTCCATGGCCGCTACGCCGAGCTGGGCGCCAGCGATGCCAGCCCGGACATGGTCAGCGCGATCCTCGACGAAGGTGCCCGCTTCTGCGAGAACGTGCTGGCGCCGCTCAATCGTTCCGGTGACGAAGAGGGCTGCCATTTCGACAACGGCGTAGTCACCACGCCTACAGGTTTCAAGCAGGCTTTCGTACAGTATGTGGAGGGCGGCTGGCATGGCCTGGCGGCGGATCCAGCCTTCGGCGGTCAAGGCCTGCCCAGTTCCCTGGGCTTGGTCATCAGCGAAATGATCGGTTCAAGCAATACGTCCTGGGGCATGTACCCCGGCCTGACCCACGGCGCCATGTCTGCCATCCACGCCCATGGCACCAAGGAGCAGAAGCAGACCTACCTCAACAAGCTCACCGCCGGCCAGTGGACCGGCACCATGTGCCTGACCGAAGCTCATTGCGGCACCGACCTGGGAATCATCAAGACCCGCGCCGTGCCCCAGGCGGACGGCAGCTATGCGGTGACCGGCAGCAAGATATTCATCAGCGCCGGCGAGCACGACATGAGCGATAACATCATCCATCTGGTGCTCGCCAAGTTGCCGGATGCCCCCGCCGGGACCAAAGGCATCTCGTTGTTCATCGTTCCCAAGTTCCTGCCCGACGCCACGGGCGAAGCCGGGGAGCGCAATGGTGTTTCCTGCGGATCGATCGAACACAAGATGGGCATCAAGGCTTCGGCCACTTGCGTGCTGAACTTCGATGGGGCCAAGGGTTTCCTGATCGGCGAGCCGAACAAAGGCCTCAACTGCATGTTCACCATGATGAATCATGCTCGCCTCGGCACTGGCATGCAGGGCCTGTGCCTGGGTGAGGCGAGTTTCCAGGGTGCGATCAAATACGCCAACGATCGGCTGCAGATGCGTTCATTGACCGGCCCCAAGGCGCCGGAAAAAGCCGCCGATCCGATCATCGTCCATCCCGATGTGCGTCGGATGCTGCTGACTATGAAGGCCTTCAACGAAGGCAACCGGGCGCTGACGTATTTCACTGCGCAACTACTCGACACCGCGCACCTGAGCAACGACGAAAGCGCCCGCCAGGAAGCCGAAGACCTGCTGGCATTCCTCACGCCGATCTGCAAAGCCTTCATGACCGACACTGGCCTGGAGGTGACCAACCATGGCATGCAGGTCTTCGGTGGCCACGGCTTCATTCGCGAATGGGGCATGGAACAGCTGGTGCGCGACTGCCGCATCGCGCCGATCTATGAAGGCACCAATGGCATCCAGGCCTTGGACCTGCTGGGGCGCAAGGTCTTGGGCAGCCAAGGCAAGTTGCTGCGCGGCTTTACTAGGATTGTCCATAAGTTCTGCGTGGCCAACGTCGCCCACCCGCAGCTCAAGGATTACATTGCCCAGCTCGACGGGCTCAACCAGCAATGGGGCGAGCTGACGACTCAGGTCGGCATGGCGGCCATGAAAAACCCGGATGAGGTAGGGGCCGCGTCGGTGGATTACCTGATGTACAGCGGTTACATCATCCTGGCTTACCTTTGGTTGCGCATGGCATTGGTGGCGCAATCGCAACTGGATAACGGCAGTGGGGACGCAGATTTCTGCCGGGCCAAGTTGGCGACCTGTGAGTTTTATTTCAAGCGTCTGCTGCCACGTACAGCCGCCCATCGGGCCGCTATCGAGGCAGGAAGCGATTGTCTGATGAATTTGCCGGCGGAGCTGTTTGCCTTTTGAGCTTGTGACTATAAGTAGTGAAAAAGTCACAGGTTGACCCTATGTGTCTCAAAAGTTGTTGAGGTACACTCCGGATCACTGCGAGAGCCGTTTTCCTACGAACCAATTGTTTAGATCCTGCGAGGTTTGCCATGGCTGACTACAAAGCGCCCCTGCGCGATATGCGCTTCGTCCTCAATGAAGTGTTCGAGGTCACGAAACTCTGGGCTCAACTGCCGGCGTTGGCCGAAACCGTAGACGCTGAAACTGTCGAAGCGATTCTGGAAGAAGCCGGCAAGGTCACCAGCAAAAGCATCGCTCCCCTCAGCCGCGCGGCTGACGAAGAGGGTTGCCATTGGGTCGACGGTGCCGTCACGACGCCGGCAGGTTTCCCACAGGCTTATAAGACTTACGCTGAAGGCGGTTGGGTCGGTGTCGGTGGTGATCCCGCGTATGGCGGCATGGGGATGCCCAAGGCTGTTTCGGCCCAGGTCGAGGAAATGGTCAACTCCGCCAGCCTCTCCTTCGGGCTGTATCCGATGCTGACAGCCGGGGCCTGCCTATCGATCAACGCCCATGCCAGCGACGAATTGAAGGCGGCGTACCTGCCGAATATGTACGCGGGTATCTGGGCCGGCTCCATGTGCCTGACCGAGCCGCATGCCGGCACGGACCTGGGGATCATTCGCACCAAGGCTGAGCCCCAGGCCGATGGTTCCTACAAAGTCAGCGGCACGAAGATTTTCATCACCGGCGGCGAACACGACCTCACCGAGAACATCATTCACCTGGTGCTGGCAAAACTGCCGGACGCACCGGCAGGCCCGAAAGGCATCTCGCTGTTGCTGGTGCCCAAATTCATGGTCAATGCCGACGGCAGCCTGGGCGCGCGCAACGCGGCCAACTGTGGTTCGATCGAACATAAGATGGGCATCCAGGCCTCGGCCACCTGCGTGATGAACTTCGATGAAGCGGTGGGTTATCTGGTTGGCGAACCGAACAAAGGCCTCGCGGCGATGTTCACCATGATGAACTACGAGCGTCTGGGCGTTGGCATCCAGGGCTTGGCCACCGGCGAGCGCTCGTATCAGAACGCCATCGAATACGCCCGTGATCGACTGCAAAGCCGTTCGCCAACCGGCGCGCAGAACAAGGACAAGGTCGCCGACCCGATCATCGTCCACCCTGACGTGCGCCGCATGTTGCTCACCATGAAAGCCTCGAACGAAGGCGGTCGCGCATTCTCCACCTACGTGGCGATGCAACTGGACACCGCCAAGTTCAGCGAAGACCCGGGCACCCGCAAACGCGCCGAAGACCTGGTCGCCCTGCTGACGCCAGTGGCGAAGGCCTTTTTGACCGACCTCGGGCTGGAAACCACGGTCCATGGCCAGCAGATTTTCGGCGGCCACGGTTACATTCGTGAATGGGGCCAGGAACAACTGGTGCGCGATGTTCGCATCACCCAGATCTACGAAGGCACCAACGGTATCCAGGCGCTGGATCTGGTTGGGCGCAAGATCGTCGGCACCGGCGGGGCGTTCTATAGATTGTTTGCCGATGAAATCCGTCACTTCACCGCTAACGCGAGCAAAGACCTGGCGGAGTTTACCCAGCCATTGAACGATGCCGTCGGCACTCTGGACGAGATGACCGAGTGGTTGCTGGACCGGGCGAAAAACAACCCTAATGAGATTGGCGCGGCTTCGGTGGAGTACCTGCAGGCCTTCGGTTACACCGCCTATGCCTACATGTGGGCCTTGATGGCAAGAGCCGCCATGGGCAAGGAAGGCCAGGATGACTTCTATGCGAGCAAACTGGGCACGGCGCGATTCTACTTTGCCCGCTTGCTGCCACGTATTCACTCCCTGAGCGCCTCGGTGAAGGCCGGTAGCGAGTCGTTGTTCCTGCTGGAACCCGGTCAATTCTAAAATGTGACGTCATGTAAGCAAATGCTTACATGACGTGCTGGCAATTTCCCTCTACCGGCCGATTGGATCCAGGGCTAATCTAGCTTCCATGGACGTAGCGCAGGACGCGCAAGTAACAACACGGACACGTAGGATTCTGCCAGGAAGGCGGAGTGAAATGGATGTCAGGGAAACAGTCTGCAAAGCCCCGCTTCGGCGGGGTTTTCTTTTGTCCGCGTTTTTTGTCTTGTCCAAAGGCCCGTTCGGGCCGTCTCTGTGTCGACTCTCACTGAACCCTGACGAGTGGTCAGGTGTCCATGGGCTATATGGCAACGTGGCCATCGCCCATCAGGAGTTATTCATGGATTTCGTTCGCATCATCATCGCCATTCTGCTGCCACCGCTGGGTGTCTTCCTGCAAGTCGGGTTTGGCGGGGCATTCTGGCTGAATATTCTGCTGACTCTGTTGGGGTATATCCCCGGCATCGTGCATGCGGTGTACATCATCGCCAAGCGCTGAAGCTTTCCAAGGGAAGGACTCACTCTGTGGCGAGGGAGCCAACTGTCTTTAACTTCTCCTCCGACTAACGGCTGGCAGGTTGGTCTTGCCATGGTTTTCCATCCCGAACCATGGCATTCAGCCTGATCAACAACACACGCATACACGCAACCAACGCTACCTTTGAGCATTTTCCCGCTGCCCGAAGGCGGGCATAACGGTTTTTGAAATCATCGTTGTGGCGGACCATAACCAAAGTGCTCATGTACACCGCTCGACGTAGCCTTGATCTCCCTCCATAGATGCGCCTAACACCTCGCTTGGCCCCGCTGTCGTTGTTATAGGGGGCTACACCAGCCAACGCTGCGACCTGTCCACGGCTCAGGTCTCCCAATTCTGGCAGGTAGCAGAACAAGCTGCTGATGGTCACCGGGCCAACCCCTTTGATCGAGCGCAAACGCTCCATTAGTTCGGCATCGATTTGCCGGCTTTGCGCGGCTATACGCTTATCCGCGGCGGCGATCATCTCTTTGAGTTTGGCATTGAGTTCCCTATAAGCATCCAACACGTCTGCCTCTTGCGCTTGTTGAATACGGCGCCGGTTATCGTCCCGTTGCTGGATGAAGACATCACGCTGATTAACCAACTCGGTAAGCTTGTCGCGGGCCTCATCGGGGAAAATGAAGTTTTTTTCCTCCAAGGCCGAAGCAAACGTCGCCAGCATTCGCGCGTCAATGGGATCGGTTTTAGCGCGCTTGCCCATAGCCTGCGCAAACTGGCGAGCGCGAACCGGGTTGATTCGCTGAACCTTAAAACCGGTCTTGGCTAGCAGCCGCACCGACAGCTTTTCATAGCCGCCTGTCGCTTCAACTAGAACACGCACAACCTGTCTCTCAGCAAGCCAGCCAGCCAGTTTGGCGAGCCCTTCGGCGGTGTTAGGCACACTCAGTTCGCCTGCCTGGGGAAATAGCGCGATTTGCAAAGTGGCTTTGGACACATCAATTCCGGCGTAGGCAGTCATGAGTAAAACCTCTAGGCTTAGGGGCGAGAGGTCACTCTGGTCTGGCTCACGCTTGTTGTTCGAGGTCGGACTCAGTCAACTGTTCGAGCTTGGAACCAGAGTGAAAAGAGTGGATGGCAGCTTGGCTCCCTCACGTGCTCAAAAGGCACCGCTGCTCATCAGCTGCCATTCACCCCTCTCATCTCTGACATTACCTCAGTTAAAGACACAAGCTTGCTCCCGTCGCAAACGCTTGGGGCCGCTACGCCCGAGGCGTCGGACCGGCCCAGCGGGAGCAAGCTCCCTCGCCACAAAAGCTCGTCATTTCATAAGCCAGCGTCGATCACCTTGCGATAAAACAACCACTCCTGCTCCAGCGCATGCGCCTGGTTCGCAGCCTTGCGAAAGCCGTGACGCTCAACGGCGTAATAGTGCGCCTCGACGGCGACACCGTTGTCCTCCAATGCCTTGACCATGTCCCGGGTCTGCTGTGGCACGACCACCGCGTCCAATTCGCCTTGGAAAAATATCACCGGGGCGCGAATGCTTTCAGCGTGCAGCAGCGGAGTCCGGGCCCGGTAGCGTTCGACGTCCTGTTGCGGGTCGCCGATCAACCAATCCAGGTAGTCTCCCTCGAATTTATGGGTGGCATGGGCCAGGGCAATGGGATCGCTGACGCCATAGAGGCTGGCGCCGGCACGGAATACATCACGGAATGCAAGGGCGCACAGCGTCGTATACCCACCGGCGCTGCCACCGCGAATGAACGCGCAACGCCCATCGATCAGACCCTGCTCGTTCAAGTACGCAACGACCGCGCAAGCATCCTCGACGTCCGCCACGCCCCAGTCCAGATGCAGTGCCTGTCGATAGGCGCGTCCGTAGCCGCTGCTGCCGCGGTAATTGAGGTCGGCAACGGCAAAGCCGCGCTGGGTCCAGTACTGGATGCGCGGATCGAACATCGGGTAGCAAGCTGAAGTTGGCCCGCCGTGGATAAACACCACCAAGGGCGGTTTTTCTTCGGCGTTCATGGCCGGATAAAAGAATCCGTGGGCTTCACTTGTGACAGAAGGGTAGCGCAGGGTTTGAGGGCGACTGATCTGCTCGGTGGGCAATGGCGCGATGCCGCCCGCCAATACCACTGCTTCACGGCTTTGCCGTTCGATGGCGATGATTGCCGATGGGCTGATCGGCGAGGCGGCAACGGCATAAACGAATTGCTCATCGAGCGCCAGGCTGCGGAAGCGGCTGTAACTGCCGGTGAGATCTTCGAGCACGCTGTCGCTGCGCAGGCCCAGCCGCCCAAAGCCGGCTTCGGTCCAGCTTGCCAGGTAAGTGGTTTCATCTACAGGCAACCAGGTACAACCGCCTAATTGCCAAGGTGCGGGGCCGTGATCGGCGTCGACGGCGGGCAGCGGCTCGAGAACGCCGGCACGTTCAACCCAGGGCTGCCAGTACCCGCCGCGGTCGGTCAGGCAATAGAGGCGACTGGAGGCATCGAAGCGCGGTTGTTGAATCGACTCTTCGTCCTTGTCACCCGCCACACAACGCGGCTCTTCCCAACCTGTGGCGTTGCGCTCGGCAACCATCAGCCGCGTGACCGTCCAGGGCTGGTGTGGGCGACTCCACTCGATCCAGGCGAGTCGCTGGCCATCGGGGCTCTGCGTCGGCGAGGCATAGAAATCCGCACCGGCTGCCAGCACGCGCCGCTGGTGGGCCACCAGCCCGATCGAGACCAACCGATGCTGATTGGCCTGTTCTTCCACCGCCAGCACCTGCCCGGCGGCGAAGCGCAAATCCCCATATCGACAGTCGCCCTGGGTCAGAGCCAACGGAGGCCCTCCCGCCAGCGCCTGGTGGTACACCTGTTGGTCCGCCTCGTTGACAAACAGCACGCCGTCATCGCTCAGGCAGAATGATCCGCCGCCGTATTCGTAGACCCGACTGCGTGCGCTGAAGCCGTCCGGGGTCAGGCAGCGGGCCTTGGCGTCTTGCCACTGCCAGATCCGGCAAGCGCCGTCTTCGGGACGGTATTCATTCCAGAACAGGCCCTGAGGCCCCAATTGCAGTTCGGCAAAGTCGACGCCCGCCGCGACGGCTTGGGCGGCGCTGAAGGGCTCAGCCCTTAATGATGAGGCGCGAGTTTCGTTCATTGCGAAAGGCCAGTTGCTCGATGGTTTGAGTGGCGTGCTCGGCGTCTTCGCGAGCCTTGAGAATCATCCCGTGATGCGCGGATTTGCTGCACACCGGATCGGCATTGCTGGCGTCGCCCGTGAGCATGAACGCCTGGCAGCGACACCCTCCGAAGTCCTTCTCCTTTTCATCGCAGGAGCGGCAGGGCTCGGGCATCCAGTCATAACCGCGGAAACGGTTGAAGCCGAACGAGTCGTACCAGATGTGCTGCATGCTGTGGTCGCGCACATTGGGAAACTGCACCGGCATCTGCCGGGCGCCGTGGCATGGCAATGCCGTGCCGTCCGGCGTGACGGTCAGGAAAATACTGCCCCAGCCGTTCATGCAGGCCTTGGGGCGTTCTTCATAATAGTCCGGGGTTACGAAGATCAACTTGCACGGATTGCCCTCGGCTTCCAGCTTGGCGCGGTATTGGTTGGTGATACGTTCGGCCCGCACCAATTGTTCACGAGTAGGCAGCAGGCCGACGCGGTTGAGGTGTGCCCAACCATAGAACTGGCAGGTGGCGAGTTCGACGAAGTCGGCTTCCAAGGCAATGCACAGCTCGATGATGCGGTCGATCTTGTCGATGTTGTGCCGATGGGTGACGAAATTCAGCACCATCGGGTAGCCGTGGGCTTTCACCGCCCGAGCCATTTCCAGTTTCTGCGCGAAGGCTTTCTTCGAGCCGGCCAGGAGGTTGTTCACCTGCTCGTCGCTGGCCTGGAAGCTGATCTGGATGTGATCCAGCCCGGCCTTCTTGAAGTCGCTGATCTTCTGCTCGGTCAAACCGATGCCGGAGGTGATCAGGTTGGTGTAGAAACCCAGCTTGCGCGCCTCGCCGATCAGCTCGGCCAAGTCCTGGCGCACCAGCGGCTCGCCACCGGAAAAACCTAACTGCGCGGCGCCCATTTCCCGGGCTTCGCGAAACACCTTGAACCACTGCTCGGTGCTCAGCTCCTTGCCTTGCTCGGCAAAGTCCAGCGGGTTGGAGCAGTACGGGCATTGCAGCGGGCAACGATAGGTCAGCTCGGCCAGCAGCCACAGCGGCAGGCCGACGTCTGGCTTGGGCGGCAGGCCGGTGATGTCAGGCAAGTTCGATCCAGTGCTCTGCACGGGCGACCTCCATGAACTGCTCGATGTCGTCATCGAGTTCCGGCACGCCGGGGAACTGCGTCGCCAACTCGCCGATGATCGCTGCGACATCCCGCTCGCCATCGATCAAGCCGCCGATCAGCGCCGCGCTGTCATTGAGCTTGATCATGCCTTCAGGATAGAGCAACACATAGCCTTTCTGGGCCGGTTCATACTGGAAACGATAGCCTTGGCGCCAGCGAGGGGTTTTGCTGCGATCGAAACTCATAAGGTAATCCCTTTGTGCCAGACGCGCTGCCCGGTCACGCTGTGATAGGGCGGGCGATTCAATTCGTAGGCCATGCTCATCGCGTCAAGCATGCTCCAGAGGATGTCCAGTTTGAACTGGAGAATCTCCAGCATGCGCTCCTGACCCGCACGAGTGGTGTAGTGCTGCAAGGTAATGGCCAAGCCATGTTCGACGTCACGCCGGGCCTGACCCAGGCGGGTGCGGAAATACTCGTAGCCGGTCGGGTCGATCCAGGGGTAATGCTGCGGCCAGCTGTCCAGGCGCGACTGATGGATCTGTGGGGCGAACAGTTCGGTCAAGGAACTGCTGGCGGCTTCTTGCCAAGAGGCGCGGCGGGCGAAGTTGACGTAGGCGTCCACCGCGAAACGTACGCCCGGCAGCACCAATTCCTGGGAGCGCAGTTGATCGGGGTCCAGGCCCACCGCCTGGCCCAGTCGCAGCCAGGCTTCGATACCACCGTCTTCGCCGGGCGCGCCGTCATGGTCGAGCAGGCGCTGGATCCACTCGCGGCGGATTTCCCGATCCGGGCAGTTGGCCAGGATCGCGGCGTCCTTGAGCGGAATGTTTACCTGATAGTAAAAGCGGTTCGCGACCCAGCCCTGGATCTGTTCGCGAGTGGCGCGGCCTTCATACATCGTCACGTGATACGGGTGATGGATGTGGTAATACGCGCCCTTGGCACGCAGGGCGGCTTCAAATTCTGCAGTGGTCAATGGTGTGTCAGTCATTTCGGACGCTCCTACAGTTCGATGCTCATACCGTCGTAAGCGACCTCGACATTGCGTCGCACTAACTCGGCCCGCTCGGGGGAGTCTTCATCAAGGATCGGGTTGGTGTTGTTGATGTGGATCAGCACCTTGCGCTGCTTCGGCAAATGCTCCAGCACTTCAAGCATGCCGCCGGGGCCGTTCTGTGCCAAGTGGCCCATTTCCCGACCGGTGCGGGTGCCGACGCCACGGCGCTGCATCTCATCGTCGTCCCACATCGTGCCGTCCACCAACAGGCAGTCGCTGCCGGCCATGATCTCCAGCAGCGGGGCGTCGACTTTTCCAAGGCCCGGGGCATAGAACAATTTGCCGCCTGTGCGCAGGTCTTCAACGATCAGCCCGATGTTGTCGCCAGGGTGCGGGTCGAAGCGATGCGGGGAATAGGGCGGTGCGGCGCTGCGCAGCGGCAGCGGGGTAAAACGCAGGTTCGGGCAGGCCGGGACGGTGAAGCTCTGGTCCAGTTCGATGCGGTTCCAGCTCAATCCGCCGTTCCAGTGGGTCAGCATATTGAACAATGGAAAACCGCTGCTCAGGTCTTCATGGACCATGTCGGTGCACCAGACCTGGTGCGGGCAGCCCTCGCGCAGGCTGAGCAGGCCAGTGGTGTGGTCGATCTGGCTGTCCATCAGGATGATCGCGCCAATGCCGGTGTCGCGCAGGGCCCGGCCAGGTTGCATCGGGGCAAAGCCCTGGAGCTGGGCGCGGATGTCCGGGGAGGCGTTGCACAATACCCAGCTCACACCGTCATCGGAAATCGCGATGGACGACTGGGTGCGCGCCTGGGCCCGCAGGCTGCCGTTGCGAAAACCCGCGCAATTGGCGCAGTTGCAGTTCCACTGGGGGAAACCGCCGCCGGCGGCGGAACCTAGAATCTGGACGAACATGGCCGCTCCATCTGCAAACCGAAATAAAAACGCCCCGGATGACCGAGGCGTTGTGTTGCGTACTGATCGCCTGCTGTCATCAACGGCTGGCGAAGTACATGGTGACTTCGAAGCCGATACGCAGATCGATATAGGCGGGTTTGGACCAGGACATGGGAATACTCCTTTGGTTGGGATGCTTGGGTTAGTTAGGACGGTTGGGACCTATACATATAGTCCATCTCCGACAGGAGATGTTCAGATGCCTAAACACCTATGTTACTAAATCTGACAAATTCGTTCGCCGCGATTCTTTGAGAAAGCTCGTTGCACGGGCTGCAATGATCACCGCGCCGCTTGCCAAGGGGCTCCCGGAGACGGCTCGTTGCTGAGGCAATAACGCCCTCCTTGCGCGTTGATCAAGCGGTGGGCCGCGTTTATCAATGGCTCGCGTTCCATCTGCACGATGGCATCGGCCAGCAGTTGCAGATAGTCCGAAGAACGTCCGGCCAATTTGCCTTGCCAGAGCAACTCCGCCGCTTGTGCACAGGGCAGCACGGCGCTATCGAGCTGACGGGCCAGCGCTTGCTGCTGGCTGGCCAGGCTTGAATCATCGAGCTGTTCGATCAGCGCCGGCAACTCGCCCAGGAATCGCTCCATGTGAGCAATCAGCTGCGCTGCCGAGGCGCTGGGGGATTGGGCACCGAACAATAAGCCCGTCTGGCCGTTGATTTGCTTCAAGCCACTGAACACGGCATAGCCCAATTGCAGCTCAACTCGCAGGCGCTGGTAAAACGGCGTCTGACAGAGCTGGGCCAGCAATCGCCACGCGGCCTCGTCAGACAAGTCCTGGGTCGGTGTGGGACAAAACAGCAAAACGGCGTGTTCGTCGCCCTGGGTCTCAAGCCTGTTCCAGACGCAGCCGTGGGATTGCACCAAGGCTGGCGTGTCGTCCTCACTGGCGATGCCTGGAACCCGGGCCAGCGCAGGGCCCATCGCGGTCTGGGTAGCGGCCGAGAGACCGATGGCCAAGCCATCCCAATGGGCGCTCGCCCAGACACCTTGATCGCTGTCGGGCCGTGGTAACGCCGGGTTTTGGACATTCGGCCGGCAATGATTGGGCAACGCCTTCAACAAGTGCCGAATCGGTATCAAGGGTGTGTCGCTGTCGGGCTGGGCGGGGGGCAGCGGTTGTCCAAGCTTCGTCAGGAGGTGCTCGAGTACCAGCGGCATCGGCGCCTGCAAGCCAACCATTTTCAGCAGCCATTGATTGCCGCAAGGTTCAAGGACAAGGTCCACGCCGGCCTGCTGGGCGTCTTCGTGCAAGTCCGCCAGATGCTGATCGAGCCTGGACTGAAGAGCGAGCGGCGCCTGAGACGCCAAGCGCCAGCGCAAATACACCGCACTTTCACGGGTGTCATCCGCCAGCGCCTGGCTGAACTGCATGGGCGAGCGTTCCCGCCGGCCTCGGCTACGGTCCTGTGCAAACGTGCGCAATCCACGGTGGGCGCTGGTTTGGCCGCGTATCAAGCCGGCGGGGGGCGGCTCGCTGGCGGTTTGCAGGAACGGGTTGGGCGGCGGCAACTGCCATGGCCCGACGACGTTTTCCACCGGGTGCAATTGCGTGAGGATTGCCCTGAGCCGCATCAAGTCGTTTTCCGACAGGGGGCCGTCGCGTCCTTCGCTGTCCCCGCGAGCCAGTTGCAGGGCTGTTGCCGTCTGTTGACGACGTTGCAGCCGTGCGGTGAATTCCTTGCGCAACGGCGCCCAGTCATCGTGGGCGGCAACGAACCCCAGCCAATCGCGCAGCAATGGCTGGATATCGGCAGGTATCTGGCCGTTGTCGAGCTTGAGTTCGATGCGCAGCAATGCCTGGCCGGCAAATTCGTACAGCGGTGTGGCCTTGAGGCTGTCGGCCAGGCCGCGCTGGCGCAACAGCGCCAACAAGCTGCCCGGTTTATGGGTGTTCAGCCAATGGCACAGGAAGTCCAGGGCTTGGGGCGAGGCGACCGGCAGTTGCTCGAAGGCAAACAGCATGTCCCGACCGCCCGCACGAGCGCGTTGATAACTGGCCTCGGAGGTCTCCATGAGTGGCGGCGGCAATGGCCTGTCCACCGTTTTACCCGCAGGAACGCTTTCAGCAAACGTGGCGGCCAGCGTACGCAAGGCCTCGATGCCTTGCGGGCCGACCAGGCTCAAGGTCATTTGCCCGCTCTGATAGAAACGCCGATATAAACCGTGCAGTGTCGTTTGAAATTCAGGCTGTGACACCGCCAGGCTGTCGCGATTGCCCGCATGGAAGCCTCGCAGCGGGTGAGCGGCCGACAAGCCGTCATGCAGGGCAACCTGTCGCTGGGCCGCTGTGTCCTGGGACCAGGCAATGAATTCAGCGTGCAGTACTTCCCGCTCGCGCAACTGGCTCTCTTCGTCCAGGCGCGGATGACTGAGCATGTCCGACAGCCGCTCCAGCCCGCCGGCCAGGGCAGCGGGGGGGAGTTCAAGGAAAAAATCGGTGGTGCGTTCGCTGGTGCGTGCGTTGATTTGCCCGCCGTGGCCCTGCACGTAGGCCATCAGGTTCTGACCTGTGGGAAAGCGCTCTGTCCCTAGGAAGAAAAGATGCTCGAGAAAGTGCGCCAATCCCGGCCAGGCCTCAGGCGCATCGTGACTGCCGGCCGCCACGCGCAACACCGCTGCGCAGCGTTTGAGGCCGCAGGCATGACGCAATGTCACCTGCAGGCCGTGGGCCAGGGTTTCAGTGTGAGGATGGAGGGAATCGGCGGCCAGCATGAGCATTTCCAGGAAAAAGATCTGCTCATGCTAGCGGATTCGTTCGGGTCAGTGTTTATGCAAGTCGCCGTAAAGCGTTGGCTGACGGTCATGCAGATAGTTGTAGGCGGCGCGGGAGTCTTCCATCAGTTGGCGATCCAGCTCGCCCACGATCAAGGCCTCGTCCAGCCCCGCCAGGGCAGGGCGGCTGCCGTCCGGTGCGGCGATGCTGCTTTGGCCGCAATAGCGCAATTCGCCTTCATGGCCGCAATAATTGGCGTAGGCGACGAAGCATTGATTCTCGATAGCCCGCGAACGCACGGTGACGTCGGCGATGAAGTCGTAGGGCTGCATGTTGGCGGTCGGCACCAGGATCAACTCGGCGCCGGCCAAGGCCAGGCGCCGGGCATTTTCCGGGAATTCCAAGTCGTAGCAGATCAGGAAACCGAGCTTCCAGCCGTTGAGCTCCACGATTGGCAGCGCCGCGTCGCCGGCGCTGAACATCGTATGATCCAGGTCGCCGAACAGGTGGCTCTTGCGATAGTTCGCCAGGCGTTCGCCGTGGGCATCGATCAGTTGGACGGCGTTGTAGATCTGCCCGTCTGCGCTGCGTTCAGGATAGCCATAGAGAATCGCCAGGCCGGCCGCCTTGGCGATTCGACCAATCTGCTGCGCCCATTCGCCGTTGTAGACCTCCGCCAGTACATTCACCGCATCGACGCCGATGTTGTAGCCGGTCAGGAACATTTCCGGCAGCACCAATACATCGGCGCCCCTGGCTTCCAGCGCGACTTGGTGCAGGCGCTGCAGGTTGCCGGCCGGGTCCATCGGCAGTGGTGGGCATTGGTAAAGGGCTACGCGCATCGAAAACTCCTTTTATTCGGGCAGGGCGATGGGACCGATTTCGTCGAACACATCACCTGGACCCGGGTTCTCGGGGTGAGTTTCACCGCCGAAATGTTTCATGATTCCCCACACGGCATTGAGCGAGGTCTGCACCGCGCCTTCAACCCAGGCGGGTGTCCATGAGACGTCGTCGCCAGCGATAAAGATCCCTTTTTGTTCGGCCGGCATGTCGTCCTGCATGAAATGCGCGTACATGCGCTGGTTGTAACGGTAGTGGCCGGGCAGGGCGCCCTTGAATGCGCCAAGGAAATACGGATCGGCTTCCCAGGACACGGTAATGGGATCGCCAATGATCCGCGCCGCGATGTCCACCTTCGGATAGATTTTCTTGAGGGCATCGAGTGCCAGCCTCACGCGTTTCTCCACGGGATACGGGAGCATCTTCAGCGCATCGCTCATCCAGGAGTAGGACAGGCAAATCACCCCTGGCTTGTCGTCGCCGTTGTCGAACAGGTAAGTACCACGGGTCAGGCGGTCGGTGAGCGTCATGCTCATCAGGTCGCGGCCGGTTTCCGGATCCTTGTCCTTCCAGAATGGCCGGTCGACCATCACGAAAGTCTTTGACGCCTGCATATAGCGGGTGCGGTCCAGGGCCATCCACATTTTTTGCGAGAACAGCGCTTCCTCGCACTCGATCTGGGTGGTCAACAGCCAGGTCTGGCAAGTCACCAGCACGGCGGCATATTCACGCGTGTCGCCCCAGACGTCAGTCACGCTGAACCGACCGTTGTCGGCCCGTGCAATACGTTTCACGCCGCTACGAGGCGCGCCCAGGTGCAACGAATTCAGGCTGGTGCCTTGCGGCCAATACGCGCAGCGCTCCGGCACGTGTTTCCAGATCCCATGCGGTACCTGCTCCACCCCGCCAACCACTAGATGTTGATGGTCGTCGCAGTTGGTCATCACCACGCGGAAGATTTCGAGCATCGAGTTGGGGAAGTCCGAGTCCCAGCCGCCGGTGCCGAAACCGACCTGGCCGAACACTTCGCGGTGTTGGAACGAAAGCTTGGCGAAGGCCTTGGAGGTAGCGACGAAGTCGTAGAAGGTGCGGTCATCCCACAGTGGCACCAGAGTGTTCCACAGTTCCTTGAGGCGTGGCACGTCGCGGTCGCGGATCGCTTGCTGGATCTCGCCAAAGCGCGAGCCGGCCTCCAGCGCATCGGCCCAGGCATCGGCGACTTCCTGGAACAGCGCGGGGAGGTCAGCCATGCGTTCGGCGTAATAGGTCTGGCCTTCCAAATCGATCACAGTGCTGCCCGAGGCCGAGGTCAGCGGGTTGGGGAAGGGTTTTGTCTCCAGGCCCAGCTTGTCGACGTAGTGATAAAACGCCGTGGACGACACCGGGAAACGCATACCACCCAGCTCGGCTACGATGCCGTCGGCGCCGTTGAACGCCTGGGAACGCAGGCGCCCGCCCAGCTTCGAGGCCTCATAGACCACAGGCTTGAGGCCCATTTTCATCAACTCATAAGCCGCCACCAGGCCAGCGATGCCGGCCCCGACAATCGCCACTTCGGCCCCGTGGTAGTGCTCGGGAATAGCGCCGAGGCCGGCCGGGTGTTCGATCCAATCGTCAAAGGCGAACGGAAAATCCGGTCCAAAAATGGTGATGGGCTTCTTGCCATCTGCGGGGTGGCGATTGTTCTTGTTCATGGCTGACCTTGATGGGCGGCTCGACGCGGCGTGAGCGTCTGAGTATAGGAAAGATGCCAGCCATTCTAGAGAGGGTGAAACACGTTAATAAGACGCAATGTGTCGTTGTTTTTAGCGGGTTTACGTCATTATGACGTCGCGGTGATCGTTAATGACGAATCAGGCTTCAGACCGGCTGGCCCCGATCAATCTTGCTGCTGAGAATGATCGATGTGGTGGTCTTATCAACCCCGTCCACGCCGCCGATCTGGTCAAGCAACTGATCCAGTTGCTCCGGCGAGTCCGTGCGCAGCCACGCCACGTAATCGAATTCGCCGCTGACCGCACACAATTGCTGGACTTGAGCCATGGCGCTCAAGCGTCGCAGCACTTCCTTGCCGGAGCGCGGTTGAACCTTGATTCCAACGTAAGCCTGCAAGCCGCCATCGATCACTCGTTGCCCCAGGCGCACGCCATACCCGGTGATCACGTTGGTTTTTTCCAGCCGCGCCAGCCGTGACGTCACCGTCGTTCGGGCAATGCCCAATTGTCGGGCGAGCATGGCGACGCTTTCGCGAGCATTGATTTGCAGCGCCGCGATCAACTGGCGATCGATTTCGTCGAGGACGAGGGGGCGGGTGTCAGTCACGGTCGGCTCCGGCGCTAGCATCAAAGTCGGGCATGTTACAGGCTCTAGCGCTCGAAATAGCCAATGGCAGGTAAAGCCAGCGCTTGCCAGGCCGCTGCCCGCTGCGTTTGCGAAGCGTTGAGCCAGAAACCGTCCTGGCAGACCAGCTGTTCGATGGGCGCTTGCAGCAAAACGTCCAGCGAGAACGCCTGCACCGAGCCCGGGTCTTCAGTGTCTTGCGCTTCCCATTCCCGCTCGAAACAGCGTATTCGCAGCTGACTTTCATCAAAGCCCTCGAACAACGGTCGATTGCCCAGCCATTGCGGATGAACCCGCACCGTGCGGTCCTGGACATCAAGCAGCAGCAGTTGCCAGCCCCGGTAGCTTCCACACTGTTCTGTCACGTCGGTTGCCATGCGGGTCAGGGCCAGGTAACGGCCATCCGCCGACCAGATCATCGAGGGCGCCAGGTCAACCAGCGCGCAACCTGACGCCGTCAGCAGATGCCCTCCAAGACGGGGCGTACCGGCACGCACCCAACTGTCGGCGTATTCCGTCTCGCTGCCGAACAGCCAGGCGGCATCCTGATGATTTGGCGCGGGCTGAATGAAGTCGCCGTCGGCGGTGGCCGCTTGCGGGCGATCGACCAGGCGCCACGGGGCGACGAGGTTCAATTGGCAATCTTTCGGCTGCAACTGCATCGTCTCGTAAAAAAGCCGGGTTCGCTCGTCAGGACGAAAGAAAGACGAGTCGTTGCCGATCGCTGGCGCGGCGACGCTGAAGCGCTGCAACGGAGTGGTTTCCACGTCGTTATCAAGACGACCTGCGATCACCGCCAGACTCAACCGTCCATCACGAAAATCGAGTATTCGCTCTACCCACATCGCGGGACCCTGCAGAAGACGCCGGCCCTGCACGTCCGCGACCACCCCATGGGTGGCGATCTTCGACGACTCTTCAAAAGGCAGCAGCGCCAGGTAGCGCCCGCAATCAGAGACCCGGTGATCCAGGAACCAGCTCCCCGGCAAGGTCCATTCTCCGATCTGGCAGCGATAACCACCCAGCCCTTCGCGATTGTCGCAAAGCCAGGTCAGGCGAGCCCTTACTCCGTCCAGCAAAGGTTGCGTCTCGATGGACGAGTCGCCTCGCCGCCCCTGGCTGTCCAACGGCATCACAATGGCCATGCGGGTCAGTTTGAATTCGGCGACCTGCACCCGACCTTGGGCGTCATGACCGGTCTGGGCCTCGGTATCGCTGTGGATACTGTCCAGGCGGTAGCCATACCGGCCGGAACCCGGGCGCGGATAGTCGAGGTACGCGCCGATACGCACATGGCTTGCATCGAGGCTCAACACGTCATGCCAGTAGAAAGAAGGCTCGGCGGCGGCGCTTACCCAAGGTGAGGGCAGGGCGCGCCAGCCGCTGTCCAGTTGCCATAGCCAATACTGGTCGCCCTCTGCATCGTTGGCCTGCTCGCGGGCCAGGCACACCAAGGTGCGGTGATCGGTGCCCCATATCAACGGCGCATCGCCGGCCATCGCCAGCCCGGACGGTTGCCCGTTGACGCTGACGGCATAGCGCGGCGAGTACAACGGCTCCAGCGGTTGGTCCAGATCGCGAAAGGTCGAGGGCAACAAGATGTGGCCCTCTAGGCAGTGTCGCCCATCGGCAGAGGATCGCGCGAAGGTGTGCGCGATATTGTCCGGATGCCAGCCAGGCTCCAGCCAAAGGTCCGCGACGGGAATCAGGTCAGTCACCTCGGCGGTTTGTAGCAGCTCATCCAACCGGGCCTGGCGCACGCTGTTGTCCACCAGTGGGCTATGGCGGCCGCTCAACTGCTCGAGGTCCATGACGTCCAGCTCCCAGAACTCGCTGTCGGCACAGCGGTATACCTTGCGTTGCTGGCGGTCGAGGACCACCAGCCCCCATTCCTGCCGGGACGGCACGGGCGCTGCAAAGTAACGGCCGTCATTGGAAAACACCGCCGAAGCACCGAGCCCTTGCAAAAGCACGCCATCGGGAAACAGATAGTCGCAACAGACAGGGCCGCCCATGGCGATTTCGCCGTGGTTGAACACCCGGATCGGCTCGCCCTCGGGCGTCAGCTGCGGCTCGTTTCCACCCCAGGCGCTCGGACCATTCTTGGGCGCCGACGCTGGCGCCAATCCGAGGCGCCGCTCCCAGCTACTGACGCAAGCGAGCCCGGCCACGATGCCGACAATCGCCACCAAAATCCCCCACCATTCAGGCAACGCTCGACCCAGGCTGAAACCCAGGCCAAACACTGCCCCGACTGTCAGCCGGGCAACGCCTCGTCCCACCGCAGAGAAACCCAGTCGCGCAGCGAGTCCCATCATCAATCCGAGGAACACCACCGCCAGCAAAGCCAGCGGGGGCGGCAGTATCGTGACAAAAAAGGCTGGCACCACCAGGATGCTGAGTTGCCAGAAAAGTTCGAGGAAGAGTCGGGACAGGCTGGGGCTGGCGATGATGGGCGTCTCGATGGGGGGCGTGGGAATTTTCGATTGTAAGTGAGTGAAGGCAAAAAAAAACGATGGCGTGGGTTGGATTTTCCACGCCCTGGAATGACAAAAGCCGCGCAATGCGCGGCTTTCGAATTGGTGGGCCCACACGGACTCGAACCGTGGACCAAAGGATTATGAGTCCTCTGCTCTAACCAACTGAGCTATAGGCCCTCAGTAGGCCGCGGATTATAGCGACGGTTTCTCGGCTGTGCTATCCGAATAATCCGATACGGTCACATGCAGAAACGTAGCGGCGAACTCTTCGGCGCACAGGGGCAGGCTGACGATGTAGCCCTGGATTTGTTCGCAGCCTTCCTCAGCGAGGAATTGCTGTTGGGCCAAGGTTTCGACGCCTTCGGCGATGATGGTGAATTGCATGCTCCGGCCCAGGGCGATAATTGCCCGGACGATGGCCGCATCGTGAGGGTCATCGGGCAGGCCGCGGACGAAGGACTGGTCGATCTTGAGGATGTCCAGTGGCAAGCGCTTGAGGTAGCTGAGGGAGGAATAACCCGTGCCGAAGTCGTCGATGGCCAGTTGCACGCCAAGTTTTTTCAGTTGGTGCAGCACCGCCAAGGCTTCCTCGGCCTGGCTCATGATGAAGTTTTCAGTAATCTCCAGTTGCAATAAGCCAGGCTCAAGATGGTTTTCCCGCAATAGCTGCTCGATGCGGCCCAACAGATTGGGTTGGCGCAGTTGGACCCCCGCCAAATTTACGGACAGCGGGCCGAGACTGTCGTGGCTGCTGTTCCACTCATGAAGTTGCCGGCAGGCGGTTTCGAGCACCCAGTCGCCGATCTGCAGGATCATGCCGTTTTCTTCGGCCAGCGGAATGAAATGCTCAGGCGGTACGTCGCCAAACGTTGGATGAGTCCAGCGAATAAGCGCTTCGGCGCCCACCAGCCGGTTGTCGATGAGGCTGATCTTCGGCTGGAAAGACAATGACAACTCGTTGCGCTCTATCGCTCGTCGCAGTTCGTGTTCCAACGCCACGCGCTCACTGGCTTGGGCGGTGAGGTCGCGGGTGTAGCTTTCCACCCGGTTGCGGCCCTTGGCCTTGGAACGGTACATCGCCGCGTCGGCATTCTTGACCAGCGTGGCGACGTCGCAGCCGTCCTGCGGATACAAGCTGGTGCCGATGCTGGCGCTGATGAAAAACTCATGTTCACCCGCCTGGAAAGGCGCGCCAAAACAGCTAAGGAGTTTTTGGGCGATATGCTCGGCATCGCTGGGCTGTTGCAGGCCGGGCAGCAGGATGATGAATTCATCGCCACCCAGGCGCGCGACGGTGTCGATATCCCGTAGCTGCTCACGCAGGCGCACGGCAATGCCCTTGAGCAGCAGGTCGCCGACCGGGTGTCCGAGACTGTCGTTGATGTGCTTGAAACGATCCAGGTCAAGGAACAATACCGCGCCCTGGCCGCCGTTCTCCTGCTGGTTGTTGAGCGCTGTCAGCAAACGACTTTCGAACAAGGTGCGATTCGGCAGGCCGGTAAGCGGGTCGTGATGCGCTTGGTAATCGAGGCGCGCCTGGGCGTGTTTGAGGCTGGAGATGTCGGCAAAAACCGCGACGAAGTGGGTGATGTGCTGTTCCTGGTTGCGCACGGCGCTGATGGTCAGCCAACTGGGATACAGCTCGCCGTTCTTGCGTCGGTTGGATATTTCTCCCTGCCAGTGGCCCTCGGCCGTCAGTTGGTGCCACATCGCGGCGTAAAACGCGCTGTCATGCAGGCCGGACGCCAGCAAACGAGGCGTATGGCCCAGGGCTTCGGTTTCGCTATAGCCGGTGATTTCGGTGAAGGCTCGGTTCACCGCGCTGATGTGCTGTTGCGTGTCGGTGATCAATACGCCCTCGGCGGTGCTCTCGAACACCGTGGCGGCCTGTTGCAGTTTTTCCTGCATGAAGTGGCGTTCGGTGATATCCCGGGCGATGGTCAGCATGCAGTCTTCGTTGCCGATGGGCAGGGGGCGACTGGACACTTCGCAGAGCCGGATCTGCCCGTCGTTGCGGCGGATATGGCAGCTGAAATCCCTCACGAAACCGTCTCGCTGCAACAGGTCGAGCATCTGTTTGCGTTCGTTGAGATCGACCCAGATGCCCAGGTCGAGAGTGGAACGGTCGACCGACAATGCGCTGTTGAAGCCGGTAATGCGGCTGAAGCCGTCGTTGACTTCAATCAGCAGCCCGTCGCTCTGCCGGGACAGCAACAGGCCATCGGGCGAAGCATGGAAAGCCTTGGCGAACTTCTCTTCGGAGGTTTGCAGCTGCTGTTGGGTTTCCTTGAGCTGGCTGATGTCTCGCACGACCACGACCAGGGCGGGCGTCGTGTCGAGATCGAAGGGTTCGGCGGAAATCAGCCCGGTGAAGACTTGGCCATTATTTCGCCGGAAGGGCATTTCAAGGTTGCGAATGCTCCCGGCCTGCAAGCGCAGCAGCAGACCAGGGCCAACGCCCTGTATACCCCAGATGTCCAGGTTGGTGGCGCTTTTGCCCACGACTTGCGCGGCAGTCAGGCCGATCTGTTCTTCAAAGGCTTTGTTGACTTCCAGCAGGCAGCCGTCATGCAGCCGTGCAATCACCAGGATGTCCGGGCATTGGCGAAACACCGAGGCGAACTTTTGCTCGGAAAGGCGCAGCGCTTCCTCGGTGTGCTTGGCTTCGCTGATGTCGATCATCAATCCGCGCATCAACGGCTCGTGGCCATGCTTGATCAGGCTGACAATGTCCCGTACCCACAAACAGCGACCGTCAGCGGTGATCACCCGGTAATCGATGCAATGGTCGCGACCGGCGAGCACTTCGTGATCGCAATAAGTCTGGGCGCGGATGAGATCGGCCGGATGAATGATGTTGCGCCAGAAGCCCGGAATGAGCCAATGGGCGAGGGGATAGCCGAGCAGCTCTTCGGCATGGGGCGACACATAACTGTAGGTAAAGTCGCTGACCCTGGCTTCCCAAGCAATAGCCGAAAGGCTCTCGACCAATCCGCGATAATGGTATTCGCTGCTGCGCAGCTCTTGTTCGAGATCGACGCGTCGGGCGATTTCCGAGCTAAGGCGGCGATTGATGCGAATCACCACGGCCAGAATACCGACCAGCAGCAGTAGTCCTGGCAGGCCGTAGACCAGCAGGTCCGACCAGAACCGCCGATAATCGCGTACGTTGCCGATCCATTTTTCCTGGATCTCAGCGATTTCGGCTGGCGACATATCCGCCATGACCTTGTCCAGGATGCCCACCAGTATGCTGTTTTCCTGCGGGACGGCCATCGCCAGCTGATAACGATAAGGCGTTTCCCCGCTCACGTAGAGCCCGTCGAGCTTGAGTTGGCGCAGGCTCCAGACACTGGATGCCAAGTCGCCCACCACGGCATCCACTTTGTCGGTCGCCAACGCCTGCAAGGCCGAGCTGACGTTGGGCAGCGCAACCAGGTTCAGGTCGGGATGATGGTTACGCAACAGTTCATGGGGGGCATAGTTTTCCACCACGGCGATTTTCAACCCGTAAAGATCTTCCAGTCTGCGCGGTTGGGCGCCGCCGTGATGGGCAAGGATGACAATCGGAAAATCAAGGTAAGGGCGCGTGAATGCCAAGTAGTTCTGGCGTTCGGGGGTGGACATGATGCCGGGCAGCAGATCGATCTTGCCCTGCGCAACCTGTTCCAGCACCACGGTCCAACTGACAGGTTCGATGGGCGTAAGCGTAACGGCCAGCTGCTCGCGGATGATTTCAACATAATCGGCAGCCAAGCCCTGGTAGCGGCCTTGGTCGTCACGAAATTCGAACGGCGGCCATGAGGCGTCGACACCCAGGCGCAGGTCGGGATGGTCCTTGAGCCAGCGGCGTTCTTCATCGGTAAGCGTCAACGCGCCGGCCGTTGCGGTCCAGGTCATCAGTGACAGCAAAAGCGCGGCCGTCAGTCTGGGCATCTACGGTCTCGTCATGGCTTGGGGAGGATGTTTCGAGTGTAGACGGGCAATAGGGAGGGGGTGGCAGCGAAGGACGTTTTATCTGCACATAACAAAACCCCCGGCAGGGCCGGGGGTTTGAAGGTCACTCGTCGAGGAACGAACGCAAGTGTTCGCTTCGCGTCGGGTGGCGCAGTTTGCGCAACGCCTTGGCTTCGATCTGACGAATCCGTTCACGCGTCACGTCGAACTGCTTACCGACTTCCTCAAGGGTGTGGTCGGTATTCATGTCGATGCCGAAGCGCATGCGCAGTACCTTGGCTTCACGTGCTGTAAGGCCGGAGAGTACTTCGCGAGTCGCTTCCTTGAGGCTCTCAACGGTGGCGACATCGATCGGCGACTGCATGGTGGAGTCTTCGATGAAGTCGCCCAGATGGGAGTCTTCGTCATCACCGATCGGGGTTTCCATGGAGATCGGCTCTTTGGCGATCTTCAATACCTTGCGGATCTTGTCCTCAGGCATTTCCATGCGTTCGCCCAGCTCTTCCGGGGTCGGTTCACGACCCATTTCCTGCAACATCTGCCGGGAAATGCGGTTGAGCTTGTTGATCGTCTCGATCATGTGCACCGGGATACGGATGGTGCGGGCCTGGTCGGCGATCGAGCGAGTGATCGCCTGACGGATCCACCAGGTGGCATAGGTCGAGAACTTGTAGCCGCGACGGTATTCGAACTTGTCCACCGCCTTCATCAGACCGATGTTGCCTTCCTGGATCAGGTCGAGGAATTGCAGGCCGCGGTTGGTGTACTTCTTGGCGATGGAGATCACCAGGCGCAAGTTCGCTTCGACCATCTCTTTCTTCGCGCGGCGGGCCTTGGCCTCGCCGATCGACATGCGACGGTTGATGTCCTTGATCTCGGCGATGCTCAGGCCGGTCTCGGCCTCCAGCGCGCTCAACTTCTGCTGGCAACGGATGATGTCCGGCTGCAGGCGAGCAATGGCTTCGGCGTATTTGCTCTTGCCTTTGGCCAGTGCGTCGGTCCAGCTTTCGTCGATTTCATGGCCCGGGAACTGGCGCAGGAAGTCGGCACGCGGCATACGGGCATCACGAACGCAAAGCTGCATGATCGCGCGCTCTTGCTGACGCAAGCGATCCAAGGCACTGCGAACGCGCTCGACCAGGCCTTCGAACTGCTTGGGCACCAGCTTGATCGGCATGAACAGCTCGGCCAGCGCCAACAGCTCGGCGATCGCCTGCTTGTTGGAGCGGCCATGCTTTTTCAGCGCCTTGCGGGTGATTTCCATCTGGTCGGCCACGGCGCCGAAACGCTGCGCAGCGATGACCGGATCCGGACCGCTTTCGGCTTCTTCTTCGTCGTCGCTGGCTTCGGCTTCGTCGTCATCGGTCTCGTCGTCGGCCTTGACGGCTTTCGGGTCGATCGGTGGCGGAACCTCGGCGGCAGGCGGCGCGATGCCGTCGTCCGGGTCGATATAGCCGCTCAGAACGTCGGACAGGCGACCACCTTCGGTGGTGACGCGGGTGTACTCGGAGAGAATATGGTCGACCGTGCCAGGGAAGTGCGCGATTGCGCCCATCACTTCGCGGATGCCTTCTTCAATACGCTTGGCGATTTCGATTTCGCCTTCACGCGTGAGGAGCTCTACCGTACCCATTTCGCGCATGTACATGCGCACGGGGTCCGTGGTGCGACCAATGTCGGTCTCGACCGCTGCCAACGCTGCGGCCGCTTCTTCAGCGGCCGCCTCGTCGGTATCGGCGTCGGCCAGCATAAGGGCATCCTTATCTGGAGCAACCTCGAATACGTTGATCCCCATGTCATTGATCATGCGGATGATGTCTTCCACCTGTTCCGGATCTGAAATATCCTCCGGCAGGTGGTCGTTGACCTCCGCGTAAGTCAGGTAGCCCTGCTCACGACCCAATAGGATCAACTCTTTGATACGAGACTGCTGTTGCGCTTTTCCGGACATAACACCCTATCCACTGAAGGTCTTGGCGGGCAAAAAACAAGCCGAGGATTATACCTGAGCTGTGACCTCACGCGCCAGTTGAGGTCGGGTTTGATGCGCAAACATTGCGGCTGAGTAAATCACGCAGTTGATTTTTCTCTTCGCTGGTCAGCTCGCTTTGGCGAGCCTTGCGCAGAAGTTGTTCCAGGTTTCGCTCGCGTTGGCGGGCGGACAAGCTAGTAATGGTGTCGAAAAACTGTTGTTCAAGGTTCTCTCCGTCTATCAGCCATTCCTTTTCGGCCAGCGCCTTCAACAGGCGCCCCTGCTCGGTACCATGCCACCGTGCGATCAACTGGAATGAGTTTAGCTTGGGGTTCTTCTGCACAGCTTCAAGGAGTGCGATCAGCAATTGTGTGTTGCTGTGGTCCTCGGCGGCGAAGTGTCCGGCGTCCTCGACTTTTTCAGCCAATTGCGGGTGGTGGAGCAAAGTGCGCAGGGCGGCCAGTGTTGGTGGTTCGACGGCGGCCGGCACGCGCGGGGCACGTGGCTGGTCGCGATCGCCCCGCTTGCCATTCTTGTCCCAGGGTTTCTTGTCCCATTTCTTGCCGCCGCTGCCGGGCTTCTTGGGCGTCCAATCCTGGGCGGGCGCGTAGTCCTGCTGAGGTTGATGATAGTCGGCGAAATCTGGCATCGCGTCGTAATCGACGCCCGGATCGTAGGCTGGCGGCGCCTCTTGGGGGGCGTTGTGGACCAGCTGGTTCATCGCTTCGCTGTTGAGGCCGGTGATTTCGGTCAGCCGCTGACGCATCAGCGTCCGAAGGTTGGCGCCGGGGACTTTATCGATCAGCGGTGCCGCCAGGGTCACCATGTGGGCCTTGCCTTCTAGCGAGCGCGGGTCGGCTTCCTCGGTCAGTTGTTGGAAAAAGTAATCGGCCAGCGGTTGCGCATGTTGGTTGATTCGCGCCCGGAACGCATCGGTGCCTTCGGAGCGCACCAGGGTGTCCGGGTCTTCGCCCTCGGGCAGGAACAAGAAGCGCGCGCGTCGTCCGTCCTGCAGGCAAGGTAGCGTCGCTTCCAGTGCGCGCCAGGCGGCATTGCGGCCGGCCTGGTCGCCGTCGAAGCAGAACAGCACGCTGGGCACGACCCGAAACAGGCGCTTCATATGCTCTTCGCTGGTGGCCGTGCCCAGGGTCGCGACAGCGTTGCGCAGGCCTTGTTGAGCCAGGGCGATGACGTCCATGTAGCCCTCGACGACGATGATCTCGTCGAGGTTGCGGTTGTTCTTGCGTGCCTCATAGAGGCCGTAGAGTTCCTGGCCTTTATGAAAAACCGGGGTTTCCGGGGAGTTCAGGTACTTGGGCTTGTCGTCGCCCAGCACACGGCCGCCAAAGGCGATGATTCGTCCGCGTGAATCGCGGATCGGGAACATCACTCGGTCGCGGAAGCGGTCGTAGCGCTTGCCGGTCTCGGCGTTTTCAATCAGCAGGCCGGCGTCGATCATGGCGCGCTGTTGCAAGGTGTCGCTGCTCAGATGTTTGTAAAGATTGTCCCAGCCGGGCGGGGCGAAGCCGAGGCCGAAGTCCCGGGCGATCTCGCCGGTCAGGCCGCGGCCCTTGAGGTAATCCACTGCGGCCTTGCGGGCCGGATGGCTTTTGAGTGCCTGGCGGTAAAAATCGGCTGCCGCCGTCAGCAGCGGGTAGAGCGGTGAGTCGGTGGGTTGGCGCGGCTTTTGCTGTCGGCCGCTTTCCTCACGGGGTATTTCCATGCCTGCGGCTTTGGCCAATTCTTCGACGGCCTGGGGGAATTCCAGGTTGTCGTGGTCCATGATGAAGCCGAGAGCGTTGCCGCCAGCGCCGCAGCCAAAGCAGTAATAAAACTGTTTGTCCGGGCTGACACTGAAGGACGGGGTTTTTTCTTTGTGAAACGGGCAGCAGGCTGTGTAGTTCTTGCCTGCTTTCTTCATTTGCAGGCGAGAACTGACCACATCGACGATGTCGGTGCGGTTCAGGAGGTCGTCAATAAAGCTCTGGGGAATTAGCCCGGCCATGGCGTTCTCATCATCACTGCGCGAAATAAGGTCCGAAACAGCAGGGCGTCATCGGTTCCTGGGTCTGAGGCACGGTAAGGCGTTGGCTCGACCGGGTCGTCTGCATCACTGCTGTCGGGAAGTGTATCTGCCGATTATCCACTGACGTTAATGGCTATCAGTATTCGACCATGTGAATGTGTTGCGCTGAGTCCGGTAACGGCCGATCTGGCCTCGGATAGCTCATCAAGCGGGCACGCAAGCAGGTGCCTTGGGCTGATCGTCGTTAGAGGAATCAGGGTGTGCTCGTCAGTAGCCTTGGAAGGCTCGTCAGAAAAGACGTGCACCGCTGGCAAAAGAGCCAGGTCTGACGCGGTGAAGCGGGTTGTCTAGGTCGCGTCTGCGGCTTTGACGAGTAAAGCATCAAGCGGTTTCCGCAAATGCCATAAGCCCGGCTTGAGGGCCGGGCTAGGCAGAAGCTTGCTACGGACGTCTGTGTATTAGTACAGACGTACGGCGCGGCGCTGTTCGCGCTGAACTTTCTTGGCGTGACGCTTAACAGCGGCTGCTGCTTTGCGCTTACGCTCAGAAGTCGGCTTCTCGTAGAATTCGCGGCTACGAACTTCAGCCAGAACACCGGCTTTTTCGCAGGAGCGCTTGAAACGACGCAGAGCTACGTCGAAGGGTTCGTTCTCTTTTACTTTGACGGCTGGCATCCAGAGCTACCTTCATTCATTACCGGGGTCAACATCCTCGCGGCAAAAGAGCACTTGAAGACGTCGGTTTTTAAGGGTTGCGGATGTTAACCCCTCATCGCTCGGAATGCAAAGCCTCTGATCGAAAACCGCTGGTCGGGGCACAACGCGGCGACTATTATGCGCGCCTTCGAATTCAGCCTCTACAAGGCGCAAACCCATGCTAGTACTGGGATTAGAAACGTCCTGCGACGAAACCGGCGTCGCACTCTACGACAGTGAGCGCGGCCTGCTGGCCGATGCGCTGTTCAGCCAGATCGACTTGCATCGAGCCTACGGTGGCGTGGTGCCTGAGCTTGCCTCCCGCGACCACGTCAAGCGCATGCTGCCCTTGATCCGCCAGGTCTTGACCGAGGCGGGCTGCGTGCCGACGGAGATCGACGCCATCGCCTATACCGCCGGCCCCGGCCTGGTCGGCGCGCTGCTGGTTGGCGCGTCCTGCGCCCAGGCGCTGGCGTTTGCCTGGGGCATTCCGGCGCTGGGTGTACATCACATGGAAGGCCATTTGCTGGCGCCGATGCTGGAGCCTCAACCGCCGGAGTTTCCGTTCGTCGCTTTGTTGGTGTCAGGCGGTCACACGCAGTTGGTCCGTGTGGATGGAATCGGCCAATACGCGCTCATGGGCGAATCGCTCGACGATGCCGCCGGTGAAGCTTTCGACAAGACTGCGAAGATGATGGGCCTCAATTACCCTGGCGGACCGGAGATCGCACGGCTGGCAACCCAGGGGCTAGAAGGACGTTTCGTATTTCCACGTCCGATGTGTGATCGACCCGGCCTGGACCTCAGCTTCAGCGGCCTGAAAACCTTTGCGCTCAATACATGGCAGCAGTGCGTCAACGCCGGGGACGACAGTGAACAAGCCCGTTGCGACATCTCCCTGGCGTTCCAGCAGGCCGTGGTAGAGACTTTGACCATCAAGTGCAAGCGCGCCTTGAAACAGGCCGGGCTCAAGCGCCTGGTGATTGCCGGCGGCGTGAGTGCGAACAAGGCTTTGCGGCTATCCCTGGAAAAAATGCTCGGTGACATGAATGGCGACGTTTACTACGCCCGGCCGGAGTTCTGCACGGATAACGGCGCGATGATCGCCTTTGCCGGTTGCCAGCGGCTGCAGGCGGGCCAACATGAAAGCTTAGCGATCAGTGTGCAGGCACGTTGGCCCATGGAGCAGTTGTCACCGCTGTGAAGCACCGTTTAGAAATGCCGTTCGCGCCCGGCGAACAGGTCGCGTAGATTGCTCCGATGACGCCAGACGATCAACGCAACCAGCGCCGTCATTGGCAGCAAGGCCGCCGGTTCCTGCCACGCCAGTAGCGGCAGGGTCAACGGCGTTGCGATCAGCGCGGCCAGGGAGCTGGTGCGGGTCAGATAGAAAGTCAGCAGCCAAGTGAGAACGGCAAGCAGTGCGGCGGGGGGATACAGGCCCAGCAGCATGCCGGCAGCGGTGGCGACACCCTTGCCGCCGCGAAAGCGAAAGTACAGTGGAAACAAATGGCCAATGACCGCGCAGACGCCGATCCAGGCCTGCTGCTGCAACGAGAGTCCTGCAAGGCTGGCGACCAGTACCGGGAACAAGCCTTTGCAGAGATCGCCCAGCAGGGTCAGGACGGCAAGTTTACGTCCGGCCAGGCGCAGCATGTTGGTGGCGCCGGCATTGCCTGAGCCACTCATTCGCGGATCCGGACGACCGGTCAGGCGGCTGAGCAAAATGGCGAAGGACAGTGAGCCGAGCAGGTAGGCGAGGATCGCCAGTAACCAAAACATGCTAACCATTCCGGGCGAGGACGCCCTGATTCTAACGGGGCAATGCGCCCTTGTCGTGCTGCGGAGAAAAGTGCTTGGACAGAGTGTTTATCGAAGGCCTGGAAGTCGACACGGTTATCGGTGCCTACGACTGGGAGCGAGGCATCCGACAGTGTTTGCGGCTTGACCTGAGCTTCGCCTGGGACAACCGCCCGGCTGCCGCGGGCGACGACCTGACCCTGGCGCTCGACTATGCCAGCGTGTCCTCGCGTATCCAGGCATTTGCCGAGCAGGCGCAGTTCCAACTGGTCGAGACGTTTGCCGAACGACTGGCCCAGGCGCTCATGGAAGAGTTCCAGATCACCTGGCTGCGCCTGAAAGTGATCAAGCCAGGCGCCGTACCGGCGGCCAGCGGCGTTGGCGTGGAGATCGAGCGCGGATGTCGCTGACACAGGTTTTTCTCGGGCTCGGCAGCAATATCGAGCGTGAAACCCATTTGTGCGCGGGGCTTGAAGCGCTGGCCGGTTTTCTCGTGGATATGCGCTGTTCGGCCGTGTTCGAAAGTCAGCCAGTGGGTATCAAGAGCGGGCCGTTCTTCAATTTCGTCGTGTCGGCGTTCACCGACCTTCCGCTAATGGAGCTGGACCGTCGCCTCAAGTTCATCGAGGCCGACAATGGTCGTTACGCGCCGGATCGCAAGGGCTTGCCACTGGATATCGACGTGCTGCTGTATGGCGAGCAGGTCGGCAATTTCGATGGATTGATCCTGCCGCGCGCCGAAATTCTCAAGAACGCTTTTGTCTTGTGGCCTTTGTCATTGATCGCACCGAATCGGATTCATCCTGGCGTAGGTAAAAGCTTTGCCACCCTTTGGGATGAATCGCAGATTGACCAAGTGCTTGCGCCGGTGGCTTTCGAATGGCGAGGCCAACAGCTTACGCCAGGCCATCTGCTGTGAGGTGCCGTCCGTCATTGCGAGCGAGCTGACTCGAAAACCCGTCAGCTCACTGCTTCCTTGTAGACCTTCAACGCCCTCAGGCGCTCCCGCTTGATCGCCTCGCCCAACTGCGGCCCTTCGAAGCCTTTCTCCAGCAGTGGCTGCACTGCCACGCCTCGAGCCGCCGTTGCTGCACCTCGCAAATAATCCGCCTGTGGGTAACTTCGATCCTCCAAGCCCTTGCGCCCACGAGCATCCATCTCGCAGGCCGCGATGAATTCCTCGAAGCGCTGAGGCCGGCGGTACACATCAAAACTTTGCAGCAGCTCCAGCAGCGTAGACGCCTTCAGTTCGAGCGCGCGATGGCCATGGGTGTGATATTGGCCCACCAGCAATGCTAATTCCTGACAGTCGCGAGGCGCCTTGAAGCGCTCGTTGACGGATTTGATCAACTTCAGGCCCTTGTGCTCATGGGCAATGTGTCGTGGCCATTCATGCTCCGGGGTCAGGCCTTTGCCCAGGTCATGCAGCAGGCAAGCCCAGCGCACAGTCAACGGTTGTTGATGCAGGGCTGATTGTTCCAGCACGCTCAGCGTGTGAGCGCCGGTATCGATTTCCGGGTGGTGAGCTTCAGGTTGTGGCACGCCGAACAGCGCGTCGACCTCCGGCATCAAGATGCTCAGGGCGTTGCAGTCGCGCAAGACCTGAATGAACACTTGTGGTTGATTTTCCATCAGCGCGCGGGAAATTTCTTTCCAGCTGCGTTCCGCCGTCAACGCCTCCAGTTCGCCGGAATCACTGAGCTGGCGCATCAGTTCAAGCGTCTCGTCCGCCACCTTGAAACCCAGCGGGGCATAACGCGCAGCGAAGCGGGCAACGCGCAGCACTCGGAGGGGATCCTCTGCGAACGCGGGGGAAACGTGGCGCAGCAGGCGTGCTTCGAGGTCGCGTTGGCCGTGGTAGGGATCGGTGAGATTGCCCTGATCGTCTTCGGCCATCGCGTTGATCGTCAGGTCCCTGCGGATCAGGTCTTCTTCAAGCGTCACTTCAGGGCTGGCATGAAACACGAAGCCGCCGTAGCCCCTGCCGCTCTTGCGCTCCGTGCGGGCGAGGGCATATTCCTCGCCAGTCTCTGGATCGAGAAACACCGGGAAATCAGCCCCTACAGGGCGGAACCCCTTGGCAAGCATTTCCTCGGCGGTGGCGCCCACCACGACCCGGTCGATGTCGGTGACGGGAATGCCCAGCAGGCGATCGCGAACAGCGCCGCCGACTTTGTAGATCTGCATAAAAAACCTCCGTTGAGCCGACAGGATAAACCTTTACGTCGGCCGTTCGGAGGCGAAAGCGGAGTTCAGAGGTGAATAACGGCCAAGTCCAGGCGCCCATAGTCTCCTTCGGCTTGTTCGTTTCGCGGTGGTACATGGTGGGTTCTCATCACTTGATCGCCCTGCAAGGTTTCCAGATGAATGTCGAATCCCCAAAGACGATGCAGGTGCTTGAGTACTTCATCAGTCGATTCACCCAACGGTTTACGGTTGTGCTGTTGATGACGCAGCGTCAGGGACCGATCCCCGCGACGATCAATGCTATAGATCTGCACGTTGGGCTCGCGGTTGCCCAGGTTGTATTGCGCCGCCAAAGTCTCTCGGATGGTGCGATAACCGCCCTCATCGTGGATGGCGGGCACCAGCAGGTCGTCCTTCTGGTCATCGTCAAGGATGCTGAACAGCTTGAGGTCGCGGATTACCTTGGGTGAAAGATACTGCAGGATGAAACTCTCGTCCTTGAAGCTGCTCATGGCAAACTTGATGGTAGACAACCAATCCGAGCCGGCGATTTCCGGGAACCAGTGGCGATCCTCGTCGGTTGGGTTTTCGCACATGCGCCGGATATCGCGGTACATGGCAAAGCCCAACGCGTAAGGATTGATACCGCTGTAATACGGACTGTCGAAGCCTGGCTGGAACACCACGCTGGTATGGGACGTGAGGAACTCCATCATGAAGCCATCGGTGACCAGGCCCTCGTCATAGAGGTCGTTCATCAATGTGTAGTGCCAGAACGTCGCCCATCCCTCGTTCATGACCTGGGTTTGGCGTTGCGGATAGAAATACTGGGCGATCTTGCGCACGATGCGCACGATTTCCCGCTGCCAGGGTTCCAACAGCGGCGCGTGTTTTTCAATGAAATACAGGATGTTTTCCTGGGGCTCGGCCGGGAAGCGCGCGTTGTCTTTCTCGCTGTACTTGTCGGCGCCTTTGGGAATGGTCCGCCACAGATCATTGATCTGCTTTTGCAGATGCTCCTCACGGTCCTTCTGACGGCGGCGTTCTTCCTCAGCGGAAATCGGATATGGCCGCTTGTAGCGGTCCACCCCGTAATTCATCAGGGCATGGCAGGAATCCAACAGGTCTTCCACCGCATCGATCCCGTGGCGCTCTTCGCATTGCATGATGTACTGCTTGGCGAACACCAGGTAATCGATGATCGAGCTGGCATCGGTCCAGGTGCGGAACAGGTAGTTGCCCTTGAAGAAGCTATTGTGGCCATAGCACGCGTGAGCCACTACCAGCGCTTGCATGCAGATGGTGTTTTCCTCCATCAGGTACGCGATGCACGGGTCGGAATTGATCACGATTTCATAGGCCAGCCCCATCTGGCCGCGACTGTAGGATTTCTCCGTACTGAGAAAATGCTTGCCGTAGGACCAGTGGTGGTAACCCAGCGGCATCCCGACGGATGCATAGGCGTCCATCATTTGCTCGGCGGTGATCACTTCGATCTGGTTTGGGTAGGTGTCCAATGCATAGCGGTCCGCGATACGGCTGATTTCGCGGTCGTAGGCCTGGATCAGCTCGAATGTCCACTCGGAGCCGGTGGAAATAGGCTGGCGCTTCTGCTCTTTTTTGGCGGTCATGTCACTAACCTGCGCTGGAAGAGTTCACGGAAGACCGGGTAGATATCCCCGGCCGAGACCAGCTGCTGCTGGGCAAACGTATCGGAAAAGGCTTCGGCGATGCGTTCGTATTCGTACCACAGCGCCTGATGTTCGCGTGGGGTAATTTCCACGTAGGTGTAGTACTGGACGAACGGCATGATCTGGTTGATGAGAATGTCCCGGCAGATGGGCGAGTCATCGTTCCAGTTGTCACCGTCGGACGCCTGCGCCGCGTAGATGTTCCATTCGTTGGCCGGGTAGCGTTCAGCCATGATTTCCTGCATCAGCTTCAAGGCGCTGGAAACGATGGTGCCGCCGGTTTCCCTGGAATAGAAGAACTCTTCTTCGTCGACCTCCCGGGCGCTGGTGTGATGGCGGATGAACACCACGTCGATCTTGTCGTAGTTTCTTTTCAGGAACAGGTACAACAAGATGAAGAACCGCTTGGCGATGTCCTTGGTGGCCTGGGTCATGGAGCCGGACACGTCCATCAGGCAGAACATTACCGCCTTGGAGCTGGGATTCGGTTGCTTTACCAGCAGGTTGTATTTAAGGTCGAAGGTGTCGAGGAACGGTACGCGATGGATGCGGGCGCTGAGTTTCTCGATTTCCGCTTCCAGGTTTTGAATGTCGCCGAAATTGTCGGGTTCTTCTCTTTTAAGGCGGGCCAGTTCCTCCTTGGCCTCGCGCAGTTTTGCCCGGCTGCTGCCCGACAGCGCGATGCGTCGGGCATGGGCCGAGCGAAGGGTGCGGATTATATTGATACGCGATGGATTGCCTTCGTTGCTGATACCGGCACGCACCGTCTTGAAGGTGTCGGTGCCAGTCAGGTTGCGCTTGACCAGGTTAGGCAGCTCCAGGTCCTCGAACATGAACTCAAGGAATTCCTCCTGGGTGATCTGGAACACGAACTCGTCCATGCCTTCGCCAGAGTTGCCGGCCTTGCCAGGCCCCTTGCCACCGCCTCCACCTGGTGGCCGGGGGATGTGCTCGCCGCTGGTGAATTCCTTGTTTCCAGGATGCACGACAGTCTGTTTGCCACCGCGACCATGGTGAAGCACCGGCTCGTCGATGTCGCGGCCGGGGATGCTGATCTGTTCGCCGTGTTCCATGTCCGTAATGGAGCGCCGGCTGACCGCCTCTTCGACGGCTTTCTTGATGTGGTCACGGTAGCGCCGCAGAAAACGCTGGCGGTTTACCGTGCTCTTGTTCTTGCCATTCAGGCGTCGGTCGATCACATAGCTCATGGGGACCCTCCGGGCAGCTGCAAGTTGTGAGCTGCAAGCTGCAAGTAGAAGCAGTTACCCAGCTCCGGGGTTCACGCGCTTTCTTCTTGCAGCTTGTTGCTTGCGGCTTGTAGCTGGCTATTGTGATTTACGGACCCGCAGGTACCACTCGGAGAGCAGCCGTACCTGTTTGTCGGTGTAGCCACGTTCGACCATGCGTGTGACGAAGTCGTTGTGTTTTTGCTGGTCCTCCTTGCTGGCCTTGGCGTTGAAGCTGATGACAGGCAGCAGGTCTTCGGTGTTGGAGAACATTTTCTTCTCGATGACCACCCGCAGCTTCTCGTAGCTGAGCCACGTCGGGTTCTTGCCGTTGTTGTTGGCCCGGGCACGCAGCACGAAGTTGACGATCTCGTTGCGGAAATCCTTCGGATTGCTGATGCCGGCCGGTTTCTCGATTTTTTCCAGCTCTTCGTTGAGTGCTACGCGATTGAGGATTTCGCCGGTTTCCGGGTCCCGATATTCCTGGTCCTGGATCCAGAAATCCGCGTACAGCACATAACGATCGAAAATGTTCTGACCGTACTCGCTGTAGGACTCCAGGTAGGCCGTCTGGATTTCCTTGCCGATGAACTCGATGTAGCGGGGCGCCAGGTATTCCTTGAGGAAGCGCAGGTAGCGTTCGCGGGTTTCCGCCTGGAACTGTTCCTGCTCGATCTGCTGTTCGAGCACGTACAACAGGTGGACCGGGTTGGCGGCGATTTCATGGGGATCGAAGTTGAAGACCTTGGACAGGATCTTGAACGCAAAACGCGTCGACAGACCATTCATCCCTTCATCCACGCCGGCGTTGTCGCGGTACTCCTGAATCGACTTGGCCTTTGGATCGGTGTCCTTGAGATTTTCGCCGTCGTACACGCGCATTTTTGAATAAATGTTGGAGTTTTCCGGCTCCTTGAGACGCGACAATACGGTGAACTGGGCAAGCATTTTCAGCGTGTCGGGCGCGCAATGGGCCTTGGACAGCGAGCTGTTGAACAGCAGCTTGTCGTAGATTTTTACCTCATCCGATACTCGCAGGCAGTACGGCACCTTGACGATGTAGATCCGGTCGATGAAGGCTTCGTTGTTCTTGTTGTTGCGGAAAGTGTGCCATTCCGATTCGTTGGAGTGAGCCAGCAATATGCCGGTGAACGGAATAGCCCCCAGGCCCTCGGTACTGTTGTAGTTGCCTTCCTGGGTGGCGGTTAGCAGTGGGTGCAGCACCTTGATGGGCGCCTTGAACATTTCGACGAATTCCATCAGGCCTTGGTTGGCCCTGCACAGTGCGCCGGAATAGCTATAGGCGTCGGCGTCGTTCTGCGGGAATTCCTCCAGCTTGCGAATATCGACTTTACCCACCAAGGCCGATATGTCCTGGTTGTTTTCATCCCCGGGTTCGGTCTTGGCCACCGCGATCTGATTGAGGATCGATGGATAGAGCTTGACCACGCGGAACTGGCTGATGTCACCGCCGAATTCGGCCAAGCGCTTGGTGGCCCATGGCGACATGATGGTATTGAGGTAACGACGAGGAATGCCGAAGTCCTCTTCGAGAATCTCGCCGTCTTCGGTGGCATTGAACAGCCCCAGCGGGGATTCGAAGACTGGCGAGCCCTTGATGGCGTAGAAGGGCACCTTCTCGATCAGTTGCTTGAGTTTTTCGGCCAGGGACGATTTACCACCGCCCACGGGGCCGAGCAGATAAAGGATTTGTTTCTTCTCTTCCAGGCCTTGGGCGGCATGGCGGAAATAGGACACGATCTGTTCGATGCATTCTTCCATCCCATGGAAGTCCGCAAAGGCCGGATAGCGGCGGATCACTTTGTTGGAAAAAATCCGCGAGAGCCTCGAGTTGGTCGAGGTGTCCAGCAGTTCCGGTTCTCCGATCGCCAGCAACAAACGCTCCGCGGCCGATGCGTAGGCACTGCGGTCCTGCTTGCAGAGTTCGAGGTATTCCTGCAGCGAGTACTCCTCCTGCCGCGTGGACTCGAAACGTTGCTGGAAGTGGCTAAAAATACTCATGACGTCACCTCGCTCGATACGTGGAGCCGGTGTCGGATCAATCAGTCGATGCTGGACAGCCGCTGGGAGCCCAGTTGCCGTTTACCCCCCAGAATGCTTTCAAGAATGCACACTCCTGAAAGCTGACTCCCGATGACCCGCGCGCCGGTGTACCGGCTCTCCCCTGTTTTGGATGGCCTGAGGCTAAGGATAGTTCGGAATCGGAGAGGTAAAGGTTGAATACGTAATTAGTTGTGGCAGACCGTTCGTCTGCCATCACCCAAGCCCGCGGTTCTCGTGGGCTTGGGTGTCATAAAAAATTATTCGTGAGTGCCTTGCGCTGTTTCGTCAGGATAAGTCGCGCGCCACAGTTCAAAACCGCCGTCCAGGCTGTAGACATCGCTGAAGCCCTGGCTGACCAGGTAACCCGCTGCGCTCTGGCTGGAGTTGCCGTGGTAGCAAACCACAACGGTAGGCGCATCGAGATCGGCGGCACGGATGAAATCGGCCAGCGAATGGTTGTCCAGATGCTTGGAGCCGCTGATATGCAAAGCCGCAAAGGTGGCTGGGTCGCGCACATCGACGACGACGGCACCCTGTTCACGCAGGGCCTGGGCTTGTTCGGGAGAGATGCGTTTGAATTCGGTCATACGGGACTCCTGTGGCCTTAGTGCAAAGCCGATCAAATGGCAGTGCCGGCCGGCAATAATGCAGTGAACGGTTGTTGAGGTTTGGCGTGGCCGTCGTCGGCGCAATCGCAGCGCAGCAACTCGCCGGTGTCGACATTCATCAGCGTCATCGCGCTGCCCCAGACGCAGCCCGTATCGAGGGCGAAGACGCCAGGCTCGTCGCTTTGACCCTCAAGCGCAGCCCAATGCCCAAAGATGATCTTCAGGTTCCGGGTCTTGCGTTCCTTGTGCTTGAACCAAGGGGCGTAGCCGGGCGGGGCGGTTTCGATGCCTTCCTTGCCCTTGAGATCAAGCTTGCCGTCGCGGGTGCAGAAGCGCATGCGGGTGAAATAATTGGTGATGACACGAAGGCGCGCCGCGCCGGTGAGATCATTGTCCCACTTGACTGGCTCATTGCCGTACATGCCATCCAGGTAGGGGCCGAACAGGTTGTCGTCACGCAACGCCTGCTCAACCTCGCTGGCGCATTTCAATGCCTTGCGCAGTGACCACTGGGGCGGGATGCCGGCATGGACCAGCGCCAGATTGCGCGCCTCGTCGTAGTGCATGAGGTTTTGCTGGCGCAACCATTCGAGTAGCTCGATGCAGTCCGGGGCATCGAGAATTTCGCTCAATGTGTCGGACTTTTTCAAGCGCTCGATATTCCGCCAGGCGGCCAGCAGGTGCAGGTCATGATTGCCCAGCACGCACACCAGCGACTGACGGATACCATAGAGGAAACGAAGGGTTTCGAGCGACTGCGGGCCCCGATTGACCAAGTCGCCCACCAGCCAGAGCGTGTCTTTTTGCGGATCGAACGCGACCCGTTCGAGCAAGCACTTGAGCGGGTCGAGGCAGCCTTGCAGGTCACCGACCGCATACGTCGCCATCAGTGCAACGCTCCAGGCACCGCCAGGCGAAAGGGCTTGATGATGGCGTCGAAGTGTTTACCGTCTTCGGCCAGCATCTGGTAGGTGCCCTGCATGGTACCGACCTGGGTGGTCATCACGGTGCCGCTGCTGTAGCTGTGGCTCTGACCCGCGTCGATCAACGGTTGCTGGCCGACCACGCCTTCACCGCGTACTTCTTCGACATGACCGTCGCCATTGGTAATGACCCAATGCCGCGACAGCAACCTGGCCGGTAACGAGCCGTCGTTGCGCACGGTGATGGTGTAGGCGAAGGCGAAACGGTTGTGCTCGGGTTGCGACTGTTCTGCCAGAAAGCGGGTGGCGACGCTGACGTCGACCTTATAACGAGGATCGGACATGCAAAAGGGCCTTGGAAGCGGGACGCGGGCGTAACTGAAGAGGTCAGTCTAGGCCAAGTATCGGGTAGTAGACCAGACCGGCGTACTGCCCGATAGCGTCATGGCTTGTCAGCTGGCATCGGCCTTGGGCGCTACCTGTTCGCTGAGCGTGTCGGCCAAGCGTACGAACGCCGCCAGGTCCAATTGCTCGGGGCGCAAGCTGCCGTCGACGCCGGAGGCTTCGATCTCGGTGCTGCTGAGCAACAGCTTCAAGGTGTTGCGCAAGGTTTTGCGACGCTGATTGAAGGCTTCGCGCACAACGCGCTCCAGCAGGCGATGGTCCTTGGCTGGGTGCGGCAGGACCGCATGGGGCACCAGGCGGACGATGGCGGAGTCGACTTTCGGCGGCGGGTTGAACGCGCCAGGCCCCACGTTGAACAGGTGATCGACCCGGCAATGGTACTGGACCATGATCGACAAGCGACCCCAGTCGCCTCCGCCAGGACCGGCGGCGAGTCGCTCGACCACTTCTTTCTGCAGCATGAAGTGCATGTCTCGGATCAGGCCGGCATTGTTCAGCAGGTGGAAAATCAGCGGCGTGGAAATGTTGTACGGCAGGTTGCCGACGACTCGAAGGCTGCCCGGCGCTGCATTCAGGCTGTTGAAGTCGAACTTCAGCGCGTCGCCCTGATGCAGGTTGAAATTGCTCTTGCCGGCGAACTGCTGGTTAAGGATCGGGACCAGGTCCTTGTCCAGCTCCACCACGTCCAGTTGCGCGCCGCTGTCGAGCAGACCTTCGGTCAACGCGCCCTGGCCCGGCCCGATCTCGAGCAATCGGTCATCGGGCTTGGCATTGATGGAGCGCAGGATGCGATCGATCACGCCTGCGTCATGCAGGAAGTTCTGGCCGAAGCGCTTGCGCGCGCGGTGTTGGTATTGCTCGGTCATAAATGGGTCTCGGCCATCTGGTAGGCGGTTTCCAGCGCGACTTGCAGGCTGCCGGTGTCGATCTTGCCGCTGCCGGCCAGGTCCAAGGCAGTGCCGTGATCCACTGACGTGCGGATGATCGGCAGGCCCAGGGTCACGTTGACCGCCGCGCCGAAGCCTTTGTACTTCAGCACGGGCAGGCCCTGGTCGTGGTACATCGCCAGCACTGCGTCGCAGTGCTCCAGGTATTTGGGAGTAAATAGAGTGTCGGCAGGCAGCGGGCCACGCAGGTCCATGCCCTCGCTGCGCAAGCGCTCCAATGTAGGTTCGATGATGTCGATTTCTTCACGGCCCAGGTGTCCGCTTTCGCCAGCGTGGGGGTTGAGTCCGCACACCAGGATACGAGGCCGGGCGATGCCGAATTTTTCCTGGAGGTCGGTGTGCAGGATGCGCGTGACCCGTTCCAGGCGTTCCGGGGTGATGGCATCGGCGATGTCCCGCAAGGGCAGGTGAGTGGTCACCAGGGCCACGCGCAGTCCACGGGTAGCGAGCATCATCACCACTTGCTCGGTGTGGGTCAGGTCTGCCAGGAATTCGGTGTGTCCGGAAAAGGCAATTCCGGATTCGTTGATCACGCCCTTGTGCACGGGGGCGGTGATCATGCCTGCGAACGCCCCCTCCAGGCAGCCTTGGCCGGCGCGGGTCAGGGTTAGCAGGACGAATGCGGCGTTGGCCTTGTCCAAGTGCCCGGTGACGACGGGGGCACCCAAGGGCGTATCCCAGACATACATACTGCCAGCAGGCGCCGGGGCATCCGGCCAGGCGTCTGGCGCCACCGATAGCAGGTTTATGGCCACGCCCAGCTGCGCGGCCCGCTCAAGGAGCAGGTCGCGGCTGGTGATGGCGATCAGGGGGTGCGGCTGGGCTTGCGAGGCGAGCAGCAGGCACAGGTCGGGACCAATGCCGGCAGGCTCGCCGGGTGTCAGCGCGAAACGCTTGGGTTTCACTGCGCTGCCTGGTCTGCACCAGGGAGTTTGATTTCGACGTAGGCTTCGTCGCGAATCTGACGGAGCCAGGTTTGCAGCTCTTCGTCGTACTTGCGGTTACGCAATACCGTCATCGCCTGTTGCTCGCGCGCCTGGGTGGTGCTGTCGGTGGCGCGGCGGCCAAGGACTTCCAGTACGTGCCAGCCATAAGGACTCTTGAATGGCTTGGACAACTGGCCTTGCGGTGTTTCGGCCATGACCTGGCGGAACTCGGGAACCAGCGCGTTTGGGTCGACCCAGTTCAGATCGCCGCCGTTCAGGGCTGATCCGGGATCTTCCGAGAAGCTCTTCGCCAGTTCCGCGAAGTCTTCGCCCGAGGTGATGCGCTCGTACAGCTTCTCGGCCAGACGCTGGGTCTCGGCTTCGCTGCGGATTTCGCTTGGTTTGATCAGGATATGGCGAACATGCACTTCGTCACGCACCTGGGTACCGCCACCGCGTTTTTCCAACAGTTTCAGAATGATGAAGCCGCCGGGGGTGCGGGCCGGCTGGGTAATGTCGCCCACAGCCATGGTGCTGAGCTCGCGGTCGAACGGAGGTGGCAACTGGGCAGCCTTGCGCCAGCCCATGTCGCCGCCTTCCAAGGCGTTTTCACTGGCCGAGCGGGCTACCGCCATCTGGCCAAAGTCAGCGCCTTGCTTGAGCTGCTGGTAAACGTCCATTGCCTGACGGTAAGCACTCTGAATGGCTTCGGAGTTGGCACTTTCCGGCGTAGGAATCAGGATATTCGCCAGGTGCAGTTCTTCAGACAGCTGCATCTTGCCGAGGTCGGAAGCCAGGAAGTTCTTCACTTCCTGCTCGGATACCTGGATGCGTTCTGCCACGCGGCGCTGACGTACCCGGCTGATGATCATCTCGCGACGGATCTGGTCGCGGGCATCTTCAAAGGACAAGCCGTCGCGGGCCAGGGCGGCGCGGAACTGGTCGATGGTCATATTGTTGCGCTGGGCAATGGTGCCAACGGCCTGGTTCAGTTCTTCATCGGTGATGCGGATGCCGGAACGTTCGCCGATCTGCAGTTGCAGGTTTTCGACGATCAGGCGCTCGAGCACCTGCTGGTCCAGCACGCCCGGTGGTGGCAGTCCACCGCCACGCTTGGCGATGGTTTGCTGCACTTCATGGACCCGCTGGTCCAGTTGGCTCTGCATGACCACGTCGTTGTCGACGATGGCCATTACCTTGTCGATGGACTGTATCGCGGCGTTCGCCGCGGTACCCAGGAACAGCGCGCCCAGCATCAGCGGGCGCAGACAATCAGAAAGCTTGATCTTCACGTTCACGATAACCTTGGATGCCTTTGTCGAGGAAGGTCTCTACCTTGGCGCCGGTCAGGCCGCCGAGTCCCTTCAGAACAATTTGGAGGAAGACGCCGCGGTCACCTTTTTCGTTTTCCGGGGCGGCTTGACTGAACTCTTCATAGTCGACCCAGTAACGTTGGATCAGGCGCAGTTTCCAGCAGCAGTTGTCGTATTCGAAACCACCAAAGGCTTCCAGGGTACGGTTGCGGTTGTAGTCATACTGCCAGCGGCTGATTGCGCTCCACTGCGGCACGATCGGCCAGATGACCGAGAAATCGTGCTGCTTGATCTTGTAGTAGTCCTTCACGTAGCCAGGCTGGCCGGGGGTGCCGTAGTCGCCGCCACCCACTTGCCATTGGCCGGTGGTTTGGTCGTAACGAATCTGGTCGTTGCGATAGCGATAACCGGCGTTGATAACCTTGTTCGGGTTGTCTTCCGGCTGGTAGTGGAACATCGCGCTGCCCGAGCGAGGGCTGTGGGTGTCCGGGTCCCAGTTGTACTCGGCCGTGGTGCGCCAGTCGCGGTTCCAACGATATTCGTATTCCAGCGCATAGGGCGAAACGTCGGAATGTGCATCGTCCCGAGTTCGGGCATCGATACCTGGCAACTGGACCTCACGATCCTTGAAGTACAGGGCCTGGCCAACACTGATGCGTTGACGCTCGAAGCCGTTTTCTTCGATCCAGCGGTTGGTGACGCCCAAGGACAGCTTGTTCTCGTCGCCGACACGGTCGGAGCCGGTGAAGCGGTTATCCCGGAATAGCGAGGAGTAGTTGAAAGTCGATTCACTGGTGTCAAATACTGGAATATCGCTCTGGTCCTTCTCTGGTACATACAGATAGAACAGGCGGGGTTCCAGTGTCTGACGGTAGTTTTTGCCGAACCACTGGGTATCACGATCGAAATACAGACCGCTGTCGATGCTGGCGATTGGAACGCCACGGTTCTGGCTGCTGCTATAGGTGCCGTTCAGGCGGTCGCCCTCTGGGCCTTGTGTGGCAATATCAGCTTTGCCCTGGCTATCAAGGTCCAGATCGTACTGAGTGTACTGGTACTTGAGCGATGGCTTGATGAAGCCATAACTTGCGTTCATTGGGAGGCTGACCACAGGCGCCAGATTCATCCGGTCGCCGGTGGCACGGGCCAAGCCGAAGACGTTGGTGTCAAGGAATCGCTCGGCGTTGTCGTTTTCGTCAATGTAGTTGCCGGTCCGCAGATCACGATCAAACCGCACGAACTCAGTGCTATAGGCAAAGTCCAAGCCCCCCGGGTGTTGCGGCAGCGCACCGTTGAAAGTGATCTGCGGCAAACGGTCGTAAGGCGTGATGTTCGAAATCGTGGCCATCTGATAGGCCTGAACGTTCAAGCGTGCGGTGTACGTGTCACCGCGATAGCTGACCGCACCTTGCTGATTCACATGGTCCCGTGACTCGACGCCAATCTGATCGGTCTGCAGATCCTGGAAATAATACGGATCGCTGATCTTGGTGTAGTCGACTTCCGTCAGCACGCGCGAATCCAGGCCGCCCTTGTGCTGCCAGTTGTACATATAGCGGGTCTTGTCGTAATCGGTCTGCCCGCTACGGTCATCATTTTCATCGTTGAGGTACGCGGCGCCGAACTGACCTTCGCTGGTCGGGGTCAGGTAACGGAACTCGCCTTCCATCAACAGGCCGCGCTTGCTCATGTAGCGCGGGTACAACGTGGCGTCGTAGTTAGGTGCCAGGTTGAAGTAGTACGGAGTGACCAGCAGGAAGCCGGTATCGCTGCCGCTGCCGATGGTCGGCGGCAGGAAGCCGGACTGGCGGCGGTCGTCGATCGGGAAGTAGATGTAAGGCGTGTACAGGACCGGAATGTCCTTGACGCGCAGTGTCACGTTGGTCGCGGTACCGAAGCCTGTGGCCGGGTTCAAGGTGATGTTGTTGCCCTTGAGCGTCCACGCGTTGCTGCCCGGTTCGCACGTGGTGTACGTACCGTCCTTGAGACGAATGATCGCGTTTTCGGCGCGCTTGGCGTACAGCGCATTACCGCGGATGCGCGATTTGTGCATCACGTATTCGGCGTTGTCGACCTTGGCTTCACCGGTGTCCAGCTGCACATCGGCGTGGTCGCCGACAATCAGCGCACCGTTGTCGCGGACTCGCACGTTGCCGCTCAGCTCGCCGCGGTTCTCGGCCTGGTACAGGCTGGCCTCGTCGGCCTCGACCTGCATGCTGCCCTGGCGCATGACGACGTCACCGGCCAGGGTTGCCACCTGCTGTTCCTGCTCGTAGCGCGAAGCCTTGGCGCCCAGGAACGTCGGGGCGTCGCTTTTGGCCGTCTTGTCGTTCATGCCAGGACGCGTCGGTTCGATATACGCGCCGGCGCAGTAAGGGCCGGTTTCAGCCAGTTGCGCAGGCGTGAGGTTTTCGCGCGGAACCCAGTCCAGGTGACTGTAGTCTGCACTGCGCGACTTCAGGCCTCGGCCCTTGGCTTCGGTGACGAGCATCGGCTTTTCGCCGGCTTCTTCACCGGGACCGCTCTCGGCCGGGGCGCTGTGACTGTCGGCGACCGCGCTGCCTTCATGCACGGGGCGCGGCGGCAATGCGGCGGCCGGAGTCTTGGGTGAACAGTCCCAGGCACCCGAAGCGGAGACGGAGCAGTCATACTGCTGCGCCGCGACGACGAATGAAGAGGCCAGGGGTTGCAGGGCCAGCAGACTGCCGGTGACCAGCAACGGAAATTTTTTACGAAACGCGGGGGATTTCAATGCCATCTTATTAGTCCGGGCTTCCTGCGTGCCATCTGCCCGCGGTGTGGGCCGCACGCCTCTCGATGGTCTGAAAAAGATGCTGGATAATAAAGCATGACCCGCTTGACGGCTAGCGCCGTCGGAGACCCTTGCAATGCCCGACCAAGATGTACGCCTGCAACACCTGAAAGTTTGGCTCGATGAGCAACTGCCGACCCTTTTCAATCAACAGGGTTGGGGTGCCGTACCCCCGGCCACATTGACCGCGGCCAGCAGCGACGCGAGTTTTCGGCGATATTTTCGCTGGGAAGGCGAGGGGCGCAGTTTGATCGTCATGGACGCGCCACCGCCCCAGGAAAACTGCAAACCCTTCGTGGACGTCGCTTTTTTGCTGGCAAAATCCGGCATCAACGTGCCAAAAATTTATGCCGAGGACCTCGAGCGCGGTTTTCTTTTGCTCAATGACTTGGGCAACCAGACCTATCTGGATGTAATCAACGGCGCAAATGCCGACGATTTATTCCGCGATGCCCTGCAAGCCTTGCTGGCTTTTCAGCAACTGCCGAAGGTAGCCCCGTTGCCCAGCTATGACGTCGCGTTGCTGCGTCGCGAGCTGGAACTGTTTCCTGAGTGGTACGTCAAGCGCGAGCTCGGCATCGAGTTCGATGGAGCACAGCAACAGCTTTGGCAACAGGCCAGTGATCTACTGATCGACAGCGCCCTGGCACAGCCCAAAGTGCTGGTGCACCGCGACTACATGCCGCGCAACCTGATGCTCAGTGAACCGAATCCTGGCGTGCTGGATTTTCAGGATGCGGTCTATGGCCCGGTAACCTACGACGTGACCTGTCTGTTCAAGGACGCCTTCCTCAGTTGGCCCGAAGAACGTGTGCGCGGCTGGCTGGAGGATTACTGGCAGCAGGCCGGCGCCCTCGGCATTCCCGTCCAGCCGGATCTCGAGGATTTCTTTCGAGCCAGCGACTTGATGGGGGTGCAGCGCCATCTGAAGGTTATCGGGATCTTCGCGCGTATCTGTCATCGTGATGGCAAGCCGCGTTACCTGGGTGATGTGCCGCGCTTCCTTGCTTATATAGGAGCGGTCATCGCTCGTCGCCCGGAACTGGCGCCGCTCGATGAGCTGCTTTGCAGCCTGCGGCAATCGCCTGGAGCGACCGCATGAAGGCGATGATCCTGGCGGCGGGCAAGGGCGAGCGCATGCGCCCCTTGACGCTTACCACGCCCAAGCCGTTGATCCGCGTCGCCGGCATCCCCTTGATTGAATATCACCTGCGGTCGCTGGCCGCCGCCGGGTTCAGCGAGATCGTGATCAATCACGCCTGGCTCGGCCAGCAGATCGAAGACCATCTTGGGGAGGGTTCGCGGTTTGGCCTGCGCATAACGTATTCCCCGGAAGGCGAGCCGTTGGAAACCGGTGGCGGAATTTTCCGTGCGCTTGGGCTGCTGGGCGATGAAGCGTTCCTGGTGGTCAATGGCGACATATGGACCGATTTCGATTTCAACGCCTTGCGCCGGCCGCTCGACGGCTTGGCTCACCTGGTGTTGGTGGACAATCCTGCGCATCACCCCGGGGGCGATTTCGCCCTGGCCGATGGAACGGTTCATGAAGGGGCGTCCACTGCCGACAAACTGACCTATAGCGGCATCGCTGTCTTGCATCCACGGTTGTTCGATGGTTGCGTGGACGGCGCGTTCAAGCTGGCGCCGTTGCTGCGCAACGCCATCGCGCAAGGGCAGGTCAGCGGCGAGCGCCTGGAAGGGCATTGGATAGATGTCGGAACCCATGAACGTTTGACGCAGGTTGAAACATTGATAGAAGCGAGCCGTTGATATGTGGTGGCCAGGGACTCTGATCGGAGCGGGAGCGGGCTATGCCATAGCCAGCATCCCGGGGGCCATGCTCGGCGCGTTGTTGGGTCAGGCGCTGGACCGGCGCTTGGACCTGCACAGCTGGGCGCAACTGCGTGAACGCCTGGGCGGGCGCCCGGCGTTACGCAACGATGAATTGTTGTTTGTATTGTTGGGGCGCCTGGCGAAGAGCGACGGACGGGTCGTCGATGGGCACATCCAGCAGGCTCGCCAGGAGATGCGCGCGCTCGATCTGAGCGAGCCGGCGCAACGTCGCGCCATTGCGGCGTTCAACCGAGGCAAGTCGGAGAATGATCGTTTGCGCGGTTATCTGCGTCGCCTCGCCACTCAGCCCCACGCGGCGGAAGGCGTACTAAGGGCTTGCTGGCGGATGGTCTGGGCCGATGGCCGCGCAGGCGTCAGTGAGCGCGAGTTGCTTGCCCGGTGGGGCAAGTGGCTGGGCTGGACGCCGCAGCAGGTCCAGGCGCTGGCCATGGATTACGAACCGCAGAGATTGTCTCAGCCCAGCAGCGGCGTGACCTATCAGCAAGCGCTGCGGTTGCTCGGGGTTTGCGCCACCAGCGAACCCTCGCAAATCAAGCGGGCTTACCGTCGCCTGCTCAGTCGCCATCACCCGGACAAGATCGCTGGCAGCGGGGCGACGCCCTTGCAGGTGCGTGAAGCGACCGACAGGACCAGGGAACTGCACAACGCCTATCGGTTGATTCGCGAACGGCGGGATTTCCGTTAGCCTCTGCGGCGAAGAACCAGCCCTTATTCCCCTGGACTTTGCGGATTCAACCAACCCCGAACCCGGCGAAACAGCTGCTCCTGCTCCGCCGACGGGTTCGGCAAGGCCTTGAGGGAGACCTGGCTGAAGTTTGCCCCCTTCAACCGCTTGCTTGCCTGCAAACGTTCCAGCGCCGCGTTGCGGTCCAGCGGCTTGTCCATATAGAAGAGATCGGCGGTCGCCAACTTCAGGGTTGGCGTCAGTTCAGCCAGGCCGGGTTTGGCGGCAACGGGTGTCTGGGCCGCAACCATCACGAAGCGTTCGATTTGCGCCGGCTGCTTTTCGCTAAGGTAGCGGGCTGCCCAATAGGCCCCGGTACCGTGGCCCAGCAGCACAATACGGCGCGAGCTCTGTAGTTCGGCGTAGGCCAATGCCGCATCAATGCGCGCGAAAATACGCTCGGCGTCGGCGTTGGCGGGTTCTTCACCGGTTTCGGCGACGGCCGGATCTACCGCATCGGCTTCGCCTCCTGCAACTTGCTCGATTGGCGCTGCGGTGGTGGCGTCCGGCGCGGCGGCAACCACATCGGCTGGCTTGGTCTGCGGCGAAGCTTCTACCGTGCGGGGGGCGATGACGTCGCTTTGCAGGTCCGGCAGCGTGATAGCCAGGCTGCTCCACTCGGCGTCGGGCAGTTTTTTGCGCAACGGGCCGATTGCCTGAGGCCAGTCTGCGGTTTCGCCGGCGCCTGGAATAATGATGACGGCGCCCTTGGGGTCGCTGGTGTTGGCCGGTTTCCACAGGGCGAGAAAAGAATCGCTGCCGGTTTGTAGCTGCTGCTGTTCCTGCGGCGGGACTTTTCGTGCAAGCGCCAGCGCTTCTTCCTGGCTACGCTCGAGCAAGGGCTGGCGTTCGACCGGTTTCGCCTCGGTGGATTGTTCCGCCGCGACGGGCGCTGGTTCGCCAGCCTGTACAGAAAATGCACTCGGCAGGATCAACGACAGGCACAATGCTGGCAATGCCAGGCGATAAACAGAGGGCATCGGATATTCCATGACCAGAAGTATTTCCGGCAGCCTAATGGGTTGGTCAGTATTTGTCAGTGCATGAGACTTCGATGATGCGTTTTTGCTGCCTGTGGGTTATCGGCTGTTTATGGCTTCCCTTGATGGCGTGGGCTGCCCCCGCGCCGCAGACCCACGGCGTGCAATTGAGTGCTGAGCAGCGCCAGTGGTTGACGCAGCATCCACAGCTGCGGGTCGGCCTGGTGTTGCAGGCGCCCTACGCGCAATACGACCGGCGCCTGCAGCGTCTATCCGGTACCCATGTCGAATTGATGCAGTGGTTGGGCAAGGCCCTGAATATTGAACTGACCTGGCGCAATTTTCAGGACGTGACGCAACTGGAAGCTGCGGTGCGCGACGGCGAAGTGGATATCGCCCCAGGCCTGACCCAGACCCCGGTCGGGCTCAGGCTTTGGCAGTTCTCCGACCCTTATATGCGCGTGCCGCAATTGATCGTCGGTGCGCAGAAAGGCGCCGAGGGCGTGGAGCTGGAAAAGCTTGATCCGCAGGCCCGCGTTGCCGTGCGCATGCCCAGTGCCACGGCGGACTACCTGCGCAGCAACTTCCCAATGCTCAACCTCCAGGGCGTGCCGATGGAGCGGGAGGCCTTGCAATTGCTGCTGACCCAGCAGACTCGATATGCAGTGGTCGATGAGGCACAGCTCGGGCGGCTGATGGTCGAGCCCGAATTCGCCGAACTGGTGGTAGTGGGCGACATCGGCGTGCCGCAGTTGCTCCGTGTTGCCACGCGTCGAGACTGGCCGGAGCTGGCCGGGATTATCGACGCTACCCTGCAGGCCATTCCGGCCAAGGACTTGGAGCAACTGCACAGCCGTTGGCTGAAGCCAAAATACCCGCGCCTGACCGAGACCCCGGGCTTTTGGCAGAACCTGACCCTGTTGCTGCTGGCCCTGCTATTGAGTAGCGTGGCCATTGTGTTCTGGCAGCGCCGCCAGCAACGTGGCCTGGAGCGGCGCCTGCGTGCCGCGCGGGAGGACATCGTCCAGCGAACCGCCAGTGAAGAGGCCTTGCGCCTGACACAATTTTCCATCGACCAAAGCACCGTGGGCATTCTCTGGGTCAACTGGGACAGCCACGTGCGCTACGCCAATCGCGCTGCCGAAACCATGCTGGGTTATGCACCGGGCGCGATCATCGACCGGCCGTTGATCGACTTCGAGCCGGGGCTGCACATGGATCGCTGGCTGAACCTGTGGAAGCGCGCTCGGGCCAGCGAAGACGGGCCGCAGAGTTTCGAGACCGAGTGCATGCGTGCCGATGGCAGTATCCTGCCGGCCGACGTTTCCCTGAGTTTCCTGCGTTTTCGCGACGCCGAGTACCTGGTGGTCTACCTCAATGACGTGACCGAGCGCCGTCGTGCACTGGCGGCGCTGCGCGAAAGCGAGGCGCGGTTGCAGGGCATTGCCGCCAACGTCCCAGGCCTGGTCTTTCGCCTGGAGCGAGCGCCGGTTACCGGCCAGATCGACTTTGCCTACATCAGTGAAGGTAGCGAAAGCCTGGTGGGTTATTCCCCCGCCACCCTGGCCCGCAGCGACACCGGGTTGCGCAGCCTGGTGCACCCGCAGGACAAGGCCAATTATCACCGCACCCAGGACCTGGCGCTGGACAGTGACAGTGACTGGTCGTGGCAAGGTCGTATCCTGACCCGTGAAGGCCAGGAACGCTGGGCCGAGATCAAGGCGATCACGCGTCGCCTGGAAGATGGCGCCTACGTCTGGGACGGCATCGTCTGGGACATCACTGAAAGCAAGCGTATCGAACTGGAGCTGGCCAGTTCCCGGGAACAATTGCGCGAGTTGTCGGCACACCTGGAAAGCGTTCGGGAAGAGGAAAAGGCCCGCATAGCGCGCGAAGTCCATGACGAGCTGGGACAGATGCTGACGGTGCTGAAACTGGAAACCTCCATGTGCGAGCTGGCCTACGCCCAACTGGATCCTGGCCTGCAGGAACGGCTCAACAGCATGAAGCGCTTGATCGCCCAGTTGTTCCAACTGGTACGGGACGTGGCGACAGCGTTGCGCCCGCCGATTCTGGACGCCGGTATCGCCTCGGCCATCGAATGGCAGGCTCGGCGTTTCGAGGCGCGCACGCAGATTCCGTGCCTGGTGCAGGTGCCGGACAATTTGCCGCCCCTGAGCGACGCCAAGGCCATCGGCCTGTTCCGGATCCTCCAGGAGGCGCTGACCAATGTCATGCGCCATGCCCAGGCGCATACCGTGGAGCTGACGCTGGAGCAGCAAGGCGACCAGTTGTGCCTGACGGTAAGCGATGACGGTGTAGGATTTATTGCCTGCGCAGACCGGCCGACGTCCTTTGGCCTGGTCGGCATGCGCGAGCGCGTGTTGATCATGGGCGGACAGTTGTCACTGGAAAGCGAGCCGGGGGAGGGGACGACCTTGTCAGTGCGGGTGCCATCGCATGGGGCCTGATGGGCTTGCCGAGCGTAAAGTAGCCATTGCGAACCCGTTCGCGACGAAATCCTGAAACTGGAGAACTCTGTGATCCGTGTACTGGTAGCCGAAGACCACACCATCGTCCGTGAGGGCATCAAGCAGCTGATCGGCCTGGCCAAGGATCTGGTTGTCGTCGGGGAGGCCAGCAATGGCGAGCAATTGCTTGAGACCCTGCGACACGTGCCCTGCGAAGTGGTGCTGCTGGATATTTCGATGCCCGGCGTCAACGGCCTGGAGGCGATTCCTCGGATTCGTGCATTGAATAATCCGCCCGCGATCCTGGTGTTGTCGATGCATGACGAGGCGCAAATGGCTGCTCGCGCGCTTAAGGTCGGCGCCGCGGGCTACGCGACCAAGGACAGCGATCCGGCTTTGTTGCTGATGGCGATTCGCAAGGTCGCGGCCGGCGGTCGATATATCGATCCGGACCTGGCCGACCGTATGGTCTTCGAAGTGGGCCTGACTGACTCGCGGCCGTTGCACTCGCTGTTGTCGGAGCGCGAATTCTCGGTCTTCGAACGCTTGGCCCAAGGCGCCAACGTCAACGAAATTGCCCAGCAACTGGCCCTCAGCAGCAAGACCATCAGTACCCATAAGGCGCGGCTGATGCAAAAGCTCAACATCACTTCATTGGCCGAGTTGGTGAAATACGCGATGGAGCACAAGCTGCTTTAACGCCGACGCAGGTCCCAGAGGAAGGTGTGCCGGCATATCCATTTACGACACGCCCCGACAGCGCTTTTGCCCCTGCTTGCGGCTTGCCGCTTGAAACTCGCCACTGCATTTATCCAATCCCGCCATCCGTGTAGGGCAATCCCTACCCCTACGCTTCCATCCGGCTGAGGCGATTCTCTCCTACGGCCCGATTTGCGTGGAGGCCCGGCTCCACTAGGCTTGACTCACAAGCAGTCATCAATACAAAAGGTGCGGGTATGAGCCAGGTTGATTCAAGCGCGGGGGCCAGTGATGTGCTGGTCAGCTTTCGTGGTGTGCAGAAGAGCTACGATGGCGAGAACCTGATCGTCAAAGACCTCAACCTGGATATTCGCAAAGGTGAATTCCTCACCTTGCTCGGGCCATCCGGCTCCGGCAAGACCACCAGCCTGATGATGCTCGCCGGGTTCGAGACCCCGACCGCCGGGGAAATCCTGTTGGCAGGGCGCTCCATCAACAACGTGCCGCCGCACAAGCGCGACATCGGCATGGTGTTCCAGAACTACGCTTTGTTCCCGCACATGACGGTCTCCGAAAACCTGGCGTTCCCGCTGACCGTGCGCGGCTTGAACAAGAGCGACGTTGGTGATCGCGTAAAGCGCGTCCTGAGCATGGTCCAACTGGACTCCTTCGCCCAGCGTTATCCCGCGCAGTTGTCCGGCGGCCAGCAACAGCGTGTGGCCTTGGCCCGGGCGCTGGTGTTCGAACCGCAGCTGGTGCTGATGGACGAACCCCTTGGTGCGTTGGATAAACAATTGCGCGAACACATGCAAATGGAGATCAAGCACCTGCACCAGCGCCTTGGCGTGACCGTGGTCTACGTGACCCACGACCAGGGCGAAGCCTTGACCATGTCCGACCGCGTCGCGGTGTTCCACCAGGGCGAAATCCAGCAGATCGCTCCGCCACGCACCTTGTATGAAGAGCCGAAGAACACCTTCGTCGCCAATTTCATCGGTGAAAACAACCGCCTCAACGGGCGCCTGCACAGTCAAACCGGCGATCGTTGCCTGGTGGAGCTGGGGCGGGGCGAGAAGGTCGAGGCCTTGGCGGTCAATGTCGGCAAGCCCGGCGAGCCGGTCACCCTGTCGATCCGTCCGGAACGGATCAGCCTGAACAGCGCAAGCGAACAATGCGTCAACCGCTTCTCAGGGAGGGTGGCGGAATTCATCTATCTGGGCGACCACGTCCGGGTTCGACTGGAGGTCTGCGGCAAGCAGGACTTTTTCGTGAAACAACCGATTGCCGAGCTCGATCCCGGGCTCGCCGTCGGGGACGTGGTTCCGCTTGGCTGGCAGGTCGAGCACGTCCGCGCGCTCGATCCCCTTCTAGAGGCGAATTGATCGCCCCCTGCTGTACCAACACCAACCCTGCACGTGGAGAGAACAATAAATGTTGAGATCCCTGAAGTTCACAGCCCTGACACTGGGCATGATGGGTGCGGCAAGCGCGATGGCGGCGGGCCCGGACCTGACCGTGGTGTCTTTCGGCGGGGCGAACAAGGCGGCTCAGGTCAAAGCCTTCTACGCACCGTGGGAAGCGGCCGGTAATGGCAAGATCGTGGCGGGCGAGTACAACGGCGAAATGGCCAAGGTCAAGGCCATGGTCGATACCAAGAGCGTCTCCTGGGACTTGGTTGAAGTCGAATCGCCGGAATTGTCCCGTGGTTGCGACGAAGACATGTTCGAGCAACTCGATCCAGCCCTGTTCGGCAAGGCCGAAGACTACGTCAAAGGCGCGATCCAGCCTTGCGGCGTCGGTTTCTTCGTGTGGTCGACTGTGTTGGCCTATAACGCCGACAAACTGAAAACCGCGCCAACCAGTTGGGCGGATTTCTGGGACACCAAGCAATTCCCAGGCAAGCGCGGCCTGCGCAAGGGCGCCAAATACACCCTCGAATTCGCCCTGATGGCCGACGGCGTGGCGCCGAAAGATGTCTACAAAGTGCTGGCCGGCAAGGATGGCCAGGACCGCGCTTTCAAGAAACTCGACGAACTCAAGCCGAACATTCAGTGGTGGGAAGCGGGCGCCCAGCCGCCGCAATACCTCGCTTCCGGTGACGTGGTCATGAGCTCGGCCTACAACGGCCGTATCGCTGCGGTACAAAAAGAAAGCAATCTGAAAGTGGTGTGGAACGGCGGCATCTACGACTTCGACGCCTGGGCCATCCCGCGTGGCCTGGACAAGACGCGCGCCGAAGCGGCGAAAAAATTCATCGCCTTCTCGGTGGCGCCGCAGCAGCAGAAGACCTACTCGGAAAACATCGCCTACGGCCCGGCCAACACCCAGGCAGTTCCACTGCTGGCCAAGGATGTCTTGAAAGACATGCCGACCACCCCGGAAAACATCGCCAACCAGGTGCAGATCGACGTCAGCTTCTGGGCTGACAACGGCGAGCAACTGGAGCAGCGCTTCAATTCCTGGGCAGCGAAGTAACCGCTGACAGAGATCGTTCCCACGCGGAGCGTGGGAACGATCGGCTCAAAGGCCAGCGTTTTAAAAGAACAGAGGCGGCTCGCCGCCCCTGTAACGATAAAAAAGATTTGCGGAGTTCGCCATGGCCATCGCCGTTCCACTGAACGAAGGCACCAGCCCCACCCTGAAACAGCGGCTCAAGCGTGCCGAGCGGGTCAACCGCTGGAAGGCCCAGGCCTTGATCGCGCCGCTGGTTCTATTCCTGTTGCTGGTGTTCCTGGTGCCGATCGTCGCTCTGCTGTTCAAAAGCGTCAGCAACCCGGAAGTGGTCGGCGCCATGCCGCGCACCGTGGCTGCCGTTTCTGCATGGGACGGACGCGGATTGCCGGGCGAACCGGTGTACAAGGCTGCCAGTGAAGACCTGGCCGAAGCCCGCAAGAATCAAACCTTGGGCGATTTGTCCAAGCGATTGAACATGGAACTGGCCGGCTATCGCAGCCTGCTGACCAAGACAGCCCGGGCGCTGCCATTCGCCACCGAGCCTGCCTCATATAAAGAGGCGCTGGAAGGCCTCGACGAGCGCTGGGGCGATCCGGCGTATTGGCAAGTGATCCGCCGCAACACCAGCGAGGTGACCCCGTATTACCTGCTGGCGGCTGTCGACCACCGCATCGACGACCTCGGCGAACTGGCCCCGGCCACTCCTGACCAGGCGATCTACCTGGACATTTTCACCCGCACCTTCTGGATGGGCCTGGTGATCACCGCGATCTGCCTGGTCCTGGCCTATCCATTGGCGTACCTGTTGGCGAATCTGCCGTCGCGCCAGAGCAACCTGCTGATGATCCTGGTGCTGTTGCCATTCTGGACCTCGATCCTGGTGCGCGTTGCCGCGTGGATCGTGTTGCTGCAATCAGGCGGCTTGATCAACAGCGGCCTGATGGCCATGGGCATCATCGATAAACCCCTGGAGCTGGTGTTCAATCGCGTCGGGGTCTACATCTCCATGGTGCACATTCTGTTGCCGTTCATGATCTTGCCGATCTACAGCGTGATGAAGGGCATCTCGCCCACCTATATGCGCGCGGCGATTTCCCTGGGCTGCCACCCGTTCGCGAGTTTCTGGCGGGTCTACTTCCCGCAGACCTATGCCGGCGTCGGCGCCGGGTGTCTGTTGGTCTTCATCCTTGCCATCGGCTACTACATCACGCCGGCATTGCTGGGTAGCCCGAACGATCAGATGGTCAGCTACTTCGTCGCGTTCTATACCAACACCAGCATCAACTGGGGCATGGCCACGGCGCTCGGCGGGCTGCTATTGCTGGCAACCATCGTGCTTTATCTGATTTACAGCTGGCTGGTGGGCGCCAGTCGCCTGCGCCTGAGCTAAGGGGAGATCGAAATGCTGAGTCCTTACATGTCCCCCGTCGAACGGGTGTGGTTCTACAGCCTGCGCATACTCTGCGGGCTGATCCTGCTGTTCCTGATCCTGCCGGTGCTGGTGATCATTCCGTTGTCGTTCAACTCCGGCAGTTTCCTGGTCTACCCGCTCCAGGGCTTTTCGTTGCAGTGGTACCACGACTTCTTTGCCTCGGCTGAATGGATGCGCGCATTGAAGAACAGCATCATCGTCGCCCCGGCGGCGACCGTGCTGGCGATGATCTTCGGCACGCTGGCGGCCATCGGCCTGACCCGTGGCGATTTCCCAGGCAAGGCGCTGGTCATGGCCCTGGTGATTTCGCCCATGGTGGTACCGGTGGTCATCATCGGCGTGGCCAGCTATCTGTTTTTTGCACCGCTGGGAATGGGCAACAGCTTCTTCTCGCTGATCGTGGTGCATGCGGTGTTGGGCGTTCCCTTCGTCATCATCACCGTCTCGGCGACCTTGCAGGGATTCAACCACAACCTGGTCCGGGCTGCTGCCAGCCTGGGGGCGTCGCCGTTGACCGCGTTCCGTCGGGTGACCTTGCCGTTGATCGCTCCGGGCGTGATCTCGGGAGCGCTGTTCGCCTTCGCCACGTCGTTCGACGAAGTGGTCGTGACCCTGTTCTTGGCCGGCCCCGAGCAGGCCACGTTGCCACGGCAGATGTTCAGCGGCATCCGCGAGAACCTCAGCCCCACCATTGCCGCGGCGGCGACGCTGCTGATTGCATTTTCGGTGGTCCTGTTGCTGACGCTGGAGTGGTTGCGTGGGCGTAGCGAGAAGCTGCGCACGAGCCAGGTGTAACGTCACACGCCCAGGAGTGAGCTTGCTCCTGGGCGTGAGTCAGCGCATTCACGAGCTGAATAGCAGACAACCCGCCAGACCGAGCTATCCTTGTGCCAGCCCATACTCGAACAAGAGGCCGCGCACATGAGTCTTTCCTCATTCAAGATCGCCCACAAACTGATCACCGGGGCCGCTGCCATCGAGCAACTGGCGGCGGAACTGACACGCCTGGATGTCGACAATCCGCTGATTGTCACGGACGCCGCTCTGGTCAAGTCCGGCACCGTGGAGTTGGCCCTGCAGCACTTGGGCGGGCGCGCCTATGAAATTTTCGACCGGGTCATGCCAGACCCGGAAATTGCCATCGTCGAAGACTGCATGCAGGCCTACCGCGACGGCGGCCATGATGGCCTGATCGGCCTGGGCGGCGGCAGTGCCATCGACATCGCCAAGAGCGTGGCCGCCTACGCCGGTTATCACGGCGAGCTGCAAGACCTGTTCGGCGTCGACCAGGTGCCGCGCAAGGGCCCGCCATTGATTGCCATCCCTACCACGGCCGGCACCGGTTCGGAAGTCACCAACGTGGCGATCCTTTCCGACAAGGCCGCGCAGCTGAAAAAGGGCATCGTCAGCGATTTCCTGCTGCCGGACGTGGCGCTGGTCAGCCCGCAGATGACCCTCACGTGCCCGCGCAGCGTGACAGCTGCCAGTGGTGTCGACGCGCTGGTGCACGCCATCGAGTCCTATCTGTCGTTGAATGCCTCGCCGATCACCGATGCCCTGGCCATCGGCGCGATCAAACTGATCACCCGCGCGTTGCCCAAGGCCTACGCCAATCCTTCTCACCTGCAAGCCCGTGAAGACATGGCCACCGCCAGTCTGATGGCCGGCATGGCGTTCGGTAATGCAGGGGTCGGTGCCGTGCACGCGCTGGCCTATCCGCTGGGTGGACGCTTTCATGTCTCCCACGGCGTCGCCAACGCGCTGCTGCTGCCTTATGTCATGGCGTGGAACAAAATGGCCTGCGTCGAACGCATGCGCGACATCGCCGAAGCCATGGGCATCAAGACTGCGCACCTGAGTGACCTCGAAGCCGCCGATGAAGCCGTGGAAGCCATGACTGCACTGTGCGCCGCTGTCGAGATACCCCGAGGCCTGAGCGGTTTCGGCGTGACCGAGGAGGTGATTCCCTCCATGGCGGCGGAAGCGGCGGGCATCGAGCGGTTGATGCGCAACAACCCACGCCAACTGAGCGTGGGCGATATCGAGAAGATCTACCGCGCGGCGTATTGAGCGTGTGTCACGGTGGGCGCGCCAAATCTTGAGGTATACAATGCGCGCCATCGTGATTTCGCTCAAAACAGGTGCGTCATGCAGCCCTTCGCTATTGCTCCGTCGATTCTCTCCGCCGACTTCGCCCGCCTGGGCGAGGAAGTGGACAACGTTCTGGCCGCCGGCGCCGACATCGTGCACTTCGATGTCATGGACAACCACTACGTACCCAACCTGACCATCGGCCCGATGGTTTGCGCGGCGCTGCGCAAGTACGGCGTTACTGCGCCGATCGACGCGCACCTGATGGTCAGCCCGGTGGATCGCATCGTCGGCGACTTCATCGAGGCGGGCGCCACCTACATCACCTTCCACCCCGAAGCCACCCTGCACGTCGACCGCTCGTTGCAGCTGATCCGCGAAGGCGGTTGCAAGGCGGGCCTGGTGTTCAACCCGGCAACGCCCTTGGACGTGCTCAAGTACGTGATGGACAAGGTCGACATGGTCCTGCTGATGAGCGTCAACCCCGGCTTCGGCGGGCAGAAGTTCATCCCCGGCACGCTCGACAAGCTGCGCGAGGCGCGGGCGCTGATCGATGCCTCGGGCCGTGACATCCGCCTGGAAATCGACGGCGGCGTGAACGTGAACAATATCCGTGAAATCGCCGCGGCCGGCGCCGATACCTTTGTCGCTGGTTCGGCGATCTTCAACGCACCGGACTACCAAGAGGTGATCGAAAAGATGCGCGCCGAACTGGCCCTGGCGCGCCCATGAGCGGCTTCGAGCAGCTGTTTCCCGGCAGCCTGCCACGTCTGGTGATGTTCGACCTCGACGGCACGTTGGTCGACTCGGTCCCGGACCTTGCGGCTGCCGTGGATTCCATGCTGCTCAAGCTCGGACGCCCAACCGCCGGCATCGACGCGGTGCGCCAGTGGGTCGGCAATGGCGCGCCGATGCTGGTGCGCCGGGCCCTGGCCAATCACATTGATGCCCAGGGCGTCGATGATGCGCAGGCCGAGCGGGCGCTGGAGCTGTTCAACGAAGCCTATGAAGGCCATCACGAGTTGACGGTGGTTTACCCCGGCGTGCGCTCCACCCTCAAGTGGCTCCACAAGCAAGGCGTGGAGATGGCGCTGATCACCAATAAGCCGGAGCGTTTCGTTGCGCCGCTGTTGGACCAGATGAAAATTGGACGTTATTTCCGCTGGATCATCGGCGGAGACACCTTGCCGCAAAAAAAGCCCGATCCGGCCGCGCTGTTCTTCGTGATGAAAATGGCCAATATCCCGGCGTCCCAATCGTTGTTTGTCGGCGACTCGCGCAGTGACGTGCTGGCGGCGAAAGCGGCGGGGGTCAAGTGCGTGGCGCTGAGCTACGGCTATAACCATGGCCGGCCGATTGCCGAAGAGTTTCCGACATTGGTGATCGATGATTTACGACTGTTAATTCCCGGTTGCCTGGACCCGGCGGCTGAGATAACGTTGCCCGACGCTGTTCAATCCTCTTCTGGAAACGCCATCGTGGTGGTCACTCGCAAACTCTGGATGAAAGTCATGAAGGCCCTGGCCCGCTGGCGTTGGCGCGCCTGACGTGATCCTGGCCGGTTTTCCGGCGCGTTTGCATACCTGACTGTCAGCTCCTCTTGCCACGAGGCACCCCATGATCCGCGAAGAATTCCTGCGTCTAGCCGCTGCCGGCTACAACCGCATCCCGCTCGCCTGCGAAACCCTGGCCGACTTCGACACGCCGCTGTCGATCTACCTCAAGCTGGCCGACCAGCCCAACTCCTACCTGCTCGAATCGGTGCAGGGCGGGGAAAAGTGGGGCCGTTATTCCATCATCGGTTTGCCGTGTCGTACGGTACTGCGGGTCCATGACCATCGCGTCAGCGTGACCCACGACGGCGTCGAAATCGAAAGCCTCGAGGTCGAAGATCCGCTGGCCTTCGTTGAAACCTTCAAGGCCCGCTACAACGTGCCGACCATCCCCGGCCTGCCGCGCTTCAACGGTGGCCTGGTGGGGTATTTCGGCTACGACTGCGTGCGCTACGTGGAAAAGCGCCTGGGCACCTGTCCGAATCCCGATCCGCTGGGTGTGCCGGACATTCTGCTGATGGTCTCCGATGCGGTCGTGGTCTTCGATAACCTGGCTGGCAAGATGCACGCTATCGTCCTGGTCGATCCGTCCCAGGAAGATGCCTACGAGCAAGGTCAGAAAGGCCTGCAGGCACTCCTGGAAAAACTCCGTCAGCCGATCACGCCGCGTCCCGGCCTGGACTTCAGCAAGCAGTCGGCAGCCGACCCGGTATTCCGTTCCAGTTTCACCCAGGACGATTACGAACGGGCCGTCGATTCCATCAAGGAATACATCCTCGCCGGCGACTGCATGCAGGTTGTGCCGTCGCAACGGATGTCCATCGACTTCAAGGCCGCGCCGATCGATCTCTATCGCGCGCTGCGCTGTTTCAACCCGACGCCCTACATGTACTTCTTCAACTTCGGCGACTTCCATGTCGTGGGCAGTTCACCCGAGGTGCTGGTGCGGGTCGAAGACAACCTGATCACCGTGCGGCCGATTGCCGGCACGCGTCCTCGTGGCGCCACGGAAGAAGCCGACCGGGCATTGGAAGAAGACCTGCTCTCGGACGACAAGGAAATCGCCGAGCACCTGATGCTGATCGACCTGGGGCGCAACGACACCGGACGGGTTTCCGAGGTGGGATCGGTGAAGCTCACCGAGAAAATGGTCATCGAGCGCTACTCCAACGTGATGCACATCGTCTCCAACGTCACCGGCCAGCTGAAGGCCGGGTTGACCGCGATGGACGCGCTGCGGGCGATCCTGCCGGCGGGCACCTTGTCCGGTGCGCCGAAAATCCGCGCGATGGAAATCATCGACGAGCTGGAGCCGGTCAAGCGTGGTGTCTACGGCGGAGCCGTCGGCTACTTTGCCTGGAACGGCAACATGGACACGGCCATTGCCATCCGCACCGCCGTGATCAAGAACGGTGAACTGCACGTGCAGGCCGGCGGCGGCATCGTCGCCGACTCGGTGCCGGCGCTGGAATGGGAGGAAACCCTGAACAAGCGCCGGGCTATGTTCCGCGCCGTGGCGTTGGCCGAGCAGACTCCCGGCGACTGAATCCCGCAACAAACAACTGTGGCGAGGGAGCAAGTCCCTCTCCACAGTCGCTCAGGCAGTTTGGTCCTGCACGTTTCCCTCGGTCAGAAATCCAAGCTGACTCCCAGGCTCACCCCTTGCTGGGTCTGGTCATCATCCTTGCGCAGCGTATAACCGCCCCGCAATGCCAAGTCGTTGGTCAATTTGTGGCTGAGCCCCAGGTTCAGCCGATTCAGATGGCTCTGTGGCGTGTACCCGACAAGGGTGAAGTCATTGGCCGGCAAGCTGTTGAGGGCAATGTTCACTTTTTGCGTGTCGTCTTCATACTCGCGCTCGTGGGCATATTCCCCGAATATCTGGGTCCGGCGAGTGAAGTTGTATTTGCCCTGCAAGCCGATACCCAGGCGTTTCGAGTCGCGAGTCTGATCATTGAATGTCAGGGCCGTGGAGCGGCTGCCCTGTTCTGAATAGCCGTCGACCTCGACTTTCGCATAATCGGCGCTGACAAACGGTGACAGGTGCCATTCGCTGCCCGGCTGGGCGATGTCATAGCCGATGCGAGTGCTCAATGCCCATAGATGACCGTCGGTGTCACCTTTCTCCTGAGCTTCGTTGACGCCAAGGTCGAATTTGCGTTTCAAGTTGTCGTAGTCGAGCTTGCCGCCGGTCAGCGCGGCGTCGGCCCACCAGCGATTCTGCTGGAACTGAGCGAAACCGGTGGCCAGGTAGCTGTTGAGTTTGTAGTCCGAATCGTTGCTGCCTGCCTCCATGTCCTGCCGGTAGAAACCGGCGGCGACACCCACGCGCCAGGCCTCGTTGAGGCGATAGCTGCCGCCGATATTGAGACTGTAGCCGCTGCCGTCGGCCCTGGCGCTGCCGCTCTGGCTGTCCATGTCCAGGTGCTGGCCTCCGCCTGCGACGATAGCTCGCCACTGACCGACCGCCTGCCAATTCTCCCAGTCCGATTGCCACTGGCTGCGCAACTCATCCTGATGGGCGCGCAGGGTCGAGTGGGCCATTTCCGGCAGCAATGTCAGTTCCCACGGCGCCGATAGCAGGGAGTAGGCGTAGTCGGCAATCAGCTTCTGCCCGGCCTCGGTGGGATGGACCGCGTCGTTATAGATCAGCTTGGTCGGATCTGGCGTGGCGCTATTGATACCGTAGGTAGGATTTTCCGTGCAGCCGTTGCCGCTGAAGCATGTGGCGGTAAGATTTTCGCCAGTGGCGAGGCCGAATCGCGCCGGATCGGCAAAGCTTTCCTTCAACAATAGCGGGACGTTCAGCGGGATGACTTCTGCGTCGATGCCTTGCAAACGTGTGACGAGTTGCTGGTTGAACTGGTTGCCGAGTTGCGAGAAAGCACCCTGCAGCGGGGTGCCGTTGAGGGCTGGTGTCAGCCCAAGATCGGGTAACAGCCATACCATTACATAGCGGGCACCGGCGCTTTGCAGCACCTGGACGCTGTCGGCCAGGCGGTCGGCGGCGGCGTTCGCTTGCGCGGGAGTCAGTACCAGGCCTTGAAGGAAATCGTTGCCGCCCCCGGAGATGTAATACAGCGCATCTGGATCGGCGCGCAGGCCATTGGACTGCAAATAGCCGGGACGGCTGCGCTCCCCGGTGTCGGAGATGCCGGTAATCGATTCGAGAATTTGATCGGTACGATAACCGCCTACCGCCCAATTATTGCCGTCTGCCAACCCTTGGTCGGCCCGCACCGCCGATGTGGAAGCGGCGGTCTCGTCGCTGGAGTAACCCAGGCGTCCGCCGAGCAGTTGGGTGGAGTTGGCGGAATAGGCCTCGCCGCTGCCGTCCGTGTAGAACGGACCGGTTCGGTTGGTATAGCGCTCAGTCGCGCCGGGCGGACCGTTGGGGTCGGCGAATTGGCCGGCGTCGTTGAGGCTGTCGCCAAACACGATGAACTTCGAATAAGGGTTGGGGGCGGCACTCACCTGGGCGCAGGCCATCGCCAGCAGGCAGCCGGCAATCGGTGCAAACAGCGTCTGTTTGATCATGAGAAGGTCCTTTTCAATCTTGTTTTTATGGTGAAACGAAACGACAGTACCAAAAGCTTCCGGCGGTCTGCCACCCGTCAGGAAACATGGCGATTGTTTACGAGCCCTTCGGGTGCGTCTTATTGCGTGCTCCGCCCAGCTAAGTTACTGTGCCGGAACGTATGAACGAGACCTTTCCCGTGTCGATTGTCAGCAAACTTCTGAATCAATTGATCAAGGCTCACGCCCGTTGGCGTTGGCGCGCCTGAACGTTCCATGCCGGCTTTGCCGGACCTGTACCGATTTGCCTTCTTTACCCGTTTGACAACCGCTTCGCAGGCGCATCGCTCTCCTGCCCAGCGCAGTACCGTGCGGGTCACTCTTCGAAGGCTGTATTCCAAGTCAGTGTATTCAATAGGTTGTTTACGCCATGTTGCTGATGATCGATAACTACGACTCCTTTACTTACAACGTTGTGCAATACCTTGGCGAGCTGGGCGCCCAGGTCAAGGTGGTGCGCAACGACGAGCTGACCATCGCCGAAATCGAGGCCCTGAAGCCTGAGCGTATCGTGGTCTCTCCCGGCCCTTGCACGCCGACCGAGGCGGGAATTTCCATCGAAGCCATCAAGTACTTTGCCGGCAAGCTGCCGATTCTCGGCGTCTGCCTGGGCCATCAATCGATTGGCCAGGCGTTTGGTGGCGAGGTCGTGCGCGCCCGACAGGTCATGCATGGCAAGACCAGCCCGGTGTTCCACGAGGACAAGGGTGTGTTCGAAGGCCTGAATCACCCGCTCACCGTCACCCGCTACCACTCGCTGATCGTCAAGCACGATGCTCTGCCCGATTGTCTGGAGCTGACGGCCTGGACCCAGCTCGAAGACGGCTCGGTGGATGAAATCATGGGGTTGCGACACAAGACGTTAAATATCGAGGGTGTGCAATTTCACCCCGAGTCTATCCTCACTGAACAGGGCCACGAGCTGTTCGCCAACTTCCTCAAACAAACCGGCGGCACGCGCTAAGGACTTTTCATGGATATCAAGGCAGCCCTGAACCGTATCGTCGGCCAGCTCGACCTGAGCACCGAAGAAATGCGCGACGTGATGCGTGAAATCATGACGGGCCAGTGCACGGATGCGCAGATTGGCGCGTTCATGATGGCCATGCGCATGAAGAGCGAGAGCATCGACGAAATCGTCGGTGCGGTCACGACCATGCGAGAGTTGGCGGACAAGGTCGAACTCAAGACCCTGGATGGTGTGGTGGATGTCGTTGGGACCGGCGGCGATGGCGCCAACATCTTCAACGTTTCCACAGCCTCGGCGTTTGTCGTCGCGGCGGCTGGCTGTACCGTCGCCAAACATGGCAACCGTGCGGTTTCGGGCAAGAGCGGCAGTGCCGATTTGTTGGAGGCCGCCGGTGTCTACCTGAACCTGACACCGGTCCAGGTGGCGCGCTGTATCGACAACGTCGGCATCGGCTTCATGTTTGCCCAGACCCACCACAGCGCGATGAAGCATGCCGCGGCACCCCGTCGTGAGCTGGGCCTGCGCACGCTGTTCAACATGCTCGGCCCGCTTACGAATCCGGCCGGCGTGAAGCATCAAGTGGTCGGTGTGTTCAGCCAGGCACTGTGCCGGCCGTTGGCCGAGGTCCTGCAGCGCCTGGGCAGCAAGCATGTGCTGGTGGTTCATTCCAAGGACGGGTTGGATGAATTCAGCCTCGCAGCTCCCACCTTCGTGGCGGAGCTGAAAAATGATCAGATCACTGAATATTGGGTCGAACCTGAAGACCTGGGCATGAAGAGCGAGAGCCTGCACGGGCTCGCGGTAGACGGGCCGGCCCAGTCGCTGGAATTGATCCGCGATGCCCTGGGGCGTCGTAAAACCGAAAATGGCCAGAAGGCTGCGCAAATGATCGTGCTCAACGCGGGTGCCGCGTTATACGCCGCCGATCATGCCAGCAGCCTCAAGCAAGGCGTGGAGCTCGCTCACGACGCCCTACACACCGGCCTGGCCAGAGAAAAACTGGAAGAATTGGGCGCGTTTACCGCCGTATTCAAAGTGGAGAATGAAGGATGAGCGTGCCAACGGTTCTGGAAAACATTCTGGCTCGAAAGGCCGAAGAAGTGGCCGAGCGCCGTGCGCGGGTCAGCCTGCCCGAATTGGAAAATGTCGCACGTTCAGCCGATGCACCTCGTGGCTTTGCCCAGGCGTTGATTGACCAGGCGAAGAGAAAGCAGCCAGCAGTCATTGCCGAAATCAAGAAGGCCTCTCCCAGCAAAGGTGTGATTCGGGAGCACTTCGTCCCGGCCGACATCGCCAAGAGCTACGAGAAGGGCGGTGCGACCTGCCTTTCGGTGCTGACAGACGTCGATTTCTTCCAAGGCGCCGACGACTACCTCAAGCAGGCGCGGGCAGCGTGCAAACTGCCGGTGATCCGCAAGGATTTCATGATCGACCCCTACCAGATCGTCGAGGCCCGAGCCCTGGGTGCCGACTGTGTGCTGCTGATCGTTTCCGCCCTGGACGATGTGAAAATGGCCGAGTTGGCGGCAGTCGCCAAGGATGTTGGCCTGGATGTGTTGGTGGAGGTCCACGACGGAGACGAATTGGAGCGGGCGCTGAAAGTCCTGGATACCAAGCTGGTCGGCGTGAACAACCGTAACCTGCACACGTTTGAAGTCAGCCTGGAAACGACTCTGGATTTGTTGCCACGGATTCCGCGGGATCGGCTGGTCATCACCGAGAGCGGCATTCTCAACCGGGCCGATGTCGAGCTGATGGAAGTCAGCGACGTATACGCCTTCCTGGTAGGTGAAGCGTTCATGCGGGTTGAAAACCCCGGTGTGGAGTTGCAGCGTCTGTTTTTCCCCGAGCGCGGCGTTCCGGTGAGCGGTTCGACGTTGGACTGATTCTTCATGCCTCCAGCCATATCCTTCACAGTCGAAAACGGCCTGCAAGCCGAGCAGGACTTGCTGGCCAGCGTGTGCGCTGGCGATGCTGACTCGGGCTTGCTGTTCTGGCAGCCCCGTGACCGTGCGTTGGTCATGCCGCGTCGCTTGAGTCGCTTGCCGGGGTTCGAACTTGCCTGCGAGGTATCCGCCGCCAATGGCTGGCCGGTGCTGTTGCGTGAGACCGGGGGCGAACCGGTGCCCCAGTCAGCCGCTACCGTCAATATCGCGCTGGTCTACGCACCGCCGCGAAGCGAGGGCGATCACGGTCGAATCGAAACCGCCTACCGTCGGCTGTGCGATCCGATCTGCCAATTGCTCGATGAGCTGGGCGGGGTGGCTTCGCTGGGTGAAGTGGAGGGCGCGTTCTGTGACGGGCGCTTCAACGTCAATCTCGACGGCCGGAAAATGGTCGGGACAGCGCAGCGTTGGCGGCAGAGCAAGGGCGGCCAGCGCCCGGTAGGGCTTGTGCACGGCGCGCTGCTGCTGGAGGACGAACGCGAATCCATGGTCGCGACGGTCAATCGTTTCAATGAGGCTTGTGGCCTGGAGCAGCGCGTGCGTGCCGAAAGCCACATCGCCCTCCATGAAAAATTCCCCGCGCCCCACGCCCTGGAGCGACTTGAGACCTTGTACCGGGAATTGCTGGATAGCTTCTAGCGGGTGCCGAACACCACCATGGTCTTGCCTTTGACGTTGACCAGATTGCGCTCTTCCAGGTCCTTGAGCACACGGCCGACCATCTCCCGGGAACAACCCACGATCCGGCCGATTTCCTGGCGGGTCACTTTGATCTGCATGCCGTCCGGGTGGGTCATGGCGTCTGGCTGCTTGCACAGATCCAGCAGGCAGCGAGCCACGCGACCTGTTACGTCAAAGAAGGCGAGGTCACCCACTTTACGGGTGGTATTACGCAACCGCTGTGCGATTTGTCCGCTGAGGACGTAAAGAATGTCCGGATCTTGTTGGGACAGCTCTCGGAATTTGCTGTAACTGATCTCGGCGACTTCACATTCGACTTTTGCCCGCACCCAGGCGCTGCGTTCCTGTTCCTTGCCCGCCTGTTCAAACAAACCCAGCTCGCCAAAGAAATCCCCGGAGTTCAGGTAGGCGATGATCATCTCCCGACCGTCATCGTCTTCGATCAGGATAGTGACCGAGCCCTTGATGATGAAAAACAGCGTGTCGGAACGATCGCCGGCACAAATGATGTTGTGCTTGGCGGGGTAGCGGCGACGCTGGCAATGCATCAAGAGCTTGTCGAGGTTCTTGATCTTAGACGTGGGAGTAATGGCAACCATGGTTGTATCCCGAAAACTGCGCGGTGTGGTGGTTTGGTTTTGATAGGGGCTAATGGCTATCGCCAAAAGCTGGCCATACGCCAGCGGCTGGGCGCCAGCTTAACAGAGGCGTTACAAATTAATTCGAGAATTTACGTACGCGCAACGGCTCCAGGCGTCCTTACGCAGGGGCCGCCATCGCGAGGGGCTGTGCTAAGCTGGCGCCCCCTTTTTTAACAGTGGAGTCTTGGCGATGAAGGCACGCATCCAATGGGCTGGCGAAGCCATGTTCCTCGGTGAGTCAGGCAGCGGTCATGTGGTCGTCATGGATGGCCCTCCTGAGTCCGGAGGTCGGAACCTGGGTGTCCGGCCGATGGAAATGCTGCTGCTGGGCGTAGGTGGTTGCAGCAACTTCGATGTGGTCAGCATCCTGAAGAAGTCGCGCCAAGCCGTTGAGAGTTGCGAGGCCTTCCTGGAAGCCGAGCGCGCCACCGAGGATCCGAAGGTATTTACCAAGATCCACATGCATTTCGTGGTGAAGGGCCGAGGCCTTAAGGAAGCCCAGGTCAAGCGCGCAATCGAGTTGTCGGCGGAGAAATATTGCTCGGCCTCGATCATGCTCGGTGCCGCCGGTGTTGAAATCACCCACGATTATGAAATCATCGAATTGGGTTGAATCGACATCCAACCATCACAAAAGCGGTGCAAGCTCTGGCGATCAGAAGCCGACGTCTGCATAATGCGCCACTTTTTTCAGGGCAGTGATCGGCTTGCGTCCGATCGCTTGCCTGGACAGACAACCAAAATCGCCATCGCGAAGAGGTGTTAACCGTCCTACGCAGGTGCGTCTTCGCATCTGACGGGCATGCTTGATCACGCGGCCGGGCCGCAATACACAGAGAGTTTTTAAACGGTGAAAAGCAAACTCAAGCTCCATGGGTTCAATAACCTGACAAAGACCTTGAGCTTCAACATCTATGACATCTGCTATGCGGAAACCCCGCAAGACCAGCAGGCCTACGTCGAGTACATCAATAAAGAGTACAACGCCAAGCGCCTCACGCAGATCCTCACGGAAGTTGTCGATATCATTGGTGCCAACATCCTGAACATCGCCAGTCAGGACTATGAACCCCAGGGCGCCAGCGTGACCATTTTGATCTCGGAGGAGCCGGTGACACCGACCGACAGCCAGATCGAAGAGTCCCCAGGTCCGTTGCCTGAAATTATCCTGGCCCACCTCGACAAGAGCCACATCACGGTTCACACCTATCCGGAAATCCACCCGGTGGACGGTATCGCGACGTTCCGTGTGGACATCGATGTGTCGACCTGTGGCGTCATTTCACCGCTCAAGGCGCTCAACTTCCTGATTCACCAGTTCGATTCCGACATCGTGACCGTGGATTACCGCGTGCGCGGGTTCACCCGGGACGTGGAAGGCCACAAGCATTTCATCGATCACGAGATCAATTCGATCCAGAACTATCTCTCCGAAGACACTCGCGACGCGTATCAGATGACCGACGTGAACGTGTACCAGGAGAACCTGTTCCACACCAAAATGCTCCTCAAAGACTTCGAACTGGATAACTACCTGTTCGGCGATGCCACCAGCAACCTGTCTATTGAACAGCGTGGCCAAGTGGAAGAGCGTGTGAAGCACGAAATGCTGGAGATTTTCTACGCGCGCAACATGCCGCGCTAAAGTTTTTCGGCTACAAAAAAGGCGACTGCCCTGGGGGTAGTCGCCTTTTTTTGTTTTGGAAGCCGCTGGCTCTATAAGGGCCTGATGCCGATTTTGCTGTCAGATCCGATAAGTACTCTTCGTCATGACTTTAGCCAGCAGGCTCATGCCGAATTTGACCGGGGCCGGAAACCGAAAACCACCTGCTTCAAGTGCGCTTTCGGCATGGTGCTCTTCGTCCTTACGCATCTGCTCGAGAATTGCCCTGGATTTTTCATCCTCGGCCGGCAACTGCTGCAAATGCTCATTCAAATGCTTGCACACTTGATGTTCGGTCGCGGCGACAAAGCCCAGGCTGACCTTGTCACTGATCAGCCCGGCAACTGCACCGATGCCGAATGACATACCGTAGAACAGCGGGTTCAGCACGCTGGTGTGGCTGCCCAACTGGTGGATGCGTTGCTCGCACCAGACCAGGTGATCGATCTCTTCCTCGGCGGCATGTTCCATTGCCTCGCGGACCTGGGGCAGTTTTGCTGTCAATGCCTGGCCTTGATAGAGCGCCTGGGCGCAGACTTCACCGGTATGGTTGATGCGCATCAATCCTGCGACATGGCGAGTCTCTTCATCGCTCATCTTGACGTCTGGTTGCACGATCGCCGGTGACGGGCGATACGGCTGGCCGCTGAAAGGCAGCAGTGTTCGCATCGCGGTATCGGCTTGCAGGAGCAGGCGGTCAATGGGCGAGTAGTGACGTTGGGTAGTCATGCTTACCTCCGGGAAAATCACGGCGGCCAGTTTAACCCAATCGGCCGTTGAAGATTTGCGTTGGGTCAGCGGTATCAACCCGGTGGCCAATTCATTTGGCGCTGTCCCAGCACATGCATATGAATGTGATAGACGGTCTGTCCACCAAGTTCAAAGCAGTTCACGGCGAACAGGGCGGGCGCGGCTTTTCAAACAGAAAGATGTTCAACGCGGGCAGTAGGCCTTGTTGATCATGCCAGTGATGGTTCGCACCAACCATCGCGACCCAAGCCGCGGCAGCGCGGCCAGCCAGCGATTTCGACGTCCGGGAATGATGATCGCGCGGTTCCGGTCCAGTGCGCGTACGGCATACAGCGCCACTTCCTCCGGGCTCATCAACAGTCCAGTCGTGTTGAGTTTGTTTTCATCCATCTGCGCCTTGGCAAAAAAGCCGGTCCGGGTCGGGCCTGGGCAGAGCACTGATACCTTGATCGCGCATTTCTTCAGTTCGACCCGCAGAGCTTCGGAGAAGTGCAGCACATAGGCCTTGCTTGCGTAATAGGTACTCATCCAAGGACCTGGCTGGAACGCGGCAATCGAGGCGACGTTTAGAATCTGACCGCCCCCATGCAACGCCATGCTGTTGCCTACCGCATGGCACAGGCGTGTCAGGGCTAGGATGTTGATTTCGATCAAGTCCTGTTCGGTCATCCAGTCCTGGCCGAGGAAGGGACCGCTGCTACCGATGCCGGCGCAGTTGACCAGCAGGTCGATCTGGCGCTCGCCTTCCTCCAGCTCCAGCAGAAAACCGGAAAGCCTCAGTGGCTCGCCCAGATCACAAGCCCGGAACAGCACTTCCACGCCAAATCGCTGCGTCAGTTCGATGGCGATACTTTCCAATCGGTCACGCTGCCGAGCCACCAATATCAGGTTGCGACCGCGCCGGGCCAGTGCTTCAGCCATGGCCAGGCCGATGCCACTGGAGGCGCCAGTTATGAGGGCGTAACGGGTCATGCAGTTCTCCATCGCAACAGCCCGCCGCGGGTGGACAGGGCTGTCACCGGTACGAAGCGCGCTTATTGTTCCTCTTCTTCATAGTCTACAGAAGGCGCAGCGGGCTCGGCTGCCTCGGCGGCGGGTTCTTCAGTGGTTTCGCCGCTGGATTCGCTGCTTTCATAGCTGCTTGAGGCACCGCTGCCATAGTCCTCTTGGAGAGCACCAAAGATGCCGGCGAACGTGGCGACGAAAATCAGCACGATCATCACCAGCCATAGCGACGCCAACAGCTTTACCGCCGTGGTGTTGCGCGGTGGTGGTGGCCCGTACTGGTTCGCACCGGTATTGCCCGGAGCGATGATGAGGATGAACGGGAAGATGCTGCCTACAAATGGGACGAGGTTGATCAGCCACAACCACCCCGACCAGCCGAGGTCATGCAGACGCTGGACGTTAAACTGGATGCTGACGAAGGCAAAGGCAATCAGGACGACTGCGCCGAGCAGGCCGCCGACGACGAGCCCAGTCACCGAGTCGGAAGCCAATAGCCAAGTCGTGGCGAACCAGAAGCCCAGGCCGACCAGCGGCAGTACCGCGAGCGTCAGCACCATGGTCCAGGCCAGGTAACGCAGGCGCCCGATGCGACCATCGAAGCTGAAGGGTTTGAGTGTGCTGTATTCGGCAAGTGTTTCGCCGACTGGCGCGCGGGGGGGAGCATAGGGAGACACTGGATCGACGATCGAATCCGAATGGCGTGAGCCGGGTTGGTGCGTCGACTCCTGCACCTCGCCGAGGCTCAGCTGGAGGGACGGTTCGGCTTCGATTCGTGCATCGATCCCGCTCTTGTGAAGCGCTTCCAGATACTGCTGTGCTTCACCTTGGGACAGGTTGTTTTTAAGAGACACCTTGCGACCACTGAACAACCGTTCGATGGCGCTGACGTCGCTTTTGAACAACTCGGCGAGGTTGAGCTTGGCGGTAGTAGTATCGACGCCTGGCAGCAAGGCTCCGTCGAATACGATGTTGAAACGGTTTTCACTCATGCCGGGCATCCCTGTCTTTCCAAGTTGAATTCGTATTAGTGGGTTCAGCGGGGCCATTGGCCGCCAAGTTGTGCCGCCCGGGCTTGCGCCTGGCGGTATTCCTTATCCAAGCGCGCGATCAATTGGTCGACGCTTGGCAAATCATCAATGTCGCCTACACCCTGGCCTGCGGACCATACGGTCTTCCAGGCCTTGGCTTCATCGTGCAGCGGTTTGAGTTTCGAGCCGGAGTCGGCCCCACCCTTGCCTTGAAGGGTGATCAGGTCGAAGCCGGCGTTTTCCAGGCTTTGACGCATAAAACTCGCCGGTACTCCGGAGACGGCGGAAGTATGCACGATGTCCGCAGCTCTGGATGTGAGCAACATCTCTTTATAAGCGTCAGACGCATGACTTTCTCTCGTACCGATAAAGCGCGTCCCAAAGTAGGCCAGGTCGGCACCGAGTAACTGTGCCGCCAGGATCTGATGGCCATGGTTCAGGGACCCTGCAAGTAGCAGGGTTTTATCGAAGAACTGGCGGATCTCGGCAATCAGTGCGAACGGGCTCCAGGTCCCGGCATGTCCACCCGCACCGGCTGCGACGGCGATCAAGCCATCGACACCGGCCTCGGCGGCTTTTTCAGCATGGCGGCGGGTGGTCACGTCGTGGAACACCAGGCCGCCATAGCCATGAACCGCGTCAACCAGTTCCTTTACTGCGCCCAGGCTGGTAATGATGATTGGCACCTTGTGTTCGATGCAGATCGCCAGGTCAGCCTGAAGCCGCGGATTGCTGTTGTGAACAATCAGGTTGACCGCGTAGGGCGCCGGCTTTTCCAAGGTCGCCAGGCCCGCTTCTATTTCTTCCACCCAGGCCTTGAAGCCACTGGTTTCGCGCTGATTCAGCGCCGGAAAGCTCCCTACGACGCCGTTGCGGCAGCAGGCCAGTACCAACTGTGGATTGGAAATGAGGAACATCGGTGCCGCCACGACGGGCAGTCGAAGGCGTTGTTCAAGCAGAGCGGGCAGCGACATTGGAAGTACCCCGGGTGAATGATGGGATCGGAATCAGAACGGCCGGACCACCACCAGGATTACGATAGCCAGCAATATCAGCACCGGCACTTCGTTGAACCAGCGATAAAAGACATGGCTGCGGGTGTTTTCGCCACGGGCGAAGCGCTTCACCTGAGCGCCGCACATATGGTGGTAGCCGATCAACAGCACCACAAGGGTCAGCTTGGCGTGCATCCAGCCCCCTTGAGTAAAGTAAGCGCTGGCATTGAGGCTGAGCAACGCGATCCCGAACACCAGGGTAGCGATCATTGCCGGGCCCATGATACCGCGATACAGCTTGCGCTCCATGACGCAGAAGCGTTCCTTGCTGACGCTGTCCTCACTTTGGGCGTGATAGACGAACAGGCGAGGCAGGTAGAACAGGCCAGCGAACCAGCAGACCATGCTGACGATGTGAAGTGCTTTGAGCCATAGATAGAGCATTTTGATTATTCCCAGGTTCACGGTAGCCCCGATAGTAGAGGTTGTAGCGGCCACACGTCACCTTGGCGGTTGTCGCCGCAGCGCGTGCCCCCTATCATCGACGGCTTTCCAGTGGTTCGTTGAGGGCAGGTTTATGGTCAAGGTCGGTATCGTCGGCGGCACGGGTTACACCGGTGTCGAACTGCTGCGTCTGCTGGCACAGCATCCGCAGGCTGAGGTGGTCGTCATTACCTCTCGATCCGAGGCCGGCCTGGCCGTGGCCGATATGTACCCGAACCTGCGAGGGCATTACGATGGCCTGGCATTCAGCGTTCCGGACATCAAGACCCTGGGCGCCTGCGATGTGGTGTTTTTCGCTACGCCTCACGGCGTTGCGCACGCTCTGGCGGGTGAACTGTTGGCCGCCGGGACGAAGGTCATCGATCTGTCGGCGGACTTTCGCCTGCAGGACGCGGACGAGTGGGCCAAGTGGTACGGCCAGCCTCACGGTGCGCCGGAACTGCTTGATGAAGCGGTCTACGGCTTGCCGGAAGTCAATCGTGAAAAAATCAGGCAGGCACGGCTGATCGCGGTGCCGGGTTGCTATCCGACCGCGACGCAGTTGGGATTCCTGCCGTTGCTGGAGGCCGGTCTCGCCGATGCTTCGCGCCTGATCGCCGACTGCAAGTCGGGCGTCAGCGGCGCCGGGCGAGGTGCCAGCGTTGGCTCGTTGTATTCCGAAACCTCGGAGAGCATGAAGGCCTACGCGGTCAAAGGGCATCGTCACTTGCCGGAGATTCGCCAAGGGTTGCGCCGCGCGGCAGGCAAGGACGTCGGCCTGACTTTCGTGCCGCACCTGACGCCCATGATCCGTGGTATCCATTCCACCCTCTACGCCACCGTGGCGGATCGCTCCGTGGATCTGCAGGCGTTGTTCGAGAAGCGTTACGCCGATGAGCCATTTGTCGACGTGATGCCGGCTGGCAGCCATCCGGAAACCCGCAGTGTCCGCGGCGCGAACGTATGCCGGATCGCTGTGCATCGCCCGCAGGACGGCGACTTGGTCGTGGTCTTGTCGGTAATCGATAACTTGGTCAAGGGTGCTTCCGGCCAAGCGGTACAGAACCTGAACATCCTCTTCGGGCTGGATGAGCGGCTGGGCCTGTCCCACGCGGGGATGCTGCCATAAATCACGAGCTGCAGGCTGTAAACTACGAGCTTATGGCTTAAAGCTTGCGGCTTGCAGCTGCTGCGCAAATAGTTGACCGATTTTGTAGGAGAAGCGGATAATGCCCGCCATCACGCATTATGGCGGCGTAAACGCCGGGAGATATTCAGCATGAGCGTCGAAACCTTCACCCCCACGGCTTTGCAATTCACCCACGGTGCTGCGCACAAGGTGAAGAGCCTGGTCGATGAAGAGGGTAATGATCGTTTGAAGCTGCGCGTATTTGTCACGGGCGGCGGTTGTTCCGGTTTCCAGTACGGCTTCACTTTTGATGAAGAAGTGGCCGAAGACGACACCATCGTCGAGCGCGAAGGCGTCAGCCTGGTGGTCGATCCGATGAGCTTCCAGTACCTGGCAGGTGCCGAGGTGGATTATCAGGAAGGTCTGGAAGGGTCGCGTTTCGTGATCAAGAACCCTAACGCCACCACGACTTGTGGGTGCGGTTCTTCGTTCTCGATCTGAGGGCTTCAATAAGAACGCCGCAGTGCCTTACGGCCCTGCGGCGTTTTTTTGTCTGGCGTTATTGATTTCAGGCCGGATAGATGGCGCCAAGTACACGCAAGCCGCGGGCGCCGGTGACACTTGGACGGTTGCCCGGGATGCCTTCAAGGCAGCAATGGGCGAGCCAGGCAAAAGCCATGGCTTCAACCCAGTCCGGGTCCACGCCGTACACCGCCGTACTGCTGACTTTGGTATCCGGCAGCAGCTCAGCCAGGCGTTTCATGAGTGTCCGGTTGTGCGCGCCGCCGCCGCAGACCAGCAGTTCCTGAGTATTGGATTGGGCATGTTGCAGCGATTCGACGATGGTCAAAGCCGTCAGTTCGAGCAGCGTGGCCTGTACGTCCTCCGGGGCGAAAGCTGGCAACTGCGATAAATGCTGGCTCAGCCACGGCAGGTTGAATACTTCGCGGCCGGTACTTTTCGGGCCCTTGGTGACGAAGAAAGGATCGCTGAGCAGAGCCTTGAGCAGAACTGGCTCGACTTTCCCGCTGGCAGCCCATTGGCCGTCGCGATCAAAATGTTCGCCTTGTTGTTGATGTATCCAGGCATCGAGCAGCACGTTGCCCGGGCCGCAGTCGAAACCGGCCACGGGTTTTGCGGGTTCTATCAGGCTGAGGTTGCTGAAGCCGCCGACATTGAGTACGGCGCGATTACCGGCTCGTTCTTCGAACAATGCTTCGTGAAACGCAGGGACCAATGGCGCGCCTTGTCCGCCAGCGGCGACATCGCGGCTGCGGAAATCGCTGACCACGGAGATGCCGGTCAATTCGCTTAACAATGCCGGATTGCCGATTTGCACGGTAAATCCGCGGGCCGGTTCGTGGCGGATGGTCTGGCCGTGGCTGCCAATCGCCGTGACGTCTTTAGGCTTGAGTTTCTGTTCGTTGAGCAGGGTATGGATGCCCAGTGCGGCCAGCTTTACCCAGTTTTGCTGGGCAATGGCGGAGCGGGCGATCTCATCGGACCCGCTGCTGCACAATCCGAGCAATTCAGCGCGCAGAACGGCAGGCATGGGGATGTAGTGCGTGGCGATCAATTTGATCGCCGGGGTCAGTTCGATCAGTGCGATATCCAAGCCATCCAGGCTGGTCCCGGACATCACACCGATATAGAGCGCCATGGCTTAGCGCTTGCTCGAAGCCAGCAGGGTGGCTTTCTCTTGATCCATGCGCGCCATCAAGGGTTGGCTTTGAGCCAGGAAACGTACGCGCTCGCCCTTGGCGATTGGATCGGCCATCGGCAACTTCTGGCCCAGCGGATCGACGTGCACGCCGTTGACCTGGAACTCATAGTGCAAGTGCGGGCCGGTGGACAGTCCGGTGGTCCCGATGTAGCCGATCACCTGGCCTTGCTTGACGCTACCGCCAGTCTTCACGCCTTTGGCGAAGCCCTGCATGTGGCCGTACAGCGTGCGGTAGGTATTGCCATGTTGGATGATCACGGTGTTGCCATAACCACCGCGACGTCCTGCCAGCAATACCTTGCCGTCACCGGCTGCCTTGATTGGCGTACCACGTGGGGCGGCGTAGTCGACACCCTTGTGGGCGCGAATCTTGTTCAGGATCGGGTGCTTGCGACCGGCGGAAAACCTGGAGCTGATGCGGGCGAAATCAACCGGTGTACGGATGAATGCCTTGCGCATGCTGTTGCCGTCGGCGGTGTAGTAGCTGCTGTTGCCTTGCTTGTTGGTGTAGCGCACTGCGGTGTACGTCTTGCCGCGGTTGGTGAAGCGCGCGGAAAGAATCGGGCCGTTGCCGACGCTCTTGCCATTGACCACTTTCTGCTCATAGATGACGTCGAATTCGTCACCCTGGCGAATGTCCTGAGCGAAGTCGATGTCGTAGCCAAATACGCTGGCCATGTCCATGGTCAGGCTATGGGAAAGGCCTGCGCGCGCAGCGGACTGGGACAACGAACTGTTGATGACGCCGTGGACGTAGGCTGAGCGAACGGTGGGCTTGGCGGTGACGCGGTTGAATACATAACCCTTGTCGTTCTTGGTCAGGGTGATGCTTTCCAGATCGCTCAGCTTGGTGTGCAGGTTGGTCAGCTGTCCGTCTGGATTGAGTTCGAACTCGAGTTTCTGGCCACGTTGCAGTTGAGTGAACTGCTTGGCTTGCTTGTCGCTGGCAAGAATTTCATGGACCGACGTCGAGGGCAGGCCAACCTTTTCGAAGAGGGTGGAAAGTGTGTCGCCCTTGGCAACTATCACTTCGCGATGATCGGGGCCTTTCTTTTCTTCCGCAACAGGGGGTTCTACCTGGGCAGCGGTCGCTGCGGTGTCTTCCGGGCTGTTTTCAATCTGTGCAAAAGGAGATGCGGCCGGTTCGTTTGTGGCTTGAACGGTTTCGGCGGCGTCTTGTTCTTGTGTCAGTTGTTCAGCAGGGCTTTCCAGTTCAAGACTCAGAGTCGTCTTTTTGGCTTCAACATCGCTGGAGGGAAACACCAGGAGCGCCAGGCTAAGGAGGGCTGCGATGCCACTTGCGGCAAGCAGGTGGGTCTTTGGGTAAAGCGGCGGCGCTTTAGACGGTTCTGTGGTCATAAGTAATTTTGGCTTTTGAAAGATGAATTGGAAAAGATGAATGACATGATGAAGATGAAATAACTGTATAAAATATAACCAAAACCCCTGCGAAGCAAGCCCGCGGACGCTCTGTTCTGTGGATTGGCGTCCGCGCGCCGGGCAAACCTTGTATTTGGTGCGCGATCTTGTATGGTTGGTGCCCTTTGAATCTGAGCCTTACGGGTCTGTTATGAAGTCGGTTGAAGAGCAGCTAGCGCTGATCAAACGTGGTGCGGAAGAACTGTTGGTCGAGTCCGAGCTGATCGAAAAGCTCAAGCGCGGGCAGCCGCTGCGCATCAAGGCTGGTTTCGATCCGACGGCACCCGATCTGCACCTGGGTCATACCGTGCTTATTAATAAGCTGCGCCAGTTCCAGGAGCTGGGGCACCAAGTCATCTTCCTTATAGGTGATTTCACCGGGATGATCGGTGATCCAAGCGGGAAGAGTGCCACGCGCCCGCCGCTGACCCGTGAGCAGGTTCTCGATAATGCCGAGACCTATAAGACCCAGGTTTTCAAGATTCTTGACCCGGCCAAGACCGAAGTGGCTTTCAACTCCACCTGGATGGATCAGATGGGGCCGGCGGATTTCATTCGCCTGACGTCCCAATACACCGTGGCTCGTATGCTCGAGCGCGATGATTTCGACAAGCGCTATAAATCCAATCAGCCAATTGCCATTCACGAGTTCCTATACCCGCTTGTACAGGGCTATGACTCGGTTGCATTGCGCGCGGACGTTGAGCTTGGCGGTACCGATCAGAAGTTCAACCTGTTGATGGGGCGTGAGCTGCAGCGCGGTTATGGTCAGGAAGCGCAGTGCATCCTGACCATGCCATTGCTCGAAGGCCTGGATGGCGTGAAGAAGATGTCCAAGTCCTTGGGTAACTACGTAGGTATCCAGGAAGCGCCGGGCGTCATGTACAGCAAGCTGGTTTCCATCCCCGATGCGCTGATGTGGCGTTACTTCGAGCTGTTGAGCTTCCGGTCCATGGAAGAGATTGATGCGTTCCAAGCCGATGTAGAGGCAGGGACTAATCCGCGAGACATCAAGATCAAACTGGCCGAAGAGATCGTTGCGCGTTTCCATGGTGCGGAGGCAGCGGCCAATGCTCATCGGGCGGCGGGTAACCGTATGAAGGATGGCGAGCTGCCGGATGATCTGCCTGAAATTGAACTGACTGCTACCGAGGCTATGCCGATTGCTGCGGTCCTTAATAAAGCGGGCTTGGTCAAGAATGCGGCGGTGGCGCGAGATCTCCTGGGTTCGGGCGGTGTGCGTATAGATGGTGAGGTTGTGGATCGCACCTATATATATGAGCTGGGTTCCACTCATGTATGCCAAGCCGGCAAGAAGGCTTTTGCGCGCATTACGCTTAAATCGGAATAAAGCTGGAAATAACGGTTGACGGCAAATCGTGGGTGTCTATAATTCGCCCCACTTCCGGCGCAGTCGAAACGGAAAACTCCTTGAGTTTCAACGAGTTAAGTAGGTTTCGATGTAAGCGTGCTTCAGTTCATCGAGGCACGGAAGGAGCGGGTAGGGCGGCGTTGTTTGGCTCTATCGGCGGTTCGATCTTCTCGGTCGAAAGCGGAGAAAAAGAGGTGTTGACAGCAGCGACTAACGCTGTAGAATTCGCCTCCCGCTAACGAGAGATCGGAAGCGCAAGTGGTTGAAGTTGATAAGGAAACTTTGAAAACTTCTAAAAATAACCGCTTGACAGATACACAAGGCGCT